>JAZUSC010000030.1:0-12264 GCA_045606505.1 Oscillospiraceae bacterium
AGACGCATCGCTGTTAACTCCTACGATCAACACATCGCCAAACGCTCTCGCCTGTTCCAGCGAGTATATGTGACCTGCATGCACAAGGTCAAAGCAACCGTTGGTGAATACTATCGACCTGCCGCATTCGTGCAGATAGTCGCTAAGGAATGATATTTCGTCTTCTGATACTATCTTATTTCCCACTGAAAAGAGCTGTCCGCCAATAATCTCTGCAAGACTGACAGTAGCAGTGCCGAACTTTGATACTACAACCGATGCAGCTTGATTTGCAAGGCGACAACAATCTCCCAGAGAAAGACCGACAGCATATCCGAGCAGTACGGTTGATATAACAGTATCTCCCGCACCGCTCACATCAATGACCTCTTTTTGAATCGCAGGATAATCCTTTTTCTTTCCGTTTTCTGAAATCAGCGACATACCCTTTTCACTGCGTGTTACCAGCAGATAGTCAAAGTCATATCTGTCACGGATCTCAAGCGCACATCTATGTATCTCGTCTTCCATTGATTGTGACAGGGGAATATCACACATCTGTGACAGCTCACTGAGATTGGGGGTACACATCGTCGCTCCCCTGTATTTATCCCATTTGCAGCCTTTGGGGTCAACGAAAACAGGGATATTTACAGACCTTGCATAAGCAATGAGCTTAGCGCACACATCATCGGTAAGCACACCCTTGCCATAATCCGATAAAGCAAATACATCTATACCCTCGAACATTGCTTCCAGATTATTTTCGATATAAGTGATAAACGAAGATGGGTAAACACCCTGAACTTCTCTATCCAGACGCACTACCTGCTGATTACGGGCAACCACTCTTGTTTTGGTCGTGGTTGAGATTTCATTGCTTCGCATAACGAAACGTGTATCAGCACCTTTTTTCTGCAGCAGCGATATAAGCACATCTCCGTTGCTGTCATTGCCGATGCAGGATAGTACTCTTGCTTTGGCGGTCAGGGAGGTGATGTTGTTGATGACATTTCCTGCACCGCCCAGCTTTGTGCTTTCCCATTTAACATCAAGCACAGGCACGGGGGATTCGGGAGAGATACGATGAACATCGCCTCCGATATAATCGTCAAGCATCAGATCTCCTGCAACCAACACGTTTATTTTTTCGAAATCATAAAGACGGTTTATATCCATTATTACACTCCCTTTATCATTTGTTTTCTTCAAACAGATCAGCCTCAGCCATAGCGCAGAGGGTATGATATATCGGGAGATGCAGCTCTTGTATCCTGAAAGTTTCTTCCTCAGGCACGCATACACAAACATCTGAAACGGCTCTGCATCTTCCGCCGCTTCTGCCTGTAAGACAGATAGTTTTCATATGTCTTGCTTTAGCGGCCATAAATGCCAGCAGTATATTTTCCGAATTTCCCGATGTGGTTATACCGATAAACACATCTCCCTCTCTTCCGAGAGTCTGCGTCATCTGGGCAAAGCAAGCTACTGCCGATGTGTCATTTGCATAAGCAGTAGAAAGCGCAGGCATTGAAGTAAGAGGAATAGCGGGAAGCCCTCCTTCCAGCTGTGCCAACAGCTTTTCTCCGTCAGAGCCATAGAGCTTTTTCAGTTCACTTGTAAATGCATCATCAAGCTTTCTGATAAAAAGAAAAGATTTCATTAACTCGCCCACGATGTGCTCACTGTCGGCGGCACTTCCTCCGTTGCCTGCTACCAGTACCTTGTTGCCGTTTTTGTAACATTCCAGCAATGTCTGATAGGCGGCATCAAATTCATTAACGCAGTATTCCAGCTCGGGATGACGGGACAATAGCTCTGCTTTTAGCTGACCTGAACCCAATTCCTTTTTCTTCATAGCTTTCCTTTCTGTCGTTGTTGAAAAAGAGCAAACAAATGCCTTTCAAAGTTCTTTAGTTCAATCAAAAAGTCACTATCTTGCTGACTATATCATAATCGCATATCGTAGCTGTACCATCGATCTCTAATACTGCATAATGACAATCAGGATCAGCAGTTCCCGAATCCGAGCGAAGGAAATATATTCCGTTCTTCTCAGCATCTCCGCTGTTTTTGCAGGAAAACCTGAATATGTACCATTCATCCTCCTTCATTTCCACACCTCTGACATTAAAAGTATAAAAATTGTTATCCTTAAAGTCATTGGGAGAACACTCGGTATATCCAACAACTTCATCAGTGTCCGCATCAACTATCTCCAGACATACCTTTTGAGCATAAGGATACCGTCTTCCCCAGGTCACAGTTCTTACCGTAACACTGACAGCGGTCGCAGAGTCCCCCTTGTAATACTGCTCGATGCAATGACTGTCAGAGATCGGTGACGCCAGAATGTCATCATGCTCAATGCCGGTCTCCACGATATTTACTCTCGCAAGAACGAGCAGAAAAGCCACCGTAAACAACAATGGAGCCGCTGTCCATACTAGCGTTCCTGCCCTTATAGGAATATAACTGTTAAACTCGCACTTCTGACGCGGGTAAGCAACACACAATACCCATATACCGCATATCAACGCAATTCCGCCTATGATCGACACAGCAGACTTGAGTATAGGAAAAAAACAGCAAAGTATCTCAAAGAAGGATTGATCGTATGCATCGTTGCAACCTGTCACATTCTGGACATAGCCGAATGTGCTTTTAAGATTCAGGCAGGCTCTGTCTGAGCAGGCTATTATGGTTTTACAATATTCAAAAATACAGAATCCAACTAAGCCGCCTGATACAGCCTTTTCGTTTTTCGTTATCATCAGACTAATCGCCATAAAAGGAACACAGGTAAAAAATCTGTAAAAATGCAACCAGCAAAATGTGCACATAGCAAGTGAAACGATGGCAAGAGAATAACAAAGAAATCTGTTTCTTTCGTCTTCGTTCTTTCGTTTAATGAAAAATTGCACTAAATATACAAATGCTATCACGATAACAAAAAGAGAAATACCGCTGTTTCCGACGCTGATCACAGCCCTGCCGAAGTACCAGTCCAGATATCTGCTGTTATCAAAAGCCATCGGAAGTACTATCATACGCAAAGCCAACACACCACATACCACTGATATTCTCAATATCATCCCAACAGATCTCTCGCACGCAGAAATATATATCAACGCTATAAACAAGAGCATCACGGGATTTATTATACAGCACAAAGACATCCATATCAAAGAGCGATTCACTTTACCGATGAGGACATCATACAGTCCCATCAACAACAGGAACATATATAAGATCTCATCCTGTGCCGAAAAGCCAATGGATATGAGAACAGCTGTTGCTGACCCCCAGATAAGCAGACACACAAGCGTTCCTCGCTTTTTGTCACCGCTGAGGTGATCTACGATCTTATAGCAAACATATCCTGTTGCTGCAAGGATAACGACCAGAAACATCTTCGACCACATATACATAGGCGCAGTAATAACATAATCGGTTTTGACGATGTAATGTATCAGCAGCAGCGGCAGATTCCATATTCCCCATATCGCACAGGTTATCTCATGATCAAACAGGGTTCCGTGAGGGGCACTCCAGAGATTCTGCGACATCAGATCATCAAATCCCGAAAAGCCTCCCCGAAACAGCGAATCGAATATCTCAAGCGACCAAGCGGTAAACGAAAGCCCGTCTATATATCTGAAAACAACACAAGACAAAAGAACGCCAAGCAAACACAGCACACTTTCGATTTTACGGGCGGATATGATATCAGCAAAATCTTTCACAACATTTTTCACTGTTGTGAATTTAATATTTGTTTTCTTGCTCATCTATCGGTTTTAGCCTTTCTATGATACGATTTTTATCTTTCTGACTGAGCCATTAAATGTAATTTACATAACCATATTAAATATATCAAAAAAATGATTAGCTGTCAACTATTAAGGATACAAAATATGATATCGAAAACATATATTTTTTGTAAGCGATTGTCTCTTATCAACTTGATTTATCCGTGAATGTATGATATAATCAAGTATTACAAAGATGTGTTTTGGATAGATTTAAATGATAAAGGGGTAATTATGGACGCAAAAAGCGTATCGGTTTCAGTCGTTATGGGCGTACGTTATCGTTGCGAGGATACTATGCTTCTGAAACGTGCGATCGACTCGATCCTTTCACAGAACCTTGATGACTTTGAATTTATAATATGCGAAAGAGAGTCCACCTCAGATGCAAAAAAACTACTGTCAGACTACGCTGAAAGCGACAAAAGAGTGATCCTGATCGACGGAAACGAATGCAACTCGTTTGCAGAGCAGCTCAACAAGTGTTTGTCCGTTGCGGACGGACGCTTTATCGCTCGTATGGATGATGATGATTATTCGTTTCCTATGCGCTTTCAGGCACAGGTGGAATTTTTGGAAAGCCACCACGAATACGCTTTTGTCGGTTGCCAATGCTTGCTTGAATGCGACGGTAAGATAGTGGGAAAGACCTCTTTTCCAAAAGAGCCAGAAAGCAAGGAGTTTCTCTTTTCGCAGCCATACATACATCCTGCTCTTATGTTCCGCAGGGAAGCTATTGATGCAGCGGAGGGTTACTCGCTGCTGCCGCGTTGCGTCAGATGTGAGGACTACGACCTGTTGCTAAGGCTGTATGAGCTTGGCTTCAAAGGTGTCAACCTGCAGGAGCCGTATTTTCGATATACATTTCCTCATAAATATATTACCTCTCGCAGTCTGCGTGACAGGCTTAATGAAACAAAAACAAGGTTTGTTAGGTTCAAAGCACTCGGAATTATGCCGAGGGCATTTATCTATGCAATCAAACCGCTGGTCGTTGCATTGATACCGCCTAAAATGCTAGCAAAGCTCAAATCAAAAAGATACAAATAATTATGGTTAGCTTATGTTACGGCAGAAACAAGGTCTGTGAGCGAATTTCTCTTTAAAAATACAAATGCCACCGATTTGCTTAGCAAATTGCAGTATTTTCTTGCCCTGCTCCGTACGCAGGGCATTTTGCTGTGCAAAAACGAAAATACCGTGACTGAAATATATCAATCACGGTATCGGTATTAACAAGATCTAATACTATTTACTTATTTTATGCAATGCTGTTATAATGCGTGGTTACCTTGGGTTCTTTAAGTATGGTATACGTCCTAGTAAATATTTGATAAACGGAACAGCATCTTCCGTACCCTCGTGCCACCCTGTCTGTGCCTGACCAAGAACATCATAATAAAGATCGTTGTTTTTTGCAATCTTTGCCTCAAGAGAGATATACTTTCCAACATAAAATCCGTTTCTGTAAAGCAAAAGTGTTGTAAGTAATCGGCTCATTCTACCGTTGCCGTCATTGAAGGGGTGTATGCAAAGGAAATCGTGAATAAAAACGGGAATTGCAATGAGAGGTTCAACCACCAGGTTTCCAATCACACGATTGTACTCTTCGCAGATCTTGTCCAATGCCTCAGGTGTTTCGTATGGATCAAGGGGAGTAAAGAGAGTTTCTGTATGACCGTCGGGATACTTTGCACTTATATAGTTCTGCAAATTTTTTGTTTTACCGGCCATAGGGTTATTTATATGACTATACAGTATTTTATGCAGTTGTAATATATAATTCTGTGTGATAGGTATAGCGTCAAAACTTTCGTGAATTATATTAAGCACATCACGATATCCTGCAATCTCCTGCTAATCACGGTTTTTAGGAGTAGTTTTTCCCTCGACAAGTTGTCTGATACGGGTGCTTGTTGTTACAATGCCCTCGATGACATTAGATGCCTCAGTGCTTTGCACCATTGCGATCTACACAAGTTTTTCCAATTCTCGGAACGTTGTTTAAGATACAACTCCAGTTTTCCAGCCTCTTTATAAATCGCTGCAATCAAACCAAGGATATCCAAGTCCCATTTTTGATTTCTGATTTCAGAGTAATTAAATGTTCTCATAACCTTTAAAGACGACATTCAACACGCAGTTAAGCAACACAGTATTTACTTCATAAAGCTGTCAGATAAACATTCTTTGTATACCCAATACTCAGTTATTAACAAGCCAAAGTAATCTTATTTTTCTCTTTTTAAGGAAGTAATCATTGCCTCCAATTCTTCTATTTTAGCACTAAGCGAATTCTCCTTCACCATCTTTTCATCTACTATACTTGTAGATATCGTTGATGTGCCAGAATCACCATCGTCCACACTATCTGTATTAGTAGTTGTCGTTGATGTGCTTGAATCACTATCGTCTACACTTTCAATATTAGTAGTTGTCGTTGATGTGCCAGAATCACCACCGTCTACGCTTTCAGTATGAGTAGTTGTCGTTGATGTGCCAGAATCATTGTCGTTTACACTAACTTTATTAGTAGCTGTCGTTGGTTGTTTAGAATCGTAATCTACTCTTGTCGAGATAACAGGACTAGGGTCTTCAAGTCTAAGTGGCAGAGAACATATATCTACAATCCCATATCTTGATATAAAGTCTTTCGCCAATAATCTAATGCTCAACGAAATATTCTCCTGTATACTAAAAAATTCTAAGATCTGCAATTCATTTGCAGATACATTAAAACTATATCGTTTACCTTTATTTTTAGTTTTATTTTTCTTATTTGATTTATTATTCATTACTATGCTCCTCTCTTTTGATTTACAATATGTATTCTTTTTATTATTTTATCATACTATACATGCATCCATCAATGGTTTTCAAGAAAATATTGCACATTTATTATATTTTTGTTGGATTCGCACAACAATCTGAGATCGTTTCGGTGCATATTGGCATCGTTTTTGTGCCGTCTTCAACAAATTATCACTTAAACATTGTCAGAGTCGCAATACATAACGAGAAATATATATAAATAAAGCTGTGTAACAACTACACAGCCTTAGATTTTTATATAATATTGCCTTTGAAAGACCTACTATGTAAGCAGACCAGCGATTTCTCCTTAACTCCCACATAATCAGCAACAACATTGCACTTGGTCATCAGCAGGAAGTAGATATTCTTATCCTCACCGCTGAGAGTCTCACAGTTGCCCTGACCCTTTGATATCACCACATCAGCACTGTCGTATACTGCCTTAAATTCCGCACTTACACGCTCTAACGCAGTACCCGGGGAGTGGTCGCCATTGCTGATTATCTCGGCGTATTCGTCCATACCAACAGAATAAGCGTCTGCCTCGGTGTTGTCATTTATCACTGCCTCACCACGGACAGCAAAGTATATCCTGCAACTCGGGTTGAGTTCCCTTATCCACTTGATAAGCAGCTTATCAAAGCATATCTCACCGCAGTTATCCCCTAAATACAGCAGTGTTTTGGCAATCAGGATATCCTCTTTAAGCTGTGCTGAATCATCAACGGTAAGTGTCAATGAAGACATCTCGGAAAACAGCCTTTCAGTTTCTTCCTCAACATTGCTATGCACAGGGTTGAAATCTATAATATTAGCCACCACCGCATATTTCACAGCGTCCTCAAAGGATCTTATTCTTTCATCATACTGCGGCAGCTTTTCCAGAAACATCTGATTATACCGAGCCTTTGTTTCCTTATAAGGATCGGAATTGCCGATATGCTCCTTAATAAGGCGGAAGTTATCACCAGCAATTTCAGGGTTTGACCTGTTATAATCTATTTCGCTCATAGCGGCAAAGACTTTGCTGTACAGCTTTTCCCTGTCAGCCGCATTTGTAAGCCTTGCGGTCTTTACCATCTGGTTTACCAGACAGGCAAGGCATTGTTCGTTAGCTTTCATTTTTTGTCTCCTATAATATATTTTGTCGGAATTTCATTCCGACATGACGGCGCATCCGTCAGTTGCGGAGCAACAAACATATATTTCAAGGCTTTGAGTTCGTTCGTTTTTCCGAAGGAAAACGCCGACCCACTGTCGGCGAGAATGAACATCGGAGCGAAGCGACCACATTATACCTTAGCCGTCCAAATCTTTGATTCGGGAAACGGCGTGCGGTTCTTATAATATATGTGTTCCCATGAGTCAGCGAAGCTGACAGCTGCGAAAGCAGCGAAACATATATTTCAAGGTTCTCGTCGCTGTTCGAAATCTTCGATTTCGGTAACAGCAGAGGTTCTTATAATATGTATTCAACTTTTATATTATAGCAAAAATGACGAGCAAAAACAATAGCCTTTGTCAAATTCCTTTTTAGCCAATAGGTAAATGTTATAAGAATCGGCGGAGATATTTCACTCCGCCGATTCTATTATTGCATAAGTTCACCCCTCGCCGTCATGGGCGCTCAGATATCCACATATCCTGTCAGTGCTCTCCTCAACTCCCACGGAGCTGTCCAGCACAAGCTCGTAATTGCTCTCATCGCCCCATTCAAGGCCCGAGATATTCTTGTAGTACATCGCCCTCGCCTTGTCGGAACGGGCGATGTTCCTTTCTGCCTCCTCACGGGTGTCGCCGTAGACCTCCATCACCCTGCCGATGCGGTATTCCAGCGGTGCGTGAATGAAGATACGGACTACATTCGACTTATCCTTCAGCACATGATCCGCTGCCCTGCCGACGATCACACAGCTTCCCTGCTCTGCGATCTTCTCAATGATCTTCTTCTGTGCTACTATCGCCTGATGAACTACGGTGCTGCTTAAATACAGCTCGTGCATGAGCTGCGGTGCGTTCTTGTTGAGGTCGGCTATGAACTCCCTGTCAAGTCCGCTCTCCTGTGCGGCAAGGGCGGTCACCTCCTTGTAATAGAACGGTATTCCGAGCCGCTCTGCCACAAGTCTGCCTATCTCCTTGCCCGATGAGCCGTGCTGTCTTGCAATAGTTATGATTACACCCTGCTTTGACTTCTGCAGAACTGCGGCAGGCTGCTCCTTTTTCTTTGCTGTAAGATACGGCTTTCTGAAAAACTGTCTGCTCATAAAAAAGCCGATCACCGACACTATTCCGTCCGTCACAGGGTAGGTCAGCCAGAAATACTGCAAGCCGAAGCGTGAGAACAGATACGCCAGCGGCACGAACAGGAACACTGTCCTTATCACCGTCAGCAGCGAGCTTTTAAAGCTTGCTCCCACTGCCTGAAACAGCACAGGATATGTAAGCGAGGTCACCAGCGGAATAAAGCTGATTCCGATGATGCGGAATGCGGTGATACCTATTCGTATCACCTCCTCGTCAGACGAGAAGAACCTCAGCATAGGCTCAGGGATAATGGCAAAGCACAGCGTTCCGAGGAACATCAGTGCCCAGCCGAAAAGTATCGCTGTGTTCAGCGTTTTCTTGCAGCGTTCGGTGTTCCTTGCGGCATAGTTGAAGCTGATGACAGGCACGATACAGGTCTGCATCGCACCCAGCGGAATAAAGAAGAACGTCTGCCACTTGTAGTAAAGTCCAAGCACCGTCACAGCGGCGTCCGAGAACGTGGCGAGTATCATATTCAGCCCGAAGATATACAGCGTATAAGCCGACTGCATAAGGATATTCGGAAGTCCCAAACGGAATATCTTCCCCACATAATGAGGATATTTCTTTACTGACGGCGACCTGTAAAAGCCCTTTTTCATCACCACAAGAGCCGCCACCACCTGCCCTGCGACAGTAGCCACCGCCGCACCTGCTATGCCCATTTCGGGAAGTCCGAGCATTCCGAAAATGAGCAGCGGGTCAAGGATTATGTTCGTCACCGCACCGAGTATCTGTGCAAGCATAGGAGTTTTCATATCTCCCCGAGCCTGTAAAACTTTCGTCCATATACTCTCTAAAAACAAGCCGAAGCTGAACACGCACACTATCCTGCCGTAAGCGATGACATCGGCGATGACATCGGGAGAATCGGTCTGTAGCCTAGCGTAAAGCGGCATTATCGCATAGCACACCGCCGCAAAGACCGCCCACAGGGCGACCGCAAGGGGAGTTCCCGTGCCTGCGTATTCGTCAGCCTTTTCGCTCTGGGAAAGTCCCAGCTTTGCCGCCATTACAGTGTTTATTCCGACGCCTGTTCCAACTGGCAATGCTATCATAAGTAATTGCAGCGGATAGACGATGGAAAGGGCGGTAAGTCCCGATTCGGAATACCTCCCCACAAACACGCTGTCGATGATGTTATAAAGTGCCTGAATAAGCTGTGCGAGCATTACGGGCGGCGCCATTCTGAACAGTATCTTACTTATTTTTTCTGTGCCGAAATAATCGCTGTGCTGTCTGATATCCTGCATACTACACCTCGTCTGTGAGGGCATTGCCCAGCACCCTGTCATATTCGCACAAAAGCTCCGTCATGAGCCGTATTTTTTCATAGCCCATCGCCTTTACCGCCCTTTCCTCCACGGTATTGATGGAAGAAAGCAGGGGCTTTGCATAGGCTGTTCCCATGTCGGTGAAGATATAAGCCTTTTCACGACCTGTGCCGTTTTCGTCAGAGTCGCAGAGATAGCCGTTTTTCAGCATACCGCCTATCACATTGTTGATGGTCTGCTTCGGGATAAGATAGCTGTCGCATATCATTTTCTGCGTGCAGTAGCCGTGGTCACGGATAGTATATAATACAAGCATTTCATTGTAGCTGATACCATGCTTCTTAGACCATGCGGAATACACCCCACGGAATCTGATCACAGCACGGTCAACATCGTTCAGAAGCTGATGTGTTTTTTTGTTCATAGTCGCCCTCCATAGTCCCATTTGGGACTTAGTTATTATACTGCATACGGGCGGATTTGTCAATAGGAAAACAATATTGGCGGAGATATTTCACTCCGCCGATGTTTCTTGTTCGTAATTTCTGTTATATCTCAGCAATTCCTCTGAGCCAGTCAAGATATTCTTCCCTGTGACCGTCTATGTATGTGAGATGCCCCTCATTGTCAACTACCCTGTAATTTGCTTTGGGATAAGCCGAGGTAACACCCTTGTAGCAGGTTTTATATGCTTTTTCCTCACTGCCGTAAAAGAAGTACAAATTCTTCTGCGTAGCATCATCAAACTGCGGAAAATCAAAGGTATAACAGCACTCGACTTCGTTTTTAATGCTCTGCTTTGTGATAAACGGTGCAACTGCAATAACAGGCTCAACCATAGGGCGGAGCGAATCGGGATCACCGTTGCTGAATTTCTTTATCAGTCCGATGTTCATAGCTTCATCAACGGTCTTTCCTCTGAGCATTTTTATGAAAGTGCTGAATTTGAAGTACATAAAAGCCTTGTATGCCTTGGAAAGCTTAATACACGGAGCACCGTCAAACACAGCGTTATCCACTGTTATTCCCGCATCGTTAAGCTGACGCATAAGCTCAATGCCTATCTCCGAACCCATCGACTGACCATATATCATCCTGACAGAGGTGATACCCTCATTATTGAGATGATCCTTTATCTGAGCCGCTTCGCCCTGACGGGTCGTGAAATCTACGCTGCCCTCATAATGACCGTTGTAGGTCGGGGCTATCACATAAAACTGCTTCTGAAGCTCCGAATACAGATTTTCCATACCCTCCGCAGGACAGAATGAGCCTGCAAGCATTATTATAACGGGCGCTTCCCTGTTTCCGAATGTATTGAATATCATAGCTTTCTCCTCACATATTTTCAAGCATATCGTCAAATATGCTTATGATCTCTTTAAACGCCGACAAGCCCTCAGGTGACAGGCTACCGATTATGCCGTCTATCTTCTTTTTGACCTCGCTGTGCATATTCCGATGGTACTCATAAACCGTTCTACCCTTTTCGCTGAGCGAGATATGTACCACATTCTTTTCGCTTTCAGAGGGTGTTTTCTCAACAAGCTGCTTCTGCATAAGTTTACTTATCGTCTGCGATACCGCACCCTTTGTTATTCCGAACATCTCAGCAAGCTCAGTAACTGTTGCGTTTTCATGATTACCTATCACGTCTAAGATGTGCACTTCCGCAGGATACAACAGATCGTCCGTGCCATATTGCTTTGGCTTAGCGGTCTTTCTGTTATAGCTGTTTATCAGCTTGTAGGTTTCTTCGAATATATTCAGCTCCATATTCTCTCCCATTGTTTAGCTACTAAACAACAGTATACACTACTATTTCAGTTTTGTCAAGTACCATATCAATACACAAGATCGGCGGAGATATTTCACTCCGCCGATATCATTTTACACCTCTATCGCCTCATCGCCATGCTCCTCGGTTATGCCCAACTCGTCTTCGAATGCCGCAAGCACCGCCTGCGAGCAGTGGAATTTGTCGCTGAAATACTGTTCAGCTTTTTGTGTATGTGTCATGTCAATTCCTCTTTCTATATGTATTTTACCCCTGCCTTATCCAGCTTTTTACGGGCTTTAGC
>JAZUSC010000031.1:0-122335 GCA_045606505.1 Oscillospiraceae bacterium
CCGCCCGTATTTATTATTTCTCTCTGAAAAAGTCCCAGGTTTTCAGCTTTGTGGGGATATCCTTGTTTTCGCCTCTTATCTCATCGGGGAGGTCGTTCAGGGTTATAACGATATCGTTTTCGAAGTACTCCTTGATAAGCTCTAAGGACAGCCTTTCCTCGTTTGGTGTGGGGCTTTCGTACAGGTCAAGCATTATCTGTCCCGTGGGGTGGGTCTTGCAGACAAATTCGCCGTTCCATATCATATAGTAGAGCCACATCGCACCGTCTTCTTTGCACTTGTCGGGGTCGGGGATATAGCCGCACTCGGACAGGGCGAGCATCTTACCTGTTCCGCCCTCGTACTTTTCGAGTGCTTCGTACTGTGAGATATGCGACTCGTGTACCTTCTTGTCAGCGTAGTAGTCAACGCCTGCAATATCGTAGCTGTTGGGAGATACTGCGTTGCGTTTCATCTGACCGTTCCATACCCAAATAAGGTTTGTCAGCTTGTGGTAGTTTTCAAGTCGGTCGTATATCATATACCAAAGCTTCTGGAATACCTCATTATCGTAGTAATCCCTGTTCTGAGGGCCCCACCAGAACCACGAGCCGCTCGCTTCGTGCAGGGGACGGAACAGCACCGTAACGCCCTCGCTTTCAAGCCTTTGGAGTTTGGTTGCGATATGGTCGATATCGTGGATAACCACCTCATATTCCTTTGTACCTGGGGTAACGGCATTAAGCTGGTTCCAGTTTACTATCTCTTCCTGATAGAATGCGTAGCCCTTGCTCGGGTCGTCAACGTCAATGGGGACGTTCCAGTGCCAGGTAAAGGTAACAAGTCCGCCGCTCTCCTTGTGCCAGTTGATAGCGTCGTCCACCATACTGTCATTGAGGTAGCTTCCCGTTGCGAAGATGAAATCAAATCCCTTCATAGCAGGGAGATCGTTTGCCGCCATATAGTACACCTTATCCTCGTGGGCGTCGGTGTCCATCATCTGCTGTGTAGCGATCATCTGTTTTCCGTAGACGGAACGCAGATAGTCAAAAACCGCCTTTGTTCTCTCACTTGCGTTTTCGGAAACGGGCTTTGTGGGGTCTACTTCCTTAGCTTCAAGGGCAGCCTTTACGGCCTCGTAGTCGGTTTCGTAGGCAAGGGCGACCTCCATATCCACCTCGCCGTTTTCGTCAAGGGCAACGGGGTTGGACTTGGGCTTTTCGGGTTCAACGGGAACGCTCTCCGTAGCGGAGGTGCTTTCGGTCACGGCACTGCTGCTTGACGAACCGCCGCAGCCTGTTATCGACAGCAGCATAGCCGCTGTAAGTATCAGGGATATGGTTTTTTTCATACTCTTCTCCTTTTTAAGTAAATAAAGTTATAAGCGATATGCATTTTTAGTTTACAGATACATTATAGCTTATTTATTTATGAATTACAAGCGGATTTTGAATTGTTGTGCTTTTTGCATAAGTTCTAAGCCATTGCAATAGGTAATTAGCATAGCAATATTGTGATTATTTAACAAATCAAGGAAACCTGTCAGATATTTTTTAGGAAAGTTGTTGAAAAAACCGAAGAATTATGATATAATATAGATGTATTATTGTGATTGAAAAAATAATTTGTTTTTATTATTGAAACTTTTTATTTTTAATATTTTTTTGGTGTGGCTTTGCCGCACCAAAAAACACTTCTATCCGCACAACTGTACTGGAAACGGCTATCGCCTTATTCCTTATGCGGGCAGTGCGGATGTTTCGGCGAGAAAGTCCCAACGGGACTTTTTCGACGGGCTTTATTATGGACAAGTATTTCAGAAGGGAGGGGCAGACTATGGATTGTGCGTTGTGGCTGTGCGGAAAAAAGGTCTTTTCCGCAGACGAGATATACGATTATTTCGATATTGCGGCTATCCGTGGATATTTCCTCGGCGGCAGTCTTATAAAGTGGCTTGACGCTCACGGCGGCGGACATTATGCAGACGCCCTCAGGTCTGTTGACCCGAAAGACCCCTCTCTCAACGATAAGCTTATAGAGATATTTACGGGAGTATCCCACTGTGATGTACCCGTACACAAGGCTGATGAGTACGTTATCCGTGCCGTGGAGGAGTTTAAGGGCATTGCCCCCTCTGATATTTCTTCCGCACCTGTTTCCTCTTTCAAAGGCGGCTTTGGTTTTTCTGACAGCAGTTTTGGCGGCTCTTTCGGAAGAAATTTCGCTTTTTCGGAGTACGGAAGTTTCTCGGGCGGCAGTTTTTCAGGCGGAAGCTTTTCCGCATTCCGCTGGAATCTATTCGGCGGCTCGTTCTTTAATTACGGCTCATTCGGTTACAGCTCATTCGGGTACAGGGGTCTTGCCCTCGGTGAATACGGAAGTTACAGCCTGTCCTCTTTCAGAAAAGGCTCTTTCCTGTGGAGTGAATGGGAGTGGGAGTGGTATCTCGGCTCATTCCGTAAGAGGAATTACACGACAGGCTCGTTCAATTACGGCAGTTTTTCTGGCGGAAGCTTTTCCGCATTCCGCTGGAATCTATTCGGCGGCTCGTCCTTTAACTACGGCTCTTTCAATGTCGGCTCATTCGGGGGATATTTCGGCTACGGCTCGTTTTCGGGAGGTTCTTTCAGATACGGCTCTTTCCCGTGGAATTACGAGAGGGTCGGCTCTTTTATCGGGCTTATGGGATACGGCACAGGCTCATTTACGGGCAGTTTTAAGATGCTCACCCCTGACGAGTATGACGAGATAATGTACCGCACGCTGAATATGTGTCCCCTTGACCGTTTCGGCTACGGAATACATTTGATATGAGGTGCGTATGAACGCTATACACATAATCTCAACAGCTCCGTTTTTTGCAAAGAAAAGCGGAGCTTTTTTTCAGGAGGATTTCGACCTGTACTGTACGGTGCTGTCTGCACTTAACTGGCGGCGGTACAACGGGGATATCTCCCTCTACACCGACAAAAAGGGTGCGGAATACTACCGCAGTATAGGTCTTACCGATATATGGAACGATGTGCGTGTATGCATTTCCGATGATATGGAGGGCATAGACCCGCAAATGTTCTGGGCAGGGGGAAAGCTCCTTGCACTGCGTGAGTGCAAAGCCCCCTGTGTGATGATAGATACCGACTTCATCGTGTGGGAGAAGCTTTCCTTCGGCGAGGAGATAATAGCCGCCCACCGTGAGGAGCTTTATCCCGACATCTATCCGCCGCTGTCCTATTTCAGACTTCACGAGCATATACTTCCGCCCTTTGACGAGAGCGTACTTCCGTTAAACACGGCGTTTCTGTATATTCCCGACGAGAGCTTTAAGCAGTTCTATGTATCACAGGCTATTGCGTTTATGAAGTCCGCACAGCCAAGTTCCGACAGGCTCTGCTATATGGTTACGGCAGAACAGCGAATGCTTTCTATGTGTGCGGAATACACGGATACTACCGTGAAAACTCTGCTGGATAAGGACCATCTTTTCTTTCCGCAGCAGAGCTTTACACATCTCTGGGGAGCAAAACAGGCTATGCGTGACGACCCTGCACTTCATAAGGATTTCTGCAAAAAGGCGGCACAGCGTATCCGCAGCGAGTTTCCCGACTACGCATACACAGCGGATATCATAGAGGGACTGTAAGCATATTTCTGTTGACTTTTTACAGTTTATGTTGTACAATAAGAATATGCAATAAATCGAAACCATATAGATATATAATGATAATAATATACAGGGGGAAAATTACAATGTGCGGAATAGTTGGCTATGTGGGAAAGCAGAGCTGTGCCGATGTGCTTCTCGGCACACTTGAAAAGCTGGAATACCGTGGCTATGACAGTGCTGGTATCGCTGTATTCGACCACAGCAATATCGAGGTAAGAAAGGCTCAGGGCAGACTTAAAAACCTGCGTAAGCGTATGGAAAAAGAGGGCGTACCCTCAGGCTTTGCGGGGATAGGTCACACACGCTGGGCTACCCACGGCGAGCCGTCTGATATAAACTCCCACCCACACAACGGTGGAAATGTTACTATCGTACACAACGGCATTATCGAGAATTACAAGGAGATAAAGAATTTCCTTATTGACAAGGGCAGACACTTTGTAAGTCAGACCGATACAGAGGTTGCGGCTCAGCTGCTGGACTATTATTACAGCGGCGACCCCGTTGCGGCTATCGTTGAAACTATGCACAATGTAAGGGGCAGCTTTGCTCTCGGAATTATGTTCAAGGATTTCCCGAATACCGTGTTTGCGGTGAGAAAGGAAAGCCCACTTATCGTGGGCATCGGCGAGGAGGAGAGCTTTATCGCCTCTGACGTTACCGCTATCCTTAACTACACCAGGGACTATTATCTGCTTGAACCCAATGAACTTGCGGTGCTTTCGCCCTATGGAACAAATATCTACGATCTTCATTACAATAAGATAACAAAGACCCTTATGCACGCAGACTGGGATCAGAATGCCGCAGAAAAGCAGGGCTTTGCTCACTTTATGCTTAAAGAGATACACGAGCAGCCCGATGCTGTAAAGACCACCATACTACCGAGGATATCGGACGGTCTGCCGAATTTGGAGGAGTGCGGTATCACCCTTGAAATGCTCCGTAATTTCCGCAGTATACACGTTGTTGCCTGTGGTACGGCAATGCACGCAGGACTTGTGGGCAAGTACATAATCGAGGAACTTGCACGTATCCCCGTTAATGTGGATATTGCATCGGAATTCCGTTACAGAAAGCCGCTTGTCACAAAGGACGACCTTGTTATTATAATCTCCCAGTCGGGCGAGACCGCAGACAGCCTTGCCGCATTAAGGCTCTCAAAGGAACTTGGTGCAAAGACACTTGCTATCGTCAATGCAAAGGGCAGCTCGATCGCCCGTGAGGCGGATATGCTGATATACACCCTTGCAGGCCCTGAGATAGCCGTTGCCTCTACAAAGGCGTATATGGTGCAGATAGCCGTTATGTATCTGTTTGCATTCTCCGTGGCACTCGCAAACGGTGCTATCGACGAGGAGAGATGCCGTGAGCTTACCGCAGAGCTTGTAAAGATGCCCAAGCGTATCGCAAAGGCAGTAAAGCTTGAAGAAAAGGCACAGTATGCGGCGTCAACGCTTGTCAATGCGGAGAGTCTGCTGTACATCGGCAGAGGACTTGACTACGCACTGAGTATGGAGGGCAGCCTTAAATTAAAGGAGATAAGCTATATCCACAGCGAGAGCTATGCCGCAGGCGAGTTAAAGCACGGCACCATCTCCCTTATCACGGAGGGAATGCCTGCCATAGCGGTGGTAACTCAGACGCAGCTGCTTGAAAAGACTATCAGCAATATGAAAGAGATGAAGGCAAGGGGAGCGTATGTCATTGCCGTATGTGCAAAGGGTACGGAGATAGACAGCGATGCCGCAGACTACATCATCGAGCTGTCGGAGTGTCCCGATATCCTTGCCCCGATGACCGCTGTTGTACCGTTGCAGCTTATAGCGTATTACACATCGGTGCTGAAAGGCAACGATGTTGATAAGCCGAGAAATCTGGCTAAATCCGTAACAGTAGAATAAAAACAGACCGCCGCAGGATTTATGCGGCGGTTTTTCTATTAACACAATTCCCCCTTCCGCATAAAATAGAGCAAGGAAGAAAAGGGGGCATAGCAATGGACAACAGGTTGCTTTTTATCGGCGGAGATAAGCGTATGCGTTATGCGGCGGAGGCTCTTTCAGAGCGTTACTCCGTAAGCACGTTAGGATTATATACAGAGGAAACATCACCACAGGGAAGATACGGCACGGTAGTACTGCCGCTCCCGTTTATGCGTGGAGGGAGTATAAACGCACCCTTTTCCGAAGCTCCTTTGCCGCTGTCCCTTGTGGGAGAGTATATCGAGCGTGGCGGCAGAGTGCTTTCGGGAATGCTCTCCGATGAACTAAAACAGCTCTGCACCGAATACGGGGCAGAGGTCACGGACTACTTTTCCGACGAGGTGCTTACCCTTAAAAACGCACTGCTCACTGCCGAGGCTACTGTTTCACTTGCGGTGCAGAATACCGATATATCCCTTTCGGGTGCGAAGATACTGATAACAGGCGGCGGCAGGATAGCATTCTGCTGTGCAAGGCTTTTGAGGTCATTCGATGCGGCGGTAACGCTGTGTGCAAGGTCGCCCATTCAACGTGCAAAGGCAGGGCTAGAATACTTCTCTGCGGCTGATATATCGGATATCCCCAGGCTGTGCGGCTCTGCGGATATCGTTGTGAACACCGTACCCTCACCGCTTTTTTCCGAAAGCGATATCAAGAAATTGTCGGGTGCTTTGTATATTGAACTTGCGTCACTTCCGCCCGAGCCTTACAGTACCCTCTGTGAAAACAGCGGAGTGAAATATATCCACGCGTCGGGACTGCCCGGCAGATACTCCCCGAAAACGGCAGGACTTGCGATAGCGGATACTTTGTGCAGACTTCTTCCCGAATAAAAGATACGGGAGAGATCCCACCAATACATTATCCTACGAAGGGAGGACATTCCGCACTGCGGTAGATATATGACAGATATAACAAAGCTTTCGGGACTTAAAGTGGGGGTAGCGATGTGCGGCTCATTCTGCACGTTTTCAAAGGTGTTTCCCGTGTTGGAGGAGCTTACAGCGATAGGCTGTGACCTCACCCCCATAATGTCCTTTAATGCATACACTATCGACACACGCTTCGGCAAGGCTCAGGAGCACGCCGCAAGGCTTTTTGACATAACGGGCAAGACGGTGATAAGGGACATCGCCGCCGCCGAGCCTATCGGCCCGAAAAAGATGTTTGATGTGCTTGTGGTCGCCCCCTGTACAGGGAATACCCTCGCAAAACTTGCTTTGGGGATAACCGATACCCCCGTCTGTATGGCGGTAAAGAGTCATCTTCGCAATCAGCGGCCTGTTGTCATTGCCGTATCCACCAACGACGCACTTTCGGGAGCGGCAAAGAACATCGGTACACTCCGCAATTACAGGAATTTTTATTTTGTCCCTGCATTCCAGGACGACAGCACAGGCAAACCCTTTTCAATGATAGCGGATTTCACAAGGATACCACAGACCATTGAGGCGGCGATAGAGGGCAGACAGATACAGCCTATCTATGTATAAAAGAAGCGGTATTGCATTTTTGCAATACCGCACAGTCTGTCGAAAAACTAAGTTTTTGCCCGCAAAGCGGGCTTTTTTGATAACTTTTTTGGTGTGGCTTTGCCGCACCAAAAAACACTTCTATCCGCACAACTGTGCGAGTTGGCGGCATCGCCGCCAGCGAGTGCGGGCAGTGCGGATGTTTCGGCGGAAAAGTCCCAACGGGACTTTTTCGCCGGCCTCTATCCCCCGAATGTTAATTCGGGGGATTGTCGTCAGTTCTTAAAAACAAGTGTGCTTGGGTCGTCAGAGGGTGCGGATACAAGCTTTGCGAAAAGCTCGTGATAGCGTGGAGTTCCGTTATCTAGAAGAACTGCACCCGCTCTGAGCAGGACAGGGATCTCTGTACCACTATGTGTAACGGTATTTCCGTTTTGTGAGAGAATCTTCTGTGCGACCTCCTCGACCTTTTCCTTGTCGGATAGACCTGTCACAAGCACGAATTCATCACCGCCAATGCGGAACATCACCATTCCCTCAGAGCATTCTGCGTCGATACGGCGGAGTGCTTCCAGTATCACCTTGTCGCCTGCCTCACTGCCGTAGTTGGCATTTACCTCTGTAAGTCTTGATGTGTCAAAGCACAGGATATATGTGCCTTTCTTTTCTTTTATGTAATCATACAGCTCCGAAATATCAAATTTGTTAGTCATAATAAGCTCTCCTTCAAACATAAGCTGACGAGGGAAATCAAGCTTCGGGCAGATACCCGAGAAATGCCATTCCCTGCGGTAAGCGGTGGGAGTCATACCCCACACTCTTGAAAATGCACGGGTGAAAGCCTCAGCCGAGCCATAGCCGTATTTCATTGCGATATCCAGCACTGACAGCTCTCTTATCTGCAAATCGTGAGCCGCCTTTGTCAATCTGCGGCGTGTGATGTAGTCGCCAACGCTTCTATGGAAGATATATCGGAACATCTTCTGCAATCCTGACAGGGAACAGCAGGCGGCTTTTGCACAATCCTCCTGTGATATCTCATCACTAAGATGCTGTTCGATGTATTCAAGAGCATTTGTAAGCTGACTTATCTTTTCGGCATTCATAAGCTTCCCTCGTTTCGGATAGTGTAACGTTACAATTATATTATAGCGTATCATTTTGATTTTGTCTTGATTTTTTGAGTAAATTTTTGATATTGCCGAAGGGTAATAAAAGTCACCGCCACTGTAAAAAGTGACGGTGATTTTAGTGAGTGCTTTGCAGAAGAAATATAAGATCAAGCTATCTCGCAGACGATTATTCGACCATAGTATGGCTCGTCAACAGTGCCGTGCTTATACTCGTAATACTCATCATTTGACCACTGGTTAAAGATAAATATGTTTTCCTCTGTGTCCAGTCTGATGAAATTAAGCGTTTCTGTATCGTATGTGATGATAGCCGCCTGTTTTGTTTGTGGGTCGAACTGCATAATTCCGTCCTCAAACAGGTTGAAATACAGCTTTCCTTCCATTGTACCGATATAGTCAAAGGTGTATTCTTGCAGGAAGTATTTATGTGTTACTCCTGTATAGTTGTTTGTTACAGAAAATCCTTCATCAGTTAAATTGTTATAGATATCCTCTATATCTTCAACAGTGTAGGTACTGTCTTTTGCATTCTGTCTTTCGCATTCCTGACGTACACTATCCCTATCTCCTGCAAGTGATATTTCTCCTGTTATAAGATCAAGTGCGTTATAGCTATCTGCGATATCGTCATTGGGATAGTACAGTGTGCTTCTGCCCAGCATAGCGTCTGTGTAGTAGTAGGAGTCGGAATAATCTGCTGTGATGACCTGACCTGTGCTGCGTACATATACTTTTACCTTATCCTGCTGGTAGTGGATATAGTCTCTGTTTGCTTCCACGAATTTGATATTGCTGCCGCTTACGAGTTTTTCAAACTCCTCGGTTTCAAGGTCAAAACGGTACAGACCACCACAGTCCTCCTCTGAATATACCGAGAAGAAGATATCATTACCCTCTTTTTGAACGAGTTTGATCTCTCCCTCTGCTGTGAGCAGGGTATCGGTTATTTTGTTGTCCTTGACATATACAAGCTCACTGTAATAAGAGGGCGGTGTGGGATAGAGAGCGTTCATAGTCCAGTTAAACGTGCAGATGAAATCGGCTTTTTTCGTACCGATATATTCATAATACATATCAATAAAGGAATGTTCTTTGTTATCCTCGGGATATTCATCAAAGAGCTTTTTCGCTTCCTCATAATAACTGAGCTTTGTGATGTCAACAGGTGTTTCGTAGCCAAGTTCTTCTGTTATATTTCTATTCAATGTAGCGACCGTATTCAGAGTCAGAGGGTCAACGTATGAAAATTCATCGTAGTCCTCAGTACTTCTTGCGTAAAACTGTATATTGAAAGAATAACCGTACTCTGAGGATATAACATAGTTGTATATACCGCCTCTGTCGGCACATTCTGTCAGCGGAATAAAGTATGATTTCTTTTCGCCTGCTTTGATGTATTCATTCTCAAAGGTCTTATTGAACTTGCTTGTATCTCCTGTTACAGATTGCGGTGTTTCGGTATAAAAATAATCTACATACTTGATCAGCTTTGCGTTGACTATTTTAAGGTCGGTGTCGCTGTTGTTGAATATAGTAACAAGCGGGTCGGTGTCAAAATTGATCTCGCCTTTAATTGAGGTCGTGGCATAATAATTCGGTTTGGTGCTTATTTTCTCTGTGCCGCCTATTGTCCAGCTTGTACCGTTGTCGTAGCTGATATATTCAATATTAGTGGGGTAGGATATACTTGCTGTCACGAAAATAGTAGGTGCATTTTTCCTTTCTGCTTCTTCCTCGGGAGTACCCTCCACGTTGAATTCCACAGAGCAAGAATATCCGTCCTCTGTACTAACGGTAAATTTGTAGTCGCCTGCAATGTTTCTTTCATAGTTTATGGTTTCACCGTAGATGTATATCAGCGGGTACATTCTTATTGCACTGTAAAGTCCGTTGCTTCCTCCGATTATCTCATTGGGGAACGATGATATATCGTAGTTAAACCCGGGTTCAAGGTCAGACATTTTCCACCTGTTGTTATGCTTTATATATATTGAAGGCTCATCAAGTTTAAAGGTCTTATCGCTCATATTGTGCAGCACAAACAGGCTGTTATCATCAAAATGAGTGATATCGTTCGTGTCTGTCGTGAAGAATATAGGCGGCTTTTCTGAGCAAGGCTCGCCGCCCTTTGTCCAGCTCTGACCGTTGTCGGTGCTGCGGAATTCCTCGCCCTCGGGAGATGTGGTCACTATAACGTGAGAGCCGTCAGAGGGAAGTGTGTCATACTCCGCAATATAGAATTCCGCTGTGCAGGTGTACATTTCGTTGTTTTTGTCCGAAAGGTTCATTGTCAGTCTGTACATAGGCTCGGTAGAGGCAAAAGCAGACGTTGGGATATAAATAGAAAGTGCGTGACCGTTAGCGGCGGGATAATCCTCCTGCGTCATAATACCGATGTATTTGCCCATTTCGGGATCGGTGTAGTCGGGTGTTGTCCACTCTCCGTTTTTGTATACCTCGATATTGTAGGAAGATACCGACAGGTCGCCAAGAGTATAGGCGTTGTGTATCGTTACCAGTGCATCTCTGTCAGAGGGGAGTGCCTGTACAGTAGGCAGCGTGAAATAAGCGTAAGGCTGACCTGAAAACTTTTTGCCGTCCTTTAACCAGCTTATACCGTTGTCGTAGCTTGTATATTCAGTTCCGTTGGGGCCGTTTACAATAAGCACGGAGTTGTATTTTTCCGTTACAGCGGAGAATTCCACCATACAGGTATAGCCTGTTTTGGATTCGTCCATATAGCAGCGGTATCTTCCTGCTGTGGGAACGATACAGTTAATAGGAATACGTTGTTCAAGGTATCCCTTGCTAGGAACACCATATCCCATAAGGGTAAATGCGTCGACGGTGTATTCGGGGGCTACCCATTTGCCGTTCTTATATATCTCGATATCCTTTATCTGTCCGACAATGAGATCTTCGTCAAGCTCATTGTGTAGCTTAACTATCGGATTATCGTTATTAAAGGAATAGGGAAGTATAGACTCTGCCGTGAAGTATATATAGGGCTTTGCGTCTGTTTCTTCACCGTTTACAGTCCAGCTTTCACCGTTGTCAGTGCTTCGGTATTCATTACCGTCGGGGTCTATGGTTATCATAACAGCGTCAGAAACGGACCCATAGTTTTCTGCAACGGGAAGCTTATTGTTTACTATCTTTACTGCCGCAAAAATGCCAAGTATCAGTACAAGGCAGGCTGCAACAGGAAGAAGTGCTTTCCACGGGAATTTCTTTTCATCTGTATGAAGCTCCTTTACCAGCTCCTTGTTCTGTGCCTTGTCTAAGATTGACCTGTACATCTTATCCACAGCGTCAGGGCGGGGGAGGATAGTATTCAGTTCGTTTTGTATTCTGTTACTCATTACAGCTCACCTCCCAGTGTTGATTTAAGCCTTTTTCGTGCATTGTGGAGTCGGTTTCGTATAGTGGAAGCAGGGCATTTCATAAGCTTTGCTATCTCTTCCGTCTGATATCCTATGTAATAATATAGATATACCACATCTTTCAGCTTTTCGGGAAGCTTCATAACCTCTTGCAGTACCTCCGAATGGTCGTCCTTATCCTCAGCGGCAAGTTCAGATGCTCCGTCATAGTCCTCGAAAGAGTCAGTCTTGCTGTGCCACCAGTTTTTAAGTCTGTCCTTACACAGGTTTGCCGCAACAGTGGAAAGCCACGCTTTTTCGTGTCTTTCGTTTTCAAAGTCATAGCTTCCTGTCAGCACCTTTACAAATGTGTCCTCGGTGCAGTCCTCTGCCTCTGCGTGGTCTTTCATATAGATATAGCATAGCCTGTATACTGTTAGATAATTTCGTTGATAGAATTCTGAGAATTCAAGCTCTGTCATACCAACTCACCCCTTTTTCGTTTTCTGTATATAATACGAATGCAAATTCAAAAATGTCGTGTTTTTTGGAATATTTTTATTTTATCACAAAAAAATAAGGGTGACAATACATCACCCTAAGTTTATAAAATTATTTTTCAAAAGCCGCTGTCATATCCTTTAACAGCTTTATTATCTCCAAATGCTGCGGACAGTGACCTTCACACTGACCGCATTCGATACAGTCCGACGCCTTGCCGTATCCGTTTGTAAGCTCTGTATATCTTTCCTTTTTGTTATCGCCGTCGTCGTTTGACAGTTTGAATATATCGGGAATAGGGATATTCATAGGACAGCCCTCTACACAGTAACGACAGGCGGTGCAGGGGATAGTGTTCTTTCCGTTGATGATATCCGCCGCTTTAAAGGTGAGCTTGACTTCTTCATCGTTAAGCGGTTTGAACTCTCTCATATATCCTGTGTTGTCAAGAAGTTGCTGCATATTGCTCATACCGCTGAGAACACAGATAACGCCTTCAAGACTTGCTGCAAATCTAATCGCCCAGGAGGGAACGGACATCTCAGGCTCTGCGGCTTTAAGCAGCTCAGCAGCCTTAGGAGGGAGGTATGCAAGTGTGCCGCCCTTTACAGGTTCCATAATGATAATATCCTTGCCGTGCTTTCTTGCTACCTCGTAGCATTTGCGTGACTGAACATTCTTATCCTCCCAGTCGAGGTAGTTTATTTGCAGCTGTACAAACTCCATTTCAGGGTGTGCTGTAAGTATCTCGTCCAGAAGCTCCGCATTATCGTGGTAGGAGAAACCTACCCTGCGTATCTTTCCCTCTGCCTTTTTCTTCATAACGAAATCAAATGCGTCAAGTCTTGTTGCGGTAGCATAGTTTCCCTTATCAAGGCAGTGCAGCAGATAGTAGTCAAAGTATTCCGCCCCTGTCCTTTCAAGCTGCTCATTCCATATACGCTCCATATCCTCCTTTTCTTTAAGGAACATTGTAGGGAGCTTTGTTGCAAGAAGAAAGCTGTCACGTGGGTGACGTTTTACAAGCACTTCTTTTACAAGGCTTTCGCTTGCACCGTCGTGATACATATATGCGGTATCGAAGTAGGTAAATCCTTGCTCCATAAAGCTGTCGGTCATTCTGCATATCTGCTCTTTATCAAAGCTTTTCTGGTCGTTGCCGTCAAGTAACGGCAGACGCATAAATCCAAATCCGAGTTTTTTCATTTTGTGTTCCTCAATTCTTCAAGTTTTTCTGTTATGGCACGGTATCCATCTATGGGGTCGTTTATATTTGATACAGTAAGCTCCATAGGGCATTGACCGTCACCTTTTCGGTTTATGATGTATTCCGTCATCTCGTCATAGGAGAACTTTATTCCTGCTGATGTCAGAAATTCTGCTGCGGGTCTGCTTATTACTGTTGTGTATAGCTCCTTTATTCCCGAAAGGGCAAATAACATAGCCACAGCCTTTCCTACAACTCTGTCAGCGGCACAAAAGTCTTTCAGGTCTGTGTTTTTGCCTATCAGCTTGATCATAGGGGAAACGCCTCTTTCCTTATTCGTGTAAGTAATGTCATCTTTGCACAGTACAAGCGTGTATTCTCCTGTTGAAAGTAATTGCTTTGCTCTGCTTATATCATTCATACAGCTTTTTCAGTCCCTCCATACGGTCTGAAAGCATAGGAATGACTGCCCATTGCAGAAGTATTCCGAAAAGACCTGCTGTTATGAACTCCACAGCTGCCATAGGGGAGAGCGAGGTATTTCCGAGGAAATAAATTGCTGTAAGTACCGCACAAGCCCTTGCAATACGACCTGCTGCCTGTACTATCAGCAGCTTTACAAAGCAGTTGAGGTTGCATTTAGCAAGAAGTCCAGAAGCCAGTCCGTAAACACCAAGTTCTATCATCATAAACGGAAGTAAAGCGGCAGTGGGCATACCTGAGATGATAAAACTCAGCAGAGGGCTGATAATTCCGACCAGTGTACCGACCACAGGTCCTGCAAGAAATCCTGCCAGAAGCACGGGAATATGCATAGGCAGAAGAGCAGTACCCACCGCAGCACCTGTCCCTGAAATAACTCCTATAAGGTGAAATATCTGCGGCAGTGCCACCGCACCAGCGATAGCAGTAAATATCGTTACTGTTTTTGCAATCACTGTTCTTCTGCTGATTATTGATGTGTTGTTCATTTTGTACCTCCGTAAAGAGTAGTAAAAACAGAAAGAAACCGTTTATTATAATAGTAATACCAGTATAACATTTTTGGCAATAAAAGTCAATGATGAATATGAGTAAATTTTGGAACGATTTAATAAATTAAAGTATTGATTTATTTTCAAAAATATGTTATAATAAGAGAAATATTAAAAAACGAAGGGAGAATATGAAATGAACTATTCTGAAATCACCCCGTACATTGAAAAGCTTGCAAAGCTTTCCACCGAGAACAATCACATAGTTCCTGAAATGTACCCCCAACACAATGTAAACCGTGGACTACGGGATATAAGCGGCAACGGTGTCGTTACAGGCCTTACTGAGATATCACGTATAAAGGCAAAGGACTTTGACGAAGAGGGAAACGAGATCACCTGTGACGGTCAACTCTATTATAGAGGTATAAATGTAAGAGAGCTTGTTGCAGGTTTTCAGCGTGACGACCGTTTCGGCTTTGAGGAAACCACATATCTTCTCCTTTTCTCTGAGCTTCCCACAGAATCTCAGCTTTCCGAGTTTAAAAATGCTCTTGCGGATTACAGGGTACTTCCCACTTCGTTTGTAAGAGATATGATATTAAAAGCTCCCGGCAAGGATATGATGAATATTCTGTCAAGAAGTGTCCTTGCTCTTTATGCATACGATGACAACCCCGATGATATTTCCGTTGCAAACGTACTCCGTCAGAGCTTACGCCTTATTTCGATATTCCCTATGCTTGCGGTATACAGTTACCATTCTTATCAGCATTATCATCTGGGTAAGAGCTTGTTTATCCACCTTCCAAAGCCCGAACTGTCCACTGCCGAAAATATCCTCTCCATTCTGCGTGAGGACGGTAAGTACAGTCCCCTTGAAGCGAAGATACTCGACCTTGCACTTGTGCTCCACGCTGAGCACGGCGGTGGAAATAACTCCACCTTTACAACACACGTTGTCACATCTTCGGGTACTGATACCTATTCCTCCGTTGCAGCGGCACTTGGTTCACTTAAAGGCCCTCGTCACGGCGGTGCTAATATCAAGGTAGTGCGTATGTTTGAGGATATGAAAGCCTCTATCGACACTTCGGATAAGGCTCAGATAAAGGATTATCTTGAAAGACTGCTCAACAAACAGGCGTTTGACAAGGCTGGTCTTATCTACGGTATAGGTCACGCAATCTACTCAAAATCCGACCCACGTTCGGATATACTCAAAGAATGTGCCCGTGCTCTTTCTAAGGAAAAGGGCTTTGATGAGGAGTTTGAGCTTTACGAAACTGTTGCGACTATGGCTCCTGAGATAATTGCTAACCGCCGCAGAATGTACAAGGGTGTTAGTGCAAATGTGGATTTCTATTCGGGTCTGATTTACAGAATGTTAGAGCTTCCCACAGAGCTTTATACTCCGCTTTTTGCTATTGCGAGAATTGCGGGTTGGAGTGCTCACCGTATCGAGGAGATACAGAATGCAGGCAAGATAATCCGTCCCGCTTATGTAAGCGTAAAGCCCGAAAGAGGCTATGTAGATATTAAGGACAGATAAACTAAAAGGCGAGGAATTTCCCTCGCCTTTTTTCGACACCGGTCTAAAAACGATCAAATGAAATACACATTCTTTGTCAGATGAATTTAATGCATATCATAAAATAGATATTATTGCAAAGAAAACTTAAAAATCTACTTGAAAAAATAGATTGAATATGTTATTATTAAAGTAGCATTATATGTTAAATAATATTATTATCTTCGGAGGATACTGCTATGAGAATTCTTTATGCTGCAAGTGAAGCTTTGCCCTTTGCCGCTTCGGGCGGTCTTGCCGATGTTGCGGGCTCTCTGCCTAAGGCATTATGTGCAGCAGGTCACGAGACCTGTGTTGTTATGCCGTATTATGTAAATACGCTCAAACCCGAAC
The DNA here is from genome assembly GCA_045606505.1 of Oscillospiraceae bacterium. Lineage (GTDB taxonomy): Bacteria > Bacillota > Clostridia > Oscillospirales > Ruminococcaceae > CAG-115. Next base: position 16,202 of record JAZUSC010000031.1, read on the forward strand.
AGAAGGAAAAGATGATATACATCACTAATTTCACGGTTCCCGTTGGTTGGAGAAGTCAGTATTGCGGTCTGTTCTCTCAGCAGATCGACGGCGTTACTTATTTCTTTATTGATAATGAGTATTATTTCAAGCGTGAAAATGGTCTTTACGGTTATTTTGACGACGCTGAGAGATATGTATTTTTCAGCCGTGCAGTTCTTGAAATGCTGAAATATATTCAGTTCCGTCCTCAGATCATCAACTCCAACGACTGGCAGTGTGCACTTATCCCCGTATATTATAACCTGTTCTATAAGAACACCTGGGGCTATGAGGGTATCAAGAATGTATTCACTATCCACAATATCGGTTATCAGGGTCAGTATGGTCTTGACCTTGTTAAGGATATCGTTGGTATTCCTCCGCAGAATGTAAATATCATTGAGTACGATGGCGACATCAACTTTATGAAGGGTGCTATCGAGATGGCTGATAAGGTCACCACCGTATCTCCCACATACGCAACAGAGATACTTGATCCCTGGTTTGGTCACGGACTTGACAGAATCCTTTCCACAAAGCAGTACAAGACCTGTGGATTCCTTAATGGTATCGACATTGATCTGTACAATCCTCAGACTGACCCGAATATTGCGGCAACATTCTCTGCAAGAAGCCTTAAAGGCAAGGCGGCTTGTAAAAAGGCTATCTTTGACGAGTTTGGTATGCCACAGTATGATATCCCTCTGCTGGTTATGATCTCTCGTTTTGCTGATCACAAGGGTTTCGACCTTGTAAAGGCAGTATTTGATGATATCATTGCAACAGATATGCAGGTAGTTATTCTCGGTTCGGGTGAGGCTCAGTATGAGGACTTCTTCCAGGAGATGCACTATCGTTATCCCGACAAGGTAGGCTTCTACAAGGGCTATAATCCTCAACTTGCAAAGCGTCTGTATGCAGGTGCTGATATATTCCTTATGCCTTCTAAGAGTGAGCCTTGCGGACTTGCTCAGATGATAGCTGCACGCTACGGTACTGTGCCGGTAGTTCGTGCAACAGGCGGTCTTAAAGACAGTATCATCGATGCAGGCGACGACGGTATCGGATTTACATTCCAGAGCTACAATGCTCACGATATGCTCCACGCTATCCAGCGTGCAAAGGCTGCTTATGACAACAAGGCAGAATGGAAGAAGATTATGACTAAGGCTATGAAGGCTGATTTCAGCTGGGAGGCATCTGCTAAGCTCTACATCGGTCTATATAAGGAACTTTGCGGCGAGTGATCAACAATTTAAGAAAGCGATCGTTTCGGTTTTCGAAGAAAATCGCTGTCGCTCCGACAGCGAAGAAATGATTGTAGTATGACCGTTTACGGTCATACGTATAAGGAACTTTGCGGCGAGTAATTAAAGCAAAAAAACTATCATTAAAAGGGAGGTATGATTATGAACGCTAAGTTTAATTATGCACTTTATCTGCTTGATAAGAGCGAGTACGACAAGGCTGAGCTTTGTCTGCGTGATGCTATAAACGAGAGCGACAATGAGTTTGAGCAGATACAGATAAGATGCTGCTATGCTGAACTTCTTATGGAGCTTGAACGTTACAACGAGGCACTTGAAATTGCGGAATACATTATCTCCCATACAGATGAATATACTGACAATCCTCAGGAGCGGGCGACCGCACTGGAAATAAAGGATTATATCCACAGTGAGGGATTGTTATAACAGCGATTATATCGGGTGATTTCGGTCACCCGATTTCTTTTTTGAAAGGAGATATAAAATGGAAATATGGGACGGCTATAATGCTGATAAGACTTTGGCAGGTATTGATATTATCCGTGATGGAGATTTCCCAAAGGGGCTTTATCACGTTGTTGGAGAGGTTATAGTAAGACACAAAGACGGTACGTTTCTTGCAATGCAGCGTGATTTACATAAAGTAGGTTGGCCCGGAGCGTGGGAGATAGGAGCAGGCGGCTCTGTACTGAAAGGTGAAACACCCTACGAGGGTGCAAAACGTGAGCTTTTAGAGGAAACGGGAGTTATCGCTGAAAAACTCATACCACTTGCAGAGGTTTCAGAGGTACACGATAACGGTGTGGGAGTTCACTATTTTATCTACTTATGCGAAACTGATATGGATAAGTCTGCGGTGATGCTTCAAGAGGGGGAAACAATAGACTTCAAATGGGTAGACCTTGATGAGATATTGACAGGTGCGTATATAACCGAACGTGTTAAAACAGTTATCAGAGAAAAAATGATTTAAGAAGGAGAGCGGTTTAACTGCTCTTTTTTTATGGAAGTGAAACATTTTCCGTTTTTGTTTCGTCTTATCTACGAAAGGCCTTTTTCCTGAAAGGAGATGATATCGTGACCGAGCATCAGCTTGAAGAATACATACACTCATACAAGAATACCGTATTCCGTCTTGCGTACAGCTATGTAAAGAACCGTGAGGACGCTGAGGATATAACTCAGGACGCATTTGTGCGACTTTTTGTATGCGAGAACAGTTTTGAAAGCGGCGAGAATGTAAAAGCTTGGCTTATTCGTGTTGCGATAAATCTTTCTAAGGACTTATTAAGATCAAGCTGGTACAAACGAAGAGCAGACCTTGACGATAATATTCCTGTTGAAACAGAGCAGGAGAGCTATCTCCTTGACTGCGTGAAAAAGCTGAACCCCGAATACAGCTTAGTGATATATCTTTACTATTATGAGGGCTATTCAGTGAACGAGATTGCTGAGCTGCGAAGTATGAACTCCGCAACCGTCAGGACAAGACTTGCCCGTGCTAGAAATCAGCTTAGAAAAATGCTTTTAAAGGAGGACCTGCTATGAAAAAACAATACAATACGCTGTTTGATAAAATAACCTCCGATATGAGCGACAGAGAGTTGCTTTATAAAGCACTCAGAAAGGCGGAAGATATGGAAAACAAGACAGTAAAAAGAAGTATAAAAAAGCCCTTTATCGCACTTTATGCGGCAGTGGGAGTTCTTGCGGCAGGCACAGTAGTCGTTGGGGCAGTGAATAACTGGAATTTTAAACAGGCATTCGAAGATCTGTTCAGATCGTCTATGTCAGATATAGGAATATCAGGTGAAGCACCTGAAAGCGAAACAGCTAAGATAGATTTTGCGGAGCTTGGCTGTGAACTAGATATGAGATATGAATTTGAGGCAGGAACATTTATCATAAGGGGAGCGATATCTGACGGAAACAATGCCTATGTTCTGTATGATGTTGAGCTTGATGAGAAGTACGCTAAGGACACAGAACAATATGACTGGGGAATAAGTCTTGACAACGTTGATATGGATGTATCATCGGTCAGAGATGTGTATTCTGTAAACGGAAATGTTGTTTCGGGTTATCAAAAGCTGACTTCACGCAACGAGAATGGATTTGCTTATGATCGTCTGACCTTTATGTTCTATGGTTTACAGAGATTTTCCAAAGATTTTTCAGATAGTCCGTTAGTGGAAATGGATCATTTCAGGACTGAAAAATTCATTAAGCTTACCTTGATTGAAAATAAAGAAATGACTATAACAGTTGACGCAGAAACACCTGTTGATCTGGGATTGGTCGGAGTGTGCGATGATACCACTGTTACTGTTACACCTTTGGGTATTCGTTTTACCACGTCTGAATTTTCGTTGAAGCCGATCGATCTTAAAGCAGAAGTTCTCGGTGTGGAGGCGGAGATAGTATTCAATGACGGAACATCAATTAAAACAGGCGATGAATTCAGTGGAAGTATAACCGAAAACGGAGAGCATTTAATTGCCTCGGCTGAATTTGATTATCCCATAAATAGTAAGAATGTCGTATCTGTAAGCATCGGCAATTCTACAATAGCTATAAAGTAAATAAAATGGGCGGGGTAAAAACCTCGCCCTAATATTTTATAAGTCACTTAAAAAATCGATTTATTGATCTAACCTAAAATGAACGCATAACCGTAAACGGTTACGCTGCATTTTTTTCTCGCCGCCGTAAGGTCAGGCGGCGTTTTGCCTATCGTCAAAACCGAAAAAAACGCCTTATTGATCCAATCTGAAATGAACAGGAATACCGTTTCTGTACTCTATCACAGGCTCTCCCTGAATAAGCGGCAGGAAGTAGTTGAGTGCGTCGATTGTAACGTTGTTTCCCTCGGGGTTTATCCACTCACGGGGGAATTTCTTTTCCTGATTTGCAATCTTTGCTATCTCAGCGGAAACAACCTCACAGCGGTAGGGGTTATTGCTGATACGCTTGAAGCACATCATAACACCGCTTTCACCGTAGCTTACAGCCGTTTTTACAGCCTCTCTGCCGATACGCTCAGCTTCGGTGATGTCCGTAAGCGAAGCAATGTGGGAGCTGCATCTCTGCATTACGTTAAGCTCAATGGAACGAACCTTGCAGCCGATGTGCTTTGCAGTGTACTCTTCCAGCTTCTTTCCGATACCGCCCAGCATTGTGTGACCGAATGCGTCGGTAGCGGACAGCTTTTCCTCTGTATCGGGGAATTTTACCCCCTCAGAGATAGCCACGATAACAGCCTTGTAGCGGAGCTGTGCCTGTTTAACGTCCTCTAAATATTTTTCGGGAGAGAATTCGCCCTCAGGCAGATATATCATATGGGGAGCAGGCTCTCCGTTTGCTCTCAGCACACAGGAGGAGGCAGCAAGCCAGCCTGCGTCACGACCCATTATCTCAGCGATAGTAACAGAGGGAATGGAGTACACACGGCTGTCACGGATTATCTCCTGCAAGGAGGTTGCAACATATTTTGCCGCAGAGCCAAATCCGGGAGTATGGTCTGTTTCTGTAACGTCATTATCAATGGTCTTGGGTACGCCAACCACCTTGATGTCAATTCCCTGTGCAGTGAAATAACGGTCAAGCTTCATAACGGTATCCATAGAGTCGTTACCGCCGATATAGAAGAAAGCCTTTATATTGTGCTTTGTAAAGGTATCAAGTATCTTCTGATAGCTTTCCTCGTCCAGCTCAAAGTCTTTCAGCTTAAAACGGCAGGAGCCTAAAATAGTGGAGGGTGTTTTCATCAGAAGCTCCTTGTCGTGCTCCTCTGTGAGTAATGCTCTCAGGTTGAGCAGACGGTCTTTAAGGATACCCTCAATACCGTTTTCAGCACCGTATATCTCGTCGATATCAGGGCATTTTTCTGCTCCGTTGAATACTCCCACCAGCGAGGAGTTGATTGCGGCGGTAGGGCCGCCCGATTGTGCTACTGCTATGTTGAACATAGTGTACCTCCGAATGTCTTTTTTCTTTTGTTTTTATTCTATAATTCCGCCGCCTATAACGATATCACCGTCATAGAACACCACGGATTGTCCCTTGGTTATCGCTCTCTGAGGAGTGTTGAATTTCACCTCTACACGGTCATCGGATAACGGATAAATAAAGCAAGGCTGTTCTATCTGGGAATATCTTGTCTTAGCCTTGCAGGGGAGAGGCTCTGTCAGTTTTGGGACAGTGATGAAATTCACATCTTTCGCAGTAAGCTCCCGTGTGAATAGCTTGTCCTGTTCTCCCAGAATGACTGTGTTATCCTGTGCGTTCTTTCCCGTAACGAACATCGGCTTTCCGAAAGAGATGCCGAGTCCCTTACGCTGACCTATCGTGTAGTGTATCAATCCCTTGTGCGTACCGAGTACGTTTCCGTTCTCGTCAACGAAATCACCTGCGGCTGGAATGTCGTCAGAGTATCTTCTGATAAATCCCGCATAATCTCCGTCAGGCACAAAGCAGATATCCTGACTGTCAGGCTTGTCAGCGTTTACAAGTCCGTTTTTTAAAGCTATCTCACGCACCTGTGCCTTTTCCATTTCTCCAAGGGGAAGAACAAGGTGAGAAAGGACTTCCTGCGACAGATTGTACAGAACATAGCTCTGATCTTTTGGACTAGTCGCTTTCAGCAGAAGATACCGTTTGGTATTTTCATCAAAGCCAACCCTTGCATAGTGGCCTGTGGAAAAGTACTCACAGCCGAGCTTTTTAGCTTCCTCCCACAACGCACCGAACTTTATAAACTTGTTGCACTGTATACAAGGATTTGGCGTACCTCCCGAAAAGTAGGTCTGCACAAAGTTATCTGTGACTTTTTCCTTGAAAAGCTCACGCATATCAAATACATAATGCGGAATTCCGAACTTTTTTGCAACACTTACAGCGTCCGAAACATCATTGTGTGCGTCACATAGCTGTAAGGTCGCACCTATCACATCATAGGTATCTGTAAGCAAAGCAAGGGCAGCGGAGCTGTCCACTCCGCCGCTCATTGCAAGCATAAGTTTCTTTTTCATATCTTAGTCGCCGAATGAGATACCGATATCTTTTGCGGTAATGACCATTTTGCTGTCTGCTGGTACGAATTTTGTTTTCATAGCCACATCACCAAGGGGATTTTCTGTTATCTTTCCGTCAACCATAGCAACGGTATAGCCGAACTTTTCCTTTTTGAGCAGCTCCGCAGCGTGAGCACCGAACTGTGTTGCAAGTATTCTGTCATAAGCCGAGGGGCTTCCGCCTCTGAGGATATGTCCGGGAACTACCGTTCTTGTTTCAAGACCTGTCATTGTCTGAATACTCTTTGCGATACGAGCGGTCGCTGTTGTTTCGCCACGCTCCTGACGAAGTCTTGTGCGTTCCTTTTTCTTGAGCTTTGCTTCGTCTTTATCAAAGCAACCCTCTGCCACAGCGAGGATAGAGAAGTCCTTACCTGCGTCTGCACGCTTCTGACAAGCCTCTGCGACCTTTTCGATATCGTAGGGTATCTCAGGAAGAAGGATTATATCAGCACCGCCCGCAAGACCACTGTACAGAGTAAGCCAACCGGCCTTGTTGCCCATAATCTCTATTACCATAATTCTGCTGTGTGAGTTTGCAGTGGTGTGAATCCTGTCGATGACCTCTGTACCGATATCAACAGCAGAGTGGAAACCGAATGTAACATCTGTACCGAAAATATCGTTGTCGATAGTCTTAGGCAGACCTATAACATTAAGACCCTCTTCCGAAAGCATATTTGCAGTCTTGTGAGTACCGTTTCCGCCGAGAGTAAACAGGCAGTCAAGCTTTAAGTCCTTGTAGGTGCGTTTCATTTCCTTGACCTTATCTACCTTATCGTCCTCGATTATCTGCATCATCTTGAAAGGAGTACGCTTTGTACCGAGGATAGTACCGCCCTGTGTAAGGATACCTGAGAAATCCGAGGGCTGCATTGTTTTGTAAACTCCGTGGATAAGACCGTGATAGCCGTCGTGGATACCGATTATCTCCACCTTGTCCTCTCCGAAAGCCTCATAGGTAGCCTTTGCAACACCTCTGATAGTTGCGTTAAGTCCGGGGCAGTCGCCGCCGCTTGTAAGGATACCGATCTTTAATTTTCCCATATTATTTCCTCCTGTATATTGTTGGTACGACCAAATTATTTCTTTACTTTTCTGCGTATATCTGTTCCTGCAAATACCAGCACCTTAGTACTGAACAGCCTTGACCATATTCTGTCCTGATAACGTTCTTTTAGTTCGGCAGCGGTGAGATTTGAGTTTATAACCATAGGAACGTCCCTGTTGATACGGGTGTTTATCAACTCGTAAACAAGCGATGTATACAGAGGTTTATCCATTTCCGCTCCGAGGTCATCAAGGATAAGCAGGTCGCACTGGGTCAGTGCATCCATAGTATTCTCATCGGATTTGCCAAAGTATTCTTTTTCAAGCTTTCTTGTTATTTCGGGTACAGAGCAGTATACAACATTGTATCCTTTTTTGATAACAGCGTCAGCAACAGCCAGTGAAAGATGTGTCTTTCCAAGACCTGTACCTCCGTTAAGAAACAGGCTGTCGCTATTTGTTTGGAAATCCTCTACATAATGTTTGCAGACTTCAAGATTATGTGCCATAATCACACGAGGGCTTGTACCGAGAGCGGGGTCAGTTTCCTCTGAATAGTATTCAAGGCTGAAATTATCAAAGGACGACAGTTTAAGGGGAGATACAGCGTTAAGCTCATCAGCCGCCGCATTAAGCATAAGCCGATAGAAGCACTCACACCATTTCCCGTTGAATGTGCCTTTGTCCTTACACTTTTCACAGGTGTAAACAGGGGAGAGGTAGTCCTCCGGAAAACCAGCCTGCACAAGAAGAGCAGACATATTCTTCTGCATAGAAAGATTTCCCTGTTCCAGTTGTTTAAGCTGTTCCTCTCTGTTATCATCTTTCCTCAGCATTATGGTGATCAGCTTTCCTGAGGTTTCTGCAAGACGGGCCTCTAATTGTGCGTATTCGGGTATTTTTTTATCGACCTCTGCACGTCTTTTTTCTTGAATGCTCTGGTTCTCAGCACGACGATTCAGCAGTTGTTCTGTTGCCTTGTTGAAATAATTTTCATTCATACTCATACATTACTTATCCTCGTTATTGTGATATTGTTGTAAAACGTCTTTCATTATGTCGTTCATATCTATCGAGCTATTTTCGAGCGGCTTTTTAGCTGATGTTTTGGCAGCTCTGTTTTTAGCGTTTTGTTCAACAGCTTCTCGTGTAGATAAGCCGTCGTTGTGCCAGTTTTCCAGTATCTTGTTGGTGTAGTTAAAGTTCATTCCGCCTGTGTTGTCGAGTGTAAGCTCATACGCAAGTAGTATCATATCCTCGTTGAAGCACCAATCCTCTGACCACACCTTTATAAATGCCAGTTGTTTCTGGGAGAATTTTGTTTTCAGCTCCATAGCGGTACGCAGTCTTTCTTCTACGGAAAAACGTTTTTCAAGCTTTGCAAGACGTTCATCAGCGGCAGATACAGTGCGGATATCGTCGTCAGACCATGTCTGTGCAACACTCTGAATATATCCTGAGGTAGTTTTGCCTATCTTAAAGCAGTAGCTAAGGAGCATAATAGCGACCTCTGCGGGCAGACCGTAGTGATCGACCAGTGTAAGTATCGTGCGGCTTTGCGGTGGGGTTAGAGTTGTCTTATACAGCTTTTCTGCCTCTGCAAACAGGTATTTGATTGCAGGATCCTGTTTTATCCTGTCTGCAATATCTCCCGAGGTATAGATAGCAGCACCGTTATCGGACATTTTTTTGACGCTTGGGACAGGCTGAACAGTTTTGATTACTTTCTCCTCTATATTTGATACTTCTGGAAGTATCGTCTGTATAGGTTCTTCGGGAGCTGTTGTCAGTGAGCCTTTTTCTGCACGGATTATCCCTCTTTGTACCCAGAAAAGTGCAGCGTCCTCTAACTCTCCCTCTCTACGAAAGCCGAGCGTTTCGCAAAGCTCCTTATCTGTAAATATCTTTCCTCCGTGACGGAGTAAAAACAACAGAAGTTTTAAAGAGCCGCCCGAGGCAAGTTTTATGTATTTATCAACAACGCTTGAAGGAACGGCAAAAATACTGTTCCAATCACCTGCGTTAAGCGAGTAATTCATTTTATCACCTTTTAAAAATAGTATATACAATATTTTAGCACAAAACCTGTTTTTTTGCAATAGAGGGATTGCATTTGGAGAGAGAATGTTGTAAAATATTTTATGTCAGAATTATACTGAAAGAAAGGATAGTTTTTATGAGTATCTATAACGAGGGCAACAAGCTTATCATTAAAAACGGCAATTCTCAGGTCTGGATAGAGCCGTGGGGGGAGAACTCACTCCGAGTACGAATGACCGCAGAGCCAAAAATGGACGACCACGACTGGGCGTTGTGTGAGCCTGTAAAATGGTGCGTCCCCTCTTTCAGAGAGGAGAGCGTAGACACTACCGACCCGTGGTACAGGGGAGAGGAATATTCCCATTATCATCAGACAGGTACTAATCACTACATAACAAACGGAAAGATAACTGCAAAGGTAGACTACGAGGGAAGAATAAGCTTCTTCAATCAGCGTGGTGAACTACTAACAGAGGAGTACTGGCGTGACCGTAACCGCATCAACCGTTATTGTGTACCTCTCCGTGTGGTAGCAAGGGAACTTAAATGCAGACAGGGCGGCACTGATTATGAGCTTACAGCCCGCTTTGAAGCCTTTGACGACGAAAAGATCTTCGGTATGGGACAATATCAGGAAAAGCATCTTGATAAGAAGGGTGCGGTACTTGAACTCGCACACCGTAATTCTCAGGCGAGCGTACCGTTTATGCTTTCCAGCCGAGGCTATGGCTTTCTGTGGAATAACCCTGCAATAGGTACAGCGACCTTCGGTACTAATAAAACAGAGTGGTATGCAAAGTCCACACAGAAGCTTGATTACTTTATCACAGCAGGAGATACTCCCGCAGAGATAGAGGCTCAGTATACCGCCGCAGTTGGCAGAGCACCAAGAATGCCTGAATACGGTCTTGGATACTGGCAGTGTAAGCTCAGATACAGGACACAGGAGGAGATACTTGCAGTTGCGAGAGAGCATAAACGCAGAGGACTTCCTATGGACGCTATCGTAGTGGATTTCTTCCACTGGACAAGACAGGGCGATTTCAAGTTTGAGCCCCGTGACTGGCCCGACCCTGACGCAATGGTCAAGGAATTAAAGGAACTTGGCATTGAAACAGTAGTATCCGTATGGCCCACCATAGACGAAAAGAGCGAAAACTTCGGTGAAATGGCAGACAAGGGATATCTTGTCTCTGCTGACAGGGGAAATGGTCTGCATATGACCTGGATGGGCAATACTGTATTTTACGATGCTACAAATCCCGGTGCACAGAAATTTGTATGGGAAAAGTGCAGAGAAAACTACTACACAAAGGGAATACGCACCTTCTGGCTTGATGAGGCAGAACCTGAGTACGGTCCTTACGACTTTGACAATTATCGTTACTATGCGGGAACAGCTTTACAATGCACAAATATCTATCCGCTGATGTACGCAAAGGGATTTTATGACGGACTTAAAGAGGCAGGGGAGAATGAGGTTTTGAGTCTTGTACGCTGTGCCTGGGCAGGAAGTCAGAAGTATGGTGTACTCACCTGGTCAGGAGATATTCATTCCTCTTTCCGTGCTATGAGAGAACAGCTTCAAGCGGGACTTAATATGTGTGTTGCGGGTATTCCGTGGTGGACTTCCGATATAGGCGGTTTCCTTGGCGGAGATATCTCTGATGACAGTTTCCGTGAGCTTCTTGTACGTTGGTTCCAGTGGGGAGCATTCTGTCCCGTATTTCGTATGCACGGCGAACGCAGTCCGTGGTATGAGCGTGAAACGGAGTTCATTGACGGAGTACGTCAGCTGACATCAGGACAGGATAACGAGGTGTGGAGTTTTGGCGAGGCTAACTACGAGATACTGAAAAAATACCTCTTTATAAGAGAAAAGCTTCGTCCTTATATCCGTGAGGCTATGGATAAGTGCAGTGCGGAGGGACTTCCTGTTATGCGTCCGCTGTTCTTTGATTTCAGCAGTGATAAAAAGGCTTGGGAAACAGAAGACGAGTATATGTTTGGCTCAGATATCCTTGTTGCACCTGTTATGGAACAGGGAGCAAGAGAGCGTACCGTATATCTTCCCGAGGGAGCAGAATGGACAGACGCATACACAAAGACCGTCTACGCAGGAGGTCAGACAGTTACTGTACCCGCTCCGATAGATATAATGCCTGTATTTATCCGCAATAGTGCAGAGATCGAAATATACTAAAAAACAGCAACTCCCTCGAAAGACATTCCGAGGGAGTTAATTTTATTAAATTGTAATTTAAGTATTACATTGGAGTGTACCTCATTCAGAATTTATCGAGCCTCTTGATCAAATCGTTACAGTGCATTTTGGACTCACCTCATTCAAAGGTTTTATCTATGTAAACGCTTTACCTTGCGATTCAGGCTCATCTGCGTCGGCCTTTAAGTCAAGCTTTTGTAATGAGTTAAACACTCTGTTTCGGTAGCTGCTGCATCGTAGGGGAGAACCCTGTGCAGTCCGTTCACCATAGTATTGAAGCTTTACTCTTGGTTACGAGCCGCAGATGAAAGATTCTGGGACTCAGTTATTTTTTCCATTGGACTCGCTCCTTTCGTATCAGTTATAAAGTCTTTTGAAGTTAGGTGTAGTTTCCATCGGACTACTCCTTTCGTCGTTAGGCCTTAGTTATAAGCTTCTTAACCCATCGGACTTACCTCTTTCTTTTCTGTTTTAGTGTTTTTCCTTGATATAATAATACCACATATTTTGTGCAAAGTCAATAGATTTTATCAACTTTTTATTTGTGAGATTGTATAATATTTTTGGCAGCGGATTGTTCATTCTAATGATTTTTCGGCTAAACACACTGTTTTCGGGAGATTTCACGTTTTTTCTTATTGACAATATTACTTTCATAGTGTAAAATAAGTATATACCGTGTGTTAAAACACATTTGACGAAAGGAAATAATAATATGTCAGAAGATATGAACAATAATATCCTTGATGAGGAAGAGGGCGTTATCGAGCTTGTTGACGATGACGGTAACGTAGTACGCTTTGAGTTTATTGATACAGTAGAATATAACGGAACAATATACTATGCTCTTGTTCCCGAAATTGCAGACGATCAGGACGATGCTGAGGGTACAGACGAGTTCGTTGTTCTTAAAGAGGTCGAGCAGGACGGTCAGTATATGCTTACCACAGTTGACAGCGATGAGGAATATCAGGAGATCGGTGAGCTGTTCTTACGTCGTTTTGCTGAACTCGCCGACTATGACGAGGAAGAAGAGGAATGATCTTCCTTGTATGATCCGCTGAAAATTGCAGATCATATTATCGACAGAGGAACTGTCATTTGAATTAGTTTGTAGACTGCTTTGTATCGTTTAAGGTGTGTTTCTATAATCCAACACTTTGAAAAAGGGATTTCGACTCCGGCGGCGGATTGCAGACCTCCCGTACTGCGGAAGATAGGGAGCGTGAAACCGAAGGGCGATCTTACCCACCCTGCTATATTGCGGGTTTTATATGCACACCCACGGCAAGGCGGTTTATCTTTGAAAGCAATAGGGGAGGGCAAAAGCTCTCTCCTTTTGTATTTAGCTTGACAAACACTTTGATTTGAGTTATAATTTATCATATATAATATAAATAGATTGGAGAAAACTATGCCTGTAAAAATTGCTGACGGTCTGCCCGCACAAAGTGTGCTTGAAGACGAGCATATATTTATTATGACAGAGTATCGTGCTCTGCATCAGGACATTCGTCCGTTAAAGATCGGCATACTTAATCTTATGCCTACGAAGATAGCGACAGAAACTCAGATACTTCGCTGTCTTTCAAATACGCCTCTTCAAATAGAGATAACGCTTGTACAGACTTCTACATATACAAGTAAGAATACATCGAGTGAGCATCTTCTTACATTCTACAAGACCTTTGACGAGATAAAGGATACAAATTTTGACGGATTTATCATCACAGGTGCCCCTGTTGAACAGCTTGACTTTAACGATGTCGAGTATTGGGACGAGCTTTGTGAGATAATGGAGTGGACAAAAACTCATTCACATTCAACGTTCCATATCTGCTGGGGAGCACAGGCGGCATTGTATTATCATTACGGTGTCCCGAAGTATCCCCTTTCCAGCAAGATGTTCGGTGTTTTCAAGCACACTATGCTTACTCCGAAATCCCGTCTTTTCAGGGGCTTTGACAGTGAATTCTATGTTCCTCACTCGCGTCATACCGAGGTGAAGCTTGAAGATATTGAGAAAGTACCTCAGCTTAAAGTAATGGCAGTTTCGGAAGAGGCAGGCGTTTACGCTGTATGCAGCGAGGACAGTAAGCAGTTCTTCATCACAGGTCATTCCGAGTATGATGCCGATACTCTGGCTTCGGAATATTTCCGTGATGTTGACAGGGGACTTGAACCTAATCTTCCTTTTAATTATTTCCCCGACAATAATCCAAATAATCCGCCTGTACAGAATTGGCGTTCTCACGCTACTCTTTTGTATACAAACTGGCTGAATTATTTTGTATATCAGACCACTCCCTTTGATATTTCAGAGAATATTTAAATTTGTGGTTGATTATTTGCCATATATATGGTATACTTCAATGTAAGCAAGAGGTCTATCCTCTCGTAATAAAAGCAAAAAGGAGTTTTTTTATGAATCAGATTTCTTATTATGGAATGAATTTTTTAAGCAGCATACGTTGGTATGAGATTTATGAATTCATTCTCGCTTTCCTTCTCATTGGCGTAGTAGTTCTTGCAGTGGTTATGACAAAGACCATACTTAAAGGAGATAAGCAGTACACAGGCTTTATGAAGTTTGTTGCAGATTTCTTTTCTCTTAACGGTACATATTTTGAAAACCTTGTTAAGCTTCTTTATATCGTTTATACAGCATATTATGTACTTTCACTTCCGCTTTGCTTTACAGGCGGCTTCTTCACAGGCTTCTATAATATGATACACACTATCATCTTCAATATCGGTGGTTCTCGTGTTGTATTTGAGGGTCTGATGCTTCTTTACAGAACCTACAAGAAGGTTAATGCACTTGGCGATAAAATGGGTATAGTTGATGAAACTCCTGCTCCTGTTGTTGCTCAGACAGCTCCCGTAGTTGCTCCTGCTCCTCAGCCCGTAGTTGCTCCCGCACCTATCCCCGAGCCTGTACCCGCTCCCGCACCTATCCCCGAGCCTGTACCCGCTCCCGCACCTATCCCTGAGCCTGTACCCGCTCCCGCACCTATCCCTGAGCCTGTACCCGCTCCCGCACCTATCCCCGAGCCTGTACCCGCTCCTGCACCTATTCCCGAGCCTGTACCCGCTCCCGCACCTATCCCTGAGCCTGTACCTGCTCCTGCACCTATCCCCGAGCCTGTACCCGCTCCCGCACCTATCCCCGAGCCTGTGGCTGCTCCCATTGATCTTGCAAAGCCCAATGCTTGTATATCCTGTGCTAAGGAGATAAAGGCTGGTGCTAAGTTCTGTCCTTTCTGCGGAACACCTCAGCAGTAATTATACGAAATAAATTACGGTCGGCACGATGTTGCCGACCGTTTTATTATTAGTTGCTCTCCATAGACAGGTATAGAGTTCAATCAGAGCTATCTTTTTTTATATGGTTAGGGAAAAGTATAAGCGTTTGTAAAGGACGTATGGATATCACAGTGATCGATACTAGCAATAAAAAAGGGTCTGCACATAATGTACAGACCTTTTTCTATGTAATTATTGTTATACCAGATTACTCTTAATGCAGCTTGTTGCGATTACTGCAAGGATACCGCCGATTGTAGAACCGATAAGATTTACTACGATCTGATATGTCCAGTCAACCTTTTCGTGGTTCTTGTTGGGGATAGGAAGGATAGCGAACCAGATGCTGCTGAATACGGAACGCATTGCATTCATACTGAATCCTGTGCTGTTGAGTGTAAGTGCGAGGATAGCAACTGCACCGAAACCAACTGCACCGATAAGTACGGACTGTTTGTCGCCTGTTGTAGCTGTTACACCTGCAATACCCATAAATACGATGAAAAGGAATACGAATGTAGCGATGATTTCCTGGAAGAAGTTGAGGGGAAGATTACGTTCAACAGGATAAGCGGCGAAGATGCCACGCTTTGGCTCGTCCTTGGAAGCCTTGAAGGAGTCGTGGAAGAATATCATACAAATGAGTACCGCTGCACCTGCTGCAAGAAACTCCATAAGCAGATAAAGAGCTGCATCAACGATAGGAAGACCGTTCCAGATAACGCTGCCGATCACAACACCGGGGTTGAGATAAGCAGGACCGCCCATTATTGCTGCAACTGCAAGACCGAATCCGACAGCCAAGCTCCAAGCTACGACCAGTTCAATGTAGTTAAGTTTGCCAACGAGAGTCTTTTTAAGGGATACGTTACACATATAAGAGTAACCGCCCAGCAGGAAGATAAGACTTCCTACAAATTCAGATAGATAGACCATAATGAAAACCTCCATTTTTTTCTTTACAATATTGTAGCATATATTCAACAAATCGTCAATAATTTTTTATAAAAATAATTAAATTTGTTCAATTATAACAAATTCTGAGCAATTTTTCTATTTGGGGAATTTTGAAAAATCCATAGCCCTATAATTAAATATGTATAAGCCGCACCATATATGTTGTATTACTGTGCTGAAAATGTACATATATATTTGTTTATATTTACAACTGTTAAAACGGTTGAAAAAAGGAAAAAAATATGCTACAATTATATTAGAGGAAAAGTACCTTGTACAGAAAATGAAAGGGGGTCAGATTATGTCTGATACTAATACTATCACTCCGATCCACGGTGTTGTTGAGATCTCTGTCGATCCAAATTTCACCACTGCATTTATGGCTATGACTCAGCCGCAGAACGGCGGTCTTGATGTAACGCTTGATATGGTGAGAAATGCAGTAAAAGAAAAGGGCATAACCTATGGCCTGAATGAGGACGCTCTTGTTGACGCCGTTGAGAAAAAGAGATATGGGGAAAATATCTGTATCGCACGCTGGACGCCGCCTATAAACGGTATTGACGGCGAGATCAAATATCATTTTGATAAGGATACTGTCATTGCTCCTGTTGAGGACGAAACAGGTACTGTTGATTATAAGAATCTCGGTGTTGTTAAAAATATCCTTACAGGTACTACTATCGGTACTATATCGCTTCCTACCGAAGGTGAGCCGGGTATTGATATTACCGGCAGAACTGTATCTCAGCATATCGGTGTCCCTGCGAAGATAAGCATAGGCAAGGGTACTGTTATCACTGAGGACGGTACTGAGCTTATCGCTGTCACTGACGGCAATCTGCGTTATCTTAACGGCAGCTTTATAGTTGAGGAAGAGCTTCTTATCAAGGCTGACGTTGACGTAGCAACAGGTAATATTGACTTTATCGGTAATGTGATAATAAAGGGTAATGTATGTGAGGGCTATTCCGTCACATCGAAGAAGAATATCACTATCAACGGTACTGTTACATCTGCTAATATCACTTGCAACGGCGATCTTAACATAAAGCTTGGCAGTATCAATTCAACTATTGACTGCAAGGGCAGTGTAAAGCTTGGCTTCTGTGAGAACAGTAAGGTCACCGCCGAGGGTAATGTTGAAGCGGCTGCGTTTGTTGGCGGCGAGGTGTATTCAGGACGTTCTATCATCGCATCTGGTAAGGGTGCAATGATGGGCGGTAAATATACAGCACTTGAAAATATCGAGGCTAATACTATCGGCTCTGAGGGTTATGCAAAGACTGTCATCACTCTCGGTAATAACGCTGTGCTTTCCGAGGAAAAGGACAATCTCGAACACCGCAATGCAGAGCTTGACGATAAGTTTGACCAGCTTGGAAAGATACTTATCACTCTTCAAGAAATGGCAAAGACCGCAAAGCTTCCTCCCGAGCGTGAGCAGATGAAGGTCGAAGCTATGAAGTCCCGTTTCCAGATACAGGGTGAGATCAAGCGTAACAAGGCAAGAATTTCTGAGATAGAGCAGACGCTTGAACGCAAGCAGACATTGTCGGTATCCTGTCGTAAGGAGTTTTATCCCGGTGTTCTTATCCGTATCAATTCCCATATCTTACAAGTAAATGTTATTACCCCGCATTGTAAGGCGACTATCGGCGATGAGGGAATATACTTTGCTCCGCTGTAATTGAATGACATATTTTCCCCCTCTCAGGAGGGGGATATATTTTTGAAAAATTATTGACATTTTTGGTCTTATATATTATGATAAATGTATCTTTTATTAAAACTAAAATGAACGGAGAAATATTATGTTTGTAATTGATCTTAGCGGTAAGTGGGACGTTTTCCTTGACAAAACAAAGCGAGAGCTTTCGCCTGAAAACTATCCTGACAGTATGACCTTGCCTGACTCCACCTCGAATGCAGGACTTGGAGAGAAAAATACAGAGATAGAATACGGTTGTCTTACCGATGTGCATAAGTTTGAGGGATATGCCTGGTTCAGAAGAACGATAAATATCCCTGCCAATGCAGAGGGAAAGAGCCTTACTCTCTTTTTTGAACGTACCCGTATGACCGCAATATACCTTGACGGACGGGAATTCCGTTATGGTAATTCCCTTTGTTCTCCGCATAGATTTACGCTTAACGGACTCTCCGCAGGAGAGCACGAGCTTGTTGTGAGGGTAAGCAATACTGATTATCCCACAGGCGGCGGACATATGACATCACGGGATACACAGACAAACTGGAACGGTATAATTGGCAGAATGGAGATCCAGTGTTATTCGGCATATCCTGAGGCTGTATATCTTCTGACAGACATCAATAAAAAGACCGTATCTGTAAGAGCGGAGATTTCAGGTATACAGCAGGGAAATGCACATATAAAGGTCTATGATGACAGCAGGGAATACGGCAGTAAGATCGCTGAATACAATAACGGCGAACTAAAATGTGATATCAAGCTGACAGATGATGTACCGCTTTGGGACGAGTATTCCCCTGAGCTTCTTAAAATGGATATCACGATAGGTGAGGATACACGCACTATAACATTCGGTATGCGTGAGATGAAAGGCAACGGACTTAGATTACTGATAAACGGCAGGGAAACGTTTCTCCGTGGTAAGCACGATGGAATGGTATTCCCGAAGACCGGCTACGCTCCCGCTGATGTTGAGTCCTGGTTGGAAGTATTTAAGATTGCAAAGGAATACGGTATAAATCATTATCGCTTCCATACCTGTTGTCCTCCTGAGGCAGCTTTCACCGCTGCGGATATTATGGGTATCTATATGCAGCCTGAATTACCTTTCTGGGGGACTATTCCCGATGAATTCGGCGAGGAGCATAATTATCTGCGTGACGAGGGGTATCGTATCCTCCGTGAATTCGGACATCACCCGTCCTTTGTGATGATGTCAATGGGCAACGAGCTTTGGGGCAGCAAGGAGCGTCTTAACGAGCTTATTGCAGGATATCGCAGTGTATGTCCTGATAAGATGTATGTGGGCGGTTCAAATAATTATCAGTTTGTTCCCTGTGTGCTTGATGAGGACGACTTTTTCAGTGGTGTACGCTTTGACCGTGACAGGCTGATACGTGGCAGCTATGCTATGTGCGACGCTCCACAGGGACACATTCAGACCAACGAGCCTAATACTATACACAATTACGATCCGCTCATTGATGAGAAAAAGGCACTTAATGATGTCGGTGGCGGCGAGATAATGATACAATACGGCACGGAGATGCGTAAGGTACAGGCAGAGGACAGCGGTGTCCTTGTGCCGAATGTTCCTGTTATCTCCCACGAGGTAGGTCAGTTTGCTATGTATCCCGATTTCTCTGAGCTTGAAAGGTATACAGGCCCTGTCCGTCACGAGGCTTATGCTGCATATAAAAAGGGACTTGAAGAAAAAGGACTTTTCAGCCACTGGCAGGACTTTTTCCGTGCTTCGGGTGCTTTGTCCGTGCAGTGCTATCGTAACGATATAGAAACCGCAATGCGTTCCGAACAGATGTCGGGTTTCCAGCTTCTTGACATACAGGATTTTCCGGGACAAGGTGTTGCAACGGTAGGAATATTAAACAGCTTCCTTGAAAACAAGGGTCACGTTACTTCTGAGGAATGGTGTAGATACTGCGGAAGCTCTGTTGTAATGGCTAATTTCAAGAAATACGTCTATACTTCCGAGGAAAAAATATCTGTGGGACTTATCACAAGCTCCACTGACAGCAGCTTTTCTCCCGAAACAATCAGCTGGAATGTAACAGTTGACGGAAATATCGTTGAGGGTGGCACAAGCGAAGTTTTCAGTAAAGGCGGCAGAGTGACACGTTACAAGAGCATAGAGTTTTCTGTAAGCACCGACAAGCCTGTAACAGCAAAACTCAACATTAAAGCTGAGGGTACAGATATATGCAATTCCTATGATCTGTACATCTATCCCGAGCTTGATATAGAGATCACCGAAAACAATATAAGCTACAACGGAAATAGCATTGCAATAACAAACGATTTTGACGAGGCAAAGAAAACAGGAGCTTTATTTGTTCCCGAAAAGAAAGATACCGACCTTGTTGGTGAATACTGTACTGATTTCTGGTGCTACGGTATGTTCAGAAGTATATCTGAAAGTATGGGAAAACCCGTTCCCACAGGAACATTAGGTCTGTTTATAGATACAGGCTCATCTTTGCTTGAAGCATTCCCGACAGAGTATCACACCACTCCACGCTGGTATAATATCGTTTCCCACAGCCATTGTGCAGACCTTGACGGCACGGATATAGAGCCTGATGTATGGGTGATAGACAATCCCGAACGCCGTAAGCGTCTTGCTTTACTCTACCGTAAGGACGGAGTTGTCTGCTGCACCTCTCGTCTGTGGGAGATATCTGACAAGCCCGAGGTAAAGCATTTTGCAGCCTCTATCATAAAGGGTATGAGATAATGTCATCATCACCATTTAAGTATTCAGATGATAACAAACGATATCATACGCTTAACTATCATAATATCCATACCTACGGGTGCAAGGTGCATAAGGCGGCTATTGACGCAGGATTTTCCTGTCCGAATATAGACGGCAGCCGTGGTATCGGAGGGTGTATATATTGCAGCGGAGGAAGTGGCTATTTCACATCGCAGTGTGCTTCTGTAACAGAACAGTTTAAAAAAGAGCGAGAGCGTATTGCACGGAAATTCCCGAACGCAAAAGTGACCGCATATTTTCAGGCACACACTAACACATACGCCCCCGTTGAGATACTGGAAAAGCTTTATTATGAGGCAATTTCCGCAGGAGCAGACAGTATTGCCATAGGAACAAGGGCAGATTGTATAGACATTGAAAGGGCAGAGCTTATCGGCTCTTTGCCTGTTCCCGTTACGGTAGAGCTTGGGCTTCAAACTATACACGACAGCATAGCAGAGCTTATAAATCGTTGTCACACCTACGCTGAGTTTTTATCTGGATATAATATGCTGAAAAAATCGGGAATAAGGGTGTGCGTACATATCATAAACGGACTTCCGACGGAAACTTCCGAAATGATGATGGAAACCGCAAGTGTACTGGGAAAACTCCGCCCCGACGGAGTTAAGATACACCTTATGCACGTAATCGAGGGTACGAAGCTTTCGGATATGTATCGTCTGGGAGAGTATATTCCTATGGAAAAGGAAGAGTACATTGATATCGTTGTAAAACAGCTCGAACTTCTTCCTGCTGAAACTGTGATAGAGCGTATAACAGGCGACGGTGATAAAAGCACGACTCTTGCACCTATTTGGAGCTTTGACAAGATTTCCGTGCTTGGCGGAATAGACAAGCGTATGGCTGAGCTTGATACGTTTCAAGGACGAAAGTTCATCGACTGAGAGTGTAAAAAAGATTTATGATAAGAAAAAGGACGGTGCAGAACCGTCCTTTTATTTTATCTGATGACCTTTCCCTTTGTGTCGGATTTTTTCATCTTGATTGGAGCTTCCTCGCCGCCCTTGTCCTCAAATACGGATTCATCATATTCGTGGTCGGGGATCTCGGGATTTCTCTCTCCCTTAGCTTCGTAAAACGGGTTGATAATAAATTTCTGTATTGCAGGATAACAAGCAAATATAGAAATAAGTCCAAACCACGCAAAGGGCAGCAGGGGAGTGAGAGCAGCTACAAAAGGTGTAAACAACAGGAAAAGTGTTGCATAGCCGATATAGAAAGCAAGTGTTATAAGATTTCCTTTAAGGTTTACAAACGCAAGTATCAGCGAATTTTTCAGTATAGCTGACATTCCCAGATTGAGAGCCACTATCTGTGGATAAATAAAGAAATTCATCAACAGGAAGATTATCTCAGCCGCCATTGTAAGTGCGTATAAAAACCAGTAGCTGTCGTTGGAGTCGATATTCAGTGTATAGAAGTAGTAGCTGAATATCGCAAGGCATATCGCAATGACATCTACGATACCTATTACCAGTGACTGCTTGAAGTTCTTTTTAAAAGCAGCCAAGAAATCGTGGAAAATGAACTGCGGCTTTTGGAGATAGATATTTCTCATCAGTGTTGTCATTGCAGCGGTTGCAGGCCCGAAAGTAACTATCGGTATGCAGAACAAAAAGTATATCAGGTTTATCAGGAACAGAGTCCAGAATTTATTTACAAATGCGTCAAAAAAACGGAATATCGTTTTCTTTTGCGGTGCTTTTTTGGCAACACCTGAGCCGGAATCGTTATAATTCTTTTTGAATAATCCCATATTGTCAGAAATCCTTTCGCCGTGCTGTTAAATAAAGCTCTGTACTACTACGCCGATTATCATAATGATAGCCAAGATCAGAGCGATTATACGGAAAGCTTTCATCATTCTGGCTCTTTTCTTTTCGTTCATTTTATGTCAGCCCTTTCATTAACAGATAAAATTATTATATACCCTTTTGTCGGTAATTGTCAAGTGAAAAAATGTGTCAGAAAAGTGAAAATTCACATCTGCGAATTATTCTTCCGTTTCCTCCTCGCTTTCAGCAAGTTCTTCAATTATCTGACGGATATCCTCCACGCCCTCTCCTGTCTGTGCGGAGAACTCTATTATTGTAATATCCTCTGCACAGGGCAGCTCTGTAAGAAGTCCTTTTCTGCGTTCTTCACGCTGCTTTTTTGAAAGCTTATCAGCCTTTGTGAGTATCACCACAAAAGGAATACCGCTATCGATAAGGAAATCCACCATCATAATATCGTCCTTTGTGGGCGGGTGACGAAAATCTATAAGCTGGAATACAAGTGCAAGATTTCTGTCATCGTTAAGATATCCCTCAATAAGGTCACCCCAACGCTCTTTTTCGGATTTAGCTACTTTTGCATAGCCATATCCGGGGAGGTCAACAAAGAAAACATCTTCCAGCGAGTAAAAGTTTATCGTTGCTGTCTTTCCTGGGACAGCACTTACCCTTGCAAGGGATTTCCTGTTGAATATCTTGTTTATCAACGATGATTTTCCTACATTTGAGCGTCCTGCAAATGCAATCTCAGTCTTTGTTGAGGCAGGTATCTGTTTAAAGCTGCCGTAAGATGTGAAAAATTCTGCTTTGTTAAAATTCATAATATTATCCTATACTTTTAGGGCGGAGTGTTAGTCCGCCCTGTTTTATTTAGTTTGCCGACAATACGGGGATCTTTTTCTCTGCCGGTGTTTCGCCTTTAAGCTTTTTCTTTTTTATGCTGCCGGCTTTTTTGGGAGCACAGTTCGGAAGAACGAGAGCCGCTTCAAGCACAGTGCTGATATCCTCAGCAACAACAAACTTGATATTCTGCTTTACGACCTCGTCAAGCTCGTCTATATCAGGCTCGTTTTCCTTGGGGATACATACTGTTTTTACCCCCGCACGATATGCCGCCATTGTTTTTTCTTTAAGGCCGCCGATAGCAAGTACCTTGCCACGAAGAGTTATCTCGCCTGTCATAGCGACATCACGGCGAACGGGAATTCCGCTGAGTGCGGATACCAGTGCCGTTGTAAGTGTAACACCTGCCGAAGGGCCGTCCTTAGGCACAGCACCCTCAGGAGCGTGAACGTGTATATCCTTATTCTTGTAGAATTCGGGATCTATGTTGTATTTCTGAGAAAGTGCTCTTGTAAGGCTTACAGCGATCTTTGCCGACTCCTTCATAACATCGCCGAGGCTACCTGTAAACTCTGTCTTTCCCGTACCGTCAAGAACAAGCACTTCAAGTGGCAGCATAGTACCGCCGACAGATGTCCAGGCAAGTCCGTTTACAAGACCCACTTCGTCCTGTGCTGCAAGATGTTCAGGGAGATATTTCTTGACTCCGAGATAGTCAGAGAGGTTTTCGTCTGTGATATTTACCTTGCTTTCGCCCGAAACAAGCTTTTTGGCGGATTTTCTGCATATATCAGCAAGTTTTCTTTCAAGCTTTCTTACACCCGCCTCTCGTGTGTAGAAGTCGATGACGGAATAGATAGTCTTGTCGTTAAGCTTTACTGTGGCAGACTTTTCGCCGTGCTTTGCAAGTTGTTTTGGCAGCAGATGTTTTTTAGCGATATTGAATTTTTCTTCTCTTGTATAGCTGTTAAGCTCTATTACCTCCATTCTGTCGAGCAGAGGGGGAGAAATAGGGTCAAGAGAGTTTGCTGTTGTGATAAACAGCACATCACTGAGGTCAACAGGTATTTCAAGATAGTGGTCAACGAAAGCATTGTTCTGCTCGCTGTCAAGAACTTCCAGCATAGCAGAGGAGGGATCGCCCTTGTAATCGTTGCTCATCTTGTCTATTTCGTCAAGCAGGATAACAGGGTTCATAGATTTTGCCTGTTTAAGTGCATTTATGATACGACCGGGCATAGAGCCGATGTATGTCTTTCTGTGACCTCTTATCTCAGCCTCATCACGGACACCGCCGAGGGATATTCTTGCGTAGTTACGTCCCAGTGCCTTAGCGATAGAGCGTCCAATAGATGTCTTGCCCACTCCGGGAGGACCGTACAGACAGATTATCTGTCCCTTGATGTCGGGAGCCAATGCTCTTACGGCAATGGTTTCTGTGATACGCTCCTTGACCTTTTCAAGACCGTAGTGATCCTTGTCAAGCTGTTTTTGAACCTTTTTGATATCCAGTTTATCCTTTGTTTTTACATTCCACGGAAGGTCAAGCACGGTATCGAGATAGCCTCTGATAACCGCCGCCTCCTGTGAGGTGTAGGACATCTTTGTAAGCTTTTCAGCCTCTTTTACAAGCTTTTCTGTTGTTTCCTCGGGAAGACCAAGCTCAAATATTCTATCTATGTACTTTTCAGCTTCCTCCTGAGGATTGTCGCCGTCACCAAGCTGACGGGAGATAACACGCATCTGTTCACGCAGATAGTATTCACGCTGGTTTTTGTCTACCTGCTCCTTAACCTGCTCCTGTATCTCCATTTCGGTTTCGATTATTTCGATTTCGCTTCTTAGCATTGAGATAAGCAGCTTTATTCTTGAAAGAGTACCGTTTGTTTCAAGCAGCTTTTGTTTGTCCTCAACTCTGAGCACAACATTGAATACCACCTTTTCAAACAGCTTTGCACAGTTTTCTTCACCCACTATGCTATCGTAAAGCTCACGGGGCATTTTAGGTGTTACCTGAGCGTAGTCCACAAAAGCTTCTTTTAAGGAACGCAGACAGGCTGTCTGTGTGTTTTCAGCGAGAGGTGCTCCCTTGATAGGATACTCCTTCACCTCAAACTTGAAGTATTCGGAGCGAGCTACTGTCTTAACTCTTTTTGCACGGTAAAGACCCTCGACAAGAACTCTTGTAGAGTTGTCGGGAGTAGTAAGCAGCTGTCTTATCTCAGCCACAACACCTACTTCGTAAAGGTCGTTAGCCTCAGGGTCAGCGGTAGCAGGGTCTTTCTGAGCAACAAGAAATATATGTCCGTTATCGTTGGCAGCAGCTTTAAGAGCGTTTACAGAGCGTTCTCTGCCCACGTCAAAATGCAGCACCATTGAAGGAAATACAACAAGTCCACGAAGGGATATTGCAGGTAGGATTTCGTTTTTGATCATTCTTTATCTTCCTTTCTTTGTATTATATATCTTTTTGCGTAATAACGCAGTGAATATGTCTGTATCAATAAAGCGAACATTACTATTATATATCATATCAGGGAAATTTGCAAGTAGTTTAATAATCCATTTTATCCGCCTTATATAGGCATCAGAATATGAGATTAAAAATGAGATAGAGTATGGGCTGGTGAAGAACATATATCCATATCGTGTATCTTCCGACTGTTGCAAGCCATTTGATATGTGTTTTATAGAAGAATTTGGGGAGAACTCCCTTTTTGCAGTATATACCGAAGTAGCTTCCTGCGACAAAAACGAATAGCCACGGCAGCAGGGGGAAATAATCGGAGGAGTAGAAATACTGATTATGAAGACCCAGCGGAAAGAGTATTCCCACGTCGTACGCCTTCTGTGGCAGAGGTATTTCTACAATGTTTCCTATACCGAGGGAACCGTTTTGAACATTCATTGTAAAAATATAGAGAAGAACGCAAAGGATTATTCCCACAAGTGCAGGCAGTTTATCCAGTGCTTTTTCGGACAGACCGAAAAGCATCATACTTATTCCCATAAAGTGAAGAATACCGAAGAGTATCGTTCCTCCTGTGAAGAAAGGCAGCACAAAGGTCATTATCATACCGATAAAAAAGCACTGAATACCTCTTTTCATATTGTTGGAGGAATATCTGCACGCAGTACCGGATATAAAGATGAACATTCCCGCAAAAAAATCACGAATGATGTCAAACCAGCTCTCAAAGAATATGGGGATATCCAGATCGAAAATATATCTTAGGTCATACATTGCGTGGTAGACCACCATACAGATTATTGCGAAACCTCTTATCTCATCTATCAGCCCAACTCTTGCTGCACCGCTTACAGCTTTATTTTCACTTTTTCCCATTATATCATACCTCAGAATAGTATTTCGGACAAATTTGTCCTAATTAAAGATAATATAAAAATATTGTACCATATTTCATTAAAAATTACAATATGAACTTGAAAGCTATTTCGTTTTGTGGTAGAATGTATAAGTAAAACTATGTAAAAAGCATTTTAGTATTGAAAGGATATCTCCTCTGATGGAATACATATATATCGGTAATGTTAAGATAGAAAAGACAGCGGCACTTGCCCCTATGGCAAGTGTAGCGGACAGGGCATATCGGCTTATGGCGAAGGAATACGGTGCTGCTTATGTAGTCGGTGAAATGGCTAGTTGTAAAGGACTGTGTTACAGCGACCGAAAGACAGCGGAGCTGCTCACTGTGACCGAAACAGAGCAGCCAATGGCAGTGCAGCTTTTTGGTGCAGAGCCTGAATTTATGTCGGCTGCTGTTAAAATTACAGAAAAATATCACCCTGATATAATAGATATAAACGCAGGCTGTCCTATGCCGAAGATTGTGGGCGGCGGTGCCGGAAGTGCTTTGATGAAAACTCCAAAGCTTTTCGGAGAGGTAGTAGCGGCGGCAGTCAAAGCGACAGATATCCCTGTAACTGTAAAGATACGCAAGGGCTGGAATGCTGATTCGGTAAATGCCGTGGAAATGGCAAAAATAGCTGAGGAAAACGGTGCGGCGGCGGTTGCGGTACACGGACGTACAAGAGAGCAGCTGTATTCAGGCAAGGCAGACTGGGATATAATCCGTGATGTAAAGCAGGCAGTAAGTATTCCTGTAATAGGCAACGGAGATGTTTCAACTCCCGAGCAATGCGAGGAAATGTACAGATACACAGGCTGTGACCTTGTGATGATAGGCAGAGGCAGTTACGGCAGACCTTGGCTTTTCGGACAAATAAAGGATCATTTTGAGGGTAAGCCTGTCCGCTCCGAGCCGTCCTTTGAGGAAAAGCTTGTGATAATGCGTCGTCATATCGGACTTCTGGTAGAGGATAAGGGCGAAAGCGTAGGAATGAAGGAGGCACGGCGTCACGCCTCGTGGTATCTCAAAGGAATGCAGGGAGCGGCAAGATTCAGAAATCTCTGCGGTACGCTCAGTACACTTGATGATTTAGAAAAACTTATAGAAGAGATAAGAAAAGAACAGATGTAAACGGAGAAAACAAATGGATACTTTAAAGAATGCAACAGCGGCAATATGTACCTTTAATGTTAAGGGCGACCCCTTGATGAAAGCCTTTGCAAGGCTCTGTGGAAAATCAAAGAAGAAAGCGTTTGAAGCATACGGAGAGTTGTGCGGAATTTTGCTTATGAGCGGTAAAACTCTTTCGCAGTACCTTCACGATATGATTATTTATTCCGACTCGGAGTTTATAGCAAAATGTTCAAGAGAGTGTTCGGAATTACAGAAAAGTGCGATAGAGTGTGACCTTGAAACTATCACATATTTGTCTAAATTCACATCAAAAAAGCTGAAAAAATTACTGGAAGAACGTTTTGATAGCAAACAGTTTGGCAGACTTCCCGATTACGAGTGTGGAGAATTCAGCTACACGGCGGAGTATTTCCTTGAATTTGCCGCAAAGCACGGAAACGGTATGTTTGCACAGTATAAGGCTTTTTCCTTTGTAGGCGGAAAGCTTGACCCGATAGAAACCATTGATCCTATACGACTTACTGACCTAAAAAATTACGAGGCACAGCGTGAGCAGGTCGTGGAGAATACTATCTGCTTTCTTAACGGTAAACCTGCACAGAATGCACTTTTGTACGGCGACAGGGGAACAGGAAAATCAAGCACTGTAAAGGCAATACTCAACGAGTTTGATGAACTAAGAATGGTTGAACTACCTAAAAATGAGATAACAGGTCTGCCTGCACTCTTTAAGATGTTAAAAGATATTCCGCTCAGATTTATCGTTACCATTGACGATCTTACATTTTCCGAGAGCGATGAGCGTTTCGGTATACTTAAAGCGGCACTTGAAGGCTCTATTTCTGCCCGTCCCGATAATATACTTATCTATGCTACCACTAACCGCCGCAAGATAATAAAGGAAACATCGGCAGAGCGTTCGGGCGACGAGATAAGCCGCTCTGACGCAATAGACGAAAGTATGTCCCTTGCAGATCGTTTCGGTCTGTATGTTACATTCAGCAGTCCCAACAAGGCGGTATATCTTGATATCGTGAAAAAACTTGCTGATGATATGGATATAACTATTCCCGAAGAGGAGCTTTTTGCCGCCGCAGAACGTTTTGCTATAAGAAAGAGCGGCCGCTCACCCAGAGTTGCACGGCAGTTTGTGGATCAGCTCTCCGCAAGGATAGCCCTCGGAATGGAATATTGATCTGATAATAGGAGCATTATATGAAACGTTTTATCCCTTTTTTTCTGTTTATTAGTCTGCTTCTGACAGGCTGTGGGGAAGATCCGCAGTCTTCTGTTCCCACAGAGCTTATCATATCGGGCAGTTCATCGGAAACGACAGAGCAACAAGCACCTCTTTTTCCGCTGACGCTATGCGGTACGGAGATCAAGGCGGAAGCTAAGCGTGTTGTAAGCCTTTCACCTGCGGTGACCGAGATAATAGCAGAGCTTGGCTATGTTGACAGACTATGCGGAATAAGTAACTATTGCGATTACCCTGAAAATCTTGGCATTCAGACAGTAGGAAGCTCAGAGAATCCCGATATGGATATGCTTTTAAAGCTGAAAGCAGATGTGATATTTACTCTTTCGGGACTTTCAGAGCGTGATATCTATGCACTTACAGAGGGCGGCACAGCCGTAGTATGCCTTGAAACTCCGTCTACGGCAGAGGGCTATGCAAAGCTGTATTCAGATATTTCGTCCGTATTTGTGGGCGAGAATGAGGGTAAAATTAAGGGTGATACCGCTTTGAAAGTAATAAAAGACGGTGTAAGCTCTGCTTTTTCGGGTAGTTATATCTATGTAACGCCAAAGCTCACCGTTGCAGGTGTTAATACCTTTGAAAATGCTGTACTTTCACTTGCAGGAGAGAATTTATGCACAGGCGAGGGTTATTGTGAAACTCTTTCTTTGGAGGGTATCCAGCCGCAGTATATCATTGCGGGGGATATGTTTGAAAGTTCCGACCTTGCAAAGGATAGCGTTCTTTCTGCAATGATAGACGGCGGAGCAGAGATTATCTTTGTGGATACTATGGGATTTGAGCGTCCATCTTCTCGCACTGCGGACATTTTTAAGGATAATACTACCGAAACAACAGAAACAGCTTAATGACAAATTTGGGAGCATAGTCGTCTGACCTTGCTCCCATTTCTGTAATTACATAGGCGTTATGGTGTAGCCGTTTTCTTTCCAGTAGTCTATAACGTCTCTGAGTATCTCTGTGTTGGTCTTTGATACTGCGTGAAGCAGATAAACTGCACCGTTATGGGTTTTAGAGGTTATCTTCTCATAGGCGGCACTTTTTCCTGGCTGATTATTAACGTCCCAGTCGGGATAGGCAAAGCTCCATAAAACGGTAGTATAGCCAAGCTCCTTTGCACAGGCAAGGACTTTTTCGGAGAATTCGCCCATAGGCGGACGCATAACGTACATATCATATCCGAAATTGTCTTTTACATAGTTGTGCAGCAGCGAAATTTCCGAGTGCAGCTCATCGGCAGTACATTCGGGGAGTGAGGGGTGGCTCCACGTGTGATTTCCCACGGTATGCCCTTCGTCTATCATTCGCTTGATGAGGTCGGGATTTTTCTCGCAGTAGTCGTAGGTGACGAAAAATACCGCTTTTACGCCCTTTTCTTTAAGCGTATCGAGTATCTGTGGAGTATAGCCGTTTTCGTAGCCCTCGTCAAAGGTGAGCCAAACCCTTTTTTCCTTTTCTTCACCGATAAATAATGCTCCCTTATCCCCGTATTGCTTTTGTGCGGATATAGCTCCCAAGGGACGGTTGTTGCTGTCGGTCTCATTTCCCATTCCGTATGCTATCTTATCACCGTTGTATTTATCAAGGTGTGAGTATTGCGATACGGCTGCGGAAACGCTCATTATGGCTGCTGTGGTGATTGCAAATAGTTCGTTCATAATTATCATCTCCGTGTATAGTATTCCGAGAGATGAATAAATAATTCTTTAAGAAATTTGTAAGAATTTTGTCGATTTTTTTATAAGATTTTAATGTTAAAATAATATCATCAAGATAAAGGGGGAATAAAATGTCACCGCAAAAGGTACTGGTCGTCGACGATGACAGAGAGATAGTCGGTGCGATAGTAAAGCTTTTAAAGTTGGAGGGCATTGATTCTGTCTGTGCCTACAACGGCAAGGAGGCAGTGGAAAAACTGTACGAGGAGGAGATACACCTCATAGTCCTCGATATAATGATGCCGGAAATGGACGGAATATCCGCAACCATAAAGATACGCAACGAGCGTAATATTCCGATAATATTGCTTTCCGCCAAGACCGAGGAGAGCGACAAGATACTGGGGCTTTCAGTCGGAGCAGACGACTACATAACAAAGCCGTTTTCACCGCCCGAGCTTGTGGCAAGGGTAAAGTCACAGCTACGCAGATATATGAATCTGGGCGATTATACAAACAGGCTTGTGGGCGGAGATATAAGACTCGGCGGTCTGCTGCTCAAAACAAGTGAGCGTACTCTCTTGGTCGAGGGCGAGCCTGTAAAACTTACCGCAAAAGAATATGCCATTGTTGAGCTGCTTATGGTAAATGCGGGCAGAGTATATTCAGCAGAGCAGATATACGAAAAGGTGTGGCAGGAAAGTGCTTATGCGGTGGAGAACACCGTTATGGTACATATAAGAAGAATACGGGAGAAGATCGAGATCAATCCCAGAGAACCAAGGTATTTAAAGGTGGTGTGGGGCGTTGGATACAAAATGGAGAAGATTTAGCCGAAGCCGTGCAGTAAAGGTACTGCTGGTGATATTATACATAGTGTGCTTCGGTGCAGCTGGAATGATATGGGGCTATGCTCCTGCCTATGGGTATGCGAGAGGCTACAACTATTCCGTTGAGGACAATTACGGAATGGATGCAATACTCGCTGATGATTTTAAGAATTCTGATTATCTGTATGACAGGATATTACGGGACTTTTTTTCGGCAGAGGAATGTTTTAAGTACAAATATTCAGCGGAACAGATCGAAGAAATGCTTGAAATCAACCAAATACAGGCACGAGGTCGGTTGAATTCAGTCGTTATTTCAAGCGATAACTATTCACCTGACCATACTTTTTATGTTGATAACAAGGGTATCAGCGGAGATCTTGCGGTAAACAGAGATTATAATATCCGCACTGATTTTTTTGAAAATGATTTTATAGAGATAGGTTACTCCGATGCGGAGTACAGACAAATGTCTGCATATTGGTATGAAGTACGCCGCAATATGACTATTATAATTATTTCTGTAATAGGTCTTGTTGCTGTCGGAATAGTTTTTCTCATTCTTTCCTGTGTAGTTGCAGGTGAGCAGGCAGACGGCAGCGTTTCTCTCAAAATGTTTCTAAAACTTCCATACGAGATATCCTTTGCAGTATTTTTGTTTAGCGGATATATCCTTTTATCGCTACTTTTCGGTTATGTACCGAATATGGGAAGCTTTTGCACCAGTTATAACAGCAGAGCGATATATATGATGCTTACAGGACTGGCAGCCGCTGTTACATTTGCATTCCTTTTATATCTGTTCGTTTCTTTAAGCGTGAGAAGAAAGAACAGATGTGCATTAAAGGGAAGCGTAATTGCAGTTATCTGTCGTTTTGTGTGGAAGATACTGATATATTTTGGCAGACAGCTTGTTCGTTTCGGAAGATTTCTTAAAGAGCTGTTTACAGGTGAACTGTATAAAGGCAAGACCGCTGCCCGAAAGCTTCTGATTATGGATATCGTGTTCGTTCTGGTAGCTATAGCTTTGGTATTTGTTATTCTCCTTAGCTACGTAGGGTGGAATTATGCCTTGTTTATTATCGGAATAGCAGCTCTGGTCATCGTTACGGCATTGTATATATTCGGCAGATATCTTATACTCCGTGACGGTGCGATACTCGAAAACCAGATAAAGCGTATGCACAGCGGCGAGTTTGCTGCACCGCTGCACATTTTGTCCAAGAATTCTCCTTATGCAGCGTCCTCTGAAATGCTTTCTGAGATGTCTGAGCAATACAGAAAGGGCATAGAGGAGAGCGTCAAGGCTGAGCGTATGAAAATGGAGCTTGTAACGAATGTTTCCCACGACCTGAAAACTCCGCTTACATCTATTATCGGATATATCGAGCTGCTGTCCAAGGAGAAATTGCCTCCCGAGGCAGAGGAGCACGTAAAGATACTCAAAAGTAAGTCTGAACGTTTGAAGAATATAGTATCTGATGTGTTTGAACTAGCAAAGACAACAAGCGGTGAAATAACCGTAGAACGTGAGCCGCTTGACCTTACAAAGCTGTCCTATCAGACCTTAGCCGAAATGGAGGACAAGATCGCTGCCGCAGGATTTGATATGAAAGTAAGCATCTGTGAGCCTCCTGTGACGGTAGTCAGCGACGGTAAGCGTCTTTACAGGATAATACAGAATCTGCTTGATAATGCCTTGAAGTATTCTATGAAAGGTACAAGGATATATTACACGCTCGAAGTCAAGAGCGGCAAGGCGTATATAACGATAAAGAATATCTCCGCCTATGAGATGACCTTTACAAAGGAGGAGATACTTGAACGCTTTACCCGTGGCGACAAGGCACGGAGCAGTGAGGGAAGCGGTCTTGGATTATCTATTGCACAGGGCTTTACACTTGCTTGTGGGGGTCAGTTCGATATCGACATTGATGGCGACCTTTTCAAAGCGATAGTCAGCTTTCCTGTTACAACAGTAGATGCAGAGAAAAAGACGGCGGTGACCGTTAATGAATAAGAAAAGCTTTTTCAGTGGCAGCGGTGATCTGTTCCTTTTCCGTGAGAATACTCTTATGGCGGTATCTGCAATAGTTTCGTTGCTTTTGCAAATAATATCCTTTTTTACTACTCTTGACGGTGCAAAAGCTTACTTTGCCGCTACATTTGCGTATGCACCTCTGCTGTTTGCGGTAGCGGTGCAATCTGTGGTATATTTTCTTGAAAACGGACTACGCCGCAGGGTGACTTTTCTTAAAATCGTTGCACTAATAATGGCTATATGCTGTTCAAGTTACTTTTCCTTTGTGGGAATATACAATAACATAAATCCGCCGACCCAGTATCTTGAAAGGACATACAATACCTATGCGAAAGAGCTGCAAGGGATCCTTGACAGTAAGCTTTCCGAGGGAAGCGGTTCATTCACTCTTGCCACAGACAATGCTGTAAATTACGTTATAAGTGAGTATACAATGCTCACCGCCGAAAAGGAAACTCTTGAACAGCTTTCGGAGGAGATAAGCTCTTCAAAAGCCGAAACGGTGAACGGTATGGCAGAACCTCGCCGCTCTGACTATGAGAGCTACGAGGAATATGCCGCTGCATATTCGGCATATATCGCTGGTTTTTCTCAAAGCAGTACAGCAGAGCAGCAGGCAAAATTACAGGCACTTCTGAATAAATATGGTATTGATGACGTAGCGGAAATAGGTCAGCGTACTGCGGAGATAACAGCACGGATATCTCTTATAGACGGTACTTTGTCGGTATTCGGCGGTACAGATTTTTATATGCGTGCGGAGAATATGCGTATCAAGGTATCAAACGGTGATGAAAATGCACTTTCCAAGCTTTCGGCTCTGTATATGAGCCTTAGCGGAAATAATGCCGATATCCCCGAATATGTATCGGCGGATTCCTTGGAGCTATCTCTCCCTGATTATACAGACATCGCAGGAGATGAACCTGCCGCTGTCGTAAGGGAAAAGCTTTCGGGCATTATCTTTTCAGCCTGTGACAGTCTAGTTTCGGTCGGCTGTGAGGTGAATGTTGATAACTATACATTTGAGAATATATACACGCTCCCGGTGTATGCGGTATTCAGCGGCGATTTTGGTGCAGACGCTGTTGTATCGCTTGTCCTTGCGGTGCTTGTAGATGTTCTGTCGCTGTTGTTTGCGATGATATTCGTCAGAGGAAAGAGCGTTCTTGCCGCTAAAAATACAGATCAGGCGATCATAGGCGATAATATGCTCTTTGAACGTAACATCGTAACTGCCGTAAGGCTTTCTATGTGTACAGAGGGCAGACGTTTTTCAGAGCAGCCTGATTTCGAGGAGATAGCAGACAGGCTTGGAGAGTTTGTAAGCCGTTTCCGTGCGGTAGATATTGCGGCAGAGAAAGGGTACACGTTATCCGCTGACAGAGAGTCACTTTCGGATTATGAGCCGCTTACTGCATTCCTTTGCCAGTTTGGACTAGCGAAAATGCTTTCCGCAGAGGAGATGTCGCTTTTAAGCGGCAATGACAGGTCGAAAGATACGATTCTCCTTAAAACGAAATTCCTGCTCTGGGTAAGCGAAAAAACAGACAACACCGAAAAAAGATCTTCACATAAGGTGCAAAAGGCGGTGAGTGTATGATATCTGCAATATTGCTGTGCGGCACTCTTGCGGTTTTGGTGACCGCATTGATAAAGGATATATCTGACACCTACCGTGGAATGATATGCTGGACTTTTTCTGCTCTTGCTTCGCTTAGTGCGGTGATCGTGTATTTTGCTTGTTTCGGAGATTATCGTCCTGATTTCAGCATTGTTATCTCTGGTCTTGCAGGTGCGGGACTTATTGCGGTTATAGTGCTTATTATAGAGCTACTTGCCCCGACAAAGCGTTTCAGAATGATGCAGCATACCGATTACGACCGAAGCAGTGCCGAAAATGCACTGAACATCGTTATGATAATCGCTGCGGGAGTATCGTCGGCAGCTGTTTGCTGCTGCGAGTGGCTTTCGGCTGTGGAGTTTAGTATATTCGGTCTTATCCCTGCCGCAGCCGTCAGTGTAAGACAGCTTTCCTTGTACTTACATCGTACAAAAATGGATACCCTTACAGCAGATGAGGTTACTACGAAAAAGAAAAAGCTGGTAAAACAGCTTGAAACAGGGAAGAAGAGCCTTTGAATTTGACGACCTCTCATATTTTCTGTGTGGTGCAGGGAGCGATGAGAACCCCTCCTGTTGCTCTCTGCGATGCTATTACAGCACATAAGTGCTTTAATATAATATTCCATTCCCCTGGGCAGCCGTGTAGAAAATGCACGGCTGTTCTATATTTAGAGAATATTATTTGTAATTTTGCTATATTTAGGGGTGTATTTTTATATATAATTTTCTGACGTTTACTATTGATAATTATTTTTATATATGTTATAATAAAATAAGTTAGGTAATATAAAGAGTAATAAACATATTTATTACTTAATTTACTTAAAAGCAAAACCTTTGGAGGAGGATCTTCAATGCCCCCGAAATTAAGCGAGCTTGTCACTTTGTTAAAAGGACACCGTGTATTTATACAGACGCATAATTTCCCTGACCCCGACGCTATTGCAAGTGCGTTTGGTCTGCAAGTGCTTTTAGGGAAGTTCAATATCCCCACTACTATATGTCACCACGGTCATATAGAGCGTACAGCAACTGCAAATATGGTTGCGGAGTTCGGCATATCAATGTCAACTGATGAAGAGATCAAGGATATGCGTTCAGATGACTACATAATCACCGTTGACTCTCAAAAGGGAAATGCCAATATTCTCGACCTTGTTGGAGATGAGGTCGCTTGTATCGATCATCACCCTACTTTTGTTGAGGTAGAATACAAGTACAAGGATATTCGTATAGTAGGCAGTTGTTCAACTATTATCGCTGACTATTACCGCCTGTACAATATTGATATTCCGCAGGATGTGGCAACAGCTCTTCTTTACGGTCTTAAAATGGACACAAATGACTTTACAAGAGGTGTTACAGAGCTTGATGTTGAGATATACAAGTATCTTTTCCCGAGAGCCAATGGACCTCTTATTCGTCGTTTCCAGTCGGGTATTATCCAGTATGATGAGCTTGAAGCGTTCATCGATTCTATGAAAAAGATAGACATCTATAACGGTGTTGCATTTGCATTCCTTAATTTCGATTGTGCAGACGCATTCGTTGCTACTATCTCCGACTTTATATTAAACCTTGATGTCGTGACATTTGCTGTTGTATATTCCCGCAGAGAAAAGGGCTTTAAGTTCTCTATCCGTTCCGAGCTTGAAGATCTTAATGCGGGAGAGGTCGCGTCAAAGGCTCTTGCGTCTGTTGGTAGCGGCGGCGGTCATAGGTCTATGGCAGGCGGCTTTGCAGATGAGTCCAAGATACTGGAAATGAGTATTGAGTTCGACAAGGTGATACAAAACCTTTTCCTTAATACCATTGATGAGATCCGTGATGTAAAACCCGAAGATAAAACAATATAATTTTATAAAGGCTCTGTTGTATAATACAGAGCCTTTTTTGTCTTTAAAGATCTCATTACGCAATATATAGTAGATAAATGTTGAAAAAACTGTGAATATTGCATATAAATAAGTAAAAATATTTGACAAATCCATAATATGATGATATAATAAAATGATTAAATATATTATGGGTAGGTATGTTCAATGACGATCTTTTATAAATTTGAGGGCAAGATGTATATCAATATTACCAATGGTTGCCCTTGCAGATGTGTTTTCTGTCTGCGTGACAATGCGGATTCTATCAAGGATAATGATAGCCTCTGGTTGGAACACGAGCCTTCCTTTGAGGAGATAACCGCCGCATTTGACGCTTTTGATAAGACTGGTATAAAGGACGCAGTATTCTGCGGCTATGGTGAGCCTACTGTTCGTGCGGATATGATCGTTAGAGTGGCTGAGTACATCAAGCAGAATTCCGATATGAGCATTCGCCTTAATTCAAACGGTCTTGTAAAGCTTATCCACCCTGATTTTGATATAAACAGTTTCAAGGGGCTTATTGACAGTGTTTCTATCAGCCTTAATGCCCCTGACGCAAAGCGTTATAACGAGGTGACAAGACCCTCTTTCGGAGATAAGTCCTTTGATGTTATGCTGAAATTTGCGGCAGATATGAAGGATATATGCTCAGCTGTTGCTTTCACCGTTGTTGATATAATATCTGATGACGAGATAGAGCAGTGCGGTAAACTTGCAGACAGTATGGGTATTCCCCTTAGAGTAAGGCACTATATCACCGACAACGAGAGCTATACATAATGAGGATATTAGGAATCGACCCGGGCTATGCTATCGTCGGCTATGGCGTGCTTGACTACGACGGGCATAATTTCACCGTTGTAAATTACGGTGCTATAACGACAGAGGCAGGTACTCCCTTTGAACAGCGTCTTTCAGAGATATTTGATGATATGAACAGTCTGTTTGATATGTTCAAGCCTGATTGTATGGCCATTGAGCGACTATATTTTAATAACAATAAGACCACAGGTATTGATGTTGCACAGGCAAGGGGAGTTATTGTCCTCTCTGCGGCACAGCATAATGTGGATATATATGAGTATACGCCTTTACAGGTAAAACAGGCGGTCGTAGGCTACGGCAGGGCGGAAAAACATCAGGTACAGGAAATGGTTAAGAATATCCTTCGCCTGAAAGAATGTCCCAAGCCTGACGATACCGCAGACGCAGTGGCTATGGCTATTTGTCACGGACATTCCAGCGGCTCTGCTTTATCAAGGTTAAAGGCAATGGAGAAAGGTAACAGGAAATGATATACAGTATACGTGGGGAGCTTGTACATACAGAGCCGTCCCTTGCAGTTGTTGAATGCGGCGGAGTAGGTTACGCCTGCCGCACCACTATGAATACACTTAAACAGATAGGTTCAAGCGGTGAGGTTAAGCTGTTTACATACCTCCACGTCCGTGAGGACGCTGTTGACCTTTTTGGTTTTGCGGATACAGCAGAGCTATCCTGCTTTAAGCAGCTTATCTCTGTTTCGGGTGTAGGCCCTAAGGTAGCTCTTGCTATCCTGTCTGATATTACGCCGTCAAAACTTGCACTGTGTATCACGACAGGCGACAGCAAGACCCTTACACGCTCACAGGGAGTAGGTGCTAAGATAGCACAGCGTATCGTACTTGAATTAAAGGACAAGGTCGCAAAGGAGCAGCATATCTCCGCTGTTGATTTTGCAGCCGCCCCCGCACAGATAGCAGGCGGAAATAATGTGTCCGAGGCTCTCACGGCACTTTGTGTGCTTGGTTTTTCAACGCCTCAGGCTCAGACGGCTATCGCAGGTGTAAGTCCTGATGCTTCTGTGGAAGAGATAATCAAATACGCTTTGAAAAATCTTGCTAACTGATATGTTTATTTATTAGGAGGCTTTGCCTTGAAAAAAGATGAATTGCTCTGGGGACTTGTCGCCACCGGAGCGGGAATAATCGGCTTTTTCCTTGTATTGATAAGATGTGGCGATTGGGAGCGTGACGGCTTTATGCTTATGCTCCTTGCGGGTATCGTATTCGGACTTATCATCGTCCTTTCCTCGCTGTATCTTTTCGTGAACTACTGGAAGTGCC
This sequence comes from Oscillospiraceae bacterium, assembly GCA_045606505.1. Lineage (GTDB taxonomy): Bacteria > Bacillota > Clostridia > Oscillospirales > Ruminococcaceae > CAG-115. Next base: position 55,175 of record JAZUSC010000031.1, read on the forward strand.
GTCGCAGAGCTATGAAAGCAATGGGCAGACACAGCTTTGGACTTATACTTCGTGATAAGGTCGCAAAGACGGCGTATAAGGGTATATACGCACTTGTACACGGCGATTATCAAAAGGGAGAGGAACGTCTTACTAAGGCTCTTGCACTGGCTGACTCACGAAATAATCAGCTTTTCTGTGTAGAGTGGCTCTGTCGCCTGTATGAGCAGACAGAGGACAGTCCGAAGATACTGTGGTGTCACCGTAAGGCAGTGGAGTACGCACCCGAAAACCCCGATTTCCAGTCAAGATTAGGCCACGATTATTATGTGGAGGGAAACCTTGATAAGGCTATATACTGCTTTGAACAGGCGTTAAAGTACGACCCTAACAACGGATATTCCCGTTACAGCATAGCAAAGATATATATGGTGCGTGGACAGGACGAAAAAGCTATCGAGGATCTGAAAGAACTTGCCACTATACAGGAAAATCATCCGCTTGTCTATGCGGAACTTGCAACGATATATGCAATGCATAATGATGAAGCAAACTGCCGTGAGGCCTATGAGAAAGCTATTATGTGCGGCTACGATCAGCCTGAGTACCTTGCGTCCAGAATGACAGCGATATTTAAGTTTAACAATGCAGATGAATTCTCGGGGACAGATCTGCCGAGAGATTATTACAGATATATAGAAAAGGATTGAGTTTTATGCTGGAAATGAACAATTCAGGCTCGGATTTTGAAACGAGTGGCAGAATTGTAGAACCCGAATATAATGCATCAGATACCGATATAGAATACAGCCTGCGTCCGAAAGTCCTCTCCGAGTATATCGGACAGGAAAAGGTTAAGGAAAATATGTCGGTATACATAGAGGCTGCAAAAAAGCGAAACGAATGCCTTGATCACGTGCTTTTGTACGGACCGCCCGGACTTGGTAAGACAACGCTTTCCTGTATTATTGCAAATGAGATGGGCGTAAATATCCGTGTAACCTCAGGCCCTGCAATCGAAAAGGCGGGTGACCTTGCGGCACTTCTTACAAATCTCCAACCAAATGACGTCCTGTTTATTGATGAGATACACCGCCTTTCAAGACAGGTGGAGGAAGTGCTGTATCCCGCAATGGAGGACTATGTCCTTGATATCATTATGGGAAACGGCCCTGCGGCACGTTCTATAAGAATTGACCTTCCGCATTTCACACTTATCGGAGCGACTACACGCTCAGGACAGCTTTCCGCACCATTGCGTGATCGTTTCGGTGTCATTCAGCGTTTAGAGCTTTATACACCAGATGAACTTTGTGATATCGTTCAGCGTTCGGCTATAATCCTTGCAATTCCCTGCACAAAGGACGGAGCAATGGAGATAGCACGTCGTTCAAGAGGCACGCCTCGTATTGCAAACCGTCTGTTAAAGCGTGTGCGTGATTTCGCAGAGGTACTGGGTGACGGAAAGATAACCCGTGAGATAGCGGACATCGCACTTGACCGCCTTGAAATCGACAAGCTTGGTCTTGATAGTCTTGACAAGCGTTTCCTTGAAATGATAATAAAGGGCTACAACGGAGGCCCTGTGGGACTTGAAACACTTGCTTCCGCTCTCGGAGAGGAGTCAGTGACCTTGGAGGAAGTCTGTGAGCCATTTCTTATGCAGCTTGGCTTTGTAGCAAGAACTCCAAGGGGCAGAACAGCCACCGCCCTTGCGTATAAGCATCTCGGCATAATGAAGGACGGACAGCAGACATTAGAGTGATAAAACAGACATAAAACAATATTAACTAATGGGGGAAATACCTATGGGAAGACTTTTTGGAACAGACGGTGCAAGGGGCGTTGCAATAACCGAGCTTACCTGTGAACTGGCAATGGATATCGGCAGAGCGGCGGCTTATGTACTTGCAAAGAAGAGCGGCAAGACCTCTCCACGCATACTTATCGGAAAGGATACACGCATTTCTTCGGATATACTTGAAGCGGCATTGTGTGCGGGAGTAACATCTGTCGGTGCGGAGGCTGTACTTCTCGGAGTTGTACCTACACCCGCAGTTGCATTTCTTGTTAAACAGTACGGTGCAGATGCAGGAGTTATGATCTCTGCCTCTCATAACAGTGTCGAGTATAATGGTATCAAGCTTTTTTCCTGTGACGGTTTCAAGCTTTCGGACGAAACTGAGGAGGAGATAGAGGCTCTTATTCTTGACAGAAAGGAAGATATTATTCTTTCACAGGGAACAGAGGTCGGCAGGATAACCCGTTGTGAGCGTGCTGTACAGGACTATATCGAGCATATCAGACATTGCACTGATTATGACCTTTCTACATATCACGCTGCATTTGATTGTGCAAACGGCAGCTCATCTGTAAGTGCACACGAGCTTTTCTCGTCTATGGGAGTGACAGGAAGATACATTGCTGAAAATCCCGACGGAACAAATATTAACGAGGATTGCGGCTCGACCCATATCGAGAAACTTGCTGCATTTGTAAAGGAAAACGGTCTTGATGTAGGCTTTGCATTTGACGGTGACGCAGATCGCTGTCTTGCGGTCGATGAAAACGGAAACATAGTTGACGGTGACAGGATTATAGCGGTTATAGCAAAGTATCTGAAAGAAAACGGACAGCTTAAAGGTGATACCGCAGTTGTAACCGTAATGAGCAACCTCGGTTTCCATAAATATATGAAGAATAACGGCATAAAAACTCTCTGTGCAAAGGTCGGCGACCGCTATGTACTTGAAGAGATGCAGAAAGGCGGCTACAACATCGGCGGCGAGCAGTCGGGGCATATCATTCTGCTTGACCACGCAACAACAGGCGACGGACAGCTTACAGCTGCAATGCTGCTGAAAGTAATGACCCAGACAGGCAAAAAACTCTCCGAGCTTGTGGCGGATATAAAGGATTATCCGCAGCTTCTTGTAAATGTAAAGATAACAGAGCAGTCTAAGGGCAAGTGGGATAAGACACCATCCATTATGGCAAAGATAGAGGAAGCGGAAAAGCAGCTTGGCGATACAGGACGTGTTCTTGTTCGTGAGAGCGGTACAGAGCCTCTTCTCCGTGTAATGCTTGAAGGTGTAAACGAGCAGCAGGTGAATGATCTCACCTATGCTATTGCAGACGAAGTAAGAGCCGCACTTTGCTGATAAAAATGACAATAACGGTAATAATTCATAAAGGACGAAAATAATGAGAATATCCGATAAATGGCAGGATTACTGCCTTATAGATACCTCCGATGGAGAACGTCTTGAACGTTGGGGCGATGTGACCCTTATCCGTCCCGATCCGCAGATAATATGGAAATGCGAGGGCGAGGCTGCCGAATGGCACACCGCCCACGCAAAGTATAACCGTTCTTCTTCGGGTGGCGGAAGCTGGGATTATCGTAGAAAGCTGCCAGAAAGTTGGCAGATAAAGTACGGAGAGCTTACCTTTATGGTAAAGCCCACAGGCTTTAAGCACACGGGATTATTTCCCGAGCAGGCTGTAAACTGGGATTACTGTATGAACGAGATTAAGAATGCAGGTAGACCCATAAATGTACTTAATCTGTTTGCTTATACAGGCGGTGCAACTCTTGCCTGTGCAAAGGCGGGAGCTTCCGTATGCCACTGCGACGCAGTAAAGGGTATGGTGGACTGGGCAAGAACAAATGCAAAGCTGTCAGGACTTTCAGAAAAGCCTATCCGCTGGATAGTGGACGACGCTGTAAAGTTCATCGGCAGGGAGATACGCCGTGGCACACGTTATGACGGTATCATTCTTGACCCGCCGAGCTACGGCAGAGGTACAAACGGCGAGATGTGGAGATTAGAGGATAACATCTACGACCTTATGGTGATGATAACTCAGCTTCTTTCCGACAAGCCTTTATTTGTACTTCTCAACAGCTACACAACAGGACTTTCTGCGTCGGTTATGAGCTATCTGCTAAATCAGACGATAGGAAAGCGTTTTAAGATAGAGGTGCTTTCCGAGGAGATAGGACTTCCCGTGCAGCAGACAGGAATGCCGCTGCCCTGTGGAAGCACAGCGATCGTAAAATTTCTTTAAGATTTAGATAAAAGAGGGCAAAAGATTGAACATTATTGAAGTAGACGACCTTAGCTTTGATTATGTGACCTATGATGAAGAGGGCAATGTTACAGAGCGTAACCCCGTGCTAAAAAATGTAAGTCTTACAGTCCCTGAGGGACAGTTTCTTGCAGTGCTTGGGCATAACGGCTGCGGTAAGTCAACACTTGCAAAGCATTTCAATGCTATCCTTACACCTACGGGCGGAAAGGTCATAGTTGACGGTATAGACACCTCAGATGAAGACCGTTTGTTTGATATCCGTCAGACAGTGGGTATGGTTTTTCAAAATCCCGATAATCAGCTTGTTGCGACTATCGTGGAGGAGGATGTTGCGTTTGCTCCCGAAAATCTTGGCATTCCGCCTGAGGAGATACGGGAGAGGGTTGACTATGCCCTGAAACAGGTCGATATGTATGATTTCCGTGAACACGCTCCTCATCAGCTTTCGGGCGGTCAGAAGCAGCGTGTAGCCATTGCGGGAATAATCGCTATGCAGCCACGCTGCATCGTAATGGACGAGCCCACCGCTATGCTTGACCCTAAGGGCAGACGTGAGGTTATGAGGACAATAAAGCACCTTAACAAGGATAAGGGAATAACCGTTGTCCTTATTACTCATTATATGGACGAGGCGGCACAGGCAGACCGTGTCGTTGTAATGGACAAGGGCAAGATAATAATGGACGATGTTCCCCGAAAGGTGTTCTCCCGTGAGGAAGAGCTTGAAGCCGTAGGTCTTGATGTGCCTCAGGTGACAGAACTTGCAAATAAGCTCCGTAAGGGCGGAGTGGATATTTCTCCGGAAATAATCTTCGAGCAGGAATGTGCCGAGGCGGTCTTGGCTCTCCCTAAAAACGGAGAGATAAAGCTTCCCGACAACCGTGAGCAGTCAGAGGTTGAGCAAGATAACGACAGCATTATCACAGTCAAAGACCTGACATACAAATACAGTGTGGGAACACCCTTTGAAAAAACAGCGGTAGATAACGTAAATCTGTCGATAGCAAAGGGCGAGTTTGTCGGAATAATCGGACATACAGGCAGTGGTAAATCTACCCTTATCCAGCACCTTAACGGACTTATCAAGCCGACATCAGGCGAGATATATGCAGACGGTGTGAATATATGGGATAAAAATGTGAATATCCGTGATGTCCGTTTTAAGGTAGGAATAGTATTCCAGTATTCAGAGCATCAGCTTTTTGAAGAAACTGTTGCAAAGGATATTGCCTACGGCCCTAAAAATATGGGTCTTTCAGATGAGGAAACAGCAGAGCGTGTAAAGGCGGCTGCTGAGGCTATGGATATTACTCATCTGCTTGAACGCTCTCCCTTTGAGCTTTCAGGCGGACAGCAGAGGCGAGTTGCTCTCGCAGGCGTTCTCGCAATGGACCCTCAGGTGCTTATTCTGGACGAGCCTGCCGCAGGCCTTGACCCCAAGGGCAGAGATAAGATACTTGCCCGTATAAAGAGCTATCACGAAAAGTCTGGTAAGACGATACTTCTGGTTTCCCATTCAATGGAGGACATAGTTAAGTACGCCACAAAGGTACTTGTTATGAACAAGGGAAAGCTTTTTTGCTATGACGACACCGATAAGGTGTTTGAGCGTACGGATGAACTTGCAAAGATCGGTCTTGATGTACCGCAGATAACCAGAATGTCGCATATATTAAAGGATAAGGACTGCGACATAGGAAACGATATATATACAACAGACAGAGCGGCAGAAAGACTGTTTGCTTTGATAAAAGGACAGAACAAATGATAAAGGATATAACGATAGGACAGTATTTCCCGGGAAATTCTGTCATTCACAGGCTGGACAGCCGTGTGAAGCTTCTGCTTGATATTTTATATCTTGCAATCATATTCACAGCACAGACCTATACAGGTCTTTTGATAAGTGTGCTGTTTATGGTGTTCTGCTATATTCTTTCGGGAATAAAGCTGATAATGATATTGAAGAGCATAAAGCCTATCCTTCCGCTTATGCTGTTTACGGGTATTCTGAACCTTTTCTTTATAAAGGGCGAAACACCCCTATTGCAGTGGTGGATAATTTCTATCTATCCTGAGGGCGTAAGAATGGCAAGTTTTATGCTTATCCGTGTGATGTCGCTTATCGTGGGAATGTCGCTGCTTACCTATACCACCTCTCCGATAATGCTGACCGACGCTATCGAGCGTCTGTTGTCACCGCTTAAAAAGATAAAGTTCCCCGTACACGAGCTTTCTATGATGATGACGATAGCACTTCGTTTTATTCCAACGCTTGTTGAGGAGACTGACAAGATAATGGCGGCACAGAAGGCAAGAGGTGCTGAGCTTGACAGCGGAGGACTTATTAAGAAAGCAAAGGCTCTAATTCCTGTGCTTATTCCGCTGTTTGTATCTGCATTTAAGAGGGCAAACGAACTTGCGACAGCTATGGAGTGCCGCTGTTACAGGGGCGGAGAGGGCAGAACTCGTCTTAAACAACTGAAAACCGCTCCACGGGATTATGTGGCAATGGTAGTGATGATATTGTTACTTGCCGCTATAATAGTTTTGAATTTTATTCCGATACTTCCGTAAAACGGGGAAAGAAATATGAGAAACCTAAAAGTTTTTATCGCATACAACGGTGCGGCGTATCACGGATTTCAGCGGCAGGACAATGCCGAAACGATACAGGAAACAGTGGAAAGAGCCATAGGAAAGCTGCTTAAAACAGAGCCGCCAACTATATACGGCTGTTCACGCACTGATACAGGAGTTCACGCAAGAGAATTCTGTTTTAATGTACACATTGATAACAGGATACCCTGTGAAGGCTTTGTAAAGGGTATGAATACACTTCTTCCCGATGATATAGCGGTCCTTTCCTGTGAAGACGCAGATGAGGACTTTCACGCACGTTACCACGCAAAGGGAAAAGAATATATTTACATTATAAACAATAAGCTTCAGCGTGATGTGTTTATGCAGAATTTGACTTTTCATTATCCGTACAAGCTTGATATCGAAGCAATGAATCGTGCTGCAAAGCTACTTGTTGGCGAACACGATTTCGGCGGTTTTTGCCGTGCAGAGGGAAAGGCTCGTATGAAGTCGACCGTAAGGACGATATACGATATCACCGTGACAGAACAAAACGGTCAGTGCGAGGTAAAAGTCAGCGGCAACGGTTTTCTGTATAATATGGTAAGGATAGTAACAGGTACGCTTGTCTACATCAGTGAGGGCAAACGTACCGAGCAGGATATATTGAACGCCCTTGAAAAAGGGGACAGGGCATTCAGCGGAATAACACTGCCGCCCTGTGGACTTTATCTTAATAAGGTGTTCTATTGATCTACATCAAGGAAGGTGCTATATGGAGGAACGCAATAATATAAATAAGTTTCGAAAAAAGACGGCACGAAGAAAGCTTATTTTCCGTCTGGCTGTGCTTCTTCTTATCGTGCTGACTATCATACTTATTGTAATGAACTGGGGAAAGATCATTTCTCCGTTCAAAGATGCCGCACTTGATGTGGGCGAGGGTGGATTTCCCGTTGTTCTGCCCGGTAGTGCAGCGTACACCCTTGATGATCTGGGCGACAATTTCTTCCTTCTGACCGATACTTATATCTATACATACAACGGAGAGGGAGCACAGATAGCAAGTGTACAGCACGGCTTTCAGAACCCTGTATCCGCCTCGAACGACAAGAGAATAGTAGTATACGACAAAAACGGCAAGGAGTTTGATTTTTATTCCCGTACAGGAGTGGAATACACCCACGCTGTTGAGGATAGTATAGTATTTGCAGAGATAAGTAACGGTCAGCGATGTGCTGTTGTAACTACATCAACAAGATACAGCAACTATCTCTATGTATTTAACGGTGAAGGTAAGCAGATATTCCGCTGGGCATCTCCCGATTACAAGATAATGCAGGTGGAATTTTCCGATAACGATGAAAGTATATATGTCACAGCTCTTGGTTCAAAGGGCGGCGACCTTCAACTTTATCTTATCAGATTTGACCTTGACAATGCAGAGTCACATATATGGCAGAGCTATGTCGGTTCGGAGATATCCTATTCCATTGAATATTGCAGTGACGGTATCTATGTAGTGACAGACAGTGGTTGCTCATTGTGGGATAAGGACACAGGGGAGAATATTTCCTCTGACAGCTTTATAAAGTCCATATCTATGATACCCGATTATGATGAAGTCCGTGCAGTGATCTTCCGTGACCCTGCGTCAAGCGGAGATGTTCTTACAGTATACGGAGATGGGTTAGAGGCGTCTGCAACACTTTATATAGACGGTCTTACTTCTGTTAAGGAGGTAAACGGTATCTTTTATATCCTTTCAGGCTCACAGATATTTTCGTACAACTCAAAGCTTGAACCGTTAAAGACTTATGAGCTTGATGATGTTTATTCAGACCATATTATTATGAATGGCTATGCATATCTGCTTGGATATAACGAGGTACAGCGTGTTGAGTTATAATATAACCATTTAAAGGAGATCTTATGGGTACACAGTTTTCGATTATATATGATGTCATCGTTGCGGCGGTGCTTATCGGTATGTTGTTTGCAGGATTTAAAAAGGGCTTTGCAAGTGCTGTTGTAAGTCTTGTAGCGGTGTTTGTTGCTTTTGGCTGTGCGATGTTTTTCAGTGAGCCTATTACAGATATGGTATATGAAAGCGTTGTTGAAAAGCCTGTTGAGGAGGCGGTATCTTCCGCACTGGACGATGCAATGAGATCCATAACACTGGGAGATCTGTCCGATCTTGATTACAGCAGTGTGAAGATATCAGGAGTATCTGTTGATGATGTGAATCCCGACTACGCAGGTACAAACAAGGCTGTATTTGACCTTTCTAACGTAGACGTAAGCGAAACGGGAATTAAGAACGTTGATCTTACAAAATTCGGTATTGAATCAGGTACAGATTTTACTTCCGTAAATGCTAAAACAGCAGAGTTTACTATGACGGATATCGACCGCTATGGATTAGGACAAATGGTAGTAGCACAGGTAATTGCTGTAAATATGCAGGATACAATGCTTTTCCGTCAGTTCTCAGCTTTTGTAAGAGATGTTGGAAGTGCAGTACCGTTTTTCTTTGGCGATATGTCCAAGGAGATAACAAGCGGAAGTGTTCCTGCACTGCGTTCTATTGTTCTGATAATGCAGACTACATCTGCGTCTGCTAAGGATGCGGTTATCAATGGAATAATCGAGCCTTGCTGTCGTATCGCTGTACAGACTATTGCATTTGCTGTTATATTTATCATCGTGTCAATAGCTCTTAATCTCCTGGCAAAGATGCTTGAATTTGTAAACAAGATCCCCGTTATCGGCGGATTGAATGCCTTTGTAGGCGGTATCGTGGGCTTGGCACAGGGACTGGTTACAGTATGTATCGTATGTCTTGCGGTAAGAATGATAACAGTCCTTTCAGGAGGAAATATAATGTTCTTCAACAATGCCGCTATTGATTCTACATTTATTTTCAAATTCTTTTATGATTTTGATTTCCTTAATTTTATTAGCTGACAGAATAGATAATGCAAAAGATAGGGTGATATACTATGATGATGTGTTCAAGATGTAAGAAAAGACCTGCTGCGATCTTCATTTCATCAATGCAGGGTTCAGAGCGAAAGAGCGAGGGTATATGCTTTAAGTGTGCCAAGGAACTCGGAATGCCGCAGATAGACGACTATTTAAAGCAAATGGGAATATCCGAGGAAGAGTTCGATAACGCATACGACGCTGTGTTCGGTGAAAACGGTATGATAGACGCTGAGATGCTGAACGAACTTGGCGGTCAGCTCGGAGAACTTGACGGGGAAGAATTTGAACCCTCTGACGGCGAGGATGAGGACAGCCTGTTTGAGCACGGCGGAGCAAATACTATGCCCGATTTCCTGAAAAACTTGTTTGGCGGAATGGGTGGCTCGGGAAAGAAAGAAGAAGGCTCTTCCGACGAAAAGGAAACTGAGAAAAAGCACAAGAAAAAGGAAAAGACCGATAAAAAACGCAGAAATCTGGAAACATTCTGCACAAATCTTACCCGTCGTGCAAGAGAGGGTAAGATAGACCGTATAATCGGAAGAGATAACGAAATATATCGTGCTTTGCAGATACTTTCCCGCAGAACAAAGAACAATCCTTGTCTTATCGGTGAGCCGGGTGTCGGTAAAACCGCAATAGCAGAGGGTATCGCACAGCGTCTTGTCAGTGGCGATGTACCATTCAGACTTCAAGGCAAGGAGCTTTACCTGTTAGACCTTACATCCCTTGTTGCAGGAACACAGTTCCGTGGTCAGTTTGAGAGCCGTGTAAAGGGTCTTATCGACGAGATAAAGAATGCGGGCAATATAATCCTGTTTATTGACGAGGTACACAATCTTGTCGGTACGGGTGGCGACTCCGAGGGCAATATGAACGCCGCAAATATGTTCAAGCCTGCACTTTCCCGTGGCGAGTTACAGGTAATAGGTGCAACTACATTCGGTGAGTATAGAAAGCATATTGAAAAGGACAGTGCTCTTGAAAGACGTTTCCAGCCTATCACGGTAAACGAGCCGACTATCGAGGAGGCTGTTACTCTTCTTGAAGGCATAAAGGGTTACTATGAGGAACACCATAAGGTAAAGATATCCTCTGAGCTTACAAGAATGTGCGTAGTATTGTCCGAAAGATATATCAATGATAGATTTTTGCCCGATAAGGCTATCGACCTTTTGGACGAGTCCTGTGCCTGTGCAAGTCTTAAAAATGAGGATATAACAGAGTACGAGATACTGAAAAAGGAAACCGAAAAACTCCGTAAAGAGGAAACCGAGCTTGAATGTAATACCGAAGAGGATTACGCAAAGAGGGCAGAGCTTAAAACTCAGATCGCAAAGAACGATGCTCGTATCAGCGAGATAAAGGATAAGGCAGAGAATGTAAACGTCACAATGGACGATCTTTCAAAGGTCATTGAAATGTGGACGGGCATTCCCGCAAACAAGATAAAGGAAACCGAGTACAAGCGTATCGCCGACCTCGAAAACAGCTTGAAGTCAAAGGTTATCGGACAGGACGAGGCTTGTGAGCTTGTCGCAAAGGCAATAAAGCGTACAAGGGTACAGCTTTCCGAACGCCGCAGACCTGCCTCCTTTATATTTGTAGGCCCGACAGGTGTAGGAAAGACCGAGCTTGTAAAGGTACTTGCAAAGGAGATGTTCGACACAGTAGAGCCTCTTATTCGCCTTGATATGTCGGAATATATGGAAAAGCACAGCGTATCGAAGATAATCGGTTCGCCTCCCGGATATGTTGGTTATGACGAGGCTGGACAGCTTACTGAAAAGGTACGCAGAAAGCCTTATTCCGTCATTTTGTTTGATGAGATAGAAAAGGCTCACCCCGATGTAATGAACATACTTCTTCAAATACTTGATGAGGGTAAGATAAACGACGCACACGGTCGTTCTGTAAGCTTTGAGAATACAGTTATCTGTATGACATCAAATGCAGGCTCTGGTCACAATTCGGGTGGAATAGGCTTCTCAAAAACAGAGGGTGACATCAGCAAGGACAGAGCAATGAAGGGCTTGAAGGACTTCCTCCGCCCCGAATTCCTTGCGAGAATAGACGAGATAGTCGTCTTTATGCCTCTTTCTGTTGAGGCTTATGAGAAGATTGCCGCACTTATGCTGGAAGAACTCCGTAATCCTCTTAAAGAAAAGAATATAGCACTTTCCATAACAGATGATGTTTACAAGGCTATTGCCAAGAAATCTCACGGCGGAAAGTTCGGCGGCAGAGATATCCGCCGTGTTATCAGAAGTGATATAGAGGACGTTGTTGCAGAAACTATAATCGACAATGCTGATAAGGAGATCACAAAGATCTCAATAACCGCTGAAAACGATGATATCAAGGTAACTGCACAATGAGTGTAATTGTTGTAACAGGCGGCACAGGTGCTATCGGATATGCGATTGCAAAGGAATATGCCGCCACAGACGATGTGATAATCACCTACAATTCACGCAGGGAAGAAGCAGAGCGTATAAGCGAGGAGTTACACTGTAAAGCGGTACAGGCTGACGTTTCCGACAGGGAAAGCGTTGACCGTGCGGCAGAGCAGATACTTCGTGAATACGGACACGTTGACATTCTTGTAAATAATGCGGGAATATCACAGATAAAGCTGTTTACAGACACAACAAATGACGACTGGGAGCGTATGCTTGGAGTAAATCTCACAGGATGTTTCAACGTAACACAGGCGTTTGTCAGGTCTATGATATCTCGTAAGTGCGGTGCAATAGTAAACATTTCCTCTGTATGGGGAGTTCACGGTGCTTCCTGTGAGGTGGCATATTCTGCTTCCAAAGCAGGAATGATAGGAATGACAAAGGCTCTTGCCAAGGAGCTTGGTGCGTCTGATATCACAGTGAATTGTATTGCCCCAGGAGTTATCGACAGCCCGATGAATTCCTCGCATCTTTCCGAAGATGACCTTGCCGAGCTTTGCGATCAGACTCCGCTTATGCGTCTGGGCAGGGCAGAAGAAGTTGCAAAGGCTGTCCGAGCCATTGCCGAAAACCGATTTATTACAGGACAGGTTATTGGTGTTGACGGCGGTTTTTATTAAGCTATGATGATTTGTATAAAATAATTATAAACACAGGTAAATCTTTGTCAAAAAAATCTCAAAAACGGGTTGAATTTTCTGATAAAATAGTGTATAATTAAAATTGATTTGATTATTTGGAACAATGTTCCGAAAAAAGGAGACATAGTATGAATTTAGCACTTTCCATTCTGTCGGAAGCTGCCGCAGCGGAATCGCAGGGTGTTATTGACAGACTCCAAAGCTATGTAGCAAACGGAGATCAGTCGATAGCACAGCAGCAACTTGCAGACCCAGACTATTGGAGCTCTGTTGGTATTATTACTCTTACAGGTATTCTGGTCGTATTCCTTATTCTTGCAATTCTGATTTTTGTATTCTGGTTAATGGGTACTATTTTTACAACTATTGACAAGAACAAGGCTAAGAAAGCGGAAGCCGCTAAGGCAGCCGCTGCAGCCGAAGCAGCAAAGAATGCTCCCGCTGTTGAAGAGGTTGTTGCTGTTGAGGAAGACGACGCAGATGATGATGAGATAATTGCTGTCATCAGTGCAGCTATTGCCGCTTACTCTGAGCAGGACGGCAAATCGTATGAGATCAGAAGTATTAAACGCAAGGACAACAAGACACGCTCTGCGTGGAGTCTTGCAGGTATCGGCGACAACACTCGCCCGTTCTGATAATTGACAGAAAGGAAAAATAAAGATATATGGAAATATTTGTTGATACCCTGAACGGGCTTGTTCAAAGCTCCGGTTTTATGGGACTGAATATTCAGAATATTATTATGATTCTGCTGTCATTCGTCCTGTTCTATCTTGCAATCGTAAAACAGTATGAGCCTCTGCTGATGCTTCCTATTGCTTTCGGTATGCTTCTTACTAACCTCCCTATGACAGGTCTGTATCACGCAGAGCTGTGGGATCCCGCTACAAACCCCTACTACGCTCCTGAATATATCGAGCAGGCGGGTGGTATCGTAGTAAATTACGTCAAGGAAGCTAGTCTTGACTACGGCAAGGTCCTTCACGAAGGCGGACTTCTTGATATGTTGTATCTCGGCGTTAAGCTTCAGATCTATCCTCCGCTGATATTCCTTGGAATCGGCTCTATGACAGACTTCGGTCCGCTGATCGCAAACCCCAAGAGCTTCCTTCTCGGTGCTGCTGCACAGGGTGGTATATTCCTTACATTCCTCGGTGCTTGTCTGCTCAACCTTACAGGTATTGCAGACTTCACTCTTAAAGAGGCTGCGTCTATCGCTATCATCGGTGGTGCTGACGGTCCTACCGCTATCTTCCTTACTTCTAAACTTGCACCTCAGCTCCTCGGCTCTATTGCCGTTGCAGCTTACTCCTATATGGCACTTGTACCTGTTATCCAGCCGCCCATTATGAAGCTTCTCACAACAGAGAAGGAGCGTTCCGTAAAAATGGGTCAGCTCCGTCAGGTATCCAAGATCGAAAAGGTCGTATTCCCCGTAGCTGTTACAGTTATCGTTGCTCTTATCGTTCCCGATGCAGCGTCCCTTGTTGGTATGCTGATGCTCGGTAACCTTATGAAAGAGAGTTGTGTCTGTGACAGACTCGTTAAGACAGCACAGAACGAGCTGATGAATATCATCACGATATTCCTCGGTACAACTGTTGGTGCTACCGCAGTTGCAGGAAACTTCCTCAGCGTTAAAACGTTGTTTATCATTGCACTGGGTCTTATCGCATTCTGTATGGGTACAGCCTGTGGTGTACTCCTCGGTAAGCTTATGTACCTTCTCTCCGGTGGCAAGATCAATCCTCTTATCGGTTCTGCCGGTGTATCTGCTGTTCCTATGGCAGCCCGTGTATCTCAGAAGGTTGGTCAGGAAACTAACCCTTCCAACTTCCTGCTTATGCACGCTATGGGTCCGAACGTAGCGGGTGTTATCGGTTCTGCTGTTGCGGCTGGTGTGCTGCTCAGCGTACTGGGTTAAAAACAAATACGGCTGTACGGAAAACTGTACAGCCGTTTCGTTTGTTGTGGTGGTGTATTATGGAGTTTAAGTTTCTTCCCGCTGACGAGGAAGATGTAACAGATATCTATATGCGAGTCCGTACCGTTATGTTGACTTTTGAGGTGGGCAGGGCAGACGCATTCACTCTGGAACCTGAATTTGTAAAGCAATACAAGAAGATACGCAGTAATTATGCTGAGTATAAGGTGCTGAAATACGATGGAGTAAAGGCAGGGTATTACTATTTTCACGCATACAAAGACGGAATGATGATCGAGGATATCTATATTGAGCAGAAGTTCAGATATCAGGGTGCGTGTTCTTCAATACTCAGGCGGTGCATTTCCGAAACTGAAAAGCCTATCTATGCAGAGGTGTATGGAACTAATGTTGCCGCACTGTCGATATTGCGAAAATACGGCTTTGTGGTCGATGAGTGGCTCAATCATTATAAGGTTATGATGAAATACGATAATAAAACACCATTCCGTTATCCTATGCAGTCCACAGAGCAAAATCTGAGCGACTGGATGAGAGAGTCCTACATACAGGAAAAGAAGTTAAAAGAACGAAAAGCTCGCAGAAAAGCAAAAGAACAAAAGGAAAACTCCACACAGTAAAAGGTGTGGAGTTTCGTTGTTATTTCATAAGCTGTCTTTCATCGCAGTATTCACATATAAGGATATCACCGTATTTATGGAAACTTGCGGGCAGGTACTTTTCTGTCTGCGTTACACACTTGGAATTTCCGCAGCATATATCTCTGTGTATTGAACCCGAAAGCAGGGGATTAGGTTTGAGTTCGTTATTCAGTGTGGTGAGGATAAGAGCCATTCTTACATACATTCCGTAGTTTGCCTGCTTGAAATATGCAGCACGTGGGTCGTCATCGACCTCAACATCTATCTCATTTACACGGGGAAGAGGGTGCATTACGATCATATCAGACTTTGCAAGAGCCATTTTTTCTCTTGTAAGACGATATACGTCCTTCTGTTTTTCGTATTCCTCTACACTTTCAAAACGTTCACGCTGTATTCTTGTCATATACAGCATATCCACTTCGGGGATAGCCTCATCAATGGTGCTGACCTCCTTGAAATCACAGCCTCTTGCGACAAGGACATCTTTTATATAGGAGGGCAGAGCAAGGTTAGGAGTGGATATAAGTATAAATCTGTTATTAGGATAACAGGACAGGGCTTTGACAAGCGAGTGTACAGTTCTTCCGTATTTAAGGTCGCCGCAAAGTCCGATAGTAAGACCTTCCAGTCTGCCAAGCTCTGTTTGCAGAGTGAGCAGGTCTGTAAGCGTCTGTGTCGGGTGAAGATGCCCACCGTCGCCTGCGTTTATAACAGGGCATTCAGCATTGAGTGCCGCTGCTTTGGCAGAACCCTCCTGTGTGTGACGCATAACCAGTATATCTGCATAGTTGCTGACTATCTTGATAGTATCTTTAAGGTTTTCACCCTTTGCTACGGAAGAGTTACCGGGATTATCAAATCCGATAATGCTGCCGCCGAGACGTATCATAGCCGTCTGAAAGCTCATCTGAGTTCTTGTTGAAGGCTCGTAGAAAAGAGTTGCCATTATCTTGCCTTTGCATTTTTCGGCATAAGCCTCAGGACGTTTCATAATATCCTGTGCAAGACGTATCATTGAGTTCCATTGATGTACGGAATAATCCTCTGTGTCAATAAGATGATTGAATTTCTGGTTCAAAAAGCTCACCCTTCTTTATTCTATATTTATATTATTATATCAAATTGCTTGTCTTATTTCAATATATTTTGCAAATTTCTTTCGGGTAATTGCGTTATTTGTTTTTTTATGGTATACTGAATATAATATTTTTTCTAAGGAGAACCTATGTCACGATCACTTATTCATCACGAAAAATACAGGGACGAGTTCAGTATGACGGTAGCAGTTGCCTGTAATATTTCAAGGGATAGTATAACAATATTATATCACGATATTTCTCTTGACAGGAGCGTTGCACGTTCAGTTGCTGTAAATGCGGATATAAACACCGAGAATGTATGTGTTGAACTTAGCAAGTTTATCTTTCATTCAATGCGTGAGTACGGAATACCCTCATCAGCTGTAAAGAAGATAGGCTGTGCAGCTCCTATGGATATATCAGATGTGCTGGAAGACGCTCTTGACCCTACTGATATGTTTCTCTCTCCCGACACAGAGATAGCTGTACTCCCTTTTCTGAGTATGTACGCAGACGGACGCTATACAGCAGGTCTGATACCTGTCCTTGACAAAGATGATATAGTTATTGCTGACATTGGCAGAACGCTTAACCTTTCATATAAAAAGGACAAAAGCTTTATCACGCTGTCTGTACCGCTAGCGGGAGCGTTTGACGGTTCAGGTATCGAAAGCGGAGTCCCTTGTGAATTCGGTGCAATAGACGAGGTACATCGTGAGGCTGACAGAATGCTGTGTTACAGTGTTATCGGTGATAGCGACAGCGTAGGCATAGGAGCACCGGCAGTGCTGGATGCTGTTTCGGTTATGCTGTCGGAGGGGATAATCGACCCAGACGGCATAATGACTGATCGAGACCTCTTTTATATAGGAGAGGACTATTATATATCACAGAAGGACGTTCGTGCAGTACAGTCTGATAAGGCAAAAGTAAGCTCCGCTTTGGAGTGCTTTTTCAAAAGAACAGGAGATGTGGCGGAGATATTTTTTACGGGCGAGATCTTTGCGGGTAGCGGAATGAAACGCCTTTCCGAGCTTGGCGTTATATCTGAAAGTATTGCAAACAGAGTAAAATTCGCAAGAAGTACAGCGGAGCAGGGGATAATTTCGTATATCTGTGACGAGCAAAGTCAAAGCAAAATACTTGATCTGATATGCTCTGCCGAGGATATTACAGCCACTGTAATAGGGGATATAGAAGATTTATACATAACAAATCTGTCATTTTAGGCAATTTTGTATGAAATTTTAAGAAAAAACACTTGATTTTTTTCTTCAATAGTGTTATAATAGAAAAGCATTTAGTATCCGTTGCTATGCCATTTTATTAACAAACTGGCGTACAATGTGAGTTAATGCGAGGTGCATAGCACCAAACATTAAAACGGATAATCCGCTGGGATCAAGGTAAAGCCCTTGGCGTAAATCGCTCGAACAGGTCGGTCTTAAGAATATCCGAAAAGTCTAGGAGGAAAAAATGGACGCATTAAAAATCATCGAACAGAGCAGTATGAAGGCTGAGGCTCCCGTAGTTGAGGTCGGTGACCTTGTAAAGGTTGCAGTAAAGATCAAGGAAGGCGACAAGTTCCGTATCCAGATGTTTGAGGGTACAGTTATCGCTAAGAAGCACGGTGGCATCAACGAAACTTTCACAGTAAGACGTGTAGCACACGGATGTGGCATTGAGAGAGTATTCCCTCTGCACTGCCCCTCTGTTGAAAGAGTTGAGGTAATCAGACACGGTAAGGTTCGCAGAGCTAAGCTCTACTACCTGCGTGACAGAGTTGGTAAGGCTGCTAAGGTTAAGTCCAAGGTTTAATCCGAAGATATCGGCTTAAACACCCCCAAATCCAAGCTATAAGCTCCCGCAAATGCGGGAGTGTGGCTGGGTTGATCTAAGAAAGTGATGTGTTATGTCCGAAAACAGAGAATTATTCGAAGTTAATGATATTTCCGAAAACAAGGAAGAGCTGGATACAACGCCTGCGTGCGACTTAGGGGAAGCAGAAGAAGTACCCGAATCAGCGGAAGCGTCAAAAAAGCCATTTGCAGATGCCTATGAGTGGGTATCTAGCCTTGTATTTGCTGTTATAGCAATGCTTGTGCTGAATCTTTTTGTATTCCGTTTTATAACGGTTGACGGAAACTCTATGAATGATACGCTCCTTAATCAGGACCGTGTTATTTCGACAAATCTTTTTTATACTCCTCAGAGGGGAGATATCGTAGTAATTCAGTCAGATCGTCTGCTTAACAGAATGCTCACTGAAAAATACGATACACCTCTTTACGGTGAGCCTATCATCAAGCGTGTTATAGGTGTAGCAGGGGATACTATAAGATTTGATTTTGCGAACGGAGATGTGTATCGTAACGGAGAGCTTCTGGATGAGGACTATATAGCTACCCCCACTAATCTTCCGTGGGATTGCGTAAGCGGACAGGATTATGTTGTTCCCGAGGGTTACGTTTTTGCAATGGGCGACAACAGAAATAACTCCACTGACAGCCGTGATCTTAGGGTTGGCTTTGTAGACACAGATTATATAATGGGCAAGGCGATTTTCCGCTTTATGCCTTTTGACAGTATGGGTTTATTATGAGTGATGTAGGAAATATTCAGTGGTTCCCGGGGCATATGACCAAGACCCGCCGCCTTATTGAAGCGGATCTGAAAATGGTCGATGCAGTCGTGGAGATCACCGATGCAAGAATACCCGAATCAAGCAGAAATCCTATTTTGGACGAGCTTGTGAAGGATAAGCCCCGCATTATGATTATGAACAAATGCGATTATGCTGACGAGAATGCGACAAAACGCTGGAAGCAGCATTACGAAAAGCAAGGTATCACGGTTATAACCTGTGATTGCCGCAGTGGAAAAGGTATAAACAAATTCCTTCCCGCTGTAAAGGTGCTTTTGAATGAATTACTTGAACGCCGTAAAAAGCGTGGTATGATAGGTAAGGCTCTAAGACTTATGGTCGTTGGAATACCTAATGTCGGAAAAAGCTCATTCATCAACAGAATGGCTAAGACCAAAAAGACAAAGGTAGGCGACCGCCCCGGTGTAACAAGGGGTAAGCAGTGGGTATCCATTGATAAGGATGTAGAGCTGTTAGATATGCCCGGTATCCTTTGGCCTAAATTCGACGATCAGGAGGCAGCTCAGAAGCTCGCTTTCACAGGTGCGATAAAGGACGATGTAATGGATGTCGAGGCTCTTGCAAGAGCTTTGGGGGAACTTCTTTTAGCAGACTATCCCGAGCTTATCAAAGCAAGATACAAGATACAAGGCGAAAACGATGTTTTGACAGAGATCGCAAAGTCCCGTGGTATGCTTGTTTCGGGCGGAAATCCCGATACAGAACGTGCTGCGGCAACACTTCTTGACGAATACAGAGGTGGTAAGATTGGCAAGATCACGCTCGAACAAAACGCTGTCTGATGAACAGCTTACACTTGTTGATAATATAGAGCCGGATCTGTTTCAATATGATGACGAGGTACGCAGCAGTTATGCTGTCGTATGTGGCATCGACGAGGCGGGAAGAGGTCCTTTGGCAGGAGATGTTTATGCTGCTGCCGTAATATTTGATAAAGGTGTAAAAATAGACGGAATAAACGACAGCAAAAAGCTGAATGAAAAGCAGCGTGAAAGCCTTTTTGACGAGATCTGCGAAAAAGCAAAAGCTTACTGTATTGCAACGGCTTCCGTAGCCGAGATAGAGGAACTTAATATCCTCAATGCGGCTATGCTTGCAATGAAACGTGCCTATGATGGCTTGGGACTTACCGCTGATATGATACTTATCGACGGAAATAAAAAACCTTCGATTGACGGAACACTTCGCACTGTTGTAAAGGGAGATGCAAAATCCGCAAGTATTGCGGCGGCGTCAATCCTTGCAAAGGTTGCACGTGACCGCTATATGAAAGAAATTGCAGAGCAATATCCTCATTACGGCTTTGAAAAGCATAAAGGCTATGGAACAAAAGTTCACTATGCCGCCGTAGATGAATACGGATTGTGTCCTGTACACAGACCGTCGTTTTTCAAAAAGTATTTTGCAAAGAAAAATGGATAAACAATCAAAAGGCCGTCTTGGAGAGGACGCAGTTTGTACCGAACTCGAAAAGAAAGGTCATAAGATCATCGAACGTAACTTTCGTAAGTCCTTCGGAGAGATAGATATAATATCCACGATCGACAGATTTATAATCTTTACTGAGGTAAAGACAAGGCAGACAAGGAGTATGGTTTCAGGAGTTGAGGCTGTAAATTTCGCCAAAAAGAAGAAGATCATACTTACTGCCGATTATTATCTATGTAATGTGTATCCCGGTCTTATGGCAAGACCCAAATTACAGCCGAGATATGATATTGCTGAGGTAACAATTACACGGGGAGAAGCTCCTAAGGTCACTAAGCTCGATATTATTGAGAATGCATTTGATTCAGACGGAGTATACACGCTGTATTGACCCGTGATGAAAGGACGACTATTCTATGAATTACAGAAGTACGAGAAATTCTACTCTGAAAGTGACAAGTGCTCACGCTATTACAAAGGGACTTTCCGACGAGGGCGGTCTTTTCGTACCCGAGAGCATTCCTCAGTTCACAAAAGATGAAATACTCGCTATGTGCGATAAAAGCTATGCTGACCGTGCATACGACATATTCAGCAGACTGCTGACTGATTTCACACCTGAGGAAGTTCGTCACTGTGTTGATTCCGCATACAACGATAAGAATTTTGATACAGACAATATTGCTGAGATATCTCACCTGCTGACAGGTACTTATGTTCTTGAACTGTGGCACGGTCCTACCTGTGCATTCAAGGATATGGCTCTTCAAATATTGCCTTATCTTCTTACAACATCTGCTAAGAAGACAGTAGACGGAAAGCAGATCGCAATTCTTGTTGCAACATCAGGTGATACCGGTAAGGCAGCACTTGAAGGCTTCAAGGACGTTGACGGTACAAGCATTACTGTTTTCTATCCCGAGGACGGTGTAAGCCGTATGCAGAAGCGTCAGATGACAACTCAGGAGGGCGGTAACGTTCACGTTTGTGCCATCAAGGGTAACTTTGATGACTGTCAGAACGCCGTAAAGGCTATCTTTACAGATGATTCCATCGCTGAAAAACTTGCAGCAAACAATGTACTTCTTTCCAGTGCAAACTCCATTAACTGGGGTCGTCTTGCTCCTCAGATCGTTTACTATGTTTCTACCTATGTAGAGCTTGTAAAGAACAAGGAAATAGAATTCGGTGAGAAGATCAACGTTGTTGTTCCCACAGGTAATTTCGGTAACATTCTTGCGGCATATTACGCAAAGCTTATGGGTATTCCCGTAAACAAGCTGATATGTGCTTCCAACAGCAATAATGTACTTACTGATTTTATAAATACAGGTGTTTATGACAGAAACAGACAGTTCTTCACCACTGTTTCTCCCTCTATGGACATTCTGATATCTTCTAACCTTGAACGTCTGCTCTATCACCTTTCTGGTGATAACGATGCGGCTATCAACGAGTGGTTTGGAAAGTTAAAGACAGACGGCAGATATGAGATATCCTCTGATGTCAAGTCAAAGGTTTCTGAGTTGTTCTATGCAGGCTGCTGCAACGATTCTGAAACAAAGGAAACTATCAAGGAAACATTTGATAAGTATTCCTACCTGCTTGACACACATACTGCTGTTGCAGTAAAGGTTTATGAGGATTATCGCAAGAATACAGGTGATACAACCAAGACTGTTATCGCATCTACCGCTAACCCTTACAAGTTCAGCGGTGCAGTTTACGAGGCAGTTGGCGGAGTTGTCGATACAGATGACGAGTTTGAGATCATCGAGCGTCTTGAAAAGCTTACAAATACAAAGATGCCCGCACCTCTTGCAGCTACAAAGAATAAGGAGATCCGCTTCACAGGTTCTGTTGAAAAGCAGGAGATGCCTGATGTGGTTCTTGACTTCTTGAAGTCCTAAAATATAATAAAGGGAGGTATAACGTGCTTTATACAATAGGCGACCTCCACCTTTCGCTTGGCTGTGATAAGCCTATGGATATCTTCTCAGGCTGGAAAAATTACGTTGAACGGCTTGAAGCAAATTGGAACAGTATGATTACCGACGATGATACAGTTGTACTTCTCGGAGATCATTCCTGGGGCTTGAAGCTTGAAGATACCTACAAGGATATGGAGTTTATCCATTCACGGCTTAAAGGAAGAAAAATTCTTGTCAAAGGAAACCACGATCTATGGTGGAATACGATGAGCAAGAATAACCAGTTCATAAAAAACAATGGTTTTACGTCAATAGAGTTCCTGTTTAATAACGCTTTTCTTGTTGAGGGCAAGGCAATATGCGGTACCCGAGGCTGGATAAGAGAAAACGGTGAGCAGCCCGATATAAAGGTGTTGAACAGGGAAGCAGGGCGGCTTGAAGCCTCTGTTAAGGAGGCACAGAAGCTTGGCGGAGAGATTATTGCTTTTATACACTACCCGCCCATTTACAGGGCAGAAGAAAATGTACATTTAACTGATGTGCTGCAAAGATACGGGATAAAGCGTTGTTATTACGCACATCTCCACGGTGGCAGCATAAAAGGTGCACTTAACGGCGAGAAAAACGGTATAGAATATCGTCTGGTTTCAGCCGACAGTGTTGATTTTACTCCGGTAAAAATTGATTAGGATCAGGAGATCCAAAATTTTAAAATATCAATGTCTGACGGACAGGAAGGAATTTTGAAAATGGAGATTATTTCCCAGAACAACACAGCAACAAATACTTATGCTATTGAGTTCAAGTTCAGTGCCGAGGAGTTCGAGGCAGCTGTAAACAAGGCTTATGACAGAAGAAAGAAGAGCATTACTATCCCTGGCTTCCGTAAGGGCAAGGCTACTCGTAAGATGATCGAGGCTCACTATGGCGAGGGCGTATTCTATGAGGACGCTGTAAATTCTCTGTACAACACAAACATTGCTGAGATCGTTGAAAAGACAGGTCTTGAAGTAGTAGATGTAACAGATACAGAAGTTGTTGACGTTAGCAAGGAAGAGGGCGTAAGCTTCAAGGCAAACATCATCGTTAAGCCTGAGGTAAAGATCTCCGACTACAAGGGATTAGAGATCAAGAAGTCTGTCAAGAATATTGATGACGACGCTATCAATGCAGAGATCGACAAGATGAGAAGCAGAAATGCAAGAATCATCACAGTTGAGGACAGAGCTACAAAGATGGGCGATACAGCAGTTATCGATTTTGACGGTTACCTTGACGGTACAGCATTTGAAGGCGGCAAGGGTGAGAAGTTCCCCTTAGAGCTTGGCAGCCACACATTTATTCCCGGCTTTGAGGAGCAGGTAGAGGGCAAGAACATCGGTGAAGAGTTTGATGTTAACGTTACATTCCCTGAGAACTATCAGGCAGAGAACCTTAAAGGTAAGGACGTTGTATTCAAGTGTAAGCTTCACGAGATCAAGGCTAAGGAACTTCCTGAGCTTGATGATGAGTTCGTTAAGGACGTAAGTGAGTTTGATACAGTTGATCAGCTGAAAAATGACGTTAAGGAAAAGCTTGTTAAGAATGCAGAAGAAGCTGCTTCCCAGCAGGTAGACAACGACCTCGTTGACGCAATCGTTGCTAAGATGGAGGCTGAGGTTCCTGAGGTTATGTATGAGCACCGTGTAAACGACATCGTTCGTGAGTGGAGTGCTAGAAACAGAATCAAGGTTGAGGATTATCTCAAATACACAGGTCTTACAATGGATGCATTCAGAGATAGCTTTACAGAGATCGCTAAGAAGCAGGTTGATCTCCGTCTTGCTCTCGAAAAGATCGCTGAGATCGAGAATGTAGCTGTTACAGACGAAGATGTAGAGAAGGAATACGCTGATATGGCTGAGCAGTACAAGATGGAAGTTGACAAGGTTAAGTCTGCTATCCCTGCTGACGCTATCAAGAGCGACCTCAAGATCGAAAAGGCTCTCGACTTTGTACGTGATAATGCAAAGATCGAAGAAGTTACTGAGTAATTGACTTTTTGCCGAAGTCCGCGTACCAAGTACGCGGTTTTTCGGTTTAAGTGATATCATCGATTTTATTTGACAGGTTCCGACGAACGGAGAAAGGACGGTTTTTATGGCTTATATTCCTTATGTAGTAGAGCAGAGCAATCACGGTGAACGTTCCTATGATATTTTTTCCAGACTTCTCAATGACAGAATAATTCTTTTGCACGATGAAGTCAACTCTGCGACGGCAAGTGTTGTAGTTGCACAGCTCCTTTATCTTGAAGGTCAGGATCCCGATAAGGATATCTTCCTCTATATAAACAGCCCAGGCGGCTCTGTATATGATGGTATGGCTATTTACGATACAATGCAGTATATCAAGTGTGATGTTTCCACTATCTGTATGGGTATGGCAGCATCTATGGGTGCATTCCTCCTTTCTGCCGGTGCAAAGGGTAAGAGAATTGCTCTCCCCAACAGCCAGATTATGATCCACCAGCCTCTCATTGCAGGCGGCGGTATCTCCGGACAGGTAACTGACATTCAGATTCGTGCTGATAACCTGCTTAAAACAAAGGAAAAGCTGAATAGAATTCTTGCTGAAAACACAGGCAAGGACTACGCTACTATCTGTCAGGACACAGAGCGTGACAACTTTATGACAGCACAGGAGGCTTTGGAATACGGTCTTATTGACAAGGTTTACAGCAGTAGAAACGACATAAAGTAATTATCGGAGGAACAGCAATTATGATGGTTTGCTCCTTTTGTGGAAAAAACGAAAATCAGGTAAGACGTATATTATACGGAGGTACAGAGAATTCTGTTATCTGTAATGAGTGTATACTCGCCTCCTTTAATATGCTTGTGGATAGCGGTGATATAAAAGGGAAGCATCAGTATGCTGAGTCTGCATCCGATGACGTATTCACAGAAACATTTATAGATGAAGAGCAACTTCTGATGAAGCCTGAGATGATCAAAGAGTACCTCGACGAGTATGTAGTAGGTCAGGACGAGGCGAAAAAGATACTCAGCGTTTCTGTATATAATCATTATAAGAGGATATTCCTAAATGATGAGTGCGAAAATGATGAAGTAGAGTTACAGAAGAGTAACGTTCTTCTCTTAGGTCCTACTGGTGTAGGTAAGACAATGCTTGCACAGACACTTGCTAAGCTGCTTAATGTCCCCTTTGCTATTGCAGACGCAACCACTCTTACAGAGGCAGGGTACGTTGGCGAAGACGTAGAGAATGTACTTCTCCGTCTTATTCAGGCGGCAGATTTTGATATTGACGCTGCTGAGCGTGGAATAATCTATATCGATGAGATAGATAAGATCGCCCGCCGCAGTGAGAATACATCTATCACACGTGATGTCAGCGGTGAGGGTGTACAGCAGGCGTTGCTTAAAATAGTCGAGGGTACTATTTCCAACGTTCCCCCTCAGGGAGGAAGAAAGCACCCCAACCAGCAGTTCATTCAGATAAACACAAAGAATATCCTGTTTATCTGCGGCGGTGCATTTGAGGGCCTTGAAAAGATGATAGCATCTAGAGTAGGTTCATCTGCTATGGGTTTTGGTGCTGAGGTGTCCTCTAAAAAGGACAAGGAAAGTGCTGCAATGCTGCACAAGGTAAGTCAGGAGGATCTTGTAAAGTTCGGTATTATTCCTGAGCTTATAGGTCGTCTGCCTGTCGTTACTGTTCTTGACGATCTTGACGAGGATTCTCTTGTTCGTATCCTTGAAGAGCCTAAGAATGCTCTTATCAAGCAGTACAAGTACCTGTTCAAAGCGGATAATATCGAGCTTGAATTTGAGCCTGACGCATTACGTTCTATTGCTAAGAAATCCATTGAGCGTAAGACAGGTGCGAGAGGTCTTCGTTCTATTGTTGAGCAAACTCTCCGTGATATTATGTTTACTGCTCCCAGCGATCCAACAATCAGCAAGATAACTATCACCGCTGAATGTGTTGAGGGAACAGGTGAGCCCAAGGTCGAGAATAAGAACAAGGCAAAAGGTCCGAAAATGGACAAAAAGGTTAAAAAGTCCACAAAGTCTTAATATTTGACGGCAGGCAGAGATGTCTGCCGTTTTTGTAAATGGGTGAAAAATGTCAGTATTTGAATTAATATATGAACAGGTAAAAAGAATTCCTAAGGGCAAGGTCGCAACCTACGGACAACTTGCGATGTTGGCTGGAAATCCACGCTGGGCAAGGGTTGTGGGATATGCACTGCATAGTAATCCCGACCCTGAAAACATACCCTGTTATCGTGTTGTAAACCGATACGGTAAATTATCAGATGCGTTTGCGTTTGGCGGAATAAACAGACAAGCAGAGTTGCTAAAAGCAGACGGAATTGAACTTACAAAAGACGGAACCGTAGACCTCGAAAAGTATCTATGGAACGGTTTATAAGTAAGAATGTGAAAAAGAATCAGACCTCCTGATCTATAATCAAGGAGGTCTTTTTTTATTCGGATATGATCTCAACTCCGCCCATATCGTCTGTTTCGTTGTTCTCTGTGACTGTTATTTTCTCCTGATTGCTGAAATCAACAGAAACCTTGTAATAAGGACATTTCAGAGATATCAGTTCACCGTTTTTGTCGCTTTTAATTATTATCTTTTTTCCGTCGACCTCTGTGTTGAGCGTCAGTATACCTTCGCTTTCCGTTATTTTTTCAGAGCTTATATCAGGAAGAGTATCAATACTCTGCATAATGATATCAGGAACAAGTTTGCAGAAATCATTTGTTTCAGTAGTTACGCTTAAATTGCCAAGACTTGCTGTAAGCTCGTTGTCGTTTAGCACGAAATTAAGTTCAGAAAGATAATCAGGCTCAGTAAAGCTGAATTCCCAGTTATCCTTGCCGTTTCGTGTAACATCGGCTGTTGCCTCAAAATCTCCAAAGCTGATATCAGCCGTGACCTGATATGGGCTGTCGTAGTCAGGCTTTGTCTGCCCAAACATCTGTTCGGCACTGCACCCACATAACAAAAGGGAAGAGCATAGTAAAAGTAGCTTTTTCATAATACCTCCGTTTACAATACGGAGTAAAAAACTCCGCTAATCGTACAATACCGCACAATTAACGGAGCATAACTCTTAATATGTGTGTACTGCACTTTAAGAGCGGTACACCTTTGGCAGGATATTTATAACATCACGTGGAAGCATACTTTCGGCAGGCAAGTCATCTTTGAGCATATCAGACGCCAAAGCGTGGCAATATACACCGCTTACCGCCGCTGTAACAGGCTCTATACCCTGAGCTGCCATTGCTGCGATTATTCCTGTAAGCACATCGCCTGTACCGCCCTTGGCAAGTCCCGAGTTACCGCAGATATTGACGAAAAGGTAACCACCCGATGAAGCGATAACAGTGTTTGAACCCTTTAAGACTACTGTTACGCCATACTCTGTCGAGAAGTCTTTTGCAGCTTTTATCCTGTCACGCTGTATCTCCTCTACCGAAAGACCGCTTATCCTACTGAACTCCTTAACGTGTGGAGTAAGTATGATGTCGCTGTTCCGCTCTTTCAATATATCTATATTAGCTGCGATCGAATTTATTCCATCTGCATCAATAATTATCGGACAGGTTGCATTCTTTATGACAAGATCCACGATCTTTCGTGTGTTTTCGCTGTTTCCCATTCCACAGCCTACGCTTATTGCTGTGACGTTTTGGAGATTTTGAATCAGCTTATCTGCTGCGTCGGCAGAAACAAATCCTTCCTCTGTTTCAGGGAGTGGGAGATATGTTGTTTCGTGTATTGAGGGTGCAAGGAGCTTTACAACGGTAATGGGAGCAGCAAGAGTGCAAAGCCCTACGCCTGTACGCAAAGCAGCCTCAGTAGACATTGCAGCCGCACCGTTGTAGTTAAGAGAGCCTGCTATATTGAGCAGCTTTCCGTAGCTGCCTTTATGTGAGGATTTCATTCTGTTTGCAAAGGGTCTGCGGAATGTATCGTCTGTGATACAAGCTAAGTAATTGTTTTCGTAGGAGCTTTCGTCTATCCCGATGTCAAGCAGCTTTGTTTTGCCGATAAGGTCACTGCAAGGAATAGACAGCAGTCCCACTTTGATAGCACCCAGTATCAGTGTATGAGTTGCTTTAAAGTAGTTTTTATCCATTTCGCCCGTGTCCGAATTTACACCACTTGGCACATCGACCGCAATTCGGATAGGGCAGTTGTTTGCAAATCGTATAGCGTCTGCCACGTTTTCAGGCAATTCTCCGTGAAAGCCTGTTCCGTATATACAGTCTATCACAACGTCAGAGCGTACTATCTGGTCGCTACACGCCTCACGGTGAGTATTCCAGTTAAGCACTCTGGCACCGAAGAGCATCTGAAAATGATACGATGCACAATCAGACTTAGGCTGACCGTTGACAAGGATAATACCTGATGATATTCCGTGGGCTGCAAGTACCTTTGAGATAACAAATCCGTCACCACCGTTGTTTCCGTTGCCGCAAAGTATGGTTATAAAGCTGCCCTTGGGTGCGAGCTTTATTATTTCCTCTGCACAGGCTGTACCGGCGTTTTCCATCATTTTGATGTAGGAGATGTAATCACGGTTGCAGTTTTGCTCAGCGAGTTTCATCTGTTCGTTTGTTACTACGTATTGCATAGGTATATGTCCTTTCGTTTGGTTGGAATATATCGGAAAATATGCTCTATGTAAGTCTTTTACTGTAATATAATTAAATTATACCATTTTTTACGAAAAAAATCAACAAAAAACAGCGAATTTCTCCGCTGTTTTTAGTATTTTTTATTAAGCCGGTTGTGTTTCCTTTTTTCTGGCTTCGATATCCTTTCTGAAAATAAGCTTGAAAGCTGTTCTTACAAAAGGTTGAATAAAGAAAAGCTGTGTAAAGAATGCAAACGGGAAGTTATAGCACATAAGCTCTAACCAGTTAGCAAGAAGCTTTATAAAGTCAAAACCCGCATAGTAAGGATAGTAGAGGAAAGCAGCGATAAAGCTCATAGCCGGACACATAATACCTACCGTTGCACAGATGATAGCTGTTTCAAAAAGTACGGGGTGAGTCGTTCTTGGATCAAACACCTTGCAGGCAAGTTTAAAAGAACAGGGACTTCCCATAGTGAGTTCCAGCGAGATAGCAAGAACGAATTCCACTATAACAACTACCCATATAGGAACATTAGTTCCGCACATACCAACACCGCCCATTTTGTTGATAGCGGCTATAACACCGTTTTCTCCTGTTACAGTCATTAGTGTGTCGCCGTTTACAACATAAAGGCTGTAAAACACATAGGCGTGTACTGTGATGATAACTGTCATCAGTGCGAAAACAGTTCTCTGAAATTGATTTCTTGGCATAAAAATGTCTCCTTTGTTTTTAGGCAACAAAAAAACACGTTATTCCCTATGGGTATAACGATCCGATCAAAATACGCCTGTACCGTGATCAGATTTACTTACCCAAAAGAGTAAAACGTGTGTCGTTGCGTTTTTTTATTATTTTAACATTATTTTTATGGTTTGTCAATTTGTTCTCGGTTAAAAAATATCGATTAAAGAAAAATATGTCTAAAACACCCAAAACAGGCGGCTCAACTTGAAAATTACTGCGTAGGAAAAGGTGCTGACGCTCAATTTTTCACCTAAAAAGTCTTGAAAGATAAGGCGTATTGTGGTATAATTAAATAAGTTATGTGCAAAGGAGCATTATAAGATGTCTTTCAGAGAATATACAGGCGGAGCAGAGGGTATGAAGATACTCGATGAGTTTCTGCTGAAAATACAAAAGCCCTCCCGTTATATCGGCGGTGAGGTAGGTGCAGTGGTAAAGGACAGGAGCAAGGTGGATATCCGTTTTGCATTCTGTTTCCCCGACACCTATGAGATAGGAATGTCCCACCTCGGAATGAAGATACTTTACGGTCTTAAAAATTCCGTTCCCAATTACTGGTGTGAGCGTGTGTTTATGCCTCTCCCCGATATGGAGGAGGAGATGCGTAATCGTAACATTCCGCTTTACGCACTTGAAAGCCTTGACCCTATCAAGGATTTTGATTTTATCGGTTTTACTATCCAGTACGAGCTTTGCTATACCAATATCCTACATATGCTTGACCTTGCTGGACTTCCTGTACTTGCATCAGAAAGAAAAGGACTTACTCCTATCGTATGCGGAGGAGGACCTTGTGTATGCAATGCAGAGCCTTTGGCTGATTTCTTTGACCTTTTCTTTATAGGAGAGGGCGAGGAGATGAATCTTGAAGTTATGCGACTTATGGAACAGTGCAAAAAGGAAAACACTTCTAAGGAGGAATTCCTACGCCGTGCCGCTCATATAGAGGGCGTATATGTACCCTCTCTTTACGATATTGCATATAATGATGACGGTACTGTAAAGTCGATAACCGCAAAGGAAGATGCACCTACTCAGGTCACAAAGCGTATCATCAAAGATTTTGATAAGGTGTATGCTCCCCAGAATTTTGTTGTGCCATTCTGTAACATCGTTCACGACAGAGCTGTTGTTGAGGTTCTGCGTGGCTGTATCAGAGGTTGTCGCTTCTGTCAGGCAGGATTTATATATCGTCCGTTCCGTGAAAAGGAGAAGCAGACTATTCTTAATCAGACAAAGTGCCTATGTGAGAATACAGGCTATGACGAGGTTTCTCTTTCCTCACTGTCTACCAGTGATTTCAAGAATATCGAGGGACTGCTTACAGACCTTACTGAGTACACCAGCAAGAACGACATAAATCTGTCGCTTCCGTCACTGCGAGTTGACCGTTTCAGTGACGAGGTGCTGAAAAAGATAACAGATGTCCGCAAGAGTGGACTTACATTTGCACCCGAAGCAGGTACACAGCGTCTGCGTGATGTTATCAATAAGAATGTCACAGAGCAGAATGTTCTTGACAGCGTAAAGATAGCCTTTGAGGGCGGCTACACAAACATCAAGCTGTATTTTATGCTTGGACTTCCCACAGAAACTATCGAGGATATCGAGGGAATATATAACCTTGCAAAGGCTGTTATTGAGCAATTCTATGCAAATCCTAACCGTAAAAAGGGCAGACCTGTAAGCGTATCTATCTCTCTTTCAACGTTTATTCCAAAGCCCTTTACACCCTTCGAATTCGAGCCTCAGCTTGATGAGGAGAGTATAAAACAGCGTCAGAAACATCTTATTTCTATTGCGAATGACAAGAAGATATCCATAAGCTGGTCGAAGTATGATACATCTCTGCTTGAAGCAGTCCTTGCAAGGGGCGACCGTCGTGTGGGCAAGGCAATTTACACAGCTTGGAAGAAAGGCTGTAAGCTTGACGGCTGGGACGAGTATTTTGATTTCAGTAAATGGCAGGAAGCCTTTGATGAATGTGGTCTGGATATGTCGTTCTATGCAAACAGACAGCGTTCTTATGAAGAGATAGCTCCTTGGAGTCATATCAATATGCTTGTAAGCCGTGAATTTCTGATAAATGAAAACAAACTTGCACACGAGGCTGTTTCAACTCCCAACTGTCGTGAAAAATGTTCAAACTGCGGAGTTTCAAAATGTGTAGGAGGTGACATCTGCCGTGCCATCCGTTAATACAAGAGTATTCTTCTCCAAAATGGACAGGGCGAAGTACATCTCCCACCTTGACCTTAACCACTGTATCCAGCGAGCTATGAAACGCAGCAGACTTCCTATATGGCAGACCGAGGGTTTCAATCCGCATACTTATGTTGCATTTATGTTACCTTTGTCGCTTGGTCAGGAGGGCGTCTGCGAGGCTATGGATTTCCGCCTTACAGAGGAGATATCTTCCGAGGAGGTAATGACTCGTCTGAATGACTCTCTTCCGCCCGATATACGCATTATCCGTGTGGCAGAGCCAAAATATAAGAATACCGATATCACATCTGCCGAGTACAGGATAGAATCTGATATCGATACAGAAAAATTTAAGGCTTTTGTTTCGCAGAATGAGATACTTACCGAAAAAAAGACCAAAAGGGGAGTGTCCACAGTTGACCTTAAACCGCTTATTTCAGAGATAAGTATAGAAAGTGATGCGATAATACTCAGACTTCCTGCGGGCAATGATTTTAACATCAATCCTGCGTTACTGTTTGACGCATATAAAGCGGCAACAGGTGAGGAGATATCACGTATGCGTATCGTTCGTACAAGGATATTCTGTTCAGACGGAAATGAATTTATCTGATAATTATTCGTCCTGTTTTTTTAGTTTATTGAAATATACTACAATATGGAGGTATCTATATGGAGCAAAAGCCAAAGCTTCCACGCTCTGTTCTTGTCCTTAATATTATAATGATAGTGCTTGTTCTGGTTATATGCGGTCTTGTAATAAGTCTGCTTTATTCCGATGTGTTCAGACCTGAGGAAGAAACCACGCTTGATATATCTATAAGCACACTGGCAGATAGCGGAGCAGAAAGCGGCAACAGTACAACTACATCAGCAACTACCACTACCACGCCTAAATCATCTGTATCGATGACAAAGCGTACAACAGAGGCTACCGAACCCGTTACGACACCCACAGAGTCTGTTACAACACCCACTGAGGTGGAGTCTGAGGTAAGCTCACAGCCCGAGGAAATAGAGGTAACAAACACTTCCTACGATAAGAGCTTTTTTGAGAACGACCTTTTCATCGGTGACAGTATCACAACAGGCATCTATCTCTATAATAAGCTCCCTATGAAGAATGTTGCGGCAGGCGTCGGACATACTCCGTATAAGGCTTATACAACCCCTATCGACCTGTACGACGGAACAAGTGCGACTGCACTTGAATATGCAGAGCGTATGCAGCCTAAGAGAATTTACATTATGCTTGGCTCAAACGGACTTCTTTCCGCAAGTGCAATGGAGGACAGCTATCGCAACCTTATCAGCAAATTGAATGCGTCCTGTCCTAATACAGTTCTTTACTGTATCTCGGTTTCTCCTGTTACAAGAACCAGCTCTCTTGCAGCTTCGGGTGGAATTACAAACGATATGGTAGTTCAGTTCAACACATTTATCAAGGGTGTTTGCTCAAACGAGGGTATAAAATATATTGACCTGTATTCCGAGATAAGCGACAGCGACGGATATTTCCTTGAAAAATATGCAGAGGCCGACGGTCTGCATTTTAAGGGTATAACATACGATGTAATGCTCAGTTACATTCAAAGCATAGCAGAATAAAGAAAGGACATACTAAAATGAAAAAAACAACTCTTCTTGCTGCACTCTTAGCAGCGACATTGACTCTGACAGCCTGCGGAAATGGAGAAACTTCCTCAGCGGCAGGAACAGAAAGTACAGCTTCCGAGAAGTCTATCTCCGAAAAGACAGCTGAACTTCTTACAAAGGTGGAATTCCCCGAGATGTCAGAAGTACCCGCAGAGAATCTTATGGTATATTACAAGCTTGACTCCGCAGATATAACAGAGTTTTCTGCTTATGTTGCAGGTGCGGGCGTATACCCAGATGAATTCGGCATTTTCGTTGCAAAGGACGCTGACACAGCGGCAGCGGTAAAGGAACGTCTTGAAGAGCGTGTTGAAAAGCAGCGTAAGACCTACGCAGACTATTCTCCCGATGAGATGTATAAGTTTGATGATTACTTCGTTTCCGTAGACGGAAATACTGTCAGCTTTGCTGTATGCGGTGATAATTCAACTGCAAAGGACATTATCGGCTAATTTTTGAGAGGTGTACTATGGCAATAGAGTGCGGCGTAATTACTGCATTGTTTGCGGTTATCGTTATTGTTTTCTTCCGAAGAAAGCGTAAGTTCTGGGCGTTGGCTACACTTCCGCTTATGCTTGTTCCGTTTACGAACTTCGTAATGGAGTTTCTGGTAGTGGGGACATTCGGAGCACAGATTGGCCCGTTCGGAAAGACATTGGCTCTTATAATTGCAGTCGCAATATCCTGTGTATGGATCGGTGCAGTTGCGGGAGGAATGAAAAATAACAAGAAGAGGGTCACCTATGTTGGTATAACCAATGTATTTAATGTGCTTCTTGCTGCGATACTCGCACACAATATATTGAGTGGCACTGTTCTGGTAACTGTTTAAAAATCAAATTATCTATGTATACACATTTTTCTTTTTCAGGAATTATTTGTTAATTTTTCTTGTGAGGGAGAAATGTGTATTTTTTATGTCGTTTAACCGTTACACTGTAACGACTTTGTATATTGTAGACAAAAAACAGGGGTGTTTTTTTAATCAAAAATACCGAAATAATTCTTGACAAAATTCGATAGTGACTATATAATAGACTTATAGCGTTTAAAAATACAATATCTTGTGGCTATAATACCCATTTAAGGAGCTATACAGAATATGGCAATGATTACGATGATTAAGAAACGTGACGGCAGACAGGTACCGTTTAATATAGAAAAGATCGCCGGTGCGATCTTCAAAGCAGCACAGGTAGTCGGCGGAAATGACTATTCCGAGGCTATGCAACTTGCTGATAGCGTTTGTCAACGCTTGTCCGTAGAGATCATCGGAAGAAATCCCTCTGTTGAAGAGGTACAAGATATGGTAGAGAAGGTACTCGTTGAGGAGGGCCACGCAAAGACCGCCAAAGCGTACATTCTTTATCGTGCAGAGCGTACCCGTGTTCGTGAGATGGATTCCACACTGATGAAGATCTATGAGGATCTTACATTCAAATCTGCCAGCGACTGTGACATCAAGCGTGAGAATGCCAATATCGACGGCGATACCGCTATGGGCACGATGTTGAAGTATGGCTCTGAGGGTGCAAAGCAGTTCAATGAGATGTATGTTCTTGATGCTGCACATTCCACAGCACACATCAATGGTGATATCCATATCCACGATCTTGACTTTCTTACTCTCACAACGACTTGCTGCCAGATCGACCTTTTAAAGCTGTTTCACGGCGGTTTTTCCACAGGACACGGTCATCTCCGTGAGCCGAACGACATAACCAGTTATGCAGCTCTTGCTTGTATCGCTATTCAGTCTAATCAGAACGACCAGCACGGCGGTCAGTCCGTTCCGAATTTTGATTATGCAATGGCAGAGGGTGTTACAAAGACATTCCGCCGTCTGTATACTCAGAACCTTGCAAAGGCAGTATGCTTCACACAGGGCAGAACAGACTTTGCTGAGGCTGTGGAGGAATTTAAGGCTGTTGCAAAGCAGGTAGAGGAAGAAAGCGGACTTTTCCCGAAGCTTAATAACAACGATGATTATAAGGCTAAGGAGTGGGAGATAGCTGCTACAAAGTATGGCGATAAGTTCTCTGAGCTTCAAGACACAGCCGAGAAACTAGCCGAAGCAGAAACTGATCGTGCTACATATCAGGCAATGGAAGCACTTATCCATAACCTTAACACTATGAATTCAAGAGCGGGTGCACAAAATCCGTTCTCGTCCATAAATTACGGTACAGATACCTCTCCCGAGGGCAGAATGGTAACACGCAACGTTATGCTTGCTACTGAAAAGGGTCTTGGAAATGGTGAAACACCTATCTTCCCGATACATATCTTCAAGGTGAAGGAAGGCGTAAACTATAATGAAGGTGATCCCAACTACGACCTTTTCAAACTTGCTTGTCGTGTTTCTGCAAAGCGACTTTTCCCGAACTTCTCTTTTATAGACGCACCGTTTAATTTACAGTATTATAAAGAGGGCGACTATAATACAGAGGTTGCATATATGGGATGCCGTACAAGAGTTATCGGTAATATTTATGACCCCACCCGTGAGATCGTTACAGGCAGAGGTAATTTAAGCTTTACATCTATAAACCTCCCCAGACTTGGCATTGAGGCAAAGGGAGATATCAGCAGATTCTATACTAGTCTTGATAAGATGATGGATCTTGTTATTGACCAGCTTGTATTCCGCTTTAAGATCCAGTGTGATAAGATAGTAAAGAATTATCCTTTCCTTATGGGACAGGGAGTTTGGATAGACTCTGAAAATCTTGGTGCTAACGATAATATAGGCGAGGTACTTAAACACGGTACGCTCTCTATCGGATTTATCGGTCTTGCTGAGTGTCTAAAAGCCCTTGTGGGTGTTCACCACGGCGAAAGTATGGAAGCTCAGAAGCTTGGTAATGAGATTATTTCCCATATGAGAAAGCGTCTTGATGAGGAGAGCGAGAAAACAAAGCTCAATTTCAGTTTACTTGCCACACCGGCCGAAGGCCTGTCAGGCCGCTTTGTCCGCCTTGACAAGAAGAAGTACGGCGAGATCCCCGGTGTTACAGACCGTGACTATTATACAAACTCTTTCCACGTTCCTGTATATTATCCGATCAGTGCGTTTAAGAAGATAAAGCTTGAAGCACCTTATCACGCACTCACTAATGCTGGTCATATAAGCTATGTTGAGCTTGACGGTGATCCCTTGAAAAACCTTGACGCATTCGAGCAGATAGTTCGTTGTATGAAGGAAGAGGGCATAGGCTACGGCTCTATAAATCACCCTGTTGATCGTGATCCAGTGTGTGGATTTACAGGCATAATCGAAGACGAGTGTCCCTGCTGTCACCGTAGGGAAGAGGAAGTAAAGTTTGAGCGTATCCGTCGTATAACAGGTTATCTTGTTGGTACACTTGATCGTTTCAATAACGCTAAGCGTGCTGAGGAATCTCAGCGTGTAAAGCACGGAGTAAATAACTGATATATCTTTTGCCGCCGCTTATGTGGCGGCAAAGCTATGTAATGAATAGGAGAATAACTTTGGAAATTAGAATAGCAGGTACTGTTCAGGACTCTATCGTTGACGGCCCCGGATTAAGATATGTGGTTTTTGTTCAGGGCTGTCCTCATAGGTGTGAGGGTTGTCATAATCCCGAGACCCACGATATAGGCGGAGGTAAGCTTACTGATACAGATGCTCTATATGAAGAATGTATCGAAAACCCCCTTACAAAGGGCGTGACCTTTTCGGGCGGAGAGCCGTTTTGTCAGGCAGAGGCTCTGTATGAGCTTGGTATCAGGCTAAAAGAAAAGGGTTATCATCTGATGTGTTACAGCGGCTGGACTTACGAGGAGCTGTTGAAAAAATCAGAAAAAGAGCAATATGTAGGAAAGCTGCTGAATATACTAGATATCCTTGTAGACGGCAGATTTGAGCTTTCCAAACGCTCTCTTATGCTCAAATACAGAGGAAGTACTAACCAGCGTATTATAGATGTCCGGAAAAGTTTTTCTGAAAATAAGGTGATAGAGGTTGATTTGTAACCTGTGGTGTGATATACTAAATATGATATTTTATTATACTTTAAGGAGCAGAAGTGACTAACCTCTTAAAAAGAACTATTGCCGCATTTGCGGTTTGCAGTAATATAATTATGTTAAGCGGCTGTCGTGAGGAAGACGGCAGTGGCGGTATATTCAAATATGATATAGCAATAAATCCGGGAAGCTTAGATCCTCAGTCGGCAGCCGATACGGAGTCTGACTTGCTTATCTCAAATATATACAAAGGCTTGTTGGTAGTAAATCCCGACGGAAGCCTTGGAGAGGGCGTTGCGGAGGACTACATCGTATCCGATGACGGTCTTGTTTATAATTTCAGGCTGCGTCAGGATAACTGGTGGGTAGACAGCGGAGAATTTGAAGCTCAGTGTACAGCAAACGATTTTGTTTTCGCATTTCAGCGTCTGTTTGACCCCGCTACCCGTGCCGCAAGGGCATCAGAATATTTTTGCATAAAGAACTCCGAGCAGATAAATAGGGGCTACATACCTGATATGTCTGAGCTTGGAGTAAAGGCTATAAGCGATTTCGAGCTGGAAATAACCCTTGCATATCCAAATCCCCAGTTTCCTGTGCTGCTTACTCAGACACCTGCAATGCCCTGTAACGAGGAGTATTTTCTACTTTCTCAGGGAAAATACGGATTGTCATCAGAAGCAACACCGTCTAATGGTGCATTTTATGTAAATGCGTGGGAATTCGACCCTTACACCATAACAGATAATAACCATATTATCCTGCGAAGAAACAAAAAGAATAACGAGGTATCTCAGATATTTCCCTCAGGACTTAACTTCTTTATCGTTGACGAGGATCGATTCTTAAATGATTTTGTAACCGAGGTCACAAGCTGTATTGCTGTTACAGATGAGGAGGCAAAGCTCATCGACGGTGAGTTTACAGTGCAGGATTTCAGCAATATTACCGTTGGAATGATATTTAATTCTAATTACAGTGTGTTCAGAAATACAGATTTCAGACTTGCTCTTGCAAGTCTTGTTGACAGAAATTCTCTCAGCGGTATACTTTCGCACTACACGGTAGCAGAGGGTGTTGTACCTTACGAAGTATCGCTTCTTGATAAGATATACAGGGAATATGCAGAGGACGTTTCCGCTGTTGAGTACAGCACTGAAAACGCACAAGAATATTATGATAAGGCATCTCCAAAACTGGATAAAGAGCTTTTTATCGGTGCTAGGATAATCCTCCCCGATGATTCCTCTGCTGACGCCATTGCTGAAATAATGCAGGAATGGCAGAGAGTACTGGGCTTTTATTGTACCGTTGAGATACTCCCTCCTGATGAATACAATAAGCGTCTGCAAAGCGGAGATTACGAGATAGCTGTCGTAGAGCTTGTAGGCGGTTATAACAGTCCTGAGGCATATTTAAAGCCGTTTACCAAGGACAACAGCGAAAACTATTCAGGTTATAGAAATATAAGCTTTGAAAAGTATATCAGGGAAGCGAGCAGAGCAGTAGACCTGTCTGAAAGTGCAGACCTTTATGTACAGGCAGAGCAGCATCTTCTTTCCGAGGCGGCGTTTGTGCCGTTATTCTATAAGAATGAGTATTTCTTTATCGGCGAGGAAATGTCAGATATTTTCTATAACCCATTCACAAAGACCATTGATTTTAGCATTGCAAAAGTTGAATAAAAAGATATCTCCCGAGTTTTTACTCGGGAGATAATTTATTTAATTGAGAGCGATCAACGATATTCGTCAAGAACAGCATCAACAAGTGCACTGTTCTCAGCACTGAGCTGTGCCCAGGAACCATTGTTGAATGCAACCTCATTAAGGATAGCTGTACCGATGATATCAGTAGAAAGGTTACCGCTGAATCCGTAGCAGTCATCAAAGCAGAACTCAAACTTAGTAGGATCTTTAAGCTCCTGAATCATATCATATACATCAGGATCCCAAGTCATCTGCCACTTTCTAAGACCTGCGTACTTGCCGTCTACATAGGTAACAGGCTCAGGGCTGATAGCTTCCTGTCTTGCCTGTGCGATTACGTTTTCATCTGTTTCGAAAACTCTGTTGCAGTAGATCCAGTCAACAGCACCCTTGATGTTCTTAGCACCCTTGGGAACCATATATCCGAATGTATCATAAGCGTGATAGTATGTATCGGAGGAAGGATCACGGGGGAAGGGAACAACTGCGAAATCAGAAATTGTATCGTGGATATCTTCCTCAGCACCTCTGGGGTTCTGGATCTTTTCGGTAGCAGCGGAGTTACACCACTCAGGCTCCATACCGATAAAGAGGATAACATCGCTAAGTGTAGCCCAAAGAGCGGGATCTACCCAGCCGCCGTGCTGCTGCTTGTACATCAGATTATCTCTGCAAAGACCCTCAATAAAGGTCATTGCTCTTGATACGTTAGGATCGCTGAGGTTATTAACAATAGTACCGTCAGCCTGAACGTCAACAAAGTTTACACCTGTTGTAGCAACGAAAGCAGAAATAACGTCTGCTGTACTGCAATATCCGATGTTATCTTCGCTCTGGTTACAGAAGTCGATCATCAACTGACGCCAAGTATCCCAAGTCCAGTTGCCTTCTTTGTAAAGATCATAAGGATCTTTAAGACCTGCGTCTTCAACAGTCTTGCGGTTGTAGTTCAGTGCAAAGTAGTTTCTGATCTTGTAGGGATAGTAATAGTGCTTATTGTTGTATGCGAAATCCTCAACGGTAGACGCCATATCCTTCCAAAGGGAAGTGTTAAGGTCAAAATGCTCGTCAAGAGGCTCATACATATTCTTGGTCATACCACCGGGGAAAGAGAGCCACTCGTATGTTACGAGGTCGGGAGAGTCGTCGGCTGCTATCTTGATACCGAGAGCCTCAAAGTAAGCAGGGCCGCTGGAACAATTCTCGTATACGATGTTTCCGCCCCATTCCTCAGTCTGGAAAACAAGATACTGATCGGAGTTGGCTGTGATATCATAGTAGCCTAAGAACTTAACTGTGCCTGCCTTTCCGTCGGGAGCAAAGTCAACACTGGAAATATCCTTA
This sequence comes from Oscillospiraceae bacterium, assembly GCA_045606505.1. Classification (GTDB taxonomy): domain Bacteria; phylum Bacillota; class Clostridia; order Oscillospirales; family Ruminococcaceae; genus CAG-115. The sequence continues at coordinate 95,937 of JAZUSC010000031.1, forward strand.
GCTTCCTCGTCTGTTGCGGCATTTTCGTCAGGGTCTGTTGTTGTTCCTACTGTTGTTGTGGTAGCAGGAGTACCGGGTGCATTTGATGATGTACCGCCTACACCGCCACTTGCTGCGGGAGCAGAGTCATCACAAGCTGTTATACCTGTAATCATAGCAAGAGCCAATGCACAGGACATAATTCGCTTCATTGTTTTCATTTAGAAAAATTCCTCCTTATTAAAGCAGATAGAGATCGTGTATTCGATTACACAATTCCATTATCATTATACAACAAACGGTTGATAATTTCAAGTACCATAATAATCAAAAAATATCCATATATTTGTGCATTAGCACAATCAAAAACCGCCGTGTTGTACGGCGGTTTAAGTTATAAGTTAATAATCCTGTCGGCTAGGAATTCACATTCCGCTTTATCGTGGGTCACAAGTATCACTGTTTTGCAGCTTATCATAGCCTTTGTCTGTTTAAGCACAATATCCTTCGTTTCGTCATCAAGCCCCTTGAAAGGCTCATCTAAAAAAAGCACATCGTAATCAGAAAGCAACGCCCTAACTAACGCAACACGTCTTTTCATTCCACCGCTAAGCTCCTTAACGGTCTTATTCTCGCAGTTTGAAAGCTTGAAATTCTCCAAAGCCTTTGCGATATCCATTTGGGAGTGTTTTTTCCCTGTAACGAGTCTGATATTTGCCGTAGCCGTGAGATTTTCGCACAGCCTGTTTTCCTGAAATACGGCACTTCTCTTGAAATTGCCGTTTGGAATAACCTCGCCGCTGTCCTGTTGAAGTGTCCTCATAAGTATAGAAAGCAGTGTTGACTTTCCGCAGCCCGACGCACCCATAATCACAGTTATCTTGCCGTCGGGGAATATGTAGGAGAAATTATCAAGTACCTTGTTTTCTCCAAAGGATTTGCAGATATTTTTTGCTTCAAGCTGCATAATAAGGACACCTCCTACATTTTTTCTACTCTTTTAACAGTAAGGTCGATTATCAGACCAAATATCTTCTCACTTATATAGCTTAACAGAATTATTATCAGCGTCCACGCAAACAAGTCCTCTGTTTCAAGATATACCTTAGACATATATAGCTTTTCACCGATAGAGCCGTCCGGAATTCCGATGACCTCCGCCGCAACGCCGCTTTTCCAGCAAAGACCCATTGAGAGCTTTGCCGCCGACCTGAAATAGGGGAGAAGCTGCGACAGATAAATTCCCACAAAGCGTTTTGCTGCGGGGATCTCAAACACCTCTGCCATAGTCGTAAGCTTTGGGTCGAGTGAGTCTATTCCTTCCAGCATATTTGAATAAACGATAGGTACAGCAATAAGAAAAGAAATAAGTACAGACAGATTTTCCGAGCTTATCCATATAAGAGCCAGTATCGTGAAACTTGCAACTGGGATAGCTTTTACAGCTGAGATAAGCGGAGCGAGTAACTGCCTTACAGGAGAGAATTTTCCCGCCAGTGCCGAGAGAATAACACCCGTCATAGTCCCCAAAAGGAAACCGCCTATAATCCTTGTCAGAGAAAACAGGATACTTTTTATAAAATCAAATTGCGGGACTAACTCTACAAGCCGCCCCGCAACAGATATCGGAGAGGCAAGTAGTATCTTCTGGTCAAGAGCCATTGCGGCTATCTGCCACACAAGCAGCCAAAACAGGACACTTGCGACAGCGATAAGACGTTTTTTCATACTGTCCTCCGAAAAAATATTTATGCTCCGTAGTAGAAGTCGTCAGCAGGGAGCTTTCCGCCAACAGCGGTAGGAAGCTGTCCGTGGAGTACTTCAAGATAACCCGAAAGCTTGTCCTTCATCTCCGCACCTGTAATGCACACGATGTTACACTCGGGGATAGCCTTTTCAGCAACAGCAGCAGGTACGATATCATATTTTCCTACAAGCTGAGCAGCATCGGTAACATTTTCGTTGACGTATTTTACAGATTCAGCATATCTGCTTAAAAATTCATCAACAGCCTCAGCGTTGTTTTCTACAAACTCAGTTCTTGCAATAACTACACCTGTAATGCAGGTGCTGTCATTTCCGAGCTTTTCCCATTCCTCTGTGATATCGAGAACTACCTTGATACCCTCGTTCTTTGTCTGTGCGGTAGTTACGAAAGGCTGGGGGAGAAGTGCAACGCTTCCCTCTGTGGAGGTAAGTGCGGCAAGACACTCGGAATGTTCGGATTTCCACTCGATAGTAACATCGTTCTCAGGGTCGATACCGTTTTCAGAGAGAACGTGGTTAAGTGCGTATTCGGGAACAGCACCCTTTCCACTTGCGAAGATAGTCTTTCCTTTAAGGTCTGCTACTGATGTAACAGTAGAGCCGTTCTCACAGATATACAGTACTCCGAGCGTATTTATAGCCAGTACCTTAATGCCGCCCTCTGTCTTATTGTAAAGAACAGAGCCGAGGTTTGCGGGAACACACGCAATATCAGTCTTTCCCTGAATGATAAGGGGTGATATCTCATCTGCGGCTGCTGAAATAGTGAACTCATAGGGATAGCCGTTTGTTTCGTCATCGTCCATAAGCTTTGTCATACCCATTGCTGTCGGGCCTTTGAGGGCAGAAACCTTTATTACATCGGGTGTTTCTGTATTTTCTCCCGATACGTTTGCGTCAGAATTCTGTGAGGAACTCTGCGAGTTACTTTCCTCTGCTGATGAGCTGTTTCCTGCGGAGCAGCCTGCCAGCATACCCATACAAAGTATAGCGGCAAGTATGCCCTTTGCACGTTTTAAGATGTTCATTTGTTTGTTTCCTTCCTTTTTCTTTTGTTCTATAAACAGGGCAGGGCGACCAGCCCTCACCACCTGTCTGCTTTGAATAGACCGCCTTTGACGTCACACCGTTCAGTCGTCCCAGTTTTCCTGATAAAGCGGAGATAGCGTCATTCGGAGCGTCAAGCACAACATTTATAATGTTAAGACCACGCTCTCTGTATGGTATACCCATTCTGCCGATGATATATTTATTGTACTGGTGAAGTAATTCGTTTACCTGTGCGATATTTTCATCGTTTTCAATTATCATTGCTATCGTTGCAACACGGGTTTCTGTTTCCATAGTGACTCCTTTCAGGCAATAAAAAAGTGCCGAACGGCACAGAAAAATATATGTATATTTTTCTTCCGCTTTAAAAAGTTTTAGGCGTCAGTTAAGCTTACAGTCATACCGTCGGAAAATACCTTCGTTCTGAACTATTATATTATAACGTAAATACTCGATTTTGTCAATCTTTTGACGTACTCTGTTATTTTCGTTTATTCTATATCCCCACCTTGGAAAAGAATTTTGAAAAAGCCCTTGACAAAAAATGCCCGATGTGGTATAATATCATCGTTGTGATGCTGCTATGGCTCAGTCGGTAGAGCACATCCTTGGTAAGGATGAGGTCATCGGTTCGATTCCGATTAGCAGCTCCAAAAAAGCGTTCCACTGGGACGCTTTTTTAAAACGGAGAGGTATCGAAGTGGTCATAACGAGGCGGTCTTGAAAACCGTTTGGGGGCAACCCCACAAGGGTTCGAATCCCTTCCTCTCCGCCAAATCAATTTTTCGTGAAACCCGCATTGTTACAAGAACGGCTTAACAGTGCGGGTTTGCTGTTTGTTTTGGAGATGTTCATATTGCTCTGAAAAACGGAAAAATGCACTCGAAAACGGCATTTTGACCAGTTATGCAACACGAAATGCAACACGAAAAACAGCCTTAAAAAGGCTTGAAATAAAGCATAAATGCACTTTCCGAATAACGCAGACACACGAAAATGGATATCGCAGGTACAGTAATACAATAGAAAAAGGCTACCAGTATTTCGGTAGCCTTTCCTTTTGTGCCATTCAGATTATGTAGTGCAGATCAGTGAATCGGGGCTTATTGAAAATATCTGAGATAAAGCAACTACTTCAAGGTCAGATACCTCGCTGTTTCTGTTTTCCATTCTTTCAATTTCAGCCTCGTCAACAATAAGGTCATACATTGCCATTTTCTCTGATAATTCTGCTATCGTCATATTTGCTTCAAGACGCAGCTTTCTGATATGCTCCCCACAAAGATTTTTTGGCACAAACGCCATAACAAACCCTCCTTATATGGTCACATCTATCTCTTTACTGTAAACAGTTACAGTTTCAGTAGTGCCGTCAGCATCTGTCATTGTAATTTCCACCTGTGTACGGTATTTACCGCTTTCGGAAACGTTGAATGATTTAAGAATAGTGAGGTCAGAATCATTATCCGTCTGTGTCCAACTAGCACCGCTAACATCATTCCAGATCCACAGCCCCCAATATTTTTGTAGTTTCTGCACTACTGAGATTCTTACCACTGAGGGTTCTGCATCAATAGCCGTTTCACAATATGCAGTAGAACCTTCAAATGCTAACATAGGCACAGCACTTGAAAGAAGTTCATAGCAGGGCATAGGCTCGTGCATAGCTGGTGTATCTGCGTAAGCCGTTGCAGATGATACACCTGTGGTGAGTAGTGTGGCTGCGATTATAGCAGCCATTCCTTTTTTGAATTTCATAAATGAAATCCTCCTTGTTTTTATTTGCGGTTTTTCTCCGCTATAAACAAGTCTGTTTTAAAAGGTATTTTGTTAGGTTGTTTATTCGACATTTTTCAACTTTGTTGATTCTGCTAGTTTTATAAGTTCTTCTTTGGCAATAGTGCCAAAGATACTTATGATATATTCACCATTGTCCCAATATAGTTTATTGACATTGTCACTTTGCCAGTAAACAACTGTATATTCATTAACAGATATATTTTCGGTTTGATATCTCTGTGAATCGACATATCCTAAAAAATTTTGCTTTGTATATTGGCGAATTACAAAATGCTTGTTATTTTTTTTATATTTCACTTCCCTTAATACTTTTCCGTCCCTTAATTCTGTTATCTCAAACCCCTCGGGGATCCAAGTCGGTTCATATATCTCTTCAATAGTGGTTGGATAGTCCATAACATCAACTGCATCAAATTGTGTATGGTCTTCGTGTTCGACAAATCTGAAACCGTTTGTGATAATGCCGATAACAGTAATTGTAAGTATAATTGCTGTCAGGGCGATTATCAGTGCAACCATTAACCGACGGCGTAATTTGGGCTTTGAAGAAATACTTAGATCGATAGTTTTGGAATTGTCGTACTTTTGGAACACTTTTCGCATTTTCAAACGGTGTCGCAGGGAAAAGCGGTATTCACCGCCCTTTGTAAACTCGGCAAACTCCTGCCGATATGCCTCCATAAGTAGCTCTTTAAATTGTTTTTCGGTCATTGTTTCACCCACTTTTCTATATGATGTTTAGTTTCTGTTAAGAAAAAAAGTTTCCCGTTTTTCGCATTGTGTTTTATCAAGATATGATTTATAATATAATTAAACCGGAAAAGGAAGTATATCTTATGTTTATAAATAGAACTGCGGATAAACGGAACAATGTATGCGGCATCAAAATGGCGGAAATACGTAAATCAATGAAGATCTCCCAGCGTGAACTCGCTGATATGCTGGTTTTGGAAGGTTTAACGGTGGATAAAAATGTCGTCCAGCGTATTGAATCGGGTCAGCGTTTCGTCATAGATACCGAATTACAGATAATTGCAAAGACGCTTAATATTTCCATAAGCGAACTTCTCGGCATCAAGTAACCGCTGAGGCACTGTTTTTCTCATCAAGAAATGATTTTATGTACTTTTTAGCGGAGAACAGTCTTTGACGTATCGCATTTTCAGATATTCCAAGTGCAGAGGAAATATCCCTGTTTGAAAGATCAAGAATATATTTCATATTCAGCACATCTTTCATTCCCGAGGGAAGAGTGTTGATATAGTCGATAAGCTCTTGATGTGAGATATCACCGATAACAAGGTCTTCAATGGATATAGAGTCATCGGGTATCGAGTCGAGGGTGTCATCATATTCTACCTCACGATGACCGATCTTCTTATTGAACATATCAATCGAAATATGCCTTACCAACGTGAACAGATACGCTTCTCTCTTATCTTCGTTCACCTTAAAGATATCGGCTGTTTTCTATGCTATACGGAGAAATGCTTCGTGTACTGCGTCTTCTGCATCATTTCTATTATTGACCTTACTGATTGCAATACGGATCATTTGTTGGCTGTACGTTTCATACAGTCGCTGAAACTCCGAACGTTCCTCGTCCGTTTCCAGCATTGACAGATAAATCTGTAACACTGCTTGTCCTCCTTTTTATTAGGATCGTTATACATACTTACTTTTATTATACCAGTTCTTATCATATTTTGACAAGAGATAAATGCATTTTTCAAGCCTTATTGTGTTGTATAAAGCAAATCCGCCCCTCTCGGAAATCCAAATCCGAAAAGGGGCGGTATTTTTATTTTAATCTTCAACGATAAACGCCTTAACGTCTAACTTCTTCACAGCTTCGTTGATTTCGTCAAGGAAATTCTGTGCGTATTCCTTATTGCGAAAAGCTCCGAGCTGTAAACGGTACAGCTTTTTTGTCACTCCGAAATAATCGGCGATGACCTTAGCCTCTGCCTGTGCGAGTTCCATAAGCCTTGCGTCATCACTACGCCAGTAAATGCCTGTTGATAGGAATACCTCAGAAATATGTTGCTGAATTGATGGGCCACAGTTCGCTCGATATGATTGAAAAGGTCTATCAGCATACATTTCCGGGTGCTATTATATTGTTTATGAATGTGCCGTCCGAATTTTCGGGCGGCACTTTTGTTTTGCGTGAATAACTCCCTTTTTGAGGGAATTTTGAAAATTATATTGTTTTTTTGCAAAGTGTATGGTAAAATATATGCTGATAAAGTGTGTATAAGGAGAGGTAAAAAATGGAACCGCACGATTACAAGGTAATAAAGATAGAGGGCGAGTATGCCACATTACAGGATACAGACAGCGGCGAGGAGCTTTTTATTGCCCTTTTTCTTCTGCCCGAGGGGACAGACGTTGGTGACAAGCTGCACTATGAAAACCTTATGTACGAAATAATAGATTAAGGGGAAGATACATATATGCCTTTGATGCTTTTGGTCGTTGCCTGTTATACGATATGTTCTTTAAGCGACAAGTACGCAGTAGCAAAGCTGAAATTCGACGGAAATAGTCTTACATTTCTTATGGCGGCGGCGACATCTCTGCTTATGCTGTTTTATCTGCCCTTTGACAGCAGGGTTTTTGTCTTGTCGTGGCAGGCTTTTGCGTCGATACTGCTTATGGCGACCTCAAAAATGCTGGAATTTCAACTTGCGGCGGTCATCTTAAAGGAGATGTCAGCCTTTGAGCTTAAAGCGTGGCTTGGTGTTACGGTCTTTATCTCCTACGGGGTAGACCTTATTTCGGGAGTATCTCTGCTTGGACTTAACACCGTATGGAAATTCTGCTTTATTTCTCTTTCGGCTTTGGGTCTGTTTATGATAGCAAAGTCAGGGGGTAAGAAGATAAACTACGGCAAGATACTTATTCCGCTTATCGGCTATCTTTTGGTGAAATTCGGCTACGGACTTATAGTAAGCTTTTTCTGTAACGAGGGTTCGTCCTGTTATATTTCCCCAACATTGTCGCTGTTTTTTGCACTTGTGCTTTTGTCGGTGATACTTGCACCGAAAGTTCACCCAATAAAGCTTTTCAAGGAAAAGACAAAGGGTGCGATGTTCGTTTCGCTTACAAAGATACCAAACGTTATAGGACTCGTGTGCGAAAACATCGTTGCAACACAGAGTATGGCAAATTATTCCTTTATACAGCCTATGATACTTGTTGTGTTGTTCTTTATCAGCATTATCCGAAAAGAGGAATGTACAAAGCTCAATATAATGGGCGGTTTAATTTGCATAGCAGGAATAATAGGCTTCCAGTTATTTTGATAAACAGATAAAAATTAAGGTGAGAACAAAATGAAAGACTTGACAAAGGGAAAACCTTTCAGGCTTATTATCCTGTTTGCGTTACCTATTCTGCTGGGAAGTGTTTTTCAGCAGGCTTACAGCTTTACAGATACTATTATAATAGGACAGCAGCTTGGTAAAAGCTCTATTGCGGCGGTAGGCTCTACGGCGTCCGTCGTATCGCTGATGTTCAACATAGTAAACGGTATGGTTACAGGCTTTTCGATAATCGTTGCAAAGAATTTCGGAGCGGGCGATTATGATGAGATGCACAAAAGTATTGCCCGTATGATTAGCTTTGCGGCGGTTACGACAGCTTTCATAATAGCGTTGACTATGCTGTTTATAACTCCGCTTTTGCAGTTGCTTGATACCCCGTCCACGATATTTGAGGAGGCAAAGGCCTATCTGCTTATCGTTGCGGCAGGTCTTGTGGTGACGGTAGTATATAACCTTGAATCAAGCATTCTCCGTGCCGTGGGTGACAGTGTTATTCCGCTTGTTATCCTTGTTATTTCCGCAGTGCTGAATATCGTCCTCGACCTCCTTTTCGTGGTAGTATTTCAGTGGGGAGTATCGGGAGCGGCTCTTGCCACTGTACTTGCTCAGCTTGTGTCGGCTGTCGTTTGTCTGATATATCTTATCAATCGCAGACCATTCCTTATGATAAAACGCAGTGACTTCCTGTTTACAAAGGAAAGCACAGCGGAGCTTTTAAGTGCGGGACTTGGTATGGCTCTTATGTATTCTATTGTTGATATAGGTTCTATCGTACTTCAAAACGGAATAAACGGTCTTGGCGAGGATACCATTGCCGCCCATACAGCAGCAAGAAAGATACTGGGACTTCTTCTTATGCCGTTCTCAGCGGTGGGAGCAACTATGGTGACATTTTGCAGTCAGAACTACGGAGCAGGGAAGTTCTCCCGTATAAGAGTGGGCATAAGGGACGGACTGATATTGTCCTTTGGCTGGTCTACTCTTGCGATAGGACTTATATATCTTGTCGGTCATTTCCTTGTAAGGCTCATTTTACCCGACGCAAATGCTGATATAACCGACACCGCACTGGATTATCTGAAATTCAATGTGCTTTTCTTCTATCCTCTTGCGGTGCTGCTTGGAGTACGTTCGTCCTTACAGGGACTGGGACGCAGCCTTGTTCCCATTATTGCAAGTATTATCGAGCTTATATGGAAAGTATGCACCGTGCTGTTTATGATACCCGTATTCAGTTATTTTGGTGTAATTCTTTCAGAGCCGATAATATGGACTATATGCGGGATCTTAGTCGGAGTTATCGCTGTTGCCACACTCCGTAGTATGCCTAAGAAAGATATGGAAAACTATTAAAACAGCCTTATGGCGTGAAAGGAAAAGATATGGTCAGATCTCTATCAGAAAAGCTAACAGCTAATATTTCAAAGGTCATAAAAGGAAAGGACAAGGAGATAAAGCTTATCTGCGGAGCATTGTTAGCAGGCGGACACGTTCTGCTTGAAGATGTTCCCGGCACAGGCAAGACTATCCTTGCACGTTCACTTGCAAGGTCTATCGACTGCGGCTTTAAGCGTATACAGTTTACTCCTGATCTTCTTCCCACAGACATAACGGGTATTAACTTCTACAATATGAAAGAGCAGGAATTTGTTCTGAGAAAAGGCCCTGTTTTTACAAATATCGTTCTTGGCGATGAGATAAACCGTGCTACTCCGAGAACTCAATCTGCACTTCTTGAATGTATGGAGGAGCGTCAGACTACCATTGACGGTGAAACTCTGCGTATGGCAAGTCCGTTTTTTGTTATAGCAACGCAGAACCCCACTGAAACTCAGGGAACATATCCTTTGCCTGAGGCTCAGCTTGACAGATTTATGATAAGAGTAACGCTCGGCTATCCTGCACGTGAAGAGGAGATAGAGGTCATCAGAAACGGCAGCTCGTTTACAGCCGTTGAAGAGCTTACTCCCGTATGCACAGCAGAGGATATCATTGCCGCCCAAAAAGAGATAGACAAATGCATAGCAGGTGACGCAGTGTGCAGTTATATAGCTGACCTTGCAGCGGCAACAAGAAGTCACGCAGCTGTAAAGCTTGGTTTAAGTACCCGTGGAGCAGTTGCACTGAAACGAATGTCTGCCGCTATCGCTATGACAGAGGGCAGGGACTATATTATGCCACAGGACGTATCTGTTGCTGCACCGTATGTTATGAGGCACAGACTTATCTGCCGTGGCTATTCACTTTCAGGCGGTGCGGACAAGACCGCCGAGGAAGTTATCCGACAAGTGCTTGACAGCACTCCTGTCCCGACCGAGGATATCGGATAATTATGGAACTTATTGTAATGGCGGGTATCGTTGCGGTCGTTCTGATCGCTCAATATCTTGTCTATAAAAATATCGGTCTGAAAAATGTGACGTATAAGCTCACTTTAAGCAAATCAGAGGCCTTTGAAAACGAAGAGATAGAGCTTATCGAGGAGATAGAGAATAACAAGGCTCTGCCTCTTCCGTGGGTAAGGTCTGAGATAAGCTGCTCCCGTTGGTTGGCTTTTTACGGAAATTCACAGAATATTGCAAAGGACGCACAAAAGGGACTTGTATCGGGTATCTTTATGCTGAAAGGTCATCAGAAGCTGCGTCGCTCCTGGCGTGTAAAGTGCGAAAAGCGTGGAGTTTTCCGTATAGAAGATGTTACTCTTTCGGTAAGCGACCTTTTCGGTCTTGTAAAGCCCGCTATGATGTTAAAAACATCGGAGGAGATATGTGTTCTTCCGTCACCGTCAGAGATCGAGTCTTGCAGCTTTTCTACCGATGAATTTATGGGAAACCAGTCTGTACGCAGGTTTATTCTCCCCGACCCGTTTATGATATGCGGTGCAAAGGAGTACACAGGCAGAGAGCCAATGAACAGGATACACTGGTCGCAGAGTGCAAGAACAGGCTCACTTATGGTGTATAATAACGAGTTTACCACAGAACGAAAGATGCTTGTTATCCTTAATATGCAGCGTATGTCGACAGATGAAAAGCAAAGGCTGTCGATCTCTGTTTTAGAGGCTCAGATAAAGGCCGTGGCTTTCGTGCTTGATCTTTGTTATCGTAGCCATATAGCAATCGGATTTGCGGTAAACGGATACGAAAGCTGCTATCATTCCGCAGAAGAGGGTTACGAGCATACACTGAATATCCTGCGTGTTCTTGCCGGATTGAAAAATCAGTGCGGCTGTCATATCGACGATTATCTTAACAGCCTTGATTACAGCGGATATACAGATGTAGTGCTGATAAGCAATTTTATTGATAACGGTATTGCGGATTTCTTTCATAAGCAAATGAATGAGGGAAGATATGCAGTGTTTTTTTCCAACGAAGTGAATGAAACGGAATTTTGTGATGTATGTCACGTTCCCAGAACAAGGTCATATCCAAATGAAAGCGGTGAGGAATAATGAACAGCAGTGCATTAAAAGTCATTTCTGTCTTTGGGCAGTTTATGGCGGTATTTCCGTTCGTCGTCCTTTGCGAGGGTCTGGGCTTTGGTCAATATATATGGTGGCATTACTTGGCACTGTATTTCGGATATTTATTGTTCTACCTGTGCGGAAGATTATGTGCCGGGTGGGCATTAAGTCCCAAACGAAGCAGATATTTTCGCCCTAAGGCTATTTTCCTGTCAAAGTCAGCTATTGTGATACCACTGGCGGCATATATCGCTGTCTGTGCAACATTTGAGCTTTCAAGTGCTTTATACATCTATGCACTTCCTGCTGCTTTGATAATGTATCACGGCGGATATTCGACCTCAGGCAGAGAATACAGCGATATATTCGGTCGTGGCTGGTTTGCGTTGTTCTTTATTGCTGCTGTAATTACGGCTATATTGCTGTGGTTTACCCATAATGATGATTTGACAGCAGTGGGGAATTTTCAGCTATGCCTTTCGTTTGGTATTCTTATAATCATTGCGGCAGTTCTTACGAACCAGACTAATATAGATATCTGCACACACCAGCGGGATTCGGGAAAAGCCGTTCTTCCGAAGGGACTTAGAGCATATAACGGCGGTCTTGTTGCAGGAGTTATAGCTCTTATCGTTGGAGCTTGTCTGTTCGTTGTTCCCCTTGCACGGGGCATTATGTTCGTGATAAAGCAGATATTAAGCTTTATATTAACGTTGATACAAGGCAGACGACCTGAGCCCTCTGATGATATAGTTTTCGATGAGGGAGGAAATTCGGGAATACCGATAGACATAAACGATAATTCCATTGCAAATTTTGTGGGTATTTTGATAGTTGCGGCATTGGTTGTTCTAATCATAGTATTCCGCAGACAGATATGGGATTTTATAAAGAGCCTTGCAGCACCTCTTTTCAGAGTGAACGAGGAAAGTTCGGAACTTGCTTATGTTGACGAGGTGACGCAGTTAAGCAATCTTTCAAAAAGCGGTCGATCCCGCAGAAAAGTACAGCAGCTTATGTATAAACGCTTTGTTAAGGAAAATGACCCCATCGAAAAGTACAGAGTTGGCTATAATCTGATGCTTTTATATCTTATGGATACTCCTTTTTCTCCTGTTGCGGCGGATAACACGGATATCCACAGGGTAAAGGGTGAGCAGGGACTTCGTTCCGATAAGGTCAGAAGCGTAGTCAGTGTATATAATGATGTCCGATATAAAGGACGTGTTCCCACAAAAACGGAAATTGAGTTTGAAGAAAGTTTTATTGAAGAGATAAGGAGATAAGTTATGACATTAAGAGAATTGCTAAACAGCGACAAGCCCATACTATTTGACGGTGCAATGGGAACTATGCTGCAAAGAAGCGGATTAAAGCTTGGCGGACTTCCCGAGGAGCTGAATTTTACAAATCCAGAGCTTATTGAGGATATCCATCGTCAGTATATAGCGGCAGGTGCAATGGCAGTATATACAAATACCTTTGGTGCGAACAGACACAAGCTGCAAAACAGCAAGTATTCTGTAAAAGAGGTCGTTGAAAAGGGTATAGAGATAGCCAGAAAAGCTTGTGAGGGAACAGATGTTCTTGTCGGACTTGATGTCGGTTCTGTTGGCAGAATGCTCCGTCCTACGGGAGATATGCCTGTTGACGAGGCTTACGATATGTTTAAAGAGGTAATGGTCGCAGGAAAAGGTGCAGACTTTATTGCAATAGAAACTATGACCGACCTTATGGAGATAAAGACCGCTCTTTTAGCGGCAAAGGAAAACACTGACCTCCCCGTTATATGCACTATGTCCTTTGAGCAGAATATGAGAACATTTACAGGTTGCAGTGCAGCAGCAATGGCGATAACACTTTCCTCTCTTGGTGCAGACGCAGTGGGAATGAATTGTTCCTTAGGCCCTGCTGAGGCAATGCCTATCGTTGATGAGATACTTAAATGGTCGTCTGTTCCTGTTATGATTAGACCCAATGCAGGCCTTCCCGACCCTAAGACCAACGAATACAGCGTTTCTCCCGAACAATATGCTGATATTATGTTGCAGATAGCCGAAAAGGGAGTAAAGCTTTTCGGAGGCTGCTGCGGAACTTCCCCCGAATTTATTGCGGCGGTATCAAAAAAGCTTTCGGGCAAGAAGTGTGTATTTACAAAGCCTGATATTCCTGCTGTCGTGTGCAGTGCCTCATCGGTTGTTGAGATAGACACGGTAAGAATAATAGGCGAAAGAATAAATCCGACAGGCAAAAAGCTTTTTAAAGAGGCTCTGAAACGCCGTGACCTTGATTACATTATGCGACAGGCGATAGAGCAGACAAATGCGGGTGCAGAGATACTTGACGTGAACGTGGGACTTCCCGATATAGACGAAAAGGATATGATGCTTGCCGCCGTAGACGCAGTACAGAGCGTTACAGACGCCCCCTTACAGATAGACACCACGGAACTTCCCGTACTTGAAGCGGCACTTCGTGTCGTTGCGGGAAAGCCTATCGTAAACTCTGTAAACGGAGAGGACGAAAAGCTTGATACAGTTCTTCCGCTTGTGAAGAAATATGGTGCGGCTGTTGTCGGACTTACCCTTGATGAAAACGGTATTCCTAAGACTGCTGAACAACGATTTGCTATTGCTGAAAAGATACTTGACCGTGCGTTGAAGCTTGGCATTCCAAAGCAGGACGTTTTTATTGACTGCCTTACACTTACAGCCTCCGCTGAGCAGGAGGGAGCGGCAGAAACCTTAAAAGCTGTGCGTATGGTAAAGGAAAAGCTTGGATTAAAGACCGTACTTGGCGTATCGAATATCTCTTTCGGTCTGCCAAACAGAGAGCTTATCAATTCTTCTTTCCTTACTATGGCGATGTCCAACGGACTTGACCTCCCCATTATCAATCCTAATATTGCCGCAATGTCGGGAGCTGTACGGTCTTTCAGACTTCTCAGCGGTTACGATAAAAACGGCGTGAAGTTTATTGAGGCTTACGGTAGCGAAACACCCAAAGCTCCGACCACAACAGTGCAGGAGGTCGATATAGCATACGCTGTTTCAAACGGTCTGAAAGCAGAGTGTGCGGCAGCAGCAGAAAGACTTCTTTCTTGCGGCACAGACCCTATGACAATAATAAATGAACATCTTATTCCTGCACTTGACACGGCTGGTGAGAAGTTTGAGAAAGGGACTATTTTCCTCCCTCAGCTTATTCAGTCAGCAGGAGCGGCTCAGTCTGCTTTTGATGTTATCAAAAAGACCATTGCAGAAAAAGGCGGCGAGAGTGAAACAAGGGGCAGGGTAGTTCTTGCGACAGTAAAGGGAGATATCCACGATATAGGCAAAAATATCGTAAAGACTCTGCTTGAAAACTACGGTTTTGAGGTGATTGACCTTGGTAAAGACGTCGATTATCAAATGGTAGTTGATGCCGCAATAAAGTACGATGTTCGTCTTGTGGGACTTTCTGCACTGATGACTACTACGCTGAAAAGTATGGAGAATACCATTGCACTTCTCAGAGAAAACAATGTGAATTGTAAGATAGTTGTCGGCGGTGCGGTGTTGACCCCTGAATATGCCGAAAAGATCGCTGCTGACTACTATGCAAAGGACGCCAAGGAAACGGTAGATATAGCCAAAAAAGTATATTGCTGATAACTGATTATATAAGCCGCCAAAAACAGGCGGCTTATTTTGTTGATATGTATGAAATGAATTTTTGTTTCTTTTTTCTTGGTGCAAATCCTTTAAATGTTGTTGACATAAGAATAGAATTATTGTATAATATTTATATATATTATCTTTTGGGAGTGTATGTATGAGAGTGTGTCTTGCACAGTATGATATTGTGTGGGAAAGTAAAAAGGAGAATATGTCGGTTTGTGAAAGATTCTTTTCCAAAGCGGCTGAAAAGTCCGCTGACCTGATTGTTTTTCCTGAGCTTTCTTTGACAGGCTTTACTATGAACACCGCCCTTGCAGAGAACAAAGACGGCTCTACTGTTCGATTTTTCACTGAATGTGCGGAACGGTATGGAGTTTCCTGTGTTTTTGGCTATGCCGAAAAAACTGACAAAGGAATATTTAATCGACTTGCCTATGCAGATACCTTTGGCAGGATATTATCCCGCTATTCTAAGATACACCCTTTCTCTTACGGAGGGGAGGACAGATTTTATTCAGCGGGAGATACGGTTTCTTCGTTTATCTGCAAGGATATGGAGATAGGTATGTCAATATGCTACGACCTGCGTTTTCCCGAGTTGTATCAACGGCTGTCCGAAAAATGCGGGTGTATAGTAGTAAGTGCAAACTGGCCCGAAAGCAGGAGGGAACACTGGTTAACTCTTTTAAAAGCAAGGGCTATTGAAAACCAGTGCTACATACTTGGCTGTAACCGTATCGGAAACGGCGGAGAAGTTTCCTATTCAGGCGATTCGGTAGTTTTTGTTCCCGATGGAAGTGAGATAGTCCGCAGTGGCTCAGATGAGGAGCTTATCTTTGCAGATATTTCATCTGAGGAGGTTTCGTCTATACGAAACAGCTTTCCTTTAAAAAATGACAGACGACTTGATATATATAAATTATTTTACTGATAAGGTGGGGATATCGTGGAAATAGAAAAGAAGATAGAGTGGTTAAAGCCCGAGCGTGTTTTGAAACTGATCGAGGATCATAAGAGCGTTTTCGGTATTAACAGAATGTTTATAATCGGAATAGGTAAGAACGGTGTGGATTGTGCTTTACAGTGCAAGCATATCACCGAAAAGAGATTTGGAAACGACCCTAAAAAGGTTAGATTTCTTGGTATTGCAGAGGATAAGTATCTTGCCGACGCCTCCTGTGAGGGTACAGTGCTGACCGAGGACGAGTGTTTACCCATCGTCCCCGATGAAGCTATATATAAGTATCTCAATAACCCTGCAAGACTTCCGCAGTATGCTCTTTCCTGGTTTGACAACGGACTTAAAAACTATTCGCCTGCTACGCCTACCTATGGACTTACCAAAAGACAGTGTGGCAGAATAGCTTTGTTCCATAATATCAAGGAAATACTCAAAAAAATGGGCGACGCTCTTGAAGCGTTTGCAGGCTCAGACAAATCCCTTGAAATCGTACTTACCGGTAATATGGGCGATGTGTTCTTTGGCGGTATGTTTATAGATATGGCATATATTGCAAAGCACCTGTTTGAAAGCTCTGCTTACCCCGTTAAGGTAAACTGCTATATGTTTGCTCCCGACACTGCTGTAATGTATGAGTCAGACCAGCGTGAGCAGGGAAATTACTTTGCCAATACCATTCTTACAAGGAACGAGTTAGAAAAATTCCAGTGCGGAAAAAAACCTTTCTCGCAGAAATACACATCTACATTTGAGGTCGTTTCAGATAAAGTTCCCTTTAATGCTATCTTTATCGGAAAAGCTGAAAAGAACTATCGTTACACTCTTGATACAGCGGCAGAAAAGATACTCAACCGTATGGAGATACTCTTTACAAAGGACGACGACGCAGAGCGTATTTTGTCCTATAATATGCTCAAACAGAGCGAGTCCCACGATTTCCGTTATCTTTCCTATGGTGTAAGTGTATCGGAGATACCGCTTGGAAAAATGGTATCATATCTTTGTGTAAAGGTATTTACGCTTATCAATCATTCTCTTAATAAGAACAATGTTGGTCAGATGTTGCTGGGACATTACGGTAATCTTGTTACTCCCGATGTCAAGCTTTTGGCTCAGAAGGGCGGCGACCTTGCAACACTTGATTTTGACGAGAGGATAAATCCCGTTTTTTCTGCAAAGGCATTAAAACACAGCAGCGACGGTGCTAACGAGTATATTGAATCGTGGCTTACAAGAATGGACAATTCCACTAAAAAGGGTGCAGAGATATGTGCTGATGAGGTGGTAAACAGTATCATAAATGTATGCGAGGAGGCAAAATGCGATTTCTCCAAAGGCCCATTCTATGCGGCTGAGCTTATCAAGAAGTGTCTTGCTGACCTTCGTGTTGCCACAGCAAAGACAAATTCTGAAATGAGCGATATGGAAGAGCAGGTAGAGCGAGCACGTAATCTTGAACGCAAAGCGTATATGAAGATAAAGACCTCGCCTCTTTTCGTCAACAAATCCATTGAGCAGTATATTTATGAGCTGCGTGAGTACGCTCAGTATAGCTGTAAGCTCAGAACAGGCGGCACGATGATAGAGTTTTACAAAACTGTGTCTGAAAAGCTGACTGATTATCTTACAAATGTTATCGGAAAAGCTACTGAGGCTTTTGAGAATATCGCAGTAAACCGCAAGGCTATCATAGAAGAGCTGTCACGTGATAATTCCGAGGAGGTCTGTGCCGTTGACGCATTCTCTCTTTCGGATGAAAGTGTACAGCAGGGACTTGACAAGCTTGTTGAAAATGTACCGGAGTCTGTAATAGCCAAGGCACTGGTTGAGTGCGGTATATTGACAGTATCAGACGATGATGAAACCGCTCTTGCAAGAGCAGCAGTGGGAATAGTGCTGAAATGTTTCTCGCAGTTCCTGTCTATGGGCTTTAACGAGATGTGTGACTATTTCGGAAAGAAAGATGTTATTCGCAATTCTGTTAAGGATTGCATTGACAATGTTGCGGTAGCTGCTCCTATGAGCGATGATTTTGCTCTTAACAGGGTCATTTGTCCCAAATCCACAAAGCAGGACGATATTGCGGCACTTCGCTCTATCTACAAGGGTATGAACTATATCTGGAATGGCTCTGTTATGAATATGACGACAGCCGTATCTCAGATAAAGGGTGGAGTAAAGCTTGAAGAATTCCCCGATTATACACAGTGGGAAAATATGCATTATGCGTATGTGAATGACTCGCTTAAAAAGCACGGTATCCATATTTTCTAAAAATATTTAGGCAGCTTCCGCTTTATGCGGAGGCTTTTGCCGTTTAACATAAGGAATAAAATATATATGAAAAAAGTTAATATAGCCGACAGAGTTCTTGTCTTTGACAGATATTACGGAAATAAACCCATAACAGGTATTTTGATTGCCGAAAGAATTCTGTTTTGCGTTACACTGTCTGTATTTTCAATGCTGTTTATCATTTCGGAGTACGGCTTTGATATATCTCTGTTAAATGTCGGCATTTTTACAGGGTTATGTACTGCATTGTTTTCGGGATTGTTTATATTTGTAAGCAGGTCAATAGCTATTCCAACTATTTTGTTGATAGTCGGAGCTATCATTTATTTTAATCTTGAAGATATATGGCTCAGGTTTTCTTATTTCGTTGACGAGGCAATGCTGCTTGTTGAGGGTCGCTTTCTTTTTCCGAGGGGATATCTTCTTCACGATGAAGTATATCTGACAAGCTCAAACAGGTTATACAGCGAGGGAATGATAATGGGTACATTTCTGCTGTGTGCTTTGTTTTCGCTGCTTTGTGCAGCCTCTATGAAAAAAAGAATAAGATGTATTCCTGCTTTGCTTGGTTTTATTTTGTTATGCGTACCCCGTATCCTATCAGAAACATTTGAATTTAAAGGGTGGCTGATACCCGTTTTGCTGCTTTTTACAGTGGCAGCTGCGATAAGTACCATATACACAAACGGACTTGCTGTTGTAAAAAGCGGCTCAAACTCATACAGCAGACAGGTGAGAGATGATGAAGGGACATTTCTGTCAAACATAAAAAAAGCATCTTTCTTGAAACGTATCAGTATGAAATACAGCTTTTTTTCAAAGTACCTGACCACAGGAATGTACTGTGCATTGTCGTTTGCCGTTGCACTAAGCATAGCTTTATCTGTATTTTCGGAGGGCGAGAGCATTGATTATACACCTGTATATGATTTTATAACAGGCGTGAGCGAAGATAATTCGGATTCTCCCTTT
Source organism: Oscillospiraceae bacterium (assembly GCA_045606505.1). GTDB lineage: Bacteria > Bacillota > Clostridia > Oscillospirales > Ruminococcaceae > CAG-115. Next base: position 115,215 of record JAZUSC010000031.1, read on the forward strand.
GAAAACGGGCCGGTTTCGGATTATTTCACCAGTACTCAAAGAAAAGACCGTAATGAGGGACTGAATATCACATCTCCCGGAAACGGAAATAAAGAAATAATCAGGGTGACATTTACAGGAAATTCACCGATATATCTCCGTGGTGATGTGGGAGTAGAATTTACAGGCGACGGCTGGACGACTCCTGTTACCGACAGCGAGTTATGGAGAAGAAGCAGATTGTCTGAAAGTTACAGACCCTGTGAGCTTGACGTAGTCCGCACTTTGCTTAGTGCATTAGGCTCTGAATATACAAGCGTTGTAGAAGGAACAGACGTATCTATCGAATACCTCTGTGAAACTGATGTTGTATTTCTTCCTGCGTATACGTCGGAGTATTCATTCTATAACAATGAGGGCTTTGATGTTTACGGAGATTATTCGGTAAGAGTTGCTGAATCGGCAGGCGATTATATCAGGTCGGTACAGTGTACGTCACTTGCTTATGATTTCGGTGATTTCTCCGATTATTATTCTTACGAAACTCTTATAAATATAAAGAATGTATTCCGTGATAATCTTGTAAATGTAAATGACTTCTATGGTACAGTTGTCCCCGAAATGGCTTCTGAGGAAAATATTATTTCCGATTACCTTAGATATGTAGAGGAAACATATACACAGATATCAGGCAAGGACAGACGGGATATGCTTGGATTTATCGAAGAAAATATCAGTGGCATAAATGTATCTGAGATAGACGTTTCAAGCGAGGCTGACCGTTATCTGACGGCGGCAACGATTTCTGATTATCTCACAGATAATTACACATATACATTATCGGGAGAAAATGACAGCAATTCTCCTGTTATGGAATTTCTGACAGAAACCAAAAGAGGACACTGTTCTTTATATGCATCTGCTATGACGCTGATGCTCCGTTCTTTGGATATTCCGGCAAGATATTGCACAGGTTTCAGTGTTTATCCCAACAATGAATATACAAGTATAGTTGTAATGCGTGAAAAAAATCTCCACGCTTGGGTGGAGGTATATCTAGGACAAATGGGCTGGGTCACTTTCGATCCTACCAGCGGTGCGATAAACGGAGATCAGATCAATAATAACTCAAACAACGATAACAGTGTTCCCGAAGAGAAAGAGAGCGAGGAAACCTCCCAAAGCGTTGATGAGGAAACAAAGGAAACACCCGCTTCTCCAAATCACGGTTCAAACGACAACGAACCTGATAAGACCGAAGAGTTCACGCTTCCGATAGAGCTGATTATTACGCTGCTGATTATCATTATTGTAATCGTTGCAGTGATACTGCTTGTTTACAGATATATCTCTGTAAAGAAAAGGGCAGAGGATATTCTGAGGAGAATAGATTATATTGACGGCAGGGTAGTTTATTCAAAGCTTATTGATATACTGTATCTGTTCAAGATAAGACCATCAGCAGGACAGCAGCCCTCTGTATACTATGCAGAGGCAGAAAAGGAACTTGGTTGCTCGCTTTCGGAACACTCTTCCGTACTGGAAAAGGCTGCTTTTGGTTTAACAGAGCTTTCCGAAGATGAACAGCGTGAAATGACCGCTGTTTTCACCGCTGTTTACAATTCTGCTATCGTAAGCAGTAGATTCTTGCGTCGTCATAGGATAAGGCTTATCGTTTTATCCTGTGAGAGTAAGACACAAGGCTGATTGTTCAATAATTATAAAAAATAGATTTTTTTAAAAAATATTTTGTTTTTTATGTTGCTTTTTACTTTAATGTTTGCTATAATATATTTATAGTCGTTAAATGACAACAAATTCTTCCAGAGAGGTAATTGCTATGGCTATGAGACTTATTACACGTTCAGATTTTGACGGACTCGCTTGTGGAGCACTTTTGCTCTGTGCAGGTGTTGTTGATTCGTGGACCTTTGCACATCCGAAGGATTTGCAGGACGGTCTTATTCCCGTAACTGAAAACGACGTTTTGGCTAATGTCCCTTTTGTTGAGGGCTGCGGTCTGTGGTTCGATCACCATTCCAGTGAAGAGGAGCGTAAAAAGTATAAGGGCAAGTACAAGGGTGAGAGCCGTATTACTCCCAGTGCTGCACGTATCATCTATGAATACTATGGCGGCAAGGAGCGTTTCCCTAATTTCGATGATCTTATGATAGCTGTTGACAAGGTTGACAGCGGTAATCTTACAAGGGAAGAGATCCTTAATCCCGAGGGTTGGATACTTATTGGCTTCCTTATGGACCCCAGAACAGGTCTTGGTAGATTCAGAAACTTTACAATAAGCAACTATCAGCTTATGGAAAAGCTGCTTAAATGCTGTGCGTATATGACCACAGAAGAGATACTCGCTATGCCTGATATTCAGGAGAGAATTGCTCTCTATAACGAACAGACAGAGCTTTTCAAGGAAATGGTACATAAGCACACCCGTACAGAGGGCGATGTTATCATAACAGACCTCCGTGGAGTATCTCCTATCTACACAGGTAACCGTTTCTTGATTTACAGTCTCTATCCCGAGCAGAACATTTCCTGCTGGATAGTTGACGGTAAGGGTGGTAAGGGCTGCTCTTGTGCTGTTGGTTACTCTATACTTAACAGAACCAGCCGTGTGAATGTTGGCAGCCTTATGCTTAAATATGGCGGCGGCGGTCATATGGCAGTCGGAACTTGTCAGTTCTCTGATGAGGACGCTGTTGAAAAAGTTCCTCAGCTTATCAATGAGATAGTAAATTACAACGAATTATATAAGGTATGATCTAATGTAAATAAATTTTGCTCCCGTATTTTTACGGGAGCATTTTTGTTTATAGCTTTATGATATTCGTCACGGTAAGGATATTTTCATTGATTGAAAAGCTGATATCATAATCAGCATAGTTCATAGTGTATATCCTTTCGGGAGAATTCTGATACTGCGGTCTTGGGTCTTGTGATAAGATATCTATAAGTCCGTCAAGCTTTTCACTCGGAAAGATGTTTTTGAGTTCATCGGAGATACGGACTTTGAGCAAACCCTCTTTTTGGGCAAGCGCAAAGCCGTTTGATGCTTCTTCGCATATATCTGCATAGGGAAGATATGGCTTAATATCATAGATAGGGGTGTTGTTAAGGATATCTGCACCCGAAACCGTGATGACAGCACCGGCTTTGTTATCAAGGTCAATGTTTTCTATCTTCACACAGCTCAGCCCAAGGGGATTGGGTCTGTATGGAGATCTTGTGGCGAATACTCCCATACGGGTGTTTCCGCCAAGACGTGGCGGTCTTACGGTGGGCGACCAGTTTTCCTGTTTTGCTTCGGAGAATTCCCATATCAGCCAGATATGTGTATATTGTTCAAGGCCTCTGAAAGCATCAGGATTGCTGTATTCCTTTTCAAAAACGATATCCGACCTTATGGAATCAACAAGTCCGCTTTGTCTGGGTATACCGAATTTCTCTTTAAAATCGTTTCTGATGTACGCTATTGGTTTTATCTCCATTGCTTACCTCTATTCGATTATTTCACGTATTGCTTTTTCCACAAGCTTTACTTCCTCGTAGAATTCCAGTGCAGACACTCTTATTCCGCCACTGCCCATTATAATGATCTGTTCAACGTTGTCAGATGTGGCTACCCTTACACGGTGATCCTTTCCAAGCTTATGTGCAACCTTTTCGATATACATATCGGCAGTTTCCGCTTCTTTTGTATATACCACATTTATACCGCCGATCTCCTCCACCTCACGATGACTTCCTTTGACCTTGTATGCGTCGAATACAAGTATAAGATTACATTGACGAAATCCACGATAATTACAAAGGATATTGATAAGCCTGTTTCGTGCAAGGTCAAGGTTTTCTGATGCCAGTGTTTTCAGCTCGTCCCACGCAAAGATTATGTTGTAGCCGTCAACAAGCAGATATTCAGGGCCTTTTGGCAGTGTGGGAAGTTTTGGTATCTTCGGCTCTGTTTTAGGCTTTCTCATTGCTTGTCGGGGATCACGGTTTATTTTGCCGTATGTTCTTTCAAATATCTGCATAAGCTCCTTGTCGGTTGCCATTCGTTGCTTATAGCTAGATATCATTTGAGCGTTTACGGTGATATCCTGCTCGGAAGCGTTATCCTCACCGAAACGTATTCCGCTGTCTATATGCATTCTTGACGGAGCTTCGTCCCACTTTACAATTACACCCGCCCCGTGTGAACAGAATACGCTGTCTGCGGTGTTTTCGGTATCAGAGTCAGCGTTATAGCCTATTTCAGCTATAACCTCGTCAGTGTTGTGGCAGGGGAAATATCCCTTTGGAATACAGGATAGTCGCCCCTTTCCGTGTGAATAGCTTATCACCTCAGTATGATAGTCCCTCATTTTTGAAACAGGTGCACTTCCGCTTATAAGCGTTGTTTCGCCATTTGTTATGGGCTGTCCTATATCTCCCTCCATACGTTGGAGGTCTGTTAAAGCTCTGCCTACAAACTCAGAGGGTATTTCCAGCTTGAAATCATACCACGGTTCAAGCAACACTGATTTTGCAGAGCGAAGACCCTGTCGTACTGCACGGTATGTTGCCTGTCTGAAATCTCCGCCCTCTGTATGTTTGAGGTGAGCTTTACCCGCAACAAGCGTTATCTTCATATCGGTAATGGGGGAGCCTGTCAGTACGCCGATATGCACCTTTTCTTCAAGGTGCGTTAAAACCAGCCTCTGCCAGTTGATGTCAAGGCTGTCACGTTGCAGATCTGTACCGAAATGAAGTCCTGTACCACGTTCGGCAGGTTCCATAAGCAGATGTACCTCTGCGTAATGACGTAAAGGCTCATAATGACCTACACCCTCAACAGGGGAGGCGATAGTTTCTTTGTAAGTTATACTACCTCTGTCAAAGGTAACATCAAGCCCGTATCTGTCAGATATCATCTTTTTCAGTATTTCAAGCTGTATCTCACCCATTAGTTGAACGTGTATTTCCTGCAAACGCTCATTCCATATTATATTAAGCTGAGGTTCCTGCTCCTGCAGTTTTAACAACTGGGGCAGAACTACCTGAATATCTGCTTTTGGCGGAAGTATTATCTTGTATGTCAGTACAGGTTCTAAAAGGGGAGGGGCAGAGTTTTGTTCACACCCAAGACCCTCTCCTGCGTATGATCTTGTAAGACCTGTGACTGCACATATTGTTCCTGCGGGTATCTCGTCGGCTGTGCTGTATTTTGCACCCGAGTAAATACGTATCTGGTTTATCTTTTCCTGATGTCCACCGCTCTCAATAAGAGAACGCACCTTTAAAGAACCGCCTGTTACCTTTAAATGGGTAAGTCTGTTTCCTTGCTCGTCCTGTGTGATCTTATAAACCCTTGCTGAGAAATCATCGGGATATTCAGGCTGAATAGTCAGAGTGTCGATCAGTTCTAAGAGCCTTTCAATTCCGCTTAGTTTCAGTGCAGAACCGAAGCAGCAGGGGAACAGCTCTCTGTTCTTTATTGCGGCGGTTATATCATCGTTTTTGATATCTCCCGTGTCGAGGAATGAATTCATCATTTCCTCGCTGCATTCAGCAAGATCTTCCATTAGTTCGTTTTTATCTCTGTTTTCGGAAAAATCCACACAATTTGCCGAAAGTCTTTCCTTTAACTCCTTCATAAGAGATTCTGCTGACAGAAAGGAAATATCCATTTTGTTAATAAAGATAAAGGTTGGGATATTATATCGGATAAAAAGCTGCCACAGTGTTTCGGTGTGACTTTGTACGCCGTCAGTTCCGCTTATTACAAGCACTGCATAGTCTATTACACTGAGGGAACGCTCCATTTCTGCTGAGAAATCAATATGTCCCGGTGTATCCAGCAGGGTTATCTCGCTGTTTTCGAGCTTTGTTACAGCCTGTTTTGAGAAGATAGTTATTCCTCTGCTGCGTTCCATACTGTCAGTATCGAGGAAAGCGTTTCCGTGGTCTACTCGTCCTGCTTTTCTGATAGCACCTGTATGGTACAGGATACCCTCTGAAAGTGTGGTCTTGCCTGAGTCCACGTGGGCGACCATACCGATAACCAATCTTTTCATAGTTTTCTCCGTTCAGTACAAAATGAAAACTGTGCAGATTAAAAAATAAGCTGCACAGCACATTTTATTTTTTATTAAGAATGATAGTTGCAGTTGCGTAATCCTTGCAGTGGGCAACTGAAACGTTATATACATAGTTCTCTCGTTCTGTAAGCATCTTTGCACGTCCTGTTGTGATGACAAGGGGAGTGCCGAGCCTGTCACGGAGAATAGTAACATCTCTCGCCTGTACTATTCTTGTACCCGTTCCGATTGCCTTTGCGAAAGCAACCTTTGCACAGTAGTTTTCAGCGATCAGCGATGTGGAAAGATGATGTTTTACTATGTATCTTATCTCATCAGCAGAGAAGTATTTTGAAAGGAACTTCGGATTTTTGGTTGCCTTTCTTATCCTCTCTATTTCGATAATAGCTGTACCTGTTCTAATGAAAATATTATTACTTGGCATCGTTAATGATCTTTACGCGAAGAGGGTTGGATACCTCCTGCATAATTGCCTCCCTTGTTTTTTCGTTGGGATTGAAAATAAGCATTACCTTACCGTATGAACCGTGGTTCACCAACAGATAATGAGCATTCTTTTCAAGACCGGTGGTTGCGTGTACAGTTGCATCAACTGCTATATTTTCCTTAGAAGGATATTTTCCGAAATCCTCAGCAGATTTAAGGTCAAGGGTTATCATTCTTTTCCTCTTACGTCTGCCGATGATCTTGTCAATGTCCATTTCGTTGTTGGTGATTATGTATTCATACTCAACGTCCATATTGCTGACGAGCCAAACCGCACCGCCAAGCACGCCGAAGACCAAAAGTATCAGTGAATAGAAGCTGAATACGATACTAAGCCACATCAAAATACTTGCAATCAGAATTCCTGCTACTGAGATGAGGATTTTCTTGATCGTATCACTCTTAGTGGCTGAACGTGTAACTAGCTGCTCTGAAAAAGTATCCATTATTTCTCCTTGTTGTTTTACACAAATAATAATTCTATATAAAAACAACGACCGTCTATAAACGGTAATTGCTTTTATGCTATATAAGAATTATAACATAATACAGCACAAAAATCAA
>JAZUSC010000032.1:0-134643 GCA_045606505.1 Oscillospiraceae bacterium
CTTCGGCTCTTGCCTTTTCCTCCGCCTCGTAGATGAGCTTTTTACAGGCACAGGGGATACGCACCCTGCACTTCTCCCCGAAAAGTTCCATATCCTCTTCCTTTGGGGTGTTACAGTTTCCGCAGTAGTAAAGGCCGTCCTCCGCTATGTAATCGATTTCATATATCGGATTTGCCGCTATGGAATTGTTGATTATCGTTTCAATTATCGGTAACATTTTTTTCCTCCTGTGTAAACGAACGGCCGCCCTGCTCGTGTAATCGTTTTCATATATTATCTCTGCATTCAGAGGTTAAGCGTTTCTTTCTCCTGTCAGATGAACAAGTCCTCTGCGTTGTATGTTCTCTCCTGTTGTTTTGACTGCTTGTTGTCATAGTTTCCTGCCAGTATCTTTGACAGGTTTTCGGGTCTTAGTATCCACTCAAAACTGCATTTCCAGTTTTTTGAGCTTTCCGACCGTCCCGACAGGAAGTCGCTCTGCTCAACCTTTTGGAATAATTCTCTGAACGACATCTCCCCGATAATGCTCACCGCAGAGCAGATAAGAGAACCGTGTCTGTATTCGACCATTTCTACCTTTGGCAGGCTGATACACACGGAATTAAAATCCGAAATGACCGAATTTATGAAATCAGCGGATATATTCTTGTTGTTCTTGTTATTCTTTTTATTCTTGTTATTCTTATTTATTCTTGTTTGATTCGGTTTTTGTTCGGGCAGTGTACGAAGATCGTTCGGGTTGCGTTCGGGGAGCGTTCGGCTGTCCTGATACAGATAGTAGTTTTTCAGCGTCACTATCGTGTTTTTAGCGTTCGGGCATATCTCTATCTCGCCTGTCGATACAAGTTTTTTTACCGCCCTGTGTACCGTGTCGGGGGAGAGTTTCAGCTCATCGGCGATATGTCGGTAGGACGTTACCAGTTGCCCAGCCTGTATCTCGATACCCTGCCAGCGTGCGGGGGAGTGATTTGCTTTTAACATCAGGTGCAGGAACACCCGAAATACGTTCGCCTCCTGATACCATTCCCATTTGAGTATCCTGCGGTGCAGTTTTATAAATCCGTTTGATTCGTTCATAGCAATTCTCCTTTCAATATCACTATATAACGAAAAACCGTGCAAAAAACTGCATTTTTCGGGGGGAGGGGAGATAAAAAAAGCCGCCCAACAGTTAAGCCGGGCGGTATTTGCGATATAGCATGGCAGATCGTTACGTCTGCCGCATAGTAACAGGAGAGAGTTTGCCACCAAATAAAAAAGGACTACTTTCGCAGTCCATTTTTTGTTTATGTTGAGTGAAAAAGATTTCACATTATAATAGGAAAGCAACCCGCGAACGCGAAACGGTTTTGCAAAGCAAAATCGGTTTTCCGTAAGGGAAAACCGAAGTTGAGCGTTTGCCACCAAATAAAAAAGACCGCCGTAAAGCGGTCTTTTTTATTTGGTCTGAGTGACAGGATTTGAACCTGCGGCCTCTACCACCCCAAGGTAGCGCGCTACCAATCTGCGCCACACCCAGATATCCAACGCATACAATTATACCACGTTAATATTGATTTGTCAATACCTTTTTTGAAAAAAATCAAAATTTTTAATTTTGCCACTGAAAAAAGCCGTTTTCGGAGGTTTTTACATAGTTTTAACATAAAAAATTCAAAAAGCCCTTTCTTTTTGTCGGGGATTGTAGTATAATACTATCATATAGTGTCTTTAAAGGCTTTATTTTGAGGTGAGATTATGGGTATACTTCTTAATATCGTGTTGCTCCTTGTCGGCTTTGTACTGCTTATCAAGGGTGCGGATTTCTTTGTTGACGGTGCGGCGTCACTTGCACGCAAACTGAAAATACCGTCGCTTGTCGTAGGACTTACTATCGTTGCTATGGGTACAAGCTCCCCTGAACTTGCGGTCAGCATTTCCGCTTCGCTTAGCGGTGCTAATTCTATGGCGGTCAGCAACGTTGTCGGCTCTAATATCTTCAACCTGCTGGTAGTTATCGGTATGTGTGCGTTGATAGCCCCCGTGGGAGTTACAAAGGATATCCTTAAAAGGGATTTCCCCGTGTCTATCGGCGTTATGGCGATATTTGTGGCGATGCTGTTCATCGGCTCTGTCACAGGCGGTCTTGACCTTATTGAGGCGATAATACTTGTCGTTCTCCTTGTGGGATATATGGTATGGACGGTCTGTGCCGCCCTTAAAGAGCGTAAGAATGCCGCAGAGGAGGAAGAACAGAAACCCTTTGTATGGTGGAAATGTGCATTGTTCATCGTGGGCGGCGTTGCGGCTATCATCTTCGGCGGCGACCTTGTTGTAGACAATGCCTCTGCTCTCGGTGCGGCTATCGGTATGAGCGAGACGCTCATCGGTCTTACTATCTGTGCAGTGGGTACATCTCTCCCCGAACTTGTTACATCTATTGCGGCGTCCAAGCGTGGCGAGACCGATATGGCTATGGGCAACGTTGTCGGCTCCAATATCTTCAATGTGGTGTGCATACTCGGTATCTCGGGAGTTATCTCGCCTATCACTATCAATGCCGCCGCACTTACAAATACACTGGTGGACTGCTTTGTTTACATCGGCGTTGCGATACTCACATACATCTTCTGCCTTACCTCCAAAAAGGTCACAAGGGTAGAGGGCGGTATCCTTGCGGGTCTGTACATCGTGTATATGGTATATGCTATTCTCCGTGACGTTGTGTTCGTTGCGGCTTAAATCGGAAAAGACCGCCGTGTGGACTATGCACGGCGGTATGTTTATAGGAGGACGATATGTCAAAACGTTTTTTGGCTGTAATATGTGCGGCTATGCTTCTGAGCCTTACGGGCTGTAACGGAGATACTCCCCCCGCAGTGACTACGGCGAATTCTACTGCACCCCAGACTGAAAGCACCAAAAAGACCACCACCGCTCCCCCTGTGGAGGGAACCGTTCCCCCCGAGGAAAGCAACTCCTCAAAGGAAGAAACTACAGAGCAGACCACGGCGGCGACTACCACAACGGCGGCGACCACTGTGCAGGAGCAGACCACGGCTGTGACTGCGGCGACCGTGCCTGTCACCACCACTGCAAAGACCACCGCTGAAACCACAAAGCCTGTCACCACGGCGGCGACCACCAAGGCAACTACCACAAAGGCGACAACTAAGGCTACTACAAAAGCCACCACGACCACCACTGCCACAACAGAGGCTCAGCCTGTGGAAAAGCCGAAGGAGGAATTCACCCTCACCACTATGGAAGTCGTGCGTGATATGGGCGTTGGAATAAACCTCGGCAATACATACGAATCCTGCGGCGAGTGGTTGAATTGGCAGGGGATAACTCCCGAGGCTTTTGAAACAGCCTGGGGAAGTCCCGTTATCACAAAGAAGATAATACAGGGCTATGCAAACGAGGGCTTCGGCGTACTGCGTGTGCCTGTTGCGTGGTCTAATATGATGAGCAGTGACTACACGATAGACCCTGCCTACATAGAGAATGTAAAAGAGGCAGTGGACTGGGCGATAGACTGCGATATGTACGTTATTTTAAATCTGCATTACGACAGCGGCTGGTTACACGACCTCCCCACGAACAAGAGCGAGTGTATGAAACGCTACAAACGTATATGGGAGCAGGTGAGCGAGGCTTTCAAGGACTACGGCGAAAAGCTGATGTTCGAGTCCCAGAACGAGGAGCTAGGCTGGAACAGTGTGTGGAATCCCTGGGGCGGTACATCGGGCAAGGCGGAGTCCTACGCACTTGTAAACGAGGTAAATCAGACCTTTGTGGATATCGTCCGCAGTTCGGGCGGAAACAACAAACAGCGTCATCTTCTTATTTCGGGATATCAGACGGATATCGCAAAGACCTGCGACAGCTATTTTGAGATGCCCTACGACCCATCGGGAAGATGTGCGGTGTCTGTACATTATTATACTCCTGCGGGATTTTGTATCCTCGAAGAGGACGCTGACTGGGGCAAGGCTGTAAGCACCTGGGGTACGGCGGCGGAGAAATCCGAGCTTGAAACCAATATGGATATGCTGAAAAAGACCTTTGTGGACAAGGGGATACCCGTTATAATCGGAGAATACGGCTGTCCCACAAAGACAAAGGACGCCGCCTCGGTAAGGCTGTTTTTGTCAAGCGTCTGCGAGGAGGCATACGACAGGGGAATATGCCCCGTGCTGTGGAGTACCACAGGAGAGCATTACAACAGGGATACCTGTAAGCTGTACGACCGGACCCTTGCGAAGAAATTCCGTGATATCACAGAATAGTTCGGTATAAGGAGATGTATTATGGCACTTCCCGATTTTAAAAAAATGCAGCAGGATAAGACCGCCCTGCCCGACTGGGCAAAATATCTTAAAGAGGGCGAGTTTATCAGCTATGAGAATACATACAAAAGCAAGATTTATTTTGACCTTTTTGACCTGTACACCTACCCCTGCAAGGAAACAGGGGACATCAGATACTACGTTTACGACCCTGTAAAGCACGGAGCGGACCCCGACAAAAAATACCCCGTACTTATGTGGCTGCACGGGGCGAGCAACTCCCTTATGGGGGAGGGCTGTATTATGTGCTGCGGAGCAGAGCAGTATGCCTCTCCCGAGTATCAGCAGAGAATGGGCGGTGCGTATATCATAGTCCCCCTTGCCAATGAGGAAAGGCTCTCTGACGGCAGGATACTGGGTACGTGGGACAAGGCTCATTCTAAGCCTGTAAAGGCGATATACGACAAGGTGTGCGAGGAACACAGCGGAAATATCGGCAAGAAATTCGTTATGGGAGCGTCGTCGGGCGGCTATTTCACCTGGCAGCTTTTAGAGGACTATATCGGATTTTTCGATGGAGCGATACCGATATCCTCGGGGTATCTCCCCGAATATGAGGCTCTTGACAGGATAGCGGAGGGCGGCACAAGTCTTGTAATAGCACACGGCAGACACGACGAAATGGCTCTGTTTGAGGAGTGTATAGCTCCCCACACGGAAAAGCTGTTGCAGATAAAAAACTGTATCTGCTTTTTCCCCGAATGGGTGTACAACGGCGACGGCGGAGTTTCCTCGGTATTCTACGGCTTTGAAATGGGTCAGCACTGTATGATAAACTGGGTACAGCACGACCTTATGTTTGACAGCGGCAGACCTGCTGATGACAGACTTCCGAACGGTATTACAGGCTGGATAAAAGACATCTGCAAATAAAACGAGAGGGCGGAATTTCTTCCGCCCTTTTGCTGTCTATAAATCCGAATGTAAAAGCGAGAATGTGGGGCTGCCGCCCCTTGCCCCCGCCAAGCCTTTTGAAAAAGGCTTGACCGAAAACTTTTTCGCTCGCTTCGCTCGACTGTTTTTTCAGTAGACAAACTTTTTTTATGCTGTTTTATTGATACTGAGCAAGTTCCGCCTCGATGATAGGCTCGTAGGAGGATTTCAGCTGAGCCCAGCTCTGCTGTTCTTCGCTCTGCTCAAAGCCGAGGTTTGTCATCATAGTGTCAACTACATTTGTAAGCTCTGTACTTACGCCCGAGTAGATGTCAAGCACCATATCGAACTTCTCGATCTCCTCAAAGGAGGTGAGGAACTGGTACTGCTCTTCGGAGTACTTCTTGTCGTTCATAATACTTTCCTTCTGAACTGCACGAAGCTCGGGGTCGGTGTTGCACTGACGCATAATGCTGATGAATGCCGCCGCACCCTCGATGTTCTCAGAACCCTTGGGAACCATATAGCCGAAGTTTGTAGAGCCGTAGTAGTACTTGTCTGCACTGGGGTCACGGGGATAGGGAACAAAGCCGAATACATCATCGGATCTCTTGTACTTGCAGAAGTCTGTTATCTTCCACTGGCCAACACCGAGGAAGCCTACCTGACCCTTTGCAAGGGGAGGAGTTTCGTTGCTCCACATACCATCGCCTCTTACAGCGAGCTTTTCTCTGCGGAGGTCTTCAAGGAACAGAGCCGCACGCTCTACCTCGGGGGTGTTCATATTGTTGGAGAGGTCGTTGCCGATGAGCGGAACGCCTGTTGTGATGATGATATTAGTACCAAGCAGACCGTAAACGCCGCCCAAAGCACCGTCAACATTATCCATAAACTGACGCATACAGTTCTTGAAGCTGTTCCAGTCCCATTCGCCCTTGTCGTAAAGCTCTTTGGGGTCGTCAATGCCGTTGTCCTCGAACAGTGTCTTGTTGTAGATAAGGCAGTTGGGGAGAGCGTTTACTGTAAAGGGATAGTAATAGTGCTTACCCTTCCAGCTGTAAGCCTCGACAAGACCTTCCATACCTGCCCACTGCGGCTCGGTAAGGTCTATGTAGTCGGTGAGATCCTCATACATATTCTTGTTCATCAGCATAGGGAAGGAGGTGTCGGACTTGTCAACAAGGTCGGGGGAGTCGCCGCTGGAAATAAGTGCGGCAAGTCTGTCCTGCCACTCCTCCCAACTGCATTGCAGATAGTCGATCTTTCCGCCGTATGTTTCCTCGAACAGCTTAACGCCGGGCTTGATGTCGCCCGCAACACGAGCGTCATAGTGGCTGTAATACACGAGGTTGGGATTTGCGAGGGTCTTTTCCTCAACGAAATCCGTGATGTCTACGGGATTGTTGATGTCGTCATCAAGTGTGTTTGTGGTGGTGGTAGCAGATGTTGTGCCTGCAACTCCGCTTGTTGAGCCTGCGTCAGATGTAACGGGAGTGCTTTCGTCACAGCCTGTCATACCCATAACAAGTGCGGCACAGAGTATACTGCTTATCAATGCCTTTGCTTTCATAGGGGGAACTCCTTTCGTTTTTCACGGCGGTCGCCGTTAAGGTTACCTTATTGTAGCATATTTTGGTCATTTATGCAATAGCATAAAGCAGACATTTTTAAGTAGCAGAATATGGACATTCACAGCAAAATAGTTAGTCGCTCTACTGAAACCTGTTTACATTTTTATCGTTAAAATCACTATTCGGGGCGGTTTTGTGCTGTTAAAAAGGTAGAAAATGTATCAGATTATTGACTTTTTATGGTGGATACTCTATAATTTGTATAAGCCCTGGAATGGGAAAATTTTGATATGGAGGTTATTCTTATGAATTTTAAGAAACTGGTAGCAGGTCTTGTTTCGGCAAGTATACTTGCTACTACGGCTATCGTAACTCCTGTTGTAGCAAACGCTGAAAACGATGTCACAGTTACAGTAAACATTGATACCAATTGGTTCAGCAGTGTAATTTTTACTGACGCTGCGGTTGAGGTAACTGTCAATCAGAACGACAAAACAGGTGCAAATTGGGTTCAGGTCGACAGACAGACCTGGAATGAGGAAACTAAAACAAACACAGACAATGATTATACAGCGGCATTTGGAAACAGTTCTGAAAGCGGTTATACACAGTCAGTTTCTTTTTCAACAGATATGACCAGCGTTTCTGCAACTTTGATCTCATTCTCAAACACCTATTCCAAAGACATTGCATATAATGTCACGATCGACACGACAAAGGCTACCAACGGCTCTCTTAACATAGGCGTTAAGGGCAACGGTGACCCTGCAAGTGAGAAAACAAATAACTGGTACTATGTAACTCCTTGTACGGTAGAGGTAATTGCTGCCGAGTCCGAAACAGGATCCGACACTTCTGAGAGCGAACTTGTTGATCTTACTTCCAAGTTCAGCAGCGGTATTGCTGCAAGTGAGCTTGAAAAGTATGAGAGCATTGAGGTTACATATACTCCCGACAAGCAGACTGTTTGTGGTCACACACACGATACTGTTGAAGATTATTGCTCTTGGGCGAAGGTAGCATTTGTGGCTAACTCTGTAAGCGGTATGACAAGTCAGATCAGTGACAGCAAGAAGTCTACTTGGTATCAGCCTACTAATATTGTTTCTGCTGGTACAGGTGTAGCAGAGGAATCTCAGACAGTTACCGTATCGGTAGCAGATATTATTGATTCCTTTACAAGCGACGCTGACTGGGAAGAATCATTTACACTTGAAACTATTACAACAACAGGCTGGAATGCATCAGTTGTAAGCATCAAGGGTGTTCCCGCAGCAGGAGAAGAGGAAGAAGATCTTTTAAGCGGCGTGACCGATGACGGCACAGAGTTTGTGCAGCTTCCTGCTGATGAGATTCCCGATACAAATAATTCCAAAGGTGATAATTATCCAGCTAACACAGTGATCGATAACAAAACCTATGCACAGGTCAACGGTACGACCTGGCGTATTTACAGAGCTGTAAGCACAGAAGAACTGGCTAATTATTCTTCTGCGTCTGTTGTTATCAAGAATAAGGACACAGGTAAGGCATTCAAGCTTACAACAAGCACCGTATATCAGGTTCTTAATGCCGGCGATCCGACTACAGAAGGCGTTGTATATGTTGTATTTGTTATCAATAACGTTAGTAATATCGCCAATAATTCCATCATCTTTACCAGTGACCTTGTATGGTCTGACATCACACTGGAATAAGCAAGGGAGGATAAAGATATGAAAATGAAGTATACAAACCCCGAGATCGAGATCACTCTCTTTGCGGTAGAGGCTATCATCTGTGATAGCGGCACAGGTAATGAAAATACCGAGCTTGAACTTCAACCAGTTGCTCCCACTACTGGATTTGATTTTGGGCTGACTAATTGATAAACAGTTACATCTACGCCGACCGCTCAGGTCGGCGTGTTTGTTGACTTTTTATGGAATATGCTGTATAATAACAGTATGAAATTACGGAGGTATGGGATATGAGATATAAAAAACTGACCGCTTTGCTGCTTGTTGTGGCTGCTGCCGCAATGCTTACAGGCTGTGAGCCTGACCCTATCGATCAGGACAGAGAGCCCGCCACTACAACGAGCCGTGTCGGTGGCTTTATCATTGAGGAATACGCCCCGGGCTATGACGAGGAGTGGAACGAAGTCTGATGTATCGTGGCTATGATATATGCGGCCTTTCCGTACAGCTTGACCTAAGGCACGAAACTATGCTGTCACGCTCGGAGAAGTATCTGTGCGAGGACAGAGGGCATTACGATATAGATATCCCCTACTTTGGGGAGAGAATAGCGGAGTTCTGCAAAAGACAGCCGCATATCTCGGTGGACAGTGCGGAGAATATGCTTACGGCGGAAGCTTTCTATACCTATCTGCTTATGTTTGAGGGGTTTATGCTCCACTCCTCGGCGGTGGTGGTGGACGGCAGGGCGTATCTGTTTTCTGCTCCCAGCGGCACAGGAAAATCCACACATACCTCGCTTTGGCTGAAAGCCTTCGGGGAACGTGCGTATATCCTGAATGACGACAAACCCGCACTTCGTTTCGTGGAGGGGGAGGTCATTGCCTACGGTACTCCGTGGAGCGGAAAGTCTGACCTTAATGTAAACACGGGCGTACCTGTGCAGGGTATCTGCGTACTGGAACGCTCAGATGAGAATTTTATAGAGCCTCTCGATGAGGGGACGGCGGTTTACAGCATACTTAATCAGACGATAAGACCCTCACAGCCAAAGGGAATGGAGCTGTTGCTCTCTCATCTTGACAGGCTTATCACCTCTGTGCCTGTGTGGAGAATGGGCTGTAACATTTCAGAAGAGGCGGCGGTTATGTCTTACGAAACGATGTCAAAAAACCACTGAACATACTATAATAAATAAAGGCGAGGAGTTTTTTCCTCGCCTTTTGTTTGTCTAGTCCCTTGAAAAGATATCCCTTGTGTAGACCTTGTCCATTACCTCGTTTAATTCCTCGCTGAAACGGTTTGCGATGATAAGGTCACAGCCTTGGCAGAATTCCCCGAAGTCACGCACCACGGGGCTTCCGAAAAAGCTGTCCTCTTTGAGGAGAGGCTCATACACGATGACCTCCGCACCCTTTGCCTTTATGCGTTTCATAACTCCCTGCACACTGGACTGGCGGAAGTTGTCGCTGTCCGTTTTCATCGTCAGCCTGTATATTCCTATCCTGCACGGATTTCCCGAAGTGCCGTTTCGTCCCTTGCCGTCCTCACCGAAGTATCCTGCCTTTTCAAGCACACGCTCTGCTATGAAATCCTTTCTCGCCCTGTTTGTTTCGACTATTGCGGCGATAAGGTTGTGCGGCACATCGCTGAAATTCGCAAGTAGCTGTTTTGTGTCCTTTGGCAGACAGTAGCCGCCGTATCCGAAGGAGGGGTTGTTGTAGTGACCGCCTATCCTCGGGTCAAGGGATACTCCCTCGATTATCTGCCTTGTATCAAGACCCTTGCTTTCGGCGTAGGTGTCAAGCTCGTTGAAGAAGGATATACGCATTGCAAGATAGGTGTTTGCAAACAGCTTTACAGCCTCCGCCTCTGTACTGCCCGTGATAAGCACGGGGGCTTTTCCGTCGGAGAAAAGTGCGGAAAGCTCTCTTGCTTTGTCGTGCATACTTTCCCTTGCACCGAATATCACCCTTGACGGGTGGAGTACATCGTACATCGCATTTCCCTCACGGAGAAATTCGGGTGAGAACATTATATTGTCACTGCCCGTTTTCTGTGATATCTCTTCGGTAAATCCCACGGGGACGGTGGACTTTATCACGATAAGGGCGGACTCGTTTATCTCCGTCACACGCTGTATCACGCTCTCAACGGAGGAGGTATCGAAAAAATTTTTTGCAGGGTCGTAATTCGTGGGGGTCGCTATCAGCACAAGGTCGGCGGATTTATAGGCACTGTCGCCGTCTGTCGTTGCAGTAAGCGAAAGACCGCCCCTTTCCATTATTTCGCTGATAAGCTCGTCCTTTACGGTGGACTTGCCCTCGTTTATGAGGTCTGCACGCTCCTCTGAGATATCCACGGCGGTAACGCTGTGAGCCTTTGAAAGAAGCACCGCATTAGCAAGACCCACATATCCCATTCCCACAACGGTGATGTTCATCTTAACACTTCCTTTATGCGGTCACTGTTTTCTTGCGATAGCATACTCGTCGTCACTGCTGTAATAGGGGCAGTTGTAATTCGTGCCGCTCATAAAACGGTACATCTCGTCCTCGTCAAGGTTTACAAGGCATACCCAGCAATCGCACTCCTCGTCATAGACGTAGTTTGTGCAGTCGTCACAGTTGGTCATTTTGTTTCCTCTTTCGTAGTTTGTATAGAATGATGTCGCAGACGACACACAGTATTCCGCCCGCACCGTAGCACAGCAGGTCGCAGGGGTCAAAGGTAGAGCCGACAAGCACCGCCAAAAAGCTCCCCTCGGGAAACAGGGCGGAGAAGTCTGTAAGCTGTAAAAGCTCCACGCAGAGAGCCGTCACCATAACCGCCGCCGACAGAAAGGCAAACCTATGCGGAAATACTATCCTGCCGCCGCAGTATACGGTGACTACCGCCAGTACATCTCCGAGATAGGGACGGACAAAGCTGTCCCGCACGAAAAGGGCAATACAGACCTCCGCCGAGAGCAATACGATAAAAGCCGCCGCCCACAGCAGACGTGTCTTTGTTATGCTCATTCGTTATTTTCCTTTGGCTTGTCTGCGATAGCACGGAATGCCTGTTCAAGCGTCCTTACGCCGATTATCTGTATTCCGTAGTCCTCGCTTTTGCTGAGGGAGGAGAAACTCTGTTTCGGGATAATGCACTTCTCAAAGCCGAGCCTTGCACCCTCCTTTACTCTTTCACGGACGTGGGAAACGCTTCGCACCTCGCCGCCGAGTCCCACCTCGCCGAATACCATAAGCTTTTCGGGTATCACCTTGTCGCAAAGTCCCGAATAGAGAGCCATTGCAACGGCAAGGTCAGCGGCAGGCTCGTCCAGTTTCAATCCGCCTACGATATTTACATAAACGTCCACGCCGCCGAAGAAAAAGCCTGTTCGTTTTTCAAGCACGGCGAGTATCATATAAAGTCTGCTGTAATCAAAGCCTGTTGCAACTCTTCTCGGAGAGGACAGGGAGGACTTTGTGACAAGTGCCTGTACCTCTGCAAGGATAGGACGGGTGCCTTCCACGGAGCAGACCACACAGCTACCCGAAACGGAGCTTAGCCGTCCCGACAGCATCATTTCGGAGGGGTTGGTGACCTCTTTCAGACCCTCGTCGTCCATATTGAAAACGCCTATCTCGTTAGTTGAGCCGAAACGGTTTTTAAAGGCTCTGAGTATGCGGTAGGAGAGCTGTTTCTCACCCTCGAAATAAAGCACCGTATCAACGATATGCTCCATAATCTTCGGGCCTGCGATACCGCCGTCCTTGTTTACGTGGCTGACGATGAATACGGGTATCTCCTCGGATTTCGCCATACGCATAAAGGCGTTCGTGCATTCACGCACCTGCACTATACTTCCTGCGGAGGAGGTTATAGCGGAGGAGGTTATCGTCTGTATCGAGTCGATAATGACTATCTCGGGCTTATTTTGTACGACAGCGTGGATAATGCTCTCGCAGTTGTTGTTGGAGGCAAGGAAGAGATTGTCACTTGCAACGCCGAGGCGGTCTGCACGTAGCTTTATCTGACGCTCGCTCTCCTCTCCCGAAACGTAGAGGATAGTATGCTCGTTCCCCATATAGCCGCAAATCTGCAAAAGCAGAGTGGATTTTCCTATACCGGGGTCGCCGCCGATAAGTACCAGTGAGCCCTTTACAAGTCCGCCGCCAAGCACCCTGTCAAGCTCTGATATGCCTGTGTCGTAGCGTGTTTCGTCCTCGTAGCTTATCTCACCTATGCGGTTATATTTGAACTCCCCGACGGGTGCGGAGGTCTTTCCTACCACCACCTGTGCAGGGATAGTTTCTTCAATGCTGTTCCACGCACCGCAGGCGGTACATTTGCCGTTCCATTTCGGATATTCCTGTCCGCACTCACGGCATATAAATAGTTGTCGCTGTTTTGCCAAAATTCTGCCCTCCGTTTCGGGTAGGTGTAATATTTTATCGGACAGCTTCATAAATATGTGGACAAAGGGTATAAACTTTGTCGGAGGTAACATATATGAAGCTAAATAAAAGGTCAGTAAAGCTTACTGTGGGAATGCTTGGGTGCTTTGCACTTCTTGCCCTTTGTGCGAGGTTTTCGGACAACATAGTCCCGACCTCCGCAAACAGCACCGAAAGACCCGTGATAGTCCTTGACGCAGGACACGGCGGTCTTGATTCGGGGGCTGTGGGAAAGAGCGGTCTGCTGGAAAAGGACGTGAACCTTTCTATCGTGAAACACTTACAGCAGATGCTGGAACTTTCGGGCTTTGAGGTAGTCACCACCCGTGACGAGGATATCTCTATCTACGACGCAGGCGTTGAGGGAATACGAAACCAGAAATTGTCCGATATGGATAACCGCCTTGAAATAATCCAGAGCTATCCCGACAGCATTTTCCTGTGTATACATCAGAACAACTACACCGACCCGAGATATTTCGGCGGACAGATGTTCTACAATAACAATAATCCCAACAACCGCACCCTTGCACAGATAATGCAGAACCGCTTTGCGGCACTGCAAGAGGGCAACGACCGTGAGATAAAGCTGTCGGGCGATGAGCTTTATCTTCTGCGTTTCAACAAGAACCCCTCGCTTATGATAGAATGCGGATTTCTCTCAAACCCCGAGGAGGAGGCAAGACTTGCCACCACCGAATATCAACAGCAGGTAGCATTCACGATATACTGCGGAATACTTGAATATATTGACGCTGTATATGAAGCTCCCTCTTCGGAAACAGCGGAGTTATAGGCTGTCTTTAAGCTCTCTGTAAAGCCGTCCCGTGGGCAGACCCATAACGTTGTAGTAGTCGCCCTTTATCGCCTTTACAAGCAAGGCTCCCTTGTCCTGTATGCCGTAAGCCCCGGCCTTGTCCATAGGCTCTCCTGTGGCTACATAGTCGGCTATCTCCTTTTCCGTGAGGGGGTAGAATTCCACTTCGGTCTCCTCTGCGAAGCTGTTCTTTCTGCCCTCTGCGGAGATCACGCACACGCCCGTAAAAACGCTGTGGCTCTTTCCCGACAGCATTCTTAACATAGCCGCCGCGTCATTCTCGTCAGCGGGCTTTCCCAGTATCTTTCCCTCTGCGGCGACAACGGTGTCTGCGGCGATAATTATTTCTCCGCTGTGTGCGGAGTATATCTCCTGTGCCTTCTGCTCTGCGAGGAGTATTACCGCCTCCTTCGGGGAAATGCCCTCGGGCAGAAGCTCTTCGCCCTTTGCAGGGATTATCTTAAAGTCCTCCGTGATGAGGGAGAGAAGCTCCCTGCGTCTTGGGGACTGACTTGCCAGTATCATTTTATAAACTCCTATTAAAGGTATTATGTGGGTAGATATTTATCTGCCCCTTTTTTTATGTCATTCTGCCCGTTTTAATTCGGGGTATCTGTATAGTGCCATATCGTAAAACTTCTCGAATAGCTCATCAATGGAGATTTCTCCGTCAATGTAGTCCCATACACAAGTAGTGCTGAACAGCTCGGCAAGTGCGTAGTCGTAGGGGGAGATGTTTTCTGTTCTCACTGACTTTGCACTTTCTGAGTATATCCCGTAAGGCTGCTGACCGCCCAGAAATTCGCTGGTGAGGTCTATTTTTTCCATAGCGGAGATGTTGTTTGCAAGTTCCATATAGTCGGGGTGCTTTGCCATTGCCGTAAGAAGCTCCTCGTTACAGCACAGTGTACGGAGAAATTCACCCACCGTTTCGGCGTTATCGGTACGGTAGCCTGCACACAGCCATATACCGCCCTGAAAAGCTCCGTTCGGGGGAGAACATATCGCCCAGTCGCCGCTGTTATCGGGGCAGTCACGGGAGATCGTAAAGTTTACGCCCCAGTTTGCTAAAAAGTATCCGAATACCTTATTGCCGCTTCTTACTTCCTCGACCCACTCCTCTGACCACATATAGTTATCTGAGAGATATCCATTCTCGGCATATGTTTTGAAAAGCTCTGCCCATATAATAGCACTTTCGGGGATAGACAGCTCGTTGTTTTCGTTTACCCAAGGGGTCTGGACATCGGAGAATAAAGAACTGTATGATTGCGGTCTGTCTGCCAGTATATAAAATCCGTTTTCTTTCATAAGCTGTGCAGTACTGTTGAAGCTGTCGATATCCGCTATATACTTCTGCACTTCTTCGGGGTCGTCCGTACCCAGTACCTGCTGAGCAATAGACCGCCTGTATGCAAATACGACAGGGGCAGCCGAATATGCTACGGCTTTCAGCGTACCGTCCTCAGCGGTGCCTATCAGCTTTGTGTATTCGTACATCTGAGCGGTGTCATCTTCGGTGATTCCCACCTCGGAAAGCGGAAGAGAGTAATTGCTGTTTACATATTGACAGGCGAATTCGGGTTCAAGCAGAAATATATCCGCACGCTCGTCTACGGGGAGTTTTTCCTGCTTCTGCATAGCATATTCAAGCGACTCTTGATAGCTTCCGTCAGCATTGGGACCGGGTATTTCGTCCCATACCACTGTGATATCGCCTATGGTTCCTGTATCGTAGTCTGTAATTTCATATCCGGGGTAGAACTCTTCCACGATGTGTTGAAGGGTCTTGTTCCGGCAAAGGATATTAAGCACCTTTCCCTCGGTAGGCTCAGCTTCGGAGGTTTCGGCAGTGGCGGTGCTTTCTCCCTCGGTCATACTGCCTGTGGTTATAGAAGTGTATGTGGACGGGCTGCCGGTATTATCTGTTTGGCAGCCTGATATCATCACAGAGAGCGTTAAGGCTGCGATAAGCGGCAGCCTCTTTCCGTAGGTCATCATAAGCATCTCCTGTCGTATATAGGTGTATGTTATTTCTTATCCTTTGTCGTATGCTGTGGCACAAAGGGGTGGTCTGCACCGTAGATATCGTTGTAGTTCTTTATGCACTGCTTGATTACTTCAACAGCCTGTTTCTGACCCATTACCTCGTTTACGGCGGTGGATTTGCCTTCAAGCTGTTTGTACACGGAGAAGAAGTGACGCATCTCCTCAAACAGGTGGCTCGGGAGAGCCTCGATACCCCTGTATGCGTTGTATGTGGGGTCCTCAAAGGGGATAGCGATTATCTTTTCGTCGTTCTTGCCGTTGTCAAGCATAGTGATAACGCCGATAGGGTAGCACTGCACCAGTACAAGGGGGTCGATAGGCTCGTTGCAGAGGATAAGTACATCAAGGGGGTCGCCGTCGTCTGCGAGGGTACGGGGGATAAAGCCGTAGTTTGCAGGATAGTGCGTGGAGGTGTACAGTATTCTGTCAAGGATAATAAGTCCTGTCTGCTTGTCCAGTTCATACTTCTTCTTACTGCCCTTTTCTATCTCAATAACAGCGAGGAAGTCGTTCGGGGTGATACGCTCGGGGTCTACGTCGTGCCATACATTCATAGCGGTAATTCCTTTCGGTTAAGTTTTTCGTAAAATACGCTGTATTTATTATACTACTTTTTAAAATGAAAATCAATAGAAATAAAGCAGTTTGATATATCTCCTTGACAAACCTCACGGCAAGGCGGTATAATAGTTATATATGACTGTTTCGGGAGGGTATGCGTATGACCTTGCAGGATATCATAGACGACAGCAGACGTATCGTATTTTTTGGCGGGGCGGGAGTTTCCACGGAAAGCGGAATACCCGATTTCCGCAGTGCGGACGGTCTTTACAATCAGCAGTACAAATATCCGCCCGAGCGGATAGTAAGCCACAGCTTTTATATGAGCCACACGGAGGAATTCTACCGCTTTTACCGTGACCGTATGATATTCCCGAAGGCGGAGCCTAATGCCGCCCACATAAAACTTGCACAGCTTGAAAAGGCAGGAAAGCTGTCCTGCGTCATCACGCAGAATATCGACGGACTTCACACGGCGGCAGGTTGCGAGAATGTGGTGGAGCTTCACGGCAGTGTACACAGGAATTTCTGTGAGGAGTGCGGAGCGTTCTATCCGCTGTCTGCGGTGACGGAGTGTGCGGATATCCCCCTATGCACCTGCGGAGGACGGATAAAGCCTGACGTAGTCCTGTACGAGGAACAGCTTAAAGAGGCTGACATAAACAGGGCGGTAACAGAGATAGCCTCGGCGGATACGCTGATAATAGGCGGAACTTCCCTTGCGGTGTACCCTGCGGCAGGGCTTATACGTTATTTCAGCGGCAGATACCTTGTGGTGATAAACAAGACCCCCACAAGTGCTGACGAAAACGCAGATCTTGTTATTGCAGACAGCATAGGAAAGGTGTTTTCGGAGATAGAGGTGCGTAATGGATAGTATAAAGGACATAACTCCAAAGGAAAGGGAGCTTCTTTCTTTTATAAAAAAGTACCCGGGAATGCCGCTTGGACAGGGGGCTGGTCTGTCAGGCTTTGAAGCAATGACCTTCGGCTACACGGCGGCGATCACAAATGCGGACGCAAAGGGCAGACTTGTTTTCCTGCCCGAGGGATTGAATGAGTATGCTACAGAAAAATATCTCGGAAAAAAGGGTCTTAAACAGCCGCACGGATTGTTCAATGTAATTCGTATGCAGGAAAAGGACGACCGCAAGGCACTGGCTCTGTTCTTTGAACTGCTTGACGAGTATCTGGTTTCTCTCGGCTATGAGCCTCTCCCCGAATATAAAAGCATTTTTTAGGACGAAATATATACGGGAGGTAACTGTATGATAGATAACGCCCCTTATGATATCTCGCCTGCGGAACGGCGGCTTTTGTCCTCGCTGAAAAAAAGACCCGCAATGTATCTCGGGAAAAAGAGCCTTACACGCTTTGAGGCCTGGTATCACGGGTACGAGGCGGCGATAGTGACTGCAAAGCTTCCGTATCGTGAGCATAATATCCTGCCTGACGGAGAGGTCAGCATACACGACTATGCGGCGGAAAAGTACCTCGGCAAGGGCAGGGAGAGTACCTGCGGCTGGATAAACTGTATACGTGCCTATGAGCGTGACGACGAAAAGGCACTTGACGTATGCTTTGGATTTATTGACGAATATCTTATGTTCCTTGGGTTTGAGCCTATTCCTGAATGGGACGAGGAACAGAAAAAATTCTACGCTGAAACATTTGGAGAGTAATTATGGAAATGAAATCGGTATCCTACCAGTGTCCCAACTGCGGTGCGGCACTGGAATACAGTGCGGAAAAGCAGGGCTTTAAGTGCCTTTTCTGCGACAGCGAGTTTAACGAAACGGAGATAAAAAAGGAGTTCTCCGAGAACGAACAGATAAAGCTTGACAAGGCTGACCCCACGCTTTCGGACGAGCAGAGGGAGATAGAGGAATTTACAGGTGCTTCCGCCCTTTACAACTGTCCCAACTGCGGTGCGGGAGTTATCTGCGGCGAGCTGGAAGCCTCTGTTCACTGCCACTTCTGTCATACTCCCGTAATACTTACGGGCAGACTTTCGGGCAGTTACAAGCCTGACCTTATCATTCCCTTTGCCACTACAAAGGAACTTGCAAAGCAGGCTTTCAACGAGTACACAAAGGGAAAATTCCTGCTCCCGAACGGATTTAAGAAAAACGCCGAGATAGTGGATATATCCGCCCTATATGTACCGTACTGGCTGAAAAGCGGACTTGTCAACGCAAGTCTTGCCGCCACCGCAAAGAAGATACGCACTTGGAGAAGCGGCGACAGACGATACACCCACACAAAGGTATACAACGTACAAAGAGAGGCGGAACTTGCCTTTGTACGAGTTCCCTGTGACGGCTCAAAGCGTATTGCGGACGAGCTTATGGAGAGCATAGAGCCGTACAATTATTCGGGGATAAAGCCCTTTTCTATGTCCTATCTTTCGGGCTGTGCGGCGGAGAAATACGATGTTTCCTACCCCGACGCAGAAACACGCCTTGACCTGCGTATACAGGCGGCGGCACAGGAGGAACTGAAAGCGGATATCAAGGGTTACAGCACCGTTTCGGTATCGAGCTGTCAGACCACCTACAAGCAGAGCGTGGGAGTCTACGCACTTCTTCCCGTGTGGTTTTTAAACTACCGATATAACGGTAAGGATTATCCGTTTGTTATGAACGGACAGACAGGCTCACGCTTTGGAATACTTCCTGTGAGCAAGATAAAGAAATTTCTTTTCGGTGCGGGAATATTCGTTGCTGTTGCGGCGATAGGTTTATTGCTGGGAGGGTTGTTGTTTGGCTAAGATGATGAAAAGGGTATTTGCGGCGGCTGTTGCTCTTGTTGTAATGGCGGCGGCATTTGTGATGCCTGCTTATGCGGAGGGACACATAGCAAGTGTGCTGGATTTCAACAGCTCCCTTTCCTTTGACGATGAAATGGAGCTGAGAGAACAGCTTATACATACGGCAGGCGAAATAGACTGCAATATCGGTGTTATGTACACCGACAAGCTTTACGGAGAAACTCCGCAGGATTATGTCCTGAGAAATATAAACGAGCGTTTCGGAGAGAACTCGGATTCCGCTATGTTCCTGCTGTGCGATGACCCCGAGGGTTACAGCTGGGTACAGTTCACAGGCAAAGCTGACGGCTATAACGAAATAGCGGGACAGATACTTACAGAGCTTACCTTTGAAGATGTGGAGAACGGTGCTTTTGCGGCAGGAAAGCTGTTCGGTGAACTGCTTACGGAGAAGGTACATTTGGAGCCGTCCGCTGACAGCGATATATCGCTCCCGACCACCGGAAAGAGCTATGCGGCGGCAATAGAGGACACGGACGATATTTTCGACAGCACGGAAGAACTTCGTCTTGAAGGACTGCTCGCAAAGGCGGCACTTAATGCCCAGTGCAATATGGGTATCGTCATCACCGAAAAGCTTAGCGGTGAGCCTGGTGATGTCGCTGACGACTACCTTGATAAGCAGTTCGGCAAGGACAGTGACTCTATCGTACTTCTCCTTACGACCGATCCTGACGGTCATGATTTCCTTACTTTCAGCAACAGGGCGAATGAAAGATACAGCGGCAATAAAAAAACTATCTTCGACGCTGTGTACGAGGGTCTTGTACACGGATACAGCAGTGCTGTGGAAAGCTTCTGCGGAGCTTTCGGTGTGGATATCCCCGAAAAGGAAAGCTCTTCAACGGGCAGTAAGTTCCTTGTAAGGCTGGAAGACTACGATAACTGTATTTCCGAGAGCGACGAGGGAATACTGCTTAAAATAATGCAGAACACCGCCGACAAGATAGAGTGTAATGTTGGCGTGGTGATATCGGCAGACCTCGGCGGCAAGGGTGACAGCGAGTACGCAGACGACTTCGCTGATGAAAGCTTCGGCTACGGAAGTGATAATGTGGTTCTGCTTTTGTGCAACGACCATATCCATTATGACTGGATATCCGCATACGGCAGAGGAACAGACCTGTTCGGACATCGCATCGATGATATTTTCGACTGTATCTATGACGAGCTTGACAGCTACGGCTACGCCTCGGCGGTAGAGGGCTTCTGCAAGGCTTTGGTGAAGTACGGTGCGAATGCAGGCGACGATCACTATTACGACTACGACGATGATTACGACTACGTTTTCGACAGCGAGGATATCGAAACGGCGGTTACGATATGGGTATTCCCCCTTGTACTTGCACTGATACTCAGCATTACGATATCAAACGGTGTTGCAAAGGGATATACTAAAAAGACTCCCGTCAGTGCGAGGGTGTATCTCAACAGTCAGAGAAAGAAATTCTTAAAGCGTTCCGATGTATTTGTGAATGAGTACACCACATCTGTGCGGATAAGTTCCGGCAGTTCGAGCGGCGGCGGTCGTGGAGGCGGCGGTGGAAGAAGCCGCAGTGGACGAAGCGGCGGCGGAGGTCGCAGAAGATAAATCGAACGACATTCACAGAAGATAAAACAGCGAAAGGCAAAATAAAATGAAACTGGTGATACAGCGTATTGAACACGCAAAGGTTACCGTGGAGGGAGAGGTCTGCGGTAAGATAGGCAAGGGCTACCTTGTGCTTTTGGGGGTAGGACGTGAGGACACCGAAAAGGACTGCGAAAGACTTGCGGCGAAACTGATAAAGCTGAGGATATTCTCGGACGAAAACGGCAAGACGAACCTCTCGATAAAGGACGTAAACGGTGAACTGCTGATAATATCACAGTTTACGCTGTATGCGGATTGCTCGAAAAACCGCCCAGGCTTTACACACGCTATGGGGCCGCAGGAGGCAGACCGCCTGTACAGGTACTTCACTGAGCTTTGCAAAAAGGAGATACCTGTGGTGCAGACGGGAATATTCGGTGCGGATATGAAAGTAGAGCTACTTAATGACGGGCCTTTCACGATAATACTGGAATAAAAACTCAAAGACCGAGCGAAGTGAGAAAAAAAGTATTCGATCAAACCTTTTTCAAAAGGTTTGGCAGGGGTAAGGGGCGGCAGCCCCGAAAACCACATAATTATCAAGGACAGAGTAAATACAATGCTCTGTCCTTTGCATTTTTAGGGGAGTTGCCGCATATATTCTCTTAAAGGAAGTGATGTTATGCAGGATACCCTTACAAGCGAAATAAAACGGGACGAGCCTTACGAACATATTCCGTACAGCGTTGGGCGGCAGTATGTTATGGATTGGCGGAATGAGGCTTTGGAGGACAAGGTCGAGATAATTACCGAGATACCCGCCGAAACCGAAACGACAGAGGAAACGGAGGAAACAGAGCATTCCCCGATAATAGCCGACAGCAGAGCCTTATCCAACAGAGCCGCCGACACAGGGGACAGGCAGATGGACAGGCGGCTGTTATGGTGCGTTATAGCCGCAGTTTTGGGGATAGCCGTGGGTGTGCTTATCGGGACGATGTTTCCGTTGGAGGCGGCTCCCCTTGAAGAGAGCGTCACCGATACAACGGGCGGTTTCTGGGGTGTACTTGTGCGGCGGCTGATACATACAGGCGGATTTCTTTTTGCGGCGTATCTGCTTGGTTATTTCGCCGCAGGGGGAGTGCTTGTATGGGCTGTGCCGCTTTGCTGTGGACTTGGTACGGGTCTTTCGGCGGCAGGGCTGTGCCTTGCAGGGGGAAATCTGTGGCTGTTTCTTCCCTACGGGGTGAGCTGTGTCGTTATCTCCTTTGCCGCCTGTGTGTCGGGGGAGTTCTCCTCGCTGATACTAAGGCTCGTCAGCAGCAGAGGAGAGGTGATAGCCTCGGGCGGTGCGGCACACCGCTATACTATGAGGTTTGCGGTGTATCTGCTGGTTATCCTTGCGGCAGCTATAACAGAGGCGGCGATACTTCTTTCGTAGGAAAGCATTGGAGAGGTCGTTGGTTTGGGATCGTAAAGCGGCTTGACCGAAAGCTTTTTTCTCCGTGCCGAATGTCAACAAACTGTCAAAGTTGACAGGAGAGCGATTTTCTGATATAATCATATTGGTATATTATCAGGAAATTAAGGAGGAATTGTTATGAAACATAGAATTCTTGCGGCGATCTGTGCGGCGGTAGTATCCGTCAGTGCATTCAGCACT
Source organism: Oscillospiraceae bacterium (assembly GCA_045606505.1). Taxonomy (GTDB): domain Bacteria; phylum Bacillota; class Clostridia; order Oscillospirales; family Ruminococcaceae; genus CAG-115. The sequence goes on from JAZUSC010000032.1 coordinate 22,390, forward strand.
CCTGCACAGCAGCTTGTGGGTGCGGCTGTCACCGCTGACGCAGCTGTAACTGTTGCAGCTCCCACAGCGAATCTTAAAGGCGGCTCATATTATTCCAAAACAGGCTATTATATCACGCTCTCCCACGCTAAGACAGGTGCGAAGATATATTACAGCCTTAACGGTGCGGCGTACAAGCTTTATACAAGCAAGATCGCCGTTACAAAGAACTCCACACTGAAATTCTATGCGAAAGTAAACGGTGTAAGCAGCAGCGTTGTTACCTACACCTACAAATACTTTGTAAATCCCACAGTTTCCCTTGCGAGCGGTACATACACAGGCACTAAGACTGTAAAGCTCACATCTCCCGCTCCCAATGTGAAGTTCTACTACACCCTTGACGGCAGTGTGCCTACCACAAAGTCTGCACTCTACAATGCCGCAACAGGTATCAAGATAACAAAGAGCTGTAAGCTCCGCTTTATCGCATACAAGCCGGGTTGGAGCTATAAGCAGTACGCTTGTACCTACACGATAAAGAACAGCAGTTCTTCTTCATCTTCTACAACAACGACCACGACACCTACGCTTAATTCCGCAAGTATAGTGGATAATTACACATCAAAGTATTATTATTCCATACTCAGTGCCACAGAGAAGAAGGCATATCTTGCACTTGCCAAGGGTATTGCGGCACATCAGGAGAAGATTGACATCTCCTCTATGGGTATCCCCGAAGAAGACGCTATAAAGATATTCAACGCTGTCGCTTATGACAATCCCCAGTTCTTCTGGCTTGGCGGCGGCTGTACCTGGTATTATTCCCCCAAGGGTACGGCTACCAGTATCGTCCCTATCTACACAAGGACTGCCGCCGAGGTAGCGGCTATCAAGCCCAAGGTAGAGGCGGCTGTGAAGTCGGTAACAGCAGAGGCTCTGAAAAAGGACACCCTGTTCGAGCGTGTAAAGTATATCCACGATTACGTTGTAAACCGCACCACCTACACAGACAAAGGCTCTGATTATATCCGTGAGGCAGAGGGCGTTCTTATTTACGGCAAGGCTCTTTGCGAGGGTTACTCCAACACATTCAGCTATCTCTGTCAGTCTATCGGCATAAAGACCGCTAGTGCAGTAGGCACAGGCAACGGCGGAAAACATATGTGGAATATCATTCAGCTTGACGGAAACTGGTATCATATGGACGTCACCTTTGACGACCCCACAGGCGATACACCTATTTGCAGCTATGAGCATTTCTGCGTGACCGAAAAGCAGATATTAAAGAACCACACCATTGACAGGACACTTGCAGTTCCCGCTGCGACAGCTACAAAGTACAACTACTACACAGCATCGGGAATTACTCTCCACACAAACGTAACAACAGCCTACAACGCACTTGTAAAGGCGGCTGTTACTAACTACAACAAGGGCATCAAGGAGACCTCGGTCTACTGCGACCCGAGTATTATCAAGGCTCTTAACAGCAAGGTGGAGAGCGGAATGATGTCCTCACTCAATTCCAACGGCATTTATAAGAAAATATTCTTTGGATATGTAGGCTCAGAGTATACTCTTACTATCGCTTAATAAAAGCCTGATAATTGTTTTCAACAAGTTTACCGCCGCACGAAACAGTGCGGCGGTTTTTGTGAATTATCCCAAAAAATATACATTTGTGTTGACAAGCTATGGATATTATGCTATTATTTAAATAGGTATATATTTTATTTATCATTTCAGCCCTACAAGGACGGTATTTGATTATGACAAAAGACAAAAAAGTTATCGGAGTGTGCCTTACAAAGATACACGATATAAGACGCTCCGACTATGCTAATAGACTACATCACCTTGCCCAGAAAGTGGGATACAAGCTGATATTCTTTAACAGCTTTGTGGATTTCTATCATAACGACGCCTTTGACACAGGGGCGAAGTCCGTCTATGATGTGATAAACTATGATATCGTAGACGCATTGATAGTGCTTTATGACAGCTTTTACAACCGCTCTGTTGCCGATGAGATAATAGCAAGAGCAAAGGAGCGTAATGTCCCCGTCGTGCTGATAAACGGCGAAAAGGAGGGCTGTCTGTCCGTTGCCGCAGACTATAACAATGCACTTAAAACGGTCATCAGACATATCATCTGTGAACACGGAATTACAGATACGTTTTTCCTTGCGGGTACAAAGGGCGATGCTGAGTCCGAAAAGCGTCTTAACTGTTACAAGGCGGTGCTGAGCGAAAACGGACTCCCCTTTGAGGAGAGCAGAGTTGACTACGGCGACTACTGGGAAGACCCTGCACGCAGAGTGGTCAAGCGTCTTGTAAAGGACGGTAAAAAGCCGCCACGTGCTATCTTCTGTGCCAATGACTATATGGCTTTCGCCGTTATATACGAACTGCGTAAGCAGGGTTACAGCGTTCCTGAGGACGTTATCGTAACAGGCTTTGACGGTGTTCCTGCCGCAGAGCATTATTCTCCCCAGCTCACTACCTGTAAGGAGAATATAGAGAGCCTTGCCGCACTCAGCTTGGAGGCCGCCGCAAAGGCTTTGGAGGGTGCTGACGTTACTGATACAAAGATAGTGAATGAGTACGTTCCCTTTATCTCGGAGTCCTGCGGTTGCAGAAGACTTTCAAACGAGGACTATCACGATGCCGCCGCAATGCTCTATAACACCCTTGACGCAATGGAGATGCACGAGGACTTTATGCACAACTGGATAGACCACGTGCTTAAAGGTGCGGATATGAACGGTCTGTATGAAACTCTTGCGGGCTGTGTGCTGGAAAACTCCTTTATCTGTATGAATAACGATATCCTTGCCCGTATTATGGGAACGGACGGGGAAAATCAGAGCAGGATATTTACGGACAGCCTTGTCGTAATATCTTCAAAATACACCTCCGATGACAGCAACAAGACCGAGAGCCTTGCATTTGCCGATATGGTACCCTCGATAGCTCACTGGACGGAGGACAAGACTTCGTATATACTCAGTGCCGTGTATATCGGGGAAAAGGTGTGCGGATATTATGCCGTATGCACCGATAACATAAACAGCTGTAAGCACAAGATAAAGCGAGTGCTTAAAACCATAAATATCACCTTTAATATCGTTGCCAACCATTTAAGACAGGCAAGACTGCGTATGACGGTGGAAAATGCGTCCCTTACAAATTCCGTTACAGGACTTCCTAATCTGAAAGGTGCGGCTAAGTGGTTCAATGAGTTTGCGGCTGTACCCGAAAACCACGAAAGGGCTATCAGCGTATCTGTTTACGGTCTGCCGAAGTACACCTATATCTACGAAAACTACGGTATCGAGGCGGCGGAGGAGGCACTCCACTTTGTTGCGGAGTCGCTGAAAATCGCAAATCCCACGGAATGTTTCCTTGCACACATATCCGAGGACGAGTTCGTGGTAATAAACTACTTCAATGACCCGAACGTTACGGGCGAAATTATAAACAAGGCTACCTCTGTATTTTTCAGCCTTGTGGAGGGCTACAACACCCGTACCGACAAGGGATACTATGTTGAGGTAAACTGCGGCTGTACCGAGGGCAGAGTCGGTTGGGACGGCTCTTTGGAGAGCTTTATCAAACTTGCAAACGGCGAGATGTATATGAACCGCCTGAAATACGGAATGGGCTCTGTTATAAAGGAAGAGTCTGCTCCCAAGGAGTACTACAAGGCGTTTAATGTGCTTATTGAGAAGAATCTGTTCCACTACCATTTCCAGCCTATCGTTGACGCAAGGACGGGCGACATCTACGCTTACGAGGCACTTATGCGTACCGACCAGAGCATAGGTATGAATCCCTTGCAGATACTTGATACCGCAAAGAAATACAACCGCCTTTATGAGATAGAGAGAGCCACGATATTCAACGTTATCGGCAGGGTAGTCAGCGAGCAGGAGAACTTTATCGGCACTAAGGTATTTATCAACACGATACCGGGTCATTTCCTTAACGAGGAGGATATCGACATCATCACAAGTCAGTACGGCGATCATCTGGACAAGTTCGTGTTTGAGCTGACAGAACAGGATACGGTGTCCGACGAGGAGCTTACCGCTATAAGAACGCTTGGCGGTCTGCAATCGGAAAATCAGATAGCTATCGACGACTACGGCACGGGACATTCTAACATCGTAAACCTTATGAGATATGCTCCGCAGATAATCAAGATAGACCGTTTCCTTGTTACGGATATCCACAAGGACGAGAACAAGCAGATGTTCGTAAGGAATATAATCGAGTTCGCACGAATGAATGATATCAAGGTACTTGCAGAGGGCGTAGAGACCTCTGACGAGATGCGTATGGCGATATCGCTGGGCGTTGACCTGATACAGGGCTACTACACGGGCAGACCTGCATTACAGCCTATCTCTGCTATCGCAGATGATATACGCACGGAGATAATCAATATAAACAGTGTTTTGTGCTAAAAGTTCATAAGACCCCTCAAAATCCGAGGGGTCTCAGCTTGTCGAAAAACTATGTTTTGCCCGCAAAGCGGGCTTTTTTGATAACTTTTTTGGTGTGGCTTTGCCGCACCAAAAGACACTTCTATCCGCACAACTGTGCGAGTTGGCGGCATCGCCGCCAACGAGTGCGGGCAGTGCGGATGTTTCGGCGGGAAAGTCCCAACGGGACTTTTTCGACGGTCTCAGACCCCTCAAAATCCGAGGGGTCTTTTTGTGTGCTTTTTCCGATTTTTTGGCTCTAAAAAAATAGCATAAGTTGACGGAAATTACTTGAAAGAAAGGAGATAAAGTGGTATAATTATTTTTGTATAAGTATGCCTTGTGACATATTTTTTAGCTTTTATGTTTGGGGTGATATATATGAAACCATTCAAGCGGTTAAAGGAAGCGATATTCAGCGATGAGTACAGCATACAGCACCGACTTCTGAATGTTATACTGTTGATGATGCTTTTCGCAGTGCTTGTGTGCTGTGTGATATCCTTTGCACTGGGACACGACCTTGTTTCTAACTTAGTCATCGCACTTGGAGATGTCCTTATAGCGGTGGCGGTGTATCTTTCAGTCTATGAAAAGCTGACAAGTGCGGCGGTAGTCATAACCTGTATCGCAAATCTGATACTGTTTCCGTTTATCTATTTTACTTCGGGCGGTATGATAAGCGGTATGCCGATATGGTTCGTGCTTAGCCTTGTTATTTTCTGGCTTATCCTTAAAATGCCGTACTGCCTTATTATGTACCTGCTGAATGCCGTGGAGCTTGTGGGCTGTATGCTTGTAGAGTACTATCAGCCGCAGTACGTAAAGTCGATAGAGAGCAGGGAAGTCATTATGCTGGATATCATACAGTGTATGCTGGTGATATCTGCACTGCTTGGCATCATAATAAAATATCAGACATACATATTCACCAAAAAGAGCGACGACCTTAATCAGCAGACGATAGAGCTGAGAGAAACTATGGTGGCACTTGAAAGGGCAGACCAGGCAAAGAACGAATTCCTTGCAAATATGTCCCACGAGATAAGAACTCCCATAAACGCAATTATGGGAATGAACGAGCTGATACTCAGCGAGAGCAACAGCGAGAACATCACACGCTACGCACAGGACATAAAAGAGGCGAGCGGCAAACTGCTTGACCTTGTGAACAATATCCTTGACTACTCTATGATAGAGTCGGGTCTTATGGATACGAAGGAGTACACCTACAAAGCAACTGACCTGCTGATACTGGTAAACAGAATGGTGGGCGAAAGGATAGCACAGAAAGGTCTTGAATACAAGCAGACTATCGACCCCGATGTGCCGCAGTACCTTACAGGTGATAACTACAAGATAAGCCGTATCGTGGGACATCTTCTGTCCAACGCTGTAAAATACACCGAAAGCGGCTACATTGCCCTTACGATGAGCAGTTCAAAAATAGACGACAACAACGTCGAGCTTACGATAAGCGTTGCGGATACGGGCGTGGGTATTCCGAAAGACGCCCTTGGTTCGCTTTTCAGCGGCTTTGACCGTATAGACCTTAAAAAGCACAGGAATATCGAGGGCGTAGGTCTTGGCCTTGCTATAACAAAGCGTCTTGTGGAGTATATGGGCGGCACGATAGACGCAAAGAGCATCTACGGTTCAGGCTCCGTATTTACAGTGACGATACCCCAGAAGATAGGCAGGGCGGGTGTACATACTACGGTCGCAGACAAGAGCAGACCCGAGCATTTCGCCGCACCAAAGGCAAACGTACTTGCCGTAGACGACAACAAGATCAATATCGAGGTAATAAAGCACCTGCTTAAAAAGTACGATATCACGGCGGATACCGTTCTCAGCGGCAACGAGTGTATCGAGCTGTGCAAAAACAAGCACTACGATCTGATATTTATGGATCATATGATGCCTCCGCCTGACGGAATAGAAACGTTAAAGGTGATACAGAACGGGGACAGCATAAACCGTGAAACTCCCGTGGCGGTGGTTACTGCCAATGCTATAAGCGGTGCGAGAGAGAAGTACATCAAGGAGGGCTTTGAGGAGTACATCGCAAAGCCGATAGATATTGCAGAGCTTGAAGCGGCACTTTTAAGACTTCTTCCCCACAGGCTTATTGAAGAGCGTGAGGCTGTGCCGCAGAAAAACACTCCCTCCGTCAAGACAGATAACAGCGAGGAATGGATAGATACAAAGCTTGGATTACAGTATCTTTCAAATGACGAGGATACTTATATGGAGATACTTGCAGACTACTGCGGACAGCTTAAACGCTACCGCAGGGACCTTGCAGATTTCCTTAAAAACGGCGATATCAAGAGCTACACCGTGTCCGTCCACGCACTGAAAAGCACCTCCCAGACAGTGGGTGCGGCAAGGTTTTCCTCAATGGCGAGGGAGCAGGAGCTTCTTGCAAAGGCAAACGACGTAGCAGGAATAAGCGAAAGCTTTGAGGAGTTTACAGAGTGCCTTGACAAGGTAACAGAGGCGGCAGAACGGATACTTAAAGAAAGAGATAAACGATAACGGGTTTGAGATATGTCTAAGATAAAAAGAGTTTTTAATTATATATCACACGTTCGTGAAAAGAGCAAACAGATAAATAAGAGCGGACTTTATATATGCTTCGCCCTTATCAGTCTGTATGCCCTGATAATGAGTGCGGTGTGCTTTATAAATCTTGATGCGGTAATGGGCTTTGTAAATCTCACGATAGCCGTTGTGATGATACTCATTATCCTTGTGTTTTCAAGAATAAAGTCGGCGGCGATACTGTCGATAAGCGTTGATATATTCCTGTATGCACTTATGGTGTTCTTCCTTTACGAGGGCGGCGTCGGCGGTGTAAGTATTATGTGGCTTCTCTTCGTGCCTATGGGCGGAATGGCTCTTATAAACCTCTTCTACGGTGCTATACTCAGTCTGCTTCTGGGATTTACCACAACGCTGTATATGCTGACGCCCCTGCATCACCTCGGGTATCAGTATACACAGGAGATAAGGATACGTTTCCCTATAATCTACTGGGCGTTCTTTATTATGGCACTTGTGGTATTCATAAGGATAGACAGGGCGGAGGACGCACAGAAGGAGCTTGTACGCAAGGCTGACGAGTCTAACCGCCTTAAAAGTGAATTCCTTGCGAATATGTCCCACGAGATACGCACACCTATGAACGCTATAATGGGTATGTGTGAGCTTAATATGAGCGAGGAGATGTGTGACGCAGTAAGGGATAACAACGAGAGCATATACCACTCGGGCAAGACCCTTATGAACATCATCAACGACCTGCTGGACTTCTCGAAGATAAGCTCAGGAAGAATGGAGCTTTCCTGCGGCGAATACAAGATATCTGACGTACTTAACGAAGTAATAAATATGACCGTTGCGAGAATGGGCGGCAAACAGCTTGAATTTGCGATAGACTGCGACCCTGATATTCCCAATCACCTTTACGGCGACGATATGAGAATAAAGCAGATAATGATAAATCTGCTGACGAATGCCCTCAAATACACGCAGAAGGGCGGCTTCCTGCTGTCGCTTGGTTACAGAAAGGAAGAGCACGGCATAAATCTCATAATCTCTGTAAGGGACAGCGGTATAGGTATCAAAAAGGAGAATATCCCGAAGATATTCGACGCATACGGCAGAGTTGACGCAGAAAAGACCCATAAGATAGAGGGTACGGGACTTGGACTTCCCATTGCAAAACAGCTTATCCGTCTGATGAACGGTCTGATAAGCGTTAAGAGTGAGTACGGCACAGGTACGGAGTTCAAGGTAGTCGTTCCGCAGAAGGTGGTGGACTACGCACCGTTCGTTAAATTTGAAAAGCGTCCCGACCTCAGGATACTGTACTGCCACGATCTTGGTGATGTTCCTGATTTCGTTGCACAGGGAATGCTGAACACCTTTGCTATGTCGATAAATAAACTTGGCACACAGCCTGTAATATGCTCTGATGTTCCCGAAATAAAGAGGGAAATGGGCACAGGTCTTTACAACTATATTATCATAGGACAGAAAGAATATTTCATTGATAAGGATTATTTCGACAAGCTCGCAGAGAGCATAAGCGTAGCTGTTATCCGTGACAGGGGATTGCAGATGACATTCGGCGAGAATATAATAAGCGTTTACAAGCCCTTCTCCGCAAGGAAATTCAGCGAACTGCTCAGTAAACAGCCACGAAAGTGGATAACGGAAGCACCGCATATCACGACGGAGGATCTCTCTGTGAACACAGCGGCAACCACTCCCGATGTGGCAAAGGCGGATAATACAGAGGAAATTTCGGAAAAGCCCACTGTCCTTATCGTTGACGACAACGAGATAAACCTCAAAGTTGCGGCAGGCTTTATGAAGAAATTCGGTGTGAATGCGGAAACCGTTACGAGCGGTGCAATGGCAATAAAGAAGATAACCGACAAGAAGTACGATATCGTATTTATGGATCACCTGATGCCTGATATGGACGGTATACAGACCCACAGAAGGATACGCCGTATCAGCAGGGACTACGCAAGAAAACTGCCTGTTATAGCACTTACAGCAAACGCCGCAAATGATGTAAGGGGACTGTTTGAGCGAGAAGGTTTTCAGGACTTTATGACAAAGCCGATACAGTCGGGCGTACTGCGTGAGATACTTGTGAAATGGCTACCCGCCGAGCATAGAGATAAGGTAAAGGAGCGTATGTTATGAGTGAAAGAATCGTGATATCCACCGACTGCGTATGCGACCTTCCCGAAAGTGTTACCAAAAAGCTTTCTATCAATGTTGTGCCGTTTTACGTTTCGGTAAATAACATACGTTTCAAGGATATAGCGGAGGTGGACTCCACATCTCTTATGGACTACCTTGAAAGCGAGGAGGACATAATAGCCAGTCTGCCCGCCACAATAGACGAGTACAGAAGTCACTTCCGTGAGCTTACAAGGGAAAAGGACGTGACGGTTATACACATATCGGTATCAAAAAACCTCAGCAGTGCCTATACGAACGCTGTTGCGGCGACAAAGGGTATGGACAATGTGTATGTAGTGGATTCGGGTCTGTTTTCCCACGGCCTGGGACTGTTCGTTATAACGGCGGCGGAACTTGCAAAACGCAATGCAACGATAGACATAATCTTTGAGGAACTGCAAAAAGCCCGCAATAAGATAAGTTGCAGTTTTGTACTGAAATCCACCCGTTATGTTGCAAATAACAACAGACTAAATCAGACATTGTCGCATCTTATTGACCTGTTTAACATCAAGCCTATATTAAAGCTTAAACACAACGAGATAAAAGTCGGTATCTGTTTCAGCAGGAACAAGCTGTCCTATGCGAGAAAGTACATAAAAAAGACCCTGCGTAACAAACGCAGGATATCCACAGATGTTCTGTTTATAACGGTTTCGGGCTGTACGGAGGAATTCCAGCAGTTCGTATATCAGGAGGCTACAAAGGACATACAGTGGAAACGAATATATGTTCAGGACGTATCCGCAACAACGCTCTGTAATATCGGTATGGAGAGCATAGGAATTATGTTCTACTCAAAGTAAGTTGTATAATAAAAGAACGGCACTGTTTTATAGTGCCGTTTTTGTTTACTTTTTTCTTCTCTTTTTCTTGGGAGGTACTGCAAGTTTTGCCTCGTCGATATTAACGGGTCTTAGCAGTCTTGACTCCTTGGGGACGATAAATCTCAGCTTGTCCGTGGCTAGTTTTACGGTGGTGTTTACTCTGCGAACACACTCGCCGTCGCAGTTGAATACCACAGCCTGCTTGTCCGTGCGTGAAACAGTAAGCTCCTTGCCCTTTACGATGTGCAGAACATCTCCGTGACCTTCCAGTCTGCCTACGGTAAAATCGCTCATTATTTTAAGCTGTTCAAAGCGTGACATCTTATCCGCAAGGATAATATCCATAATTCCGTCATTCGGTCGGGGGTCTTTCAGCGGAATAACGCTTCCGCCCATACACATACCGTTAAAGCATACGACCATAGCGTACTCGCCGCTGTAATCCTTGCCGTCTATCTCTATCTCGTATTTTGCACATTTATTGCGGAGAAGATCGTATACAACGCTGAGCTTGTAGTTAAGGTAGGAACGCACTTTTTTCAGTATCTTGAAAAGCAACCAGTCATTGAAACAGGTGTTTCCCAGTCCGAAGCTGACGAAATCGAGATTTCGGTAACTGCCGAGATCTATTATATCCAGAAGCTCCGTTCTGCCTGTGATGAGGTTTTCTATCGAGCGGAATAGCTCCGCAGAACCGCCGTAGCTTTTAAGCAGATCGTTTGTAAGACCTGCGGGGTAACAGGCGACCTCCGTCTTGCTGAAATCCTTTATGCCCGAAACCACGTTTGCCAGTGTACCTGAGCCGCCCACTGCATAGAAACGAAGCTCGTCCTCAGGAAAGAGGGAGCATATCTTCTCGGTCATCTCCTGCTCGTAGCCTGCGTATTCGGAGATGAACACCAGCGGCTCGATATCATATTCGGCACAGACCTGCTCTATCTCATCGGTGATATACATACTTACATTCTCTTTGCCTGAAACAGGATTTACGATAAAAATATGCCTCATACGATATCACCGCCTTTTTATTTTATAAGTAAATTATAATATATCCTGTCATCTTTGTCAACCAAAAAATAGTGTATTTGTGTGGTTTTGGTTGACTTAGTCGGTAAAATATGATACAATTATTATAAGTATAAACGAATTTATCGCCTGACCGCTTGTATAAAGGAGGCAGTTTTGTGAAAAATGACCGCCACCCCGTAATGGAGGACGTTTTTGACCGCAGAAGCGTCGGAAAGCTGATATTTGTATTTTTCGTTCTGGTAAGTATCTTTATAATCATTGAATGTGCCGTACTTTCGGTAGACCTGTATGTGCCTATCAGTATCGTTGTGCTGATACTTATGCTTGTATATCCCACGTTCAGCAAAAATGTCCCTGTGCGTGTGCAGGAGCTTATGACGGGCGTAGGTATGCTGTTACTTGCGGCACTCCACAGTGTTGCAAGTGGTGACGCAGGACATTTTGAAATGGCACTTCTGCCGATATTCTGCATATCCGCACTGTACCGTGATATTATAATTATCGTTGCACAGAGTATTACGGTCGTGGTGCTGTATGCCCTCGGAATTTTGTTAAAGCCCGAGTTCGTCCTTGCAAAGCTCAATCCCGACAACCCGTTTGTGGATTTTATACTTAAAATGCTGATATACTTCACGGGTGCTGTCGCTCTGGTGATACTCATCAAGATGAACAACCACAGCACTCAGATAGCAAAACAGCACAATCAGAACGTGTACAATCTTTTACAGCTTGTAGAGATAAAAAAGGACGACGCTGAAACAGCAGATAAGGCGAAATCCGCATTCCTTGCGAACACCTCCCACGAGATACGCACACCTATGAACGCTATATGCGGTATGGCTGAACTGCTTGAACGTGCTGAGCTTTCGCCCCTCAATGCGGAATATGTCAATACGATAAAGACCTCCGCACAAAATCTGCTGGGAATCATCAACAACATTCTCGACTATTCAAAGATAGACGCAGGAAAGATGCCCCTTGCAAATGAAACCTACACCGTGGCTTCGGTGATAAACGATGTGCGTCACCTTACCAATGCAAGAATTGCAGGAAAGGATATCGCACTCACCATTGACGTGTCGCCTGATATCCCTGCTAAACTTGCAGGCGATGAGATGCGTGTGCGTCAGATACTGATAAATCTTCTGGGCAATGCCGTAAAGTTCACCAAAAAGGGCAACATCTCCCTTAGTGCGAGCTGTATGAGGTTATCCTCCCAGAGGGTGAGAATGATATTCAGGATATCTGATACGGGCGTAGGCATAAAAGAGGACGACCAGGCAAGTCTTTTTGACGAGTTCACACAGGTGAACACACGCAAAAACCGTGAGATAGAGGGAACAGGTCTTGGACTTGCTATCTCGATGAAACTTGCAAAGCTTATGGGCGGCGGAATTACACTGGAAAGCCGCTACGGAGAGGGAAGCACATTCACTGTTACGATAGAGCAGTGGATATCTGACGAAAACACCTGTGTAAAGGATATCCCCTCCAAAAAACGCAGACTGTATGTGTACGAGCCGAACAGCTACCGCCGTACAAGTATAATGAAGATAGCCGCCGCACTTTCCGCAAACTATACAGAGATCGCAGATATAGACGATCTTTCTGTGCTGACAGCAGAAGAGGACACGGATACATATCTGTTCTTTGATTATAAGCTGTGTATAAATGCTGTCGTTTCGGCTGTTGAAGAGCTAAGGAGTAAAAATATCATACCTGTCGTGATGATAACACCGTCAGACATTGTAGATGATATGCTAATAAAGGATATGATGTTTATCCGTAAACCGCTGACGCTGTTTTCAGTGGGATCTATTTTTAAGGGAGAGGCGACTCGTATCGAAAAGAAAAAAGCTGTACGTTTTTCGTACCCACAGGCGAAACTGCTGGTGGTAGATGATAATCTCACAAACCTGCGTGTTGCACAGGGCATACTCAATATGTACAAGTGCGAGGTGACCCTTGCACAGAGCGGCTTTGAGGCACTGGAACTTTTAGAGGCAGGAAACCGGTATGACGCAATATTTATGGACCATATGATGCCCAAAATGGACGGTATCGAAACCACGCAGAAGATAAGAGGTATGGAGTCCGAATATGCAAAAACAGTGCCGATAATAGCCTTTACCGCAAATGCGATGAAGGGCGTGGAAAAGACCTTTACGGACGGTGGAATGAACGACTTTATCGCAAAGCCGATAGAGGTCAAGATGCTTGACAAGGCACTTGAAAAGTGGATATCCCCCGACAAGCGTGAGGTGGCGGCTGAAACCGAAACTGTCCGCAGGGAATACACCATAAACATCGACGGTATAGATACGTTTGCCGCACTGGAAAAGATATCGGGCGATGAGAACACCTACCGTGATATCCTTACCGTTGCATACAATGACGGCAAAAAGAAGCTTGAAAAGATGCGTGAATATATCTCCGCAAAGGACTATGCGGCATACACGATAGAGGCTCACGCTTTGAAGAGCGTATGTGCAAGTATAGGTGCGTTCGACCTTTCAAAACTTGCATTCCGCCACGAGAGTGCGGGAAAGAACGGGGATTTCAAGCTGATAGAAAGCGACTGTGATAAGCTGTTTCAGGAGTATGAAAAGCTTCTTGTAAAGATACGTCCCTTTATAAACGTTGAGGAGGAGATACTCCCCGACGAGGACGCAGAGGAACTTTCCGAAAACGAGATAGCGGAAAAGCTTACAGAGATAATCTCGCTGATAGACGAGTTCGAGGCGGACACCGCAATAGACAGGCTCACTGCACTTATGCATAACAGACTGCCCGAAAAGATATCGGAGAAATTAAAGGAAACAAGGGAACTTATAGACGATTTCAATTACGAAGGTGCTAAGGACACGCTTAACACTATGCTGGACTTATTAAAGGAGATATGAAATGTATCATATACTTGTAGTTGATGACAACAAAACCAACCTGACCCTTGCGAAGTGTGAGCTGTCGGACGAATATCAGGTGACCCCTGTTATATCGGGACAGCAGGCGTTACAGTTTCTTGAAAAAAAGACCCCCGACCTTATTATGCTGGATCTGATAATGCCCGAAATGGACGGCAAGGAAACGATGCGTCGCATAAAAGAAAATCCCGAATGGTCTAAGATACCGATAATCTTCCTCACTGCGGATTCCACAGCGGAAACGGAATCGGAGTGCTTGAAGCTCGGTGCGGACGACTTTGTTGCAAAGCCCTTTGTCCCCGAGGTTATGAAGAGCCGTATTGCAAGACTGATAGAGCTTAAAACACTGCGTTATGACCTTGAAAGCAGACTTGAAGAAAAGACAAGGGAGCTTGAAAAGGTAACGCTCAACTCCATTATGATGATAGCAAAGGCAATCGAGGCAAAGGACGAATACACCTGCGGACACTCCACACGAGTTGCCCAGTGTGCGGAGGAACTTGCAAAAAGACTTGGCTGGGACGAAAACGAGTGCCTTAATCTGAGATATGTCGCACTTCTGCACGACATCGGAAAGATAGGCGTCCCCGATTCGGTGCTTAATAAACCGTCAAGGCTCACCGATGAGGAATTTGCTATAATCAAAAAGCACCCTGTTACGGGCGGCAATATCTTAAAGGATATCAAAATACTTCCCTATGCCGACGAGGGAGCTTTGTATCACCACGAACGCTACGACGGAAAGGGCTATCCCCACGGACTTAAAGGCGAGGAGATACCGCTGTATGCAAGACTTATCTGTATTGCAGACTCCTACGACGCTATGACCTCAAACCGTGTTTACCGCCGTAAGCTTTCAAACGACTATGTGATTTCCGAGTTTGAACGCTGTGCAGGTTCACAGTTCGACCCCGAACTTGCCAAGGTGTTTGTGGAGATGTTAAAGGAGGGCTTTTCCATTGAAACGAACGATCTGGAAAGCCTCAGCCACGAGGAGCATATCCCCGTTGCCAATGAAAATACCGATCCGCTTACAGGTCTGCTCACGCTTGACGCAGGCATAAAGCACCTCGACCAGCTTTTAAACAGCAGCAGAAAGGGTACACTTCTTCTGCTTGGCCCCGATAATCTCGGACTTGTGAACGACCTTATGGGTCACGTTGCGGGAGATAAGCTGCTTACGACCTGCTCCAAAAAGCTTGTGGCAAAGGCAGGTGCGGAGGATATCCTTATGCGTACAGGCGGCGACGAGCTGGGAATATTCCTTGTGGATAACACCGACCGAAATGCGGTGAAGGAATTTGCAAAGGAGATAATAGACGAGATAAAGGCGGAGACCGAAAGCAACTACTCCGTAAGGGTGAATGTTTCGGCAGGTGCGTTTGACAGCGGCCGCAACAGTACGGATTATCTTGCCTGTGCGGGCAAAGCACTTTATCTTGCGGCTAAAACAGAACCGGGAAGCTGCTTTTTCTACGAGAGAGTAGGAAAGAGCAGTGCGGTGGAACGTACCGAAACTGATATAGAGCATCTTTGCGGTATGATAGAGGGCGGTATGGATACAGCTCCGGGTGCGTATACAGTGGACTACGAGGAATTCCGCAGGATATATACATACATATCCCGCAGCGTGGGACGTGCCCACAAGACGGTTGAAGTCCTTTTGTTTACATTGAAGTCCTTTGACGGCTCTGTACCTAATAACACAACGCTTGAAACCGCTGTAAATGCACTCAGCTCGTCTATCACAGGCTCACTGAGGTCGGCGGACGTTTCCACAAAATACAGCAGCAGCCAGTTTATCGTGATACTCCCCGACGCAGACGGTGAGAACTCCAAGATAGTTGCACAGCGTATTGCGGAAAGATTTTACAAGATATACCCCAACAAGGACACCGAGCTTTTGTATGATCTTCGTTCTATGCAGGTGAACAGAAATAAATGACCACATTTGAGCTTGATATAACCAAATAACAGGCACACTTTTTCCCGTGTGCCTGTTATTATTTTTCTTGGTGGATTTGGTTTATCGATCTTTTGGCAAGATAAATTGAAACACATATTGCCACAGTGATTACGAATGCGATTAAGTTATATATCTGCATAACGAATACGCAAAGTCCGTCACCCATATTGGGATTTCCGTAGTTGGGGTGCAGCCATATAAAGATATATGGGAATATCCCGCTGTATATTTCGATGATATTATATGTTATATTCAGTAGCAAAGCAAGTATGATACGAAGAGCGAGCTGTTTGCCGTCATTTGTGTAAAGACAAAAGAACAGTATTGCACCGTAAATGAACGGAATAATTCTGATAAGCACTTCGTAAAAGGCTAAAAGAGACGGAAGCATACCTAATAGGGCAAAAGCCACAGATGAGAGTGACGCAAGGACTATGCTTATCAGCGTTTTTTTAATGCACATTGCCGTATTCCTTCGCTATCTTGTCAGCGTTGAGCCTGTATATATTGAAGTGATCGGGTAGCTGATATCTCTCACAGTATTCGGGGTATATGCTTTCAAAGAAATCGTCCTTTTCATCTTGGTGGTCGTCGCCAAGCAAGATGACATATTCAGCGGCAGGAGCACCAAGCCTTTTGAGGTCAGACCAGTCAAGTTCCTCGTGCTGACCGCTGAGGTAGGCATTCACGTTGTAACGTGCTATCATTCCGTCCATATTGCCAAAGCAGAGTATACCGAACATTATGGTGAAAGCCGCAAACAGCACCCTCCACAGGGGGAGCTTTACATATTGCCACAGTATTATCACCACAAAGACCACTGCAAGAAGTATCATAAACCAGGAGGTCAGCACACGCAGTCTTGTCATACCGTACTCGTTTATATACAGCATCATACGGCACATTGCGGATACTATCAGCAGAAGGGTACAGCCCGACAGCAGGACGGTGTAGATTTTAAGCAGGGCGGGACGTCTGTCCTCCTCTTTTCGGGCGGTGAATGTCTGCATAAGTACGATAAGGCAGAGGTTGATAAAGGCTATCGTACAAAGCTCGAAAAAGCCGCTTCGTGCAAATTCGGCATAGCTGTACTGCTCAGGGAGAGTGCCGCCGAAAGCGACGGTCAGATAATTGAGCTGTACCAGTATATACGTTATATAGAACACACAGACGGGGGTCACAGCGGCACAGGACACCGCAAGAGGGAGAACTCTGTATTTCGGCAGAGTATCGGGGACAGGGGCGGTCTTTCTCGCTGAGGAAAACAACATTCCGCACAGATAAAATCCAACGGGTACAGCAAATATCAGCTCAGCGAAAGTAGAGGCGGAGAAAGACGGCAAGGAGGAGATAAACCCGTCCAGTGCGTCCTTGAACATCTTATCTGAGCTTATCAGCAGGTGCAGGATAATGGGAGTTATGGGCAGAGCGAGTAATAATCCCAACAGTATAAACAGCAGGGTCTTACCGCCCTTTGCTTTTTTTATAAGGGAGATAATAACCTTAGGACATTCTCCGAAATGAGTAAAAGGAGCGGAGAAAATGCCTCTGAAAAAGTCACGGACGAAGTGTTTACCAAGCGGCTCTGCACCGCTAAGCACAACACCGAGGTAAAATATCAGACCAAAGGAATACATTGCGGCGAGGGTGTTTATAGAGGTGTTTGCAGAAAACACAGGGACTAGGCAGAACACCCCGGCGACCGCAAAAAGGAGGATATGCACAGGCTTTAAAGCGGTCTTTTTTATCTTCGCAAATGCTATGAGGAGAACCCCGACCACCAGCCAGAATATACCTCCGAAAAGACTGCCTGCGTGAGTGAATACAAGATGATCGAATATAAAGCCAAGCGGCAGACAAAGAAGTGCTGTTGCACATTCAAAGGGGGAGTATCTGCGGCTCTCGATTGGGGTGGCGGTGGGAATATCGGGTATATCAAGCGGAGTGCTTGTTTTGGTTATTTCGTTTTCCATAATGTCATACCTTTCTAAAAATGTAATTATAAGGAAATCAAAAGGTGCAAAGAGGTATTTCGCAGAAAAGAAAAGTGTACCTAGAAAAGCTTTCCGACAAAGGGTATTACGTTTGCCCATAAAAGGAGCATAGGGATAAATGTTATCAGCACGACAGGTATTTCTATAAGACTGCTTTTTGCGTTACACTGTTTTACAGCAAGTAGTATCGTTATCACAAGCAGGGCTATGCAGATGAAAAGGCTTACAAACCCTGCGGCTATACAGAAGGGGTATCGGTACGGATAGCAGTGACGCTCACCGAAAACAGCCATACCGTACCAATCGATAAAGCAGACAAGACCAAGACTTCCGAAAAGGGACAGCCCCAGTGAAAGCCCCGTATAGCACAGCAGATATCTGTTGCTACTCATTGTTGCACTCCGTTTTAAAGGCGAGTATATCCCCCGGCTGACAGTCAAGCACCTCGCACAGCTTTTCCAGTGTGGAGAAACGCACCGCCTTCGCCTTGCCTGTTTTAAGCACAGACAGGTTTGCGGGAGTGATACCTATTTTTTCGGCAAGTTCGTTGGAGGATATCTTCCGCTTTGCCATCATTACATCAAGATTTATTTCAATCGGCATTTTGACCGCCTTTCATATTGTAAAATCGTTCTCTTCACGCATAGCGACCGCCTGCTGGAATACATTCTTCACTACACGCAGGATAAGTCCCATAAACGCAAAGGCGATTACTACAAACCACGCAAAGGTACGCTGTGTCGCAAAATAAATGAATATCAGCGATTCCGCAAAACAGCAGTAGGAGATGATACGCAGACAGGTGACATTTCTGCTGATAAACGGCTCTCCCTTTCTGATGTTTGAGAGCAGTCTGTCAAGGGAAATAATAGCGGCAAGTGCAGGTACAGCGGCGATATACAGCGTTATAAGAAGCGGCAGAATAAGCGACGGATACCCGAAGCCTGTAATATACTCTGCGTCGTACATAGACACCAGCCACGGTGCGGCGATACAGCACACCCCCAGCAAACCATAGCAGACCTTTATTATAATAACAGAAAGCAGTATAGATCTATCCTTGTTCCACATAAACATACCTCTTTTGCAATACGATTTCCTTGTTGTGGGTATATGATAACACATATTTTATTTTTTGTCAATAGTTTTTTATCGAAAAACAATAAAAATTTATTTATTTTCAATTATATTCTTCGTAAAAAAACAGTGCGTACAAATTTGTACGGATGGCATATTGTAAAATGCATTTTGATGTGCTAAAATAAAAACATAAAGAAACAGGAGGTCATACTATGATAAGGATATTTCAGACAGGCGACAATCATATAGGGATAAGATACTCTAAATATGATGAGGCTGACAGAATGAGATCAGAGAGGCTTGAATCCCTTGCGGTGTGCGTGAATATCGCAAACGATAACAAATGCAACCTTTTTGCGGTCACAGGCGACCTTTTTGATTCGGTAAAGGTATCTAAGAGAGATGTGAAGAAGACCGTTGAGATACTCTCAAAGTTTAACGGTGAGCAGGTCGTTGTTTTACCGGGAAACCACGACTATTATGACGGCACCACAGAGGTGTGGGAGAACTTTGAAAGCTACTTATCGGATAATGATAAGATAAAGCTCCTTAAAGCATACAAGCCCTTTTCCTTTGATGTAGATGATGAGCGTGTGATGATATATCCGGCATACTGCGACGCACTCCACAGTGATATCAACAAGCTTGACTGGATAAAGGATCGTGACCTGTCAATGGACGACGCTGATTATCGTATAGGTATAGCTCACGGTGCTATCGAGGGACTTTCCCTTGACGATGAGGGAAGATATTTCCTTATGACCGAAGAGGAGCTTCTGAATATCCCTGTGAATGTGTGGCTTGTGGGACACACCCACGTTTCCTATCCAAAAACGCTTGATGAGAACAGCTTTACATCAGGGTACAAGGTGTTTAACGCAGGTACCCACTGTCAGACGGACGTTTCCAACAACACAGACGGCTGTGCCTTTATCATAGAGCTTGACGGTGACAATTCTCCCAGTGCCAAGAAAGTACATACAGGCACATTGAGATTTTACCGTGATGAGATACAGTGTATCCCCGCATCGGACGGCTCGCAGACGCTGGAAGCCCAGCTTACACAGGCTGTAAGGAATTACGGAGATCTGTCCGTTGTAGAGTCTGCCCTTGTGGGAAGTGTAGTCAATGATGATTACGAACAGCGTAGTGATATATACAAGAAGGTATTCGGAAGATTTCTTGAATACAAATGCACCGATAAGGATCTGTCCAAGCTTCTTAACGAAGAGCTGATAAAGGCGGAGTTTAACGAAAAATCCCTGTCGGCCCAGTTGCTTCTGGGACTGCTGAACGATCCTACGGAAGCACAACTTGCATACGATCTGATAAGATCTTTGAAGCTTTAAGGGAGGGTATAACGTGTTAATAAAGAATATAAAGTGCGATCAGTTCGCAGGAATGCGAAAAAAGGATATAGATCTGTCCCCTAATCTCAATATCATTTACGGAGAGAATGAGAGCGGTAAAAGTACCCTTGTAGAGCTTGTTAGGAATATGCTTTTCAGAAGCGTGGATATCGGAAACAGAGCCGCTGCCGATGTGGATTTCAAGAATAGATTTATTCCCACGGCGACTTCAACGGGTATCACCGGAGATCACTCTGACGGCGAGATATCCTTTCAGCATAATGGTCAGGACTATCGTTTGGAGAAAACTTGGGGTGCAGGTAAGAAGTGTACTCTGGATCAGGGCGGTACTTCGATAAACGATGTTAAAACCGTAGACAATACCATTAAAGAGTTCTTGTCATACGGCAAGGGCATATATGACGACCTGATATTTCCGACACAGCACGACGGCTACGCTACTATAAGATCTATCCTTGACATCAAGGATAACGACTTAAAGACCGACCTTTCCACTCTGGTATCTCAGGCGGTCACTACAAGCGGCGGAGTTACCGCTGACAAGCTTAGAAAAGCGATAGACGATAAACTGTCAGAGCTTGGAGAGAAGTGGGATCATTCCGCTGACCGCCCCACAAGAGCAGGTCTGACAAGGGGAACAGGTGCGATCTATCAGGCAAATGTCGCCTATGAACAGGCTGCTGCTACATATAAAGAAACGCTGAAAGCAGAGCAAAACTACAACACCACTAAGAAAGCCTATGAAGACGCAGAGCAAAAGCTGAAAGCTGCCACCGATATTCAGGAGAGCTTTGAAAAGGTCTATGAGCAGCTTAAAAAAGAGAACGATATAAATAAAGACCTCACACTGTCAAAGCAGCAGCTCGCCCCGAGAAAGGAAGCGGCAGAGCATTGGAATGAATACAGCAATGCTGCAAACAAAGCAAACGTTTTACAGATAGAGCTTTCAGACGCTGAACTTATCAAGCAGCTGAAAGAGGTTCAGGAGTTATCAGAGAAAATAAAGGCTTTAAAAGAGGAGATAGCTGCCTTTAATAATATCAGCAGGAATGATGTTGCGGCGGTAAAAGAGCTTGACAGGGAGATAGAGCAGCTTAAAGGAAAGCTGCGTATCAACATTGCGGCGAAGATCAAAAAGCTGGGCGACGCTGATATCAGGGTGATCTCTGAGCTTACAGGCGAAGAGCTTGATATAAAAGCTCTCGACATAAACGAGGCGGTATTGATAAAGATACCCGATGTTATGGAGATGAGGATATCTCCTAAGGATATCAATGTTGATGAGATAAATGCCGCAATATCCGAAAGAACGGGCAGGAAAGCCGCTGTACTTGAAAAATTCGGTGTTGACAGCATTGCAGAGCTTGAAGAACGCTTGGAGAAATGCAACGAAAAGACCCGTCAGCTTACACAGGTGGAGGGTGATTATCAGAAGGCTCTTGGAACAATGACCTATGAACAGCTTTCCGAGTCCTGCGACCTTTCAAAGGAAGTACGCAGTATCGAAGCAATAATGACGGATATCAGGGCATTGTGCGGAGAAAAGAATATTGTAGAATTTGCCGGCCGTTATTCTGCACTGGTTGAAGATTATGCAAACAAGTATGATTCAATAAGCGAAAATGACGCAGAGATCAAAAAGCTTTCCGATGAGATCGCTGAAAAAGAGAAGGCTCTTTCTGAAATCGTGGGACAGATAGACGACAGCCTGCGTACAGAAGACCCCGACGGAAAGAAAGCCGAGTTAAAGGATGCTGTCGAAGCCGCAAGAAAAGATTCGGACGACAGAAAGGCGGAATACATTGAAGCTAATACAAAATTCGTTGGCTATTCCGATAAGATGACGGAGGCAAAGGATCTTGTAGATGACGCCAAGGCTATTCTTGATGAAAAGAAGGAACTGTACAGGCACTGGACGAATATCAAGGCGGTGTTTGAGAACGTCACTGCGAATATACAAAACAATCCTATGCAGGGCATATCCGATAACTTCAAGAAATATCTGTTGATGATCTCAAATAACAGGCTAAACCTTGACGGAGATATGGACGCATCGGCAAAAGCGGGGCTTTTAAGCGGAAACAACAAGGTAGGATTTGAGCATCTTTCCGAGGGTACAAAGGACACAGTAGCTCTTGCCCTCAGACTTGCCGTACTTAATCACCTGTTCCCGAACGGCGGAGGAATAGCTGTTTTCGATGATCCGTTTACAGATATGGACGACAGCCGCCGTGATGTAGCGATGAGGCTTATCACCGAGTTTGCAAAGGATAATCAGGTCATATTCACTACTTGCAGCAAGTATTATAATAATCAGAATTATCCCACTGCAAATATCATAAACATATAAAAAAATCCCCGTGCAGATCACATTCCTGCACGGGGAACTTTTGTTATTAAGCCTCGTTGATAGCGTCTATCAGCATTGTTTTAAGCACCTGCGGATCACAGTTGCCTTTAAGCTGCTTCATACACTTGCCGAAAAGTGCCTGTAAAGCCTTTTCCTTACCGCTCTTATAGTCGTTTACGGAGCGTGTATCCTCTGCCACAACAGCCTTGATTATCTCCTTGATAGCACCTGTATCGTTGGAAACGATGAAGTTGTTGTCCTTAGCGTACTGCTCTGCGTCTGCTATCTCCTCGTCGAACATTACGTTCAGTATCTTCTTTGCGTTGCCACGCTGTACCTTGCCGTCAAGTACCAGCTTTATCAGCTGACCGAGAGCCTTTCCGTCAACAGTGAGGTCGTCAGCGATCATCTGACGTTTGTTGAGGATATTCATACAGTCTGAGATGAGCCAGTTTGCAACTTCCTTAGCCTGACCGCACTCTGCGTATGCAGCCTCGAAGCAGTCGCAGAATGTTCTGCTCTGTGTGAGCTGCTCAGCGTCGTACTCTGTAAGGCCAAGCTCGTCAACGTAGCGTACCTTTTTGAGCTCAGGCAGTTCGGGGAGGGAGTTCTTTATCTTGTCGAACCACTCGTCGTCGATAACGATAGGCATAATGTTGGGATCGGGGAAGTAGCGGTAGTCACCTGCTGTTTCCTTGTTACGCATAGCGTAGCTCTTGCCCTTGATGTCGTCCCAGCGGCGTGTTTCCTGTACAAGCTCCTCGGAGCCTGTTTCGAGGGCGTCGATGTGTCTTGCGGTCTCGTACTCGATAGCTCTTGTGATAGCGGAAATGGAGTTCATATTCTTCATCTCTGTTCTTACGCCGAGCTTGTCGCTGCCTTCCTCACGAACGGAGAGGTTTACGTCGCAACGCATAGAGCCCTGCTCCATACGGCAGCCTGAAACCTTAGCGAAACGCAGCAGTGAACGGAGCTGTTCAAGGTAAGCGACTACTTCCTCAGCACTGGAAAGGTCGGGCTGGGAAACTATCTCGATAAGCGGAACGCTTGTTCTGTTGAAGTCAACAAGTGTTGTATCTGTCCAGTCGTCGTGGACGAGCTTACCTGCGTCCTCCTCCATATGGATCTGCTTTATGCGGATATCCTTCTTGCCCTTGGAGGTGTTTATAGTAACTGTACCGTTTACAGCAACGGGAGAGAACCACTGTGTTGTCTGGTAAGAGCAGGGCAGGTCGGGGTAGTAGTAGCTCTTCTTGTCAAATGTGGTAACACGGTTGATGTCACAGTTGAGCATCATACCTGCTGTCATACCGAGGTCAACTACTCTCTTGTTTACGATAGGGAGCATACCGGGCATACCGCAACAAGCGGGGCAAACGTGGTCGTTCTGTTCGCCGCCGAACTTAGCGGAGCAGGAGCAGAATATCTTTGACTCGGTGGCAAGTTCGATATGAACTTCCAGACCGATGACGGTTTCGTACTTCTTCATATTACTTGTCCTCCTTTTCGAATGCAGCGGCAGTGTCAAGCAGAGCGTTCTCGGAGAATGCCTTGCCCACAAGCTGAACTCCGCCCACAACGACAGCAGGCAGACCTGTCAGCGATGCGGGAGCGGTATAGAGATTCTCGTCAAAGGACAGGTACTTGTTTGCCTTGATATCGTCCATTGTGTAGGCTGTCTTTCCACAAGCGGGGAGAAGTACAGCGTCGAACTGTGCGAATATCTCTGCAAATTTTTCGCTTACAACTCTGCGGATACGCAGAGCCTTGTCGTATACCTTCATATAGTTTTCGGTGGACAGTGTGTCGGAGCCGAAAAGGATAGTTGTTTTGAGCAGCTCGCCGAATGCCTCGGTACGGCTGTTTGTGTACAGCTCGCCGATGGTCTTGTAGTTCTTTGTGCGGTAGCCGTACTTTACACCGTCGAAACGGGAAACGTTGTTGCAAAGCTCGGCGGACATACAGATGTTCCAGGCGGTCTTTGCAAGGGTGAGTACAGTATCGTCTACCTCAACGAACTCAACGCCCTGTGCGGACATAACCTCACGGAAGTGAGCTATCTTTGCCTTGACATTCTCGTCAGCGGAGTCTGTGACAGACTTTGCAACTGCGATCTTCTTTATCTTTGTGAACTCCGCACCTGTCTTTATCTTAGCACACTCTGCCTCGGAAAGGCTTGTGCCGTCCTTGTCATCGTGACCTGCGATAGCGGAAAGCACCTTGCCGCAGTCAGCAGCGGAGTTTGCCATAACGCCCACAGTTTCGCCCGAACAAGCAACTGCGATAGTTCCGTATCTTGATACTGTGCCGTAGGTGGGCTTTACGAATACCTTTCCGCTGAGTGCGGCAGCACGTCTGGGAGTGCCGTTTACATCAAGGTTGAGTACTGCGGTGATATTGCCCTCGTCAAGTATCTCGGAGGAGGCGTATGTCAGCACTCCGTCCTTTTCGCAGGCACCGAAGTAAGATGTTTCGCCCAGCATATCAACGGAGAATTCGCCGATATTTGCCTTGCCTGCGATATCATAACCTGCGTCTTTAAGTCTGGAAATGACCTCTGCGTCGAACAGGCTCATATAACCGTCAAGCATTTTAGAGCCGCCTGTTGTGGGCATATCCTTTGTAAGGAAAAGATCATCAAGCACAACTGCGTTTGCAGATGCGGTATCCTTTTTGTTTAAATATAAGTTCATCGTGTCATTCCTCCCGCAAAATCACTCTAACAGGCGGGGTACTTGCCAGTAGCCGTCTGTGGACTCGGGAGCACCCTTTTGAAGCTCGTCACGTGTGAACAGCTTCTTTTCAACGTCGTCACGTACTACGGTCATAATGGGCATAACGTGTACCATTCTTTCGACCTGTTCTGTATCGGCGGTGTAGAGTTTTTCTATCTCTTTTTCCTGCTTTGCGAAGAATTCAAGAACTTCGTCCTTCTGGCTGTCGGTAAGCTGAAGCTGGTTCAGCTTTTCAAGCCTTACTAAGGTGTCTTTATCCATAATTCTGTCCTTTCTGTGACGATTTTTAATCTCTTACCTTGATGTGGACTTCTCTGAGCTGCTGCTCTGTAACCTCGCCGGGAGCACCCATCATAACGTCCTGAGCATTACCGTTGAGCGGGAATGCGATAACATCACGGATAGTTTCCTCGCCTGCGATGAGCATAATCATTCTGTCCACACCGGGAGCCATACCTGCGTGAGGAGGAGCACCGAATGTGAATGCTGTATAGAGAGCACCGAACTTAGCCTTAACGTCCTCTTCGCCGTAGCCTGCGATCTCGAATGCCTTCTTCATAATCTCGGGGTTGTGGTTTCTTACCGCACCGGAGGAAAGCTCGATGCCGTTGCATACGATGTCGTACTGGTAAGCGAAGATATCCAGCGGATCCTTGTTATGCAGTGCGTCCATACCGCCCTGAGGCATAGAGAAAGGATTGTGTGTGAAGTCTATCTTGTTTGTTTCGGTGTTGAGCTCGTACATAGGGAAGTCTACGATAAAGCAGAACTCAAAGCGGCTGTCATCGATGAGGTTCATACGCTTTGCAACCTCTGTTCTGATCTCGCCTGCGAACTTGGGAGCGTTCTTTGCACTGTCTGCGATGAAGTAGAGAACGTCGCCCACTTCAAGCTCACAGCGTTCAGCCAGTTCTTTTCTCTGAGCGTCGTCAAGGAACTTGTCGATAGGGCCGTTGTACTTGAAGCCGCCGTTCTCACCCTCTTCTACCTTGAAGTAGCCAAGACCCTTCATACCTACCTCGGTAGTAGCGAATTCTTCCATACTCTTGAAGAATGTCTTGGACTGACCTGCCATCTTGGGAACACGGATACCTCTTACTGTCTTGTTGCAGAAGGGTTTGAAATCGCTGTCAACGAACAGGTCGGAAAGCTCCTTGATAACAAGGGGGTTACGGAGGTCGGGCTTATCTGTTCCGTACATCAGCATAGAGTCGTTGAAAGCTATGCGTTTGAAAGGAGGCTTTACGACTTCCTTATCGGAAAACTCCTTGAAAGTGTTGTATATAACTGTTTCAGCAACCTCGAAAACATCTTCCTGTGTTGCGAAGGACATCTCAAAGTCGAGCTGGTAGAACTCTCCGGGAGAGCGGTCCTGTCTTGCGTCCTCGTCACGGAAGCAGGGAGCGATCTGGAAGTAACGGTCAAAGCCGGAAGCCATAAGAAGCTGTTTGAACTGCTGGGGAGCCTGAGGCAGAGCGTAGAACTTGCCCTTGTGCTTTCTGCTGGGAACGAGGTAATCTCTTGCACCCTCGGGGGAGGAGGCTGTCAGGATAGGAGTCTGGATCTCGAGGAAGCCCATATCCTCCATCTGACGTCTGAGGTAGCTGAGGATCTTTGCACGAAGTACGATATTATCGTGGATCTTGTTGTTTCTGAGGTCGAGGTAACGATACTTTAATCTGATGTCCTCTCTTGTCTGCATTGAACTTGCGATCTCAAAGGGAAGTGCCTGCTGGCAAGGGCCGAGTATCTCAACGCTGTCTACCTTTACTTCAACCATACCGGTTGCAAGTTTAGCGTTTACAGTTTCCTCATCTCTCTTTGTAACTGTACCGCTTACGCCGATGACTGTTTCCTTGGAAACGCCGTCAAGAAGGCTGTCGCTGGACAGTACGACCTGAGTAACACCGTAGTGGTCACGAAGATCAACGAAGATAACGCCGCCGTGGTCACGGATAGTGTCTACCCAACCGGTGAGGGTAACCTTTTGTCCGATGTGTTCAGTGTTGAGTTCATTACAGTTGTGGGTTCTAAGCATAATCATATCTCCTTTTCTATATTGCTTTCACAATACGTTTGTTTGCGAGGACGTTTTCCGTAAAATAAAAAAACGCCTCTCGCCCAGATATGGGACGAAAGACATCTTCCGCGATACCACCCAAATTGATCGTTGCCGATCCACTCAATTTCATCTTTACGCAATGTAACGTGCGGTTCTAGTAGCCGTATTTTCATACAGCGTTCTTCCGCAAGCTCCGGAGTGTTCTTCCCACGGTCTGCACTGCTGTTTTACACCACCCAACAGCTCTCTGTGAATGCATTGACATAGGTACTCTCTCCATCAAAGCCTATGCAATTAGTATAGCACATTTTTTTTTTGCTGTCAAGATTTTTTCTCTTATTTTTTCAAAAAAGCCGCTGTAAAAAATTCTCTGTATCATCATTGCCGACGATACAGAGAACCTTTATTACCTAATCATATATGTGCGGTGAAATCATCATCTTAACACGACGCTTGTCTTTGCACCTATCGTAAGGGAAGTGCCGTCAAGCACTGCGGTCGAGCCTACGGCGGCTCTTATCTCATTCAGCTTTATATCGGTCGCCGATGAAAGGTCGATCGTTATCTCGCTGTCTGTCGTGTTGTGGATAACTGCAACACGGCTTCCGTTATACTCCGAGATAAAACCGCCGAGCTTTGTGTCGGCAAAGGACAGTGCCTTGTATTCGCCACGTGCTATTTCGGGATTTGCGTTTCTTATCATAATCAGCTTTTTGTAGTGGTTGTACAGGCTTTCGCTGTCGGAGATCTGCTGTGCGACAGTTCCGTTTATCTGCTTGTCGGAGGTGTAGGTAGTACCCTCCGGGTCGGAAACGGTGTCACCGTCGCCCCACAGCATTGCAAGGCGTCTGTTTGCGTCGGTGTTTGCCGAGCCACGGGAGCCTTTCATTCCTATCTCCTCGCCGTAGTAGATGAAGGGTGCTCCCGGTGAGAGGATATACAGATTTGCCGCCATTTTCATCTCTCCGTTTTTCACAGGGAGAAATCCCGCCGCCCTGTCCATATCGTGGTTTGCGATAAAGGGTATCATAAAGGCGGAGCTGTTTTTGGCTTTTATCTCTGAGAGATATTGTTCGGTGTATGCGGTATAGGTGTTTACATCTCCGCCCTTTGCGGTTGCCGCTATCTGTCCGCTTAGCTGTGACATAGTGAAGTTAAAGCAGTTGGTTGCAGAGAAATAGGGTAGTGCTGTCGAATCGTGTGCCCACACCTCCGCAACGGTGAAGATATCGCTTTTCTTCTCACGGAGTTTTCCTATGTAGCTGTTCCAGAAATCCACATTTCTTGTTTCTTCGCCAAGGAATATATATTTTGCGGCGTCAAATCGGAAGCCGTCCACTCCCATATCAAGATAGTATTCGGCAACATCTGTGACGGCTTTTACAACTGCGTCATTATCGAAGTTAAGCTCAGGCATATCGCCCGAAAAGTTGCATTCGTAATAATAAGATGTGCCGCTAAGAGGGGAAAACACCCTGCCGTCAGCGGCGGCGGAGTCCGAGCAACTGTAAAAATCATAGAACTCGTTTGCGGTATCGTTTGTTTTTCGTGCGGCGGCAAACTCTGTAAACCACTTGTTTTTGTCGCTGGTGTGGTTGACAGGCAGGTCGAGTATCAGCTTTACGTTGCGGTCGTGACAGAGTGCGATAAGCTCTCTCAGGTCGTCCTCTGTGCCGATTTTTTCGTCTATTGAATAATAGTCGGCAACATCATACTTGTGATACGACGGAGAGGCGAATATCGGCGTCAGCCATATTCCCTCAATGCCAAGGCTAAGACCCGAATCGGGGTCGCCGTCGTTGAGGTAGTCAAAGCGTTCGATTAGGCCTCTGAGGTCGCCTGTGCCGTCACCGTCGGAGTCGGAAAAAGAGCCTACGAATATCTCATAGAAAACACGCTCGTTGTCCGCTGTAACGGAGGCGGACTTGTATTCTTCCCCTGTCAGTATAAACTCATTCGTCGAGGGGGTGCTGTCTGTATTGCTTTCTGTGATGTCTGAAACCGAAACATCGTTAGAGCAGCCGCTCAGCAGCATAGCAGCGGTCAGCAGTGAGCAGAGCAGTTTTATCTTTTTCATATATTCTGTCCTTTCAGAGTTGATATGTTTATTTTACTATAAAATCCCGTAAAAAGCAATGGGTGAGCGTATGCTTTGCCCTGCCGCACATCAAAAAAGAGCTTTTTCCGTCATTCGTGTTTGTGGATAATTGACATTGACAGTTAGAAGAAACAAGCGTATACTTGATTATAAAGAGATACGTTCCCATATTTTCGGGAG
The DNA here is from genome assembly GCA_045606505.1 of Oscillospiraceae bacterium. Classification (GTDB taxonomy): domain Bacteria; phylum Bacillota; class Clostridia; order Oscillospirales; family Ruminococcaceae; genus CAG-115. The sequence continues at coordinate 52,241 of JAZUSC010000032.1, forward strand.
CGTATTGCATTTATCGGCTATACACGGAAAAGGGGAAACAAACAGTGAAAAAATATGAGATAGATATGTGCAGCGGAGCGATACTACCTAAGCTGTTAAGGCTTACGTTACCGCTTATGCTTTCAAGCGTGTTGCAGCTTTTGTTCAATGCGGCTGATATAATCGTGGTGGGCAATTTTGCAAGTCAGAATTCTCTTGCCGCAGTAGGCTCTACATCTGCTCAGGTAAATCTGATAACCAACCTGTTTCTGGGACTGTCAACAGGTGCGAATGTTATGACCTCACGCTATATGGGGGCAAAGGACAACGAGCGTGTGAGCAGGACGATACATACTTCCATTCTTCTCAGTATCATCAGCGGACTTATCCTTACATTTGTCGGAGTTGTCTTTGCGGATAAGATGCTTTCGCTTATGCAGACTCCGCCCGAGGTAATGGAGCTGTCTACTCTGTATCTCAGGATATATTTCGGCGGTATGATAGCGATGATGATATACAATTTCGGAAGCTCTATCCTACGCTCAAAGGGAGATACAAAGCGACCTCTGTATTATCTTACTCTTGCGGGCGTCATCAATGTTGTACTTAATATGATATTTGTAATAGTATTTAAAATGGACGTTGCGGGTGTTGCTCTTGCTACGGTGATATCCCAGTGTGTGTCGGCGTTTCTTGTTATCAGATGTCTTATCAAGGAAACGGACGCATTCCATTTTGAGTTTAAAAAGCTCTGCCTTGACCGTGTGATAACGGGAAAGATACTGGGAATAGGTATCCCCGCAGGCTTTCAGGGAGTTGTATTCTCCCTTTCAAATGTCGTTATACAATCCTCTATCAACGGCTTTGGCCCTGTCGTAATGGCGGGAAGTGCGGCGGCGGCAAGTATAGAGGGCTTTGTGTGGGTATCTATGAATGCCTTTTCACAGGGAGCATTGACTTTTACCAGTCAGAATATCGGTGCGGCGAAATACAGCCGTATAAACCGCATTGCCTTTATATCCTGTGCCTGTGCGGCGGTGACGGGCTTTGTGCTTGGAAACCTTGCGTATCTGTTTGGCGGTGCGTTGCTTAGAATATACGACCCCCGTCCCGAGATAATCCAGCCGGGTATGATCCGTATGGGACTTGTGTGCGTATTCTATTTCACCTGCGGACTTATGGATTGTATCGTGGGATCGATAAGAGGTATGGGCTATGCGGTAGCACCTACGATAGTATCTCTGCTTGGTGCGTGCGGACTAAGGATTCTGTGGATATTCACGATATTTGCTATACCCGAGTATCATACGGAATTTATGCTGTTCGTGTCCTATCCTATCTCCTGGACGATAACCTTTATCGCACATCTTATCTGCTATATTTTTATGAGGAGAAAATATCCGAAACAGGACTTGTCAGATGACAGCAAACAAGCCGTTTAGTATTATTCCTTAATGTTGAGAATATTTTAGAAAGCCGAAACCGCTGTGATATCTTTCACAGCGGTGAGACCGTCGAAAAAGTCCCGTTGGGACTTTTCCGCCGAAACATCCGCACTGCCCGCACTCGCTGACGGCGATGCCGCCAACTCGCACAGTTGTGCGGATAGAAGTGTTTTTTGGTGCGGCAAAGCCACACCAAAAAAGTTATCAAAAAAGCCCGCTTTGCGGGCAAAAACTTTTGTTTTTCGACAAGCTGACCGCTGTGATATCTTTCACAGCGGTCTTTGTTTTATTCAGTATAGTCAATCCTCGCTTTTGAGGAACTCCAAAGCCTTTTCGTAGGTGGGACGTTTTCTTTCAAGCTTTTCGGGTACACCATTCGGCATTCGTGTGGTGTCAAGGTTGTGGGTGATATCTGCAATTTTTACCGCCTTTGCTATTTCGTTTTGCTTGACAGCCTGTATATATTCCATATACGGAACGCCGTGCTGATGATTCAGCAGTTTCAGTGCCTCGATGATATTCTCGTTTATTCCTCTTTTACGCATATCGTCTTCGGTGATATCTGTATCTTCAAGTACATCGTGGAGAAGTGCGGCTATGACCGTATCCTCTGTCTGCATCTGCTCCGCAACGTGGTACGGGTGGAATATATAGGGGATACCGCTTTTGTCCATAACCCCTTTGTGAGCCTCACACATAAGGTTGATAGCGTCTATCACTTTCTGAGAATATATCATTGTGGCTGTCCTTTCTGTATGGATATTTTCGGCTGTAATTACTCTGTGGGTGCGTCTGTCCTTTCAAACAGTGTTGATAGCTCCTCCTGTGATATCTCTCTGCATTCTCCCGTGGAAAGCTTCGGGTCGAGGGATATTCCGCCCATACGCACCCTGCGAAGATGTGTGACCTTATTTCCCACTGCCTGCATCATACGTTTCACCTGATGATACTTTCCCTCGTACAGCACAAGGCTGACTATGTGCGGGTCGTCTGTAAGGGTAAGCCTTGCGGGCAGGCACTTCTCATCTCCGTCGATAGTCATTCCCGAGGCGAAGATATCTATATAGCGGCTTTCGGCGGGTCTTTCAAGGGTAACTGTGTACTCTTTTTCCACGTGGCTTTTCGGGGAGAGCATTTTGTGTGCGACAGCACCGTCATCGGTGATGAAAACAAAGCCCTCCGTGTCCTTGTCAAGTCGGCCTGCGGGAAACAGTCCTTTACGTCTTAGGTCGGGCGGCAGTAATTCAAGCACTGTGGAGCTTAGCCCGTCACGGGTGGCACAGATAACACCGTCGGGTTTATTCAGCATAATATACATAAAGCTTCTGTATCGTATCTGCTTTCCGCATAGGGTTATCGTATCGTTTTCGGGGTCTATCTTTGTATCGGCTGACTTTACAGGTCTGCCGTTTACGGATATCTGAGATTTTTTTAGCATCGCCTTTGCGTCAGAGCGTGAAACACCTGTCTGCTCTGAGATGAATTTGTCTATACGCATCTTTAACCGCCTTTTTTTAGTATATGAATATTATACATCAACAGACATTGTTACGTCAAGCGGTAAAAAAATAGTAAAAACTTTTCAAAAACCCCTTGACAAGATATTATTATTGTGATATTATTAAGATGATAATAAGAGAGGAGGGGAGAAATGGACAGCACAGATAATAAAGGAAAGTCAGAGGGGACATCGCAGGAGAGATATCTTGCGGAGTATGACATCAGCCGTTATGACAGACCCTCGGTTGCAACGGATATAGCGGCATTTTCAGTGCAGACGGCACAGAAATCCTCATACAAGAAAGACCCCGAAAAAAGGCTGTCGGTACTTCTGATAAAGCGTGGCGTCCACCCGTTCAAGGGGGATTGGGCATTGCCCGGCGGCTTTGTCAGAATGGACGAAAGCGTTGAGCAATGTGCCGTCAGAGAGCTTACAGAGGAAACAAATCTGAAACCCATATCGTTATTCCCTGTCAGTGTGTTCAGCAGACCCGACCGTGACCCTAGGGGCAGGATAATCTCCCACACCTTTGCGTCGGTAATAAGCGAGAACGACGCTGAGATAAAAGGCGGCGATGATGCGGCGGATGCAAGGTGGTTCCACGTTCAGCTTTCCGATAACGGGAACGGGGAGTACACCCTGACGCTAAAAGACGACACGGCAGAGCTTTCCGCAAGGCTGTTAAAGACCGATGAGAAATTCGGCAGGACGGTATTCAGCACCATTCACAATGACGGACTTGCATTTGACCACGCAGAGATGATAGCCTCGGCTATTATGGCACTTAGGAGAGAGGCGAGAGATCTTGATTTCGCACTGGATTTTCTCCCCGAAAGATTTACACTTGCAACCTTACAGACCGTTCAGGAGGCACTTATGGGGACTGTCTACCTCACCCCGAATTTCAGGAGGAAGATATCCGAATTCGTTCAGGAAACGGAGGAATTCACCGAGGGTGCAGGACACCGACCCGCAAGGCTTTTTGTACGGAAAAAATGACATTTTAAGGAGAGGTAATTATGAAAAAGACGCTTATAGTTGTTGATATGCAGAATGATTTTATTGATATGGCTCTCGGCACGAAAGAGGCGGTTGCTATCCTGCCGAATGTTAAGAAAAAAATAGCAAGATATATAGAAAACGGAGATGAGGTCATCTTTACAAGGGATACGCACTTTGAGGACTACCTTGATACACCCGAGGGAAAGAAGCTTCCTGTCAAGCACTGCATCAAGGGTACAAAGGGCTGGGAGATAGCAGAGGGACTTTATATCGATGGCTGTAAGATAATAGACAAGCCGAATTTCGGTTGGCCAAACTGGAACGAGCAGACCTTTGAAAGCGTAGAGCTTATCGGACTTTGCACGGATATCTGTGTTGTATCCAATGCACTTATCATAAAGGCAATGTTCCCTGATGCGGAGGTAAGCGTTGACTCCCTGTGCTGTGCGGGTGTTACTCCCGAAACGCACGAGGCGGCACTTAAAACAATGGGAATGTGTCAGATAAACATAACGGAGGGTTAAGCTATGATAAAACTAAACGGCGTTGAAGTTGCTCTTGGCAGTTTCCCTGACGGTACGATGCTTGTAAAACAGGATATCCCCAAAGAGGACAGGATAACCATTAGCTGGTACTACGAAAACGACCGTGAGCTGGTGGCTCTTATCTATCTCAGTGAGCATCTAAAAGCACACGGCTGTGATGATGTTCACCTTTATATGCCGTATATCCCCAACGCAAGACAGGACAGGGTAAAGGGCAGTGAGGACGTGTTCACGCTGAAATACTTTGCGGCGGTCATAAACAGGCTTTCGTTTAAGACTGTCACCGTGCTTGACCCTCATTCAAGCGTAAGCGAGGCTCTCATTGACAATATCGTCATCAACAAGCCGCAGGCACTTATTGAAAATGTTATAGAAAAGCTTGAAAAACTCAGCGGCGAAAAGCCGTATATGTTCTATCCCGACGAGGGTGCGGGAAAACGCTATTCGGGAATGATACCCCTGCCCTATGCATTCGGTATAAAAAAGCGTGACTGGAAAACAGGCCGCATAGAGGGGCTTGACGTCCACGGAGATATCGAGAGCATACGGGGTAAAAGTATACTGATAGTTGACGATATCTGTTCAAAGGGCGGCACATTCCTGTTTTCGGCGAAGAAACTGAAAGAGCTTGGTGCAGACAAGATATATCTTCACATAACCCACTGCGAGAATACTATCCTTGAAGGCGAGCTTCTGACAAGCGGACTTATCGAGAGGGTATATACAACGAACAGTATCTTTACAAAAGAGCATAAGCTTATCGAGATAACAGAGATATAAGGAGGAACTATTATGAACAAGGCAATAAATCCTATGTTGCTGTGTGATTTCTACAAGACGGTACACAGCGATATGATAAACCCGAAGATGACAAAGTCTATGTCCTACTACACTCCTCGTATGAGCCGTGTAAAGCGTTGGGACAAGGTGGTAATGTTCGGTATACAGATGTTCTGCAAGACGTGGCTTATAGATTATTTCAACGAGAACTTCTTTGAGCTTCCCGAGGACGAGGTGGTAGCGGAGTATCAGCGTGTGCTGGACGCAACTCTCGGAAAGGGAATATACGGTACGGAAAAGGTGAGAAAACTTCACAGGCTGGGATATCTTCCGATAGAGATAATCGCCCTGCGTGAGGGTACAATGGTGCCTATACACATTCCGATGTTCGGTATCACAAATACCCACGATGATTTTGCGTGGCTTCCTCAGGCGTTGGAGAGCCTTATCTCTGCAGAGATGTGGTATCCGCAGATAACAGCTACTGTCGGCAAGACTTACAGAGATATCGTTAATAAATATTACGATGAAACGGTGGAAGATGATGTCCCGAGGGCAAAGGCACTGGGAGCGTTCGATTTCAGAGGGGATATGTGCGTGGACGCAGCTTTAAAGGCAGGAGCGGGCTGGTGTCTGTCCTTCCTTAATACCGCAACAGTTCCCGCAATACCCTATCTTGAACGTATATTCGGCTGTGACTGTACAAAGGACGAGGTGGCTTTCGGTTCGGTATCCACAGAGCATTTTGTAATGTGCAGTAATTATGCGGTAGACGGCGATGAGATAACATTCCTCCGAAAGATGCTTACCGAACTCTACCCGAATACCAGCTTTTCCTGTGTGCTTGACAGCTACGACTACTGGAATGTTATTGATAATATACTTCCCCGGCTTCACGATGAGATACTGGCACACAACGGCTGTATGCTTATGCGTGGAGATTCGGGCGACTGCGTTGAGGTGGTAACAAAGACGGTGTTCAAACTGTGGGAGCAGTTTGGCGGTACTGTAAACTCCAAGGGCTACAAGGTGCTTGACCCCCACGTTAAGGCTATCTACGGCGACAGCATCACAGTACAACGCTGCGAGGAGATATACGAGATACTGAAAAACGCAGGATTTGCGTGCAGCAACGTTGCCCTCGGAGTAGGCTCTTTCTCTATGCACTGTATCGAGGAGGATAACCAGTTAAAGCCTTTCACAAGGGATACTTTCAGCAGCTGTATAAAGGCGTGTTACGCAGAGGTGGACGGCAAGTGCTATCCTGTTTTCAAAAATCCCAAGGAGGGCGGCTTTAAGAAGAGCCAGAAGGGACTTTGCTTTGTTTACGAGGAAAACGGCGAGTTGAAGTATAAAGACGAATATACATCGGAGAATATACCCGAGGGCAATCTCCTTGAAACTGTATTCAAGGACGGAAAGATGATAAGAGAATATACTCTTGATGAAATAAGACAGAATCTGAACGGAGGTAGATTTTAATGTTTGACGCACTTAAAGTGAAAAACGAATGTGTAGAGTGGATAAGACGATTTTTTGAAGAAAACGGCAAGGGCTGTAATGCGGTCATAGGTATTTCGGGAGGAAAGGACAGCTCTATTGCGGCGGCGTTGTGCGTGGAGGCTCTCGGTAAGGAGCGTGTTATCGGAGTGCTTATGCCCCAGGGCGAGCAGCACGATATCGATAAGGCGTATATGCTTGTAGATCACCTCGGAATAAAGCATTATGAGGTAAATATCAAGGCGGCGGTAGACGCTGTCCTCGGCAACATTCCTAAGGAGCTTAGCATATCCGACCAGTCAAAGCAGAATCTTCCCCCGAGAATAAGAATGTCCACGCTGTATGCGGTGAGCCAGTCCGTAAACGGCAGAGTTGTAAATACCTGCAACCTGTCCGAGGACTGGGTGGGCTATTCCACAAGATACGGCGATTCCGTTGGCGATTTTTCGCCTATGTCCTTCCTTACGGTAACGGAGGTAAAGCAGATAGGACACCTTCTTAATCTTCCCGCAGAGCTTGTGGAGAAGGTGCCGATAGACGGTCTTTGCGGAAAGACGGACGAGGAGAATCTCGGCTTTACCTATGCGGAGCTTGACAGATATATCCGCACAGGCGAGATAGACGACCTTGCCAAAAAGGAGCTTATCGACAGAAAGCACAAGGCAAATCTCTTTAAATTACAGCTTATGCCCTGCTTCAAGCCTGATATCTGATAAACAAAAATATGCTATTGCTCCCCTGCTGAAAAGCGGGGGAGTTTTATCGTCTAACTAATTGCCGAAAGGACCAAAAAACGGCTTTGTTATCAGCTTTTGTAAATAAGTGGGATATTAAAAAGGTATTGATTTTATGTGAAAAAAGTGATATAATAAACTTTGAGTGTTTTTATAAATTTTAATATGTGCGAGGCATACAATGAGAAAGATCATTATAACGGTCACAGTGATATTCGTTGCACTGATAGCCGGAATGTTTATAATAGATTTGTCCGATAATGACGGAGATGTTACGGAAAAGTCCACAAAAGTGGGGCTTGTTCTTAACGGATATAAGGACGACAAGAGTTGGAGTCAATCCCATTACGAGGGACTGATGAAGACTGCTGAACAGCTTGATCTTGAAATAATATGCAAGGAATATGTAACAACGGATACCATTGCATCAGAGATAGAGGATATGGTAAATAACGATTGTGAGATAATAATTGCAAATTCCGATCTGTTCAGGGAATATGTCCTACAAGCGGCAGAGCATTATCCTGAGATATACTTTTTCCACGCGTCGGGAACTGCCAGCGGCAAGAATCTCTGCTCATACTTCGGCAGAATGTATCAGGCAAGATATCTGTCGGGAATTGCCGCAGGACTTCAAACAAAGACGAACAGTATAGGCTATGTGGCGGCATTTCCCATATCAGAGGTAAACAGGGGCATAAATGCCTTTGCTCTGGGGGTACGCAGTGTAAATCCCGAGGCTGATGTTTATGTAAGGTGGACGAATTCCTGGACAGGCGATATGCCAGGAGAGGAAGCCGCTGAACAGCTTATCGCAGAGAGAAACATAGATGTTATCACAGTACATACCGATTCCATTGCACCGCTCCAAGTGGCAGAGCGTCACGGTATCTCCGCAATAGGCTACAATGTGGATAACAGCTCGGATTATCCCAGATCGTATCTGACAGCGGCCGTGTGGGACTGGGAGAAGTTCTATACCCCAAGGATATTCAGCTGTCTTAGTGACAAATTTATCGGTGATAATTTCTGGGAGGGCATAGATTCGGGGATAATATCCCTTGCTCCCATTTCCGATAATGCCAACAGCAGGATAGCCGAAAAAGTGAAAACGGAATACGACCGTCTTGTAAGCGGAGGATATGATGTATTCTACGGGCCTATCTGTGACAACGAGGGCGTTCTTCGTGTGGCAGAGGGCGAGTGTATGACCGATCAGACTATGCTTAATGAGTTTGACTGGTATGTGGAGGGTGTAGTAATTGAAGAGGACTAATATAAGATTGTGGCTGATAATTGCGGCGGCGATCGTGGTGGCGGCACTGACGGTAATGTTTATATGTACAGGTGTGGATACATCGGCTAAGCAAAAGGTCGGCTTGATAATAACGGGCAGTATAGACGACAGCGGCTGGAACGGTATGCATTACAGCGGAGTGGATTCCGCCTGCGAAAAGCTTGGAACTAAGCTGCTGGTAAAGGAAAACGTTGGCGAAGGCACAGGCGAATGTGCAGAGGCTATAAAAGAACTTGCCGACGAGGGTGCGAAGATGATAATCCTGTCCAGCTACGGGTATGCACAGGAGGTCGCTGATGTAATAGAGGGTATGCCGCATATTTCGTTTTACGGGATACACTCCGAAACCAAAACGGAGCATCTGACGACATATTTCGGCAGAATGTATCAGGCGAGATATCTTGCAGGAATCGTTGCAGGTATGCAGACCGAAAACAACAGGATAGGTTATGTTGCGGCTATGCCCAATCACGAGGTAAACCGTGGAATAAATGCATTTACGCTTGGCGTGAAGAGGGTAAATCCCGAAGCCACCGTCTATGTGGAGTGGACAAACTCGTGGGACGACAAGGAAACTGAGGTGGCAGCGGTAGAAAAGCTCGTGAATGAGCTGGATATAGATGTTGTTACCTGTCATCAGAATCAGAATCACACGGTTGAAACTGCTGACGCTCTCGGCATATATTCTATCGGATATAATCAACAGGCTGAGGGCCTTTCGGAAAAGTACCTGACGGCGGCTGTGTGGAACTGGGACTCGTTATACTATGAGATCATACGTGAATTTCTGCAAGGCAGGGTCAACACGCAGCGTCGATGGTTCGGTATAGAGCGTGGCGTTATAGAGCTTTCGGAATACTCCCCTGCGGTAAGCGAAGAAACAAGGCAAATGGTTGAGGATATCAAGGCAGAGCTTGTGAACGGGCAATCGGTATTTGCGGGAGATATCTACGATAACAGCGGAATTCAACGCTGCAAACAGGGGGAATCTATCGGTGATGACACCCTGTTACAAAAAATGGACTGGTATGTAGATGGAGTGGTGATCTGTGCGTAAAAAACTGGCTCAGAAACGTATAGTAAGCGGTATAATATTTGTGGCATCTTGTTTTGTGGTGCTTGGTATAGTGTGCCTTATTATGTGGAATAAGTTGCAGGAGATATCAAATGGGCAGGTAGAAAGCCACGTTGCGGGATACAGTAATATGGTGGCCCAGATGATAAACAGCAGCTTTGAGGACGAACTTGACCTGTTGTCTGATTCCACTGCTTTTGTGGATATAGAAACAGGCTTTCTGAACGACATATTCACAAAGGAAACGGGTGTTTCCTACGGGGTAATGCGTATAGACGGAAAAGCCTCATACGGACAGACGCTCAACTTTTCCGAATACAGCGGAATAAACAAGTCGCTGCACGGAAATCCTGCTGTAAGCACTTCGGCATTTCAGGACAAAACGCTCTTTACAGTGCCTGTGTATAACGGCAGTAACGTAAAATATGTACTGTATAAGCTGTATGACAACAGAACGCTTGAAAAGAAGATAAATATGGTCTGCTACGGCGGTATCGGTGAATGTATGCTGGTTGACGCTGACGGTAGGGTGATACTCCGTTCCGAAAACAGTACAGCGACTGCCAAAACATTTAAAACAGAATCTATGGTGTCAGCCGTGGACAGGATACAGGAGGATATGATAACAAGGACATCGGCAGCGGCATATTGTGATAATGGTGAGATAGTCTTTGCGGCGGAAACTGATCATACGGGTCTGTATATTATGGGTGTAGTTCCCGGTTCGGTTCCTGCGGGGGATATCTCTATGATAGTTCCTCTCGTGCTGTGGACATTCGGTCTTTTGTGGCTGCTGCTCGTTATCGTTACAATATACCTTTTCAGTGCGGAACAGAAAGCAAAGGACAGCGACGAATTCCGTCACGCTAAGATAGTTGCGGAGAATGCAAACCGTGCAAAGAGCGACTTCCTTGCAAATATGTCCCACGAGATAAGGACGCCTATAAATGCGGTCATCGGTATGAACGAGATGATACTGCGTGAAAGCACTGACAAGGACATTCTTGAATATGCCACAAACATAGAAAGTGCAAGTAACAATCTTCTGTCTATCATAAACGATATACTCGACCTGTCTAAGATAGAATCGGGCAAAATGGAGATATCCGAGCACGAGTACAAGCTGGGCGGTCTGCTTAACGATGTGGTGAATATGGTAAAGCTGAAAGCCGACCAGAAATTCCTTAATTTTGATATCAATGTATCAGATACACTGCCCGATACGTTGTACGGCGATGATGTCAGAATAAAGCAGATACTTCTTAATCTTCTTAGCAACGCTGTGAAATACACACAGGAAGGTCAGGTAAAACTTAGTGTAAACGGCACCGAGCAAGGAGAAAAGATACAGTTAAAGTTCAGGGTAGAGGACACGGGTACGGGTATCCGTCAGGAGGATATACCGCTGCTGTTTGATAATTTCAGCAGATTTGATCTTAATAAGAACAGACACATTGAGGGTACGGGTCTTGGACTTGCCATAACTCACCGCCTTGTTACCCTTATGGACGGCAAGATAAAGGCAGAGAGCGTTTACGGAAAAGGCTCGGTATTTACTGTGCTTCTGACCCAAAAGGTGATAGGCATTAACAAGATAGGCAATTTCCTTACACAGTACAGTAACAGTAACGCCTTGTCGGGAGAAGAGTACATAACGGTATTTACCGCCCCGGGTGCAAGTATACTTGCGGTCGATGACAATCAGATGAATCTTATGGTAGTCAAAAAGCTGCTGAAAAACACAAAGGTAGATCTCACTGTATGTATGGGCGGCGAGGAAGCACTTGAACTTGTCAAAAAGAATGTCTACGATATCATTCTGCTTGACCATATGATGCCTGTAATGGACGGTATGGAGACCCTTGCACATCTAAAAAACGCACCTTACAATATGAGCAAGGACGCAGCCGTGATAGCACTTACCGCAAATGCGGTATCGGGAGTCCGTGAGATGTATCTTGCGGCGGGCTTTGACGACTATATGAGCAAACCCATAACAGGAAAACGTCTTGAAGAGATGTTGGCTAAGCATCTCCCCGAGGGAAAGGTAGTATATACAAAGGTAGAAAGGTCGGCTCTCTTGCAGGAAACAGCTGAACAGCCTCCTGCACCGCCGCCTGCCGAAGAAACGGCAGAAGAGGAAGAGCCGTTGTTCGATACGGTAGTCGGCATCAGATACTGTGGTGAAAGCGATGAGATGTATCGTGAGATATTGCAGATATTTGTTGATATGCGTGACGAAAAACGAGAAGAAATGGATCGCCTGTTTGCGGAAGAAAAGTGGAGTGAATACTCTATCATAGCACACAGCTTGAAATCCAATTCTCTGAATGTAGGAGGCAAACGACTCTCAAAGTTGTGCTTACAGCTTGAACTTGCAGGAAAGGGTATCAAAGCGGGCGAGAATGTTGAGGAGAATATCAAATTTATAAAAGAAAACCATTCTGCTGCGATGACGCTTTATGACGAAACTATCGTCAATGCAAAAGATTATCTGGACAAGAAAGGAACAGACAAATGATCAGCGGCCAATTTGCTATGCAGGGATTAAAGGTCCTTGCATTAGATGATAATATTCTTGATTTAAAAGTCCTGTCAGAACATCTGGCAGATACGGGTGCGGTACTTGATACCACCACTTCCACCGAGGAAGCACTGAAAAAGATAGCCAACGAAAAGTATGATATCATCTTTATCGACCATATGCTTCCCGGCATTGACGGAATTACGGTGTTAAAGCTTATCCGCAGTAAACACGTCTGCGATGATACGCCTATCGTTGCGGTAACGGGAAATACGGTGACCGCCGCTCGTGAGAATTATCTGAAAGCGGGTTTTAGCGGATATATTGCAAAGCCTATCGTTAAGGGTGAGCTTATTGAAACGATAGCCTCCTGTCTTGGAATTTACAGCGGCGAGGAAAAAGAGAATGAAAAGCCCAGTATCCTTGTCGTGGACGATGACAGAATGAATCTGCTTATTGCACAGAGGATACTTTCCGAAAAGTATAATGTAAGCATCGTTACATCGGGAAAGGGAGCGTTTGAGTATCTGCAATACAACACGGTAGATATGATACTTCTTGACCTGCGTATGCCCGAAATGGACGGCTTTGAGTTTTTGGAGATAATCAAAAAGGACGACAAGCTGAAAGAAATACCTATCATCTGCCTGACAGCCGACGCCGATTCCGAATCAGAGGTAAGATGTTTTGAACTTGGCGTACTGGACTTTATCGCAAAGCCCTTTGTTGCGAAGATAATGCTAAGCCGAGTGGACTGTATCTTTGAGCTTCATCGTTTGCAGCGTGGATTACAGGAAGAGGTAAAAAAGCAGACCCTCACCCTGCAAAAGCACAGCATAAAGCTTGAACGTCTTACCACACAGGTAATGCAGACCCTTGCAAGTACGATAGACGCAAAGGATAAGTACACAAACGGTCATTCGGTGAGAGTGGCTGAGTATTCCAAGATGATAGCGGCAAGGCTCAATATGTCTGTTGAAGAGCAGGACGATATCTATTATATCGGACTTCTGCACGATATAGGCAAGATAGGAATACCCGATGAGATAATAAACAAGACCTCACGTCTGACAGACGAGGAATATGCCGTTATAAAGACACACCCTGTTATCGGTGCGGAGATACTTGAAAATATGTCGGAGATACCCGACATAGCGATAGGTGCAAAGTATCACCACGAGCGTTACGACGGCAGAGGCTATCCGGAGGGATTGTCGGGAGAGAACATTCCCCTTGTGGCAAGGATAATCGGAGTTGCAGACGCCTATGACGCAATGACCTCAAACCGAAGCTATCGTGATGTGCTGCCGCAGTCACACGTCAGAGAGGAGATAGAAAAGGGAAAGGGCAAACAGTTTGACCCTATCTTTGCGGATATAATGCTGCGTATCATTGACGCAGATAAGGACTATAATCTCAGAGAGCATAAGAAAATTCGCAAATAACGTCTTTTAGGATAAAAGCAAGAACTCTCAGGCGATAAGCCTGAGAGTTTTTTGTATAGACTATGTTGGGATTTTGTTTCTGTTCAGTGTGATATTATTTTTGATACCATTCTTTTATTATCTGCTCAGCCTTTTTTCCTACAATAGAAAAACCCATTTCGGGAGTCCTTTCGGGAATCTTAGTGTACCAGTCCCACCAGAAGAAACCTGCAAACCACGGCTCATTCCACATAGACCGCATACAGGATTCATAGAAATTCGCCTGCTCGTCCTCGTCGTAGGGAAATTCCCTGTGGCTGAAATCGTAGGGTATCATAGCACAGCCCTTTGCACTGCGGCAGCCTATCTCCATAAAGATTATCTGCTTGTCGCCGTTTATACGGGACAGCTCCGAAAGACGCTCTTTCTGTTCATTCCATACGGCGGTCATATTTTCAAGGCTGTCGCCGGGTACTTTGCCTACTCCGTAATAAGCCGATGTGCCGATATAATCCACTGCGTCCCACCATTTTACACCGAACTCCTTGCCGTGGTTGGTGTTGTAGGTGATAGGTCCGTGGTATATCTTTCTGACCTCCTCGATAGCTTTTCGCCAGTAGTCCTCCTTATGCTCTGTGCCAAGCATCTCACAGCCTACGCAGAACATCTCGCAGCCTGTTTCCTCGGCTATCTCGGCGTAGTGACACAGAAAAGCAGTGTAGGAGGAGAACCATTCCTTCCAGTAGTTCTTGTCGCCTATCTCGGCTTCGGGGAAGTTGATATTTGCTCTCCATACGCCGTCGGAACAGTTGACCATAGGCTTCATACACACTTTAAGTCCGAGAGCGTGCAGCTTGTCCGCAGCGGCAGCCACATCCTTGTCGGTCACGGTGTAGCGGTAATCGGGGCGGATAACGGTAGAGCTGAAACTGTCCTGCTTTACGACAAACGCAAGGGCCGCCCAGTCGCCGCCGAGTGCCGCAAGACGTTCCATTGAAGCGGCGGCTTCTTCGGTACGGTAGTCGCCACGCTTTCCGTCAAATCCATAAGTAAATCCTTTTATAAACACGATGTTCCTCCGTTTTTTATTTTAACAGTTCTTTTATATAGTTCACACTTCTGATATATTCTTCGTCTGTGTGAAGATGTTCTATTATCATCGGCATATCAGGGTCAGCGGCTGTTGCGAGTTCTGTGTAGAGCCTGATATCCAGTGTTCCCTCGCCGACAGCACATTCTTGCAGCTGGAAGGTGAACTCCTCCTTTAAACGGATATCTTTCAGGTGGCAGCTGCATATATGTCCTTTCAGCACGTCGAAGCATTCTCCGGTAAACTCATCATTGAAGAAATATCTTTTTGGAGAGGTTATCATATTTACAAGGTCGAGGTGTGCTGCGAAATTAGGGTGATCCACACGCTGTATCAGTTTAAGATATTCCTTAGGAGAGGACGGTATCATCCAGGGCATAGACTCTATGCTGAAACGGGTGTTCTTAACATTTGCCTGTTTAAGCACATACTGTATCGTTTCCACTGTAAGGTCAAAGGTGTCGTCGGAGAAATTATCACGGTAGCCACCGTCCCAGCGTGGGCCGTGGGGAGTACCGGCGATATTCACCGCACAAACAGCACCTATCTCGTCTGCGAGTATTAGTTGGCGGATATTGTACTCGATATTTGCCTTGCGTTTTTCGGGGTCAGAGTCCAGCATATTGTTCCAGATGCCTACCTCTGCGATAGTCAGATCGTTTTCTCCTGCCGCCTCGACATAGGCGGATATCCTGTCCCTGCTGTCGTTACAGTTAAGCGGAAAAACAACGCTTTTGCAGCCAAGATTTTTGAGCTGCTCTGCCCACTGTTTGGGAGTTTCGTGCTGTAACGGTGACGCTATACCTAATCTCATATCAAGTCCTCCTGTAATGAATAACGCTTTGATCTATAAATAGCATTATTTGTAAAATAAGTATATCATATTTTCTGATATTTTTCAATAATTTCACCATAAACAATTTAATAAATACGGACTGTTTTTCACAAAGCAAAAACGGATCGCCATAAGGACGATCCGAGCTGAGTTTTTATATATCTATACTGAGCGAAAAACACCGGATAAACAAAGAAAATCCGCTGAATCTTTAAGTAAAGATCCAGCGGAATGTTGGTGGAGCTGATGCAAAATTGTTACCACATATAAAAATACAAATGACAAAGAAGATAGACTAATCATCATTTGTATATTAGATGTGTCTTATATAAATAACTCCTTGATATTGGTTCGGTGCGATCAAAGCGGCACTACGATCAAGCAGTGCCGCTATAATTATTATATGCCGCTGTCAAAAATGTCAACCAAGATTATTAGCCAGTTTGAGAATGAGGTATGCGTCGATCAAAGTAACTTCACCGTCATCGTTAATATCTGCCTTCATAGGATCATCGAATGTCACAAGGTCGTTTGCCAAGCGCAGGGTCAGGAGAGCGTCCGTTACGTCAATGCTCATAGAGTTGTTCATATCGCCTTTGATGTGGGTTGAGTTATCAGTATAGACTGCATATGTACCTGTTTTAGCTGCACTGAATCTGGCGATACCGTCTTCGTCAACCTTTACAGTTTCCTTGAATACAAGTTTTTCCGACTCGTACTTATACAGGTTAGCAAACTGACCTGCATACTCAGTTCCAACAAGCACAGCATAAGAATCAGTATCATAATTAAGAATATCTGTTTTTACACTTGTTCCCTTGATGGTTGCTAAATCAGAGGCAGGGATCGGATCCTCATCAGGCTCATAGCTGGGTGAATATGTATTATACAATAAGTTTGAAGTAATCTCCTCGACGATTGTGAAGTTCTGTGCTGTGCATTTTACAGCACCGTCAGGCGTACCGCCTACACGGAACTCTGCTACGAGGGTGTTTATACTGTCATATTCAAGTTCCTGCAGGATCTCCTTGTTGATGGTAATTTTTGTAGAGCCTTCCTCAACGGTGTAGTCCTCACCCGTCCGGAGCTTCTGAGCATTCAGCCACAAGTCAATAAACTCGCTGTATTCACCCTTGGAAACAAACAGCTCATCCTCTTCAGGCGGTTCAAGGAAATAACAGTGATGTTTATATGACTCCTGACCAATAGAGACTCTGATACCATATCCGCTGCTAGTTACTTTCCTTACATTTGTTCCAGTGTTTTCCTTTACTTCAAGCGTGAAGCTTTTATTATCGTAACCTGTTACGGAGAATTGTAACATCACATTCAAATAGAATGTGCCTGTTTCCAGAGGCACACCGTATATCTCGCCTGTGCTTTCGTTATATGTCATACCTTCGGGAAGGTCGCCGTTTAGGGTGAATGAGTTTAACTTATTCCATGCAAAGGGATTGTTTATTTCGAGCTTAATGCTGTATGGAACATACTTTACAGCTTCAAACTCCTCGTCGATAGTGAGACCAGGATCACCCGCTATACCGGAAAGCTTGATAACGACATCCTTCTGACCGTCAGCCTTGATGGTCAGTGTGCCGCCGATCTCGCCGTCGTTACCGTTGGGAAGCAGACGTATATTTGCAAGGTTTGCCATTTCGCTTTTATTAGAAGTTGTAAAGGGTGCAAGTGTATCGTTCTTTGCTCCGCCTACTGTCCAGTATTCGTCAAGCTTTATGTTCTTTGCGTCGGTAAGCTTTACACTAAGACCTGTAAGCGGCTTGTCACCGGTATTTGCAATAAGGATATCATGCGTCCAACCGTAGCAAGCGTTAAAATATACTTTTCGCTCGGAAGGACCGTCGACAAACAGCTTTGCGCCGCCTTCGTTCACTGCGTTTACGGTTATCCAGTAGTCCTTCTTTTGTCCCTTGCTATTAGTGAGAGAGTAATGAATAGTGTTGTTTTTAGAGAAGTCCTGAGGATCTTTACAAACGTCTGTCATCTTTCCTTCGGTTTCGTTATAAACTTGTAGGCTAGTTATTTTGGCGTCCAACTCCAACATAATAGAAGACATATCGATGTCGCTGCCATCTTTTTTGGTAATAAAGAATGTCTGATGACCATCTATTGTGCATCTGTCATATGCACGAATGTATGTCAAATTGTTTTCTTTTGTTGAAAAGCAATCAATATTATCGAAATTATCCGAAGGATAGACGCTGTGTACATAGAAATCTGAATTGTACTCGTAAGGCGTGTCAGAGATATCAACACTATAAGCTTCAATCGAGTTGCTATTATCATCCTGAACACTATATTCTGCCACGCTGTATTCGCTCTGAGTGCTGGATGCGCTGGATTCGTTTGATTCGCTGTAGATATTGATGTACCTTACAAGTTCAAGCAGAGTTTCTCCGTCCGATGTCCACGATATATTTGCTATGGCAAAGCGCGGATAAATTGTGCTGTCTGTCAGCCATCCATTTTCGTCCTGCTCAGCAAATTCGAAATCAACGTTCATGTCGGCATCAACTTCTTCGCCGTTTGAAGTTTTTACCAACTTTCCGCAGTAGTCGATATAGATGGGTGTATCCTCGTTTATAGGCTCGTTGATATGTAGCAAGGCAAATGTCGAAGCACAGATAGACTTGATTATCTTAAGCTCTGTCTTTACTCCGTCAACGAGGGTGTAGATCTTATACTCATCTGATGATGAGTATGGCTTTGTATAGCTTACCGTAACGTTATAGCAGACATTGTCGGGGTCAAGCTGCTTGCCGCTGCCCACGATAAGCTTCAGTGCTATTTCGTAATTCGTTTCAGCAGTGATAGCTATGGGAATACGTGTATTTTCGTTTGCCAAGTTATAATAGTCATAGCCGATGCGATGCATAAATTCATCATTTGGTTTTAGATCGTTAGAAGCCCACATAATAACAGCGTTCGGGGCTATCTCGATCTTTTCGCCGCTGTCTGCATAGACCAACTCGTTCAGAAGATCGCTGAATGTAAAATTGCTGAGCTCTGCGGTGGTGTAGTCATCCAGTATCGCTTCCGCCTCATAGGTCGGTATCGGAAGCAGAGTAGCTTCTGCGACAAGACTTGTCGGGATCGCCATAGTAAACATTACTATAGCAGCCAATAAGACCGACAACACTTTTTTGAGTTTCATGTTCTTTTTCCTCCATTTTTTGATTATTCGGTGTACCAGTGCATACGAACTCATTTTGAGCAAGTATACTTGTTTTTGCAACAATTCATAATAATATGTCTGGATAATGTATTGATTATATCATAAAACAATCAACATTGCAAGATATCAGTATATGTTTTTTGTTTTTTTGGGAAAATTTACAAATGTTTTGTTAAGGGAGCAGTAATCCAGCGTTTATAGATGGAGTAGTATTTATTAAGAGTTCTACTTTTTGAAGCTGATATATTGCAAAACACCCTCTGCCAACGACGAAGGGTGTTTTCTATTTCCATATTATGGATTATGGGTAACTATGGTGGAGCCGAGGGGAATCGAACCCCTGTCCGAAAACCCGTCCTCACAACTTTCTCCGAGTGCAGTTTATCTATTTAAGAGATTCCCTCACTGCAACGCCGACAAACAGGCTTTGCAGCTTGGTAGCCTTTAATGCGTTTCGGGCTATAAGGCTATTCGCCGGAAACGTTCACCACTAGTCGACGCCGTTTCAAGCTCGTGGTCCTTCAAGAAACGACGGCAGCCGATTAGGCAGCTGCTAAAACGAGATCTTCGTCTGCGTTTAAATTTAGGTTGCGACGATTAAAGTGATTTCGCCCTCACTACTCGCTTATTGTGTCTCAGAATCCCCGTCGAAGCCTTTACGGCCCCATTTATTAAGAGAGCATTCTCCTACACAAACTCATTATATCACACTTTTTTGTCCCTGTCAAGGAAAGTTAATGTCAAATAATGTCTTTATTTATTTGCTTTTTTGTAAATTCTCCGTTATCACAGAAATTTCCCAATAACATCATTGCTCCAAATGTGGACTTCGATGTAACGCTCGGGACCGTATTTCCCATCATCATTCCAATTCTGCGGCAAACCGTATTTCTTTATGATGTCAAGTATTTCTCCGTAGGTGTAGAGCTGTTTGCGGTACTCCTTGCCGTCGGTAAAAGCGTCGCT
Organism: Oscillospiraceae bacterium; assembly: GCA_045606505.1. Taxonomy (GTDB): domain Bacteria; phylum Bacillota; class Clostridia; order Oscillospirales; family Ruminococcaceae; genus CAG-115. The sequence continues at coordinate 72,131 of JAZUSC010000032.1, forward strand.
GAATGTGGGCATAGAATCGCCGTAGGTAAATGACAGCTTTCGCACGTCGAACTCTTCGATAGGAATTCTGATAAAGGTGCATACAATTATCCTCCTATTTTCAGAATAGAATACCATAACAAACATCTAGCTGTGTTGTATGCTTATATCCATATAAATCATACCATATCTCCCGAATCTCCCGAAAAAAATCAACCAAAAAGCCAAAGTAAGGTTGACCTTTACACGTAAAAATAGTATAATAAAGCTATATGACGCTGAAAGGAAAATAAAATGGGACTTAATGATACACCCTCGGCGAACAGGGTACATATAGGCTTTTTCGGAAAGAGGAATGCGGGTAAATCCAGCCTTGTCAATGCGGTTACGGGACAGGAACTTGCGGTGGTGTCTGATGTGCTTGGCACTACCACTGACCCCGTGTACAAGGCTATGGAACTTCTTCCGCTTGGCCCTGTTATGATAATAGATACGGCGGGTATAGATGATGACGGCGGAGAGCTTGGTCTTCTCCGTGTGAAAAAGACACGACAGGTGCTTAACAAGACAGATGTAGCAGTGCTTGTGGTGACAGCGGGGGAGGAGTTTTCCTCCCACGAAACAGAGCTTTTGGAGTTGTTTCGCAAAAAAGAGATACCCTATATAATCGCATACAACAAGTGTGACCTTTGTCCTGTGGGAGAGCTGTCAGCAGACAGCATTTCCGTCAGTGCAAGGACAGGGGAGAATATAAATGAACTAAAAGAGCGGATTGGAAAGCTTGTCAAGGCGGAGGGTACGGGCGTCAGGATAGTCGGTGACCTGCTTGATAAGGGAGATATCGCAGTGCTTGTCGTACCTATCGACTCGTCAGCACCAAAGGGCAGACTGATACTTCCGCAGCAGCAGACTATCCGTGATATACTGGAATCGGGTGCGATATCCGTTGTGACAAGGGATACAGAGCTTTCCGAAACGCTCTCCTCCCTCGGAAAAAAGCCTGCTGTGGTGATAACGGACAGTCAGGCTTTCGGGCAGGTGGCAAAGGTAACTCCAAAGGATATACCGCTTACCTCCTTTTCGATACTTATGGCGAGGTACAAGGGTTTCCTCAATGAGGCGGTAAAGGGTGCGGCGGCGATAAATTCCCTCAAAGACGGCGACAGGGTGCTTATCTGTGAGGGCTGTACACATCACCGCCAGTGCGAGGATATCGGCACGGTAAAGCTTCCGAAATGGTTAGGCGAGTACACGGGAAAGAGCCTTGACCTGTCCTTTGTCAGCGGCACGGAGTTTCCCGATGACCTTACACCCTATTCGCTGATAATACACTGCGGCGGCTGTATGCTTACCGAAAGAGAAGTGCGATACCGTATGAAATGTGCCGCAGACGTAAATATCCCTATGACAAACTACGGCACTGCAATAGCTATGATAAAGGGAATACTCCCACGCAGTGTGGAGATATTCCCCGACCTGTACAGACGATTAACGGAGGGAATATGAAGATAAGGACAAGGTTATGTGCCGTTATGACGGCATTTGCGATACTTACAACAGGCTGTAACGGAGTGTCGGATATCCCCTTGACCACGACCACTGATGTGTCGGAGGGTACGACTGCACCGTCTATGGAAAGCACCTCGGGAGAGGTAAACTCTCCTGCGGAAGACCCTGCTCCTCAGGAAAGCACCGCTGACAGCACATCTGCCGCAGATGTTGAGGAGTCTACGGTTCACACTACGACAGAGAATGTGACATCAGGCACATCTGCTGATACGGAAAGCACGACCACAGCCACACTCGGTGCGACGACGGGAGGTACAAGCTCTGCCTTGCCGCCTGCTATCGTGCCGCCTGCGTCTACCACTGCAACGAAGAAACCGCAGACGACCGCTAAGCCCACTGAAAACAAGACAGGTCTTACAGAGGAGGGCAGCGGCACAGAGGGTACAGCCGCAACGGGCAGCTACAACTACGGCGAGGCTCTGCAAAAGGCTATACTTTTCTATGAGCTGCAACGCAGCGGCGATATCGACGAGGCGAATGCCCGTACAAACTGGCGTGGCGACTCGGGAATAAATGACGGCTCTGACGTGGGAGTTGACCTTACAGGCGGTCTGTATGACGCTGGTGATAACGTGAAGTTCAATCTGCCTATGGCGTATACCTCCGCAATGCTTGCGTGGTCTGTCTATGAGGACAGGGACGCATACGAAAAGAGCGGTCAGCTTGAATATATCCTTGATACTATCCGCTGGGTGAATGATTACCTTATCAAGTGTCACCCCGAAAAGGACGTTTATTATTATCAGGTAGGCGACGGAAATAAAGACCACGCCTGGTGGGGTGCTGCGGAGGTAATGCAGATGGAGCGTCCCAGCTTCAAGGTGACGGTCAGCAGTCCTGGCTCAACGGTAGTCGGCGAGGCGGCGGCATCTCTTGCGGCTTGTGCGGCGGTATTCAAGGATACCGACCCTGCCTATGCAAAGGAGTGCCTCTCCCACGCAAAGCAGCTTTATGACTTCGCTGAGCGTACAAAGAGCGACAGCGGTTACACAGCGGCAAACGGTTTTTATAACTCTTGGAGCGGCTTTTATGATGAACTTGCCTGGGCGGGAGTATGGCTGCATATCGCAACGGGCGACAGCACATATCTCACAAAGGCGGAGAATTACGCTTCACAGGCAGGCGGCAATTACAAGTGGACTCACTGCTGGGACGATGTTTACACAGGCTCGGCGTTGCTTCTTGCGAAGATAACGGGTAAGCAGACCTACAAGGACAAGGTCGAGAAAAATCTCGACTGGTGGACGACAGGCACAGGCGGAGAGCGTATCACCTATACACCCAAGGGACTTGCTTGGCTTGACGGTTGGGGCTCTTTGAGATATGCCACCACAGCGGCATATATTGCGGCGGTCTACGCACAGTGGAATGGCTGTCCCTCCGCTAAGCGTGATACATATATGTCTTTCTGCGAGAAGCAGATAAACTATGCCCTCGGCAGCACGGGAAGAAGCTTTGTTGTCGGCTACGGCGTGAATCCCCCTGAGCATCCTCACCACAGGACAGCACAGGGAAGCTGGGCGGATAATATGGGAGAGCCTAATTACCACCGTCATACGCTTTACGGTGCGTTGGTCGGCGGCCCCAATTCCTCTGATGGATATAATGACATAGTTTCCGACTATAACTGCAACGAGGTCGCTTGTGACTACAACGCAGGCTTTGTCGGAGCACTTGCAAAGATGTACAAGCTGTACGGCGGCAAGACTATAAAGGGCTTCGGTGCGATAGAGGAAAAGGGCGAGGAGCTTTATGTAGAGCAGCGTATCAACGCACAGGGCAACGGATTTACCGAGATAAAGGCTATGATCTACAACAAGACCTCCTGGCCTGCAAGAGTAACGGATAATTTAGAGCTGCGTTATTTTGTTGACCTCAGCGAGGTGTACGAGGCGGGCGGCAGTGCGTCTGATCTTCAAATATCCCTCAACTATGCGGAGGGTGCGAAAAGCGGCGGTGTTTACTGCTGGAATGAAAAGGAACACATCTACTATGTTTCCATAGATTTTTCGGGAGTAAAGATATACCCGGGCGGTCAGAGTGCATTCAAAAAGGAAGTGCAGTTCCGTATCATCTCCGGAAACGGAGTGTGGGATCCTGACAACGACCCAAGCTATGTTGAGCTTGTAGGAACTAATGGTTCAGAGCTTGTAAGGGCGGCACACGTTGGACTGTATGAGGGCGGAACGCTTGTATTCGGCACAGAGCCTGACGGAAAGAGTGCAGGAGCGGTAAAGCCTGTAACTCCCTCGACAGGCGGCAGCAGCGGACAGGGAAGCACTCCCTCACAGACGACAGCGACAACAACAAAGCCTCTCCCACAGAATCCCACAGCGGAGGATAACGGAGTAGCGGTCAGCGTATCACAGCAGCAGACAAGCGGCAACGGAAACACTATCCAGTTTTCACTTGAAATAAAGAACAACACGGGTGCGGCTATCGACCTGTCCAAGTTTGAGGTGGACTACTATTTCACAAGTGACGGAAACAACGACCTTAACTTCTGGTGCGACCACGCAGCGATAGGCGGCAGCGGTTATGTTGCGGTAACGGGAAATACAACAGGCACATTCAGTTCTGTAAGCGGAAAGAATGCAGATACAAAGTGTGCTGTTAAATTCGGCAGCGGCAGCTTTGCGGCAGGAGATACGCTCACATTACAGGTGAGGATAACCCGTGGCGACTGGTCAGAATTCAACCTCGGCAACGACTATTCTGCGGGAAATGCGGAGCATATCGTGATACTGAAAAACAATACACCGATCTTCGGTGAAAAGCCGTAAGAGGGGAGAACTATGCAGGTAAAGATATTACGCCGCCCTATGATAGCGGCGGCGGTTGCGATAGTTATTGATCTGGCAGTGCTTGTTTCGGCGGTGGTGCTTGATTCGATAAGGGGCAGTTTTCAGTCGGAATATTCATATACGATAGATATACCGGCTGATATGTATATCGTAACGGAATCTCACCCGTATGATATTTCGGGGATATTCTTTGCGGTGGCTCTTGTCATAGCGGCGGCGATGTCGGCGGTGATACTGATAGGTGCGTTGTCGAAAAACCGTGTGGGTCAGAAAGCTGTTTCCGAAGTAGTCGGGGCGGCGGTATTGCTTGTTATCTCTGCTGCGGTGATATTGTTTTCGTATTTTATAGTTAACGGAAGTAAGCCGTCAGAGATGACGGATTACAGCTTTACAGATGAGACCTTACAGCTTATTATCCGTGAGGAGAAATACTCCGAAGACGAGGGCATAACCAAGATATTCCTTATAGATGACGAAAAGGAAAGCATAAGACTTCTTGCTATGGCGGAGATATCGGAGTTTGCGGAAAGTGCGGAAAGATACTCCATATCCTGGGTGACGGAAAATACACTTTATATCGCATATTCCGATAGGGAGATGTATAAGACATTGCAGATAAATATATAAATAATATCCCTCCGATATTGTCGGAGGGATAGCTTTTTTAGGGTGGCTATTGCTTGTTTTTCTCTCGTTTAGTCAGCAGCACCACTGTTTCAACGTGCTCTGTAAAGGGGAACATATCCACGGGCTGTATTTTTTCCGCCTTGTAGCCCTTTCGGGTGAGAAAGCCGAGATCTCTTGCAAGTGTTTCGGGATTGCAGGACACATACACCACTCTCTTCGGGGAGAGCTTTATGATACTTTTCAGGAAGTCAAGGCTGCAACCTGCTCTCGGCGGGTCGGTGATAACGACATCTGCCTTTTCGCCCATTTCAGCCATTTCTACCATAAACTTGCCTGCGTCACCGCAGAAGAACTGAATGTTCTTTACGTCGTTTGCGGCGGCGTTGTTCTTTGCGTCCTTTACGGCGTCGGCGTTAAGCTCTACGCCTATCACCTCTCCCGCATTTTTGGAAACTATCAAACCTATCGTACCTGTGCCGCAGTATGCGTCGATAACACGCTCGCTTCCGCTGAGGTCTGCAAATTCAACCGCCTTGTTGTACAGCACCTCTGTCTGGACGGGGTTTATCTGATAGAATGATTTGGGGCTTATCCTGAAAGTAAGTCCACAGAGCTGCTCTTCGATATATCCGCTGCCGAAAAGGTTCTCACTTTTGTTACCGAGGACAAGACTTGTGTGGCGGTCGTTGATGTTGCGGACGATAGTGGTTATCTCGGGGTGACGCTGCAAAAGTGCATTGATAAAAGATCTTTGTGAAGGAAAAGCACCCGAAGCCGTCACCAGCACCACCATTACCTGACCACTGACAAAGCCTCTTTTAACAAGAACGTGTCTGAGAAACCCCTTCATAGTAACATCATTGAAAGGTTTGATTTTAAAACTTGCAGCAAGTTTTCTTATGGTCACTATTATTTTATCTGCTATCACGTCCTCGATAAGGCAGTCGTCAACGGGGACGATATTATGCGTTGAGGACTGATACACGCCGCTTATTATCTTGCCGTTTTTCATACCGAAACCCGCCTGCACCTTGTTACGGTAATGGTACGGCTCGTCCATACCGATTATCTCGTCAACGTGACAGTACTTTCCCAGCAGACGTATCACCTTGACCTGTTTAAAGCTGAGCTGTTTTTCGTAGGTCATATTTTGTAGCTGACAGCCGCCGCATTTCTTGTAATTAGGACAAAGACTCATCATTATCTCCTTAAAATATATCTTAATATACATTATATGATACTTTGTCAATTTTTTCAATACTATTTTTAAAAGTAGCTATTTATTTGTGCATAAAATCCAAAAATATCCTTGACAAACGCTTTTTTTGGGTATATAATTAAGTATCAGGTGTGCAAGATTTAAGATATTTTCTTGCATATTCTGGCAAAAATCTTATAAATATCAAGTGTACAGCGTAATTTCACTGTATGCACCGCAAATACTCTGGCAATGCGGAGAAAGGACAATTTTATGAAAAACTTTAAAATGTCAAAGAAATTATTGGTCGCTTTTGGCTGTATCATTGTTCTGATGATAGTTATAGTTGCATTTGCGTCAACTGCATTTGTAACTGTCGGCGGACTTCTGACAAACTTCTACGAAGAGCCTTATGCAGATGTTCAGATCGCAGATGATATGGTGCTTGAAATAAATCTTACCGCTAAGAATATGCTTCACGCGTCTTCTTCCACCAGTGACGCTGTTACATCTGAAAGATTAAAGATGGCAGAGGAAAACGTTGCTGTCCTCGAAGCAGATGTAGAGGAACTTAAAAAGCATTACACAGGCGATATGGCAGATGTTGACGTTATCGCAAACAATATATCCAAGGTTAGAGCTACACTGGAACATTTCAAGGACGTTGCGTCACAGCACGATGTTGAGACTGCCTATTCAGTGTATGAGAGCGAGCTTCTTCCCGAGTTGCAGGCAATACAGACAGCGGCTCAGAACATTCTTGCCTATGAAAAGGGCGTTGCCGATAAGGTCTACGCTGAGGCAAACAACAGAGCCAATATGACAACTATTATAATAATTGCTATCGGTGTGGTAGCTATTGCTATCGGTAATGTACTTGCTATCTACATAACAAAGCTCATCGTAAGCGGTATCAAGAATGTTGAAAAGGCAGCTGTTCAGATGGCAGAGGGCAACTTCGATGTTGATATCACTTATGTTTCCAAGGACGAGATAGGTTCTCTTGCGGAGTCTATGAGGACTATGGCAGGACGTACAAATGCCGTTATCACAGATATCGACGAACAGCTTGAACTTATCGCAAACGGCGATCTCAGTGCTGATACGGAGCAGGAAAGCCTTTATGTGGGTGCTTTCGAGAATATCCTTGTATCGCTCAGAAGCTTTGTAAATAAGCTGAATGACACTATGTCCCAGATAAATGTTGCGGCAGATCAGGTCTCCTCCGGCTCGGAGCAGGTTGCAGACGGTGCTACGGCACTTTCTCAGGGTGCGACAGAGCAGGCTTCCTCCATTGAGGAGCTTTCCGCAACTATCACAGTTATCGCAGATATGGTAACTTCAAATGCAGACAACGCTATGATGGCAAGTAACAAGACAAATGAGGCAGGTGCGGAGATGGCAACTGCGTCCGTCAAGATGGAAGAGCTTGTTAAGGCTATGCAGGAGATCAGTGCATTCTCCGATGAAACAAAGAAGATCATCAAGACTATTGAGGACATTGCATTCCAGACAAATATCCTTGCACTTAACGCCTCTATCGAGGCTGCAAGAGCAGGCGAGGCAGGTAAGGGCTTTGCGGTAGTTGCCGACGAGGTAGGAAACCTTGCAGCCAAGTCCGGTGAGGCGGCTCAGAATACAACAGTGCTTATCGAAAGCACAGTTGCTGCTATCGATAACGGTAATATCCTTGTTGGCGAGGTAGCTGCAAAGATGAATCAGGTTGCCGAAATGGCAGGTCACGTAGCTCAGATAAACAGCAAGATATCCGAGGAATCGAAAGATGCGGCAGAGTCTATCAAGCAGGCAACAGTTGGTGCAGATCAGATATCCGCAGTTGTCCAGAACAACTCCGCAACCGCAGAGCAATCCGCTGCGGCTTCCGAGGAGCTTTCCGGTCAGGCAAATATGCTTAAAGAGCTTATCGCTTACTTTAACCTGAAACAGTGATTTTAATAAAAATAAGTGAAAAGGGCGTCATCTGACGCCTTTTTCTGTTAAATAAAGATATTTTACATAATTCCCCTTGAAATAAACTAACTTTTGTGGTAAAATATATTATGTATTATTATGTGGAGCTATGTGCTTTTAGGAATACCCGAAAAAAACTCCGCATAGGCTGAACATATAGAAAGGACGCAGTTTCATACTGTGGGAGTGAGTTGTTATGGCTAAACTAAAAATCGCAGTCTTGTTCGGCGGAGCTTCCAGCGAGCACGATGTATCGCTGGTGTCGGCATATTCCGTGCTGATGAATATACCGAAGGATAAATACGAGGTTATATGTATAGGTATCACCAAAAAGGGGCACTGGATGTATTATCCAGGTGAGTACGAGGATATAAAGTCGGGCGAGTGGGAGAAAAACCCCGATTGCTGTACAGCTCTTATCAGCCCCGACTCTGTACACAAGGGAATACTCATCTTAGAGGGCGAGGACAACTACTATCTGCGTAAGGTGGACGCTGTTTTCCCTGTACTCCACGGTGTAAACGGCGAGGACGGTACTGTTCAGGCTCTTTGTACACTTGCGGGACTGCCCTGCGTCGGCTGTGATATGACTTCCTCTGCGGCGTGTATGGATAAGGCTATAACCCACACCATACTTGATACAGCGGGAATAAAAACAGCTCCCTATTGTTTCGTTACAAGAAGCTCCCTTGCTGATATGGACAAAGCCTGTGATGAGATCGAGGCAACGCTTGGAAGCTATCCTATGTTTGTAAAGCCTGCCTGTGCAGGTTCGTCTGTGGGAGTATCCCGTGCGGCTGACAGAGAGGCTCTTAAAAACGGCTTGAAGGTAGCTTTTGCACACAGCAGCAAGGTGGTGATCGAAAACGAGATAATCGGCAAGGAAGTCGAGTGTGCGGTGCTTGGCAACGGCACAGAGCTTATTGCCTCTATCCCCGGTCAGATAACTCCCGCCGAGGAATTCTACGATTATGATGCGAAGTACAAGCTTGGCACATCGGTACTGGATATCCCGGCAAAGATATCCGATGAACAGATGAACAGGCTGCGTGATATCGCAAAGAAGGCATACATAGCTATGGGTTGCAGCGGCTTTTCGAGAGTTGATTTCTTTGTAACGGAGAATGACATAATTCTTAACGAGATCAACACTATCCCCGGATTTACGCCTATCAGTATGTACCCAAAACTTATGGACAATATGGGTATCTCTTACAGCGAGCTGCTTGACAGACTTATCGAACTTGCAGTGGAGAGAAACTCAGAGAATTAAAATAAAAGCGGTGAAAAAAATGGCGGACAATGCACATATAAAAATGAGTATAAAGCAGACGGCTGAGGATCAGACCGACAGCTCGGAACTGTTTACAAAGGGCGAATATCGTCAGCACAACGGTATGTACTTTATCGACTATGACGAGAGCGAAGCGACAGGCTTTGACGGCAGTCACGTTCAGCTTAAAGTAGACGGTGATATCGTTACGATGACACGCACAGGTGCGGCGTTTTCAAGCCTTGTGTTTGAGGAGGGAGAGCGTCACTTCTGCCACTACGGTACGGAGTACGGCGATTGTATGATAGGTATCAGCACCACAAAGCTGCGACACGTTATGGCAGACAACGGCGGCGTGATAGAGATAAAGTATTCTATTGATGTAAACGGCGGGCTTATGCTCACGAATGAAATAAAAATAGATGTAAGTACAAAATAACGGAGGACAAAAGAAATGTACAATGCTGTAAACGAAGCAAAATCACAGGTGAAGGAAATAATTATGTCTGCACTGGGCAGAATGGTATCAGAGGGCAAGATCCCCGCTGAGCCTCTTCCTCCCTTTCAGGTAACTATTCCTGCTGATGTATCCCACGGTGATTTTTCGGCAAATGCCGCACTGGTATCTGCAAAGGCACTCAAAAATAATCCCCGTGCTATTGCACAGATGATAGTTGAAAATGCAGAGCTTGCAGGCACAGCCTTTGATAAGATCGAGGTAGCAGGCCCCGGATTTCTTAACTTTTTTATAGGTGCAGGCTGGTTCAGTGATGTGGTTGAGAATACGATAAAGCTCGGTGATGAATACGGCAAGACTGATATGGGCAAGGGCAAACGTGTACTGGTTGAGTTCGTTTCCGCAAACCCCACAGGCCCTATGCACATCGGTAATGCAAGAGGCGGTGCGATAGGCGACAGCCTTTCCTCTCTGTTGCAGGCTGCCGGTTATGAGGTTGCACGTGAGTTTTACATAAACGATGCGGGCAATCAGGTAGAGAAGTTCGGAAAGTCCCTTTCTCTGCGTTATATGCATATCTGCTCTGAGGCAGGTCAGCGTGTTGTGGAAGAGTGCAAGGACGCCGATATGGACACCTTTACAAAGGCTATCTACGGCGAGGACGGCAACACAGCGGAATTCCCTATGCCCGAGGACGTATATCTCGGACAGGACATCATTGCCCACGCAAAGAATTACTATGATATGCACGGCGACAGCCTTGCAAATGTATCTGAGGAGGACAGAAGAAAGGCACTTGTTGACTACGCTCTGCCCCTCAACGAGGCAGGACTTGAAACAGACCTGCTGAAATACCGTATCAAGTATGATAACTGGTTCAAGGAAAGCACTCTGCACAACAGCGGTGCTGTAAAGGCTGTTATAGACAAGCTTAAAGAGGGCGGACACACCTACGAAAAGGAGGGTGCATTGTGGCTGAAAGCTACTGATTTCGGCGGAGATCAGGACTTTGTCCTTGTGCGTTCAAACGGCTTCCCCACATATATCGTTCCCGATATCGCATACCACTATGACAAGCTGGTAACACGTAACTACGATAAGGCTATAAACGTCCTCGGTGCAGACCACCACGGCTATGTTCAGAGAATGAGGATAGCTCTTTCCGCTATGGGCATTGACGAAAGCAGACTTGACGTTGTAATTATGCAAATGGTAATGCTGGTGAGAAACGGCGAAACTGTAAAGCTCTCCAAGAGAAGCGGCAAGGCTATCACTCTCACCACTCTGCTTGACGAAGTTCCGATAGATGCAGCAAGATTTTTCTTCAATCTGCGTGACTCCAACACCCACCTTGAATTCGACCTTGATCTTGCCGTTGAGGAAAGCTCCAAGAACCCCGTGTTCTATGTGCAGTATGCTCACGCAAGGATCTGCCGTGTTATCGAGAAAATGGCAGAGGACGGCTTCAAGTACGAGGGCGGCGAGGTAGCTTATACAGAGCCTGCGGAAATGGCACTTGTAAGAAAGATTGCAGAGATGCCCGAAATGATAAACGAAGCAGCAAAGGATTACAGCCCTGCTATGCTTACAAGATACGCAACAGAACTTGCACAGGTATATCACAAGTTCTATGACAGCTGCTCCGTAAAGGACGCTGAAAAAGCTGTCAAGCTTTCCCGTCTTGCACTGTGCGAGGCTGCAAGGACAGCTCTGCGTAATGTACTGACTCTGTTAAAGGTGGACGCACCTGAAAAGATGTAATAGGAATACAGGCAGCGGATCAATATCCGCTGCTTGATTTGAATAAAAGGAAATAAAAAATGTACAGACAAGAAAAGTATTACTACAAAAGAGCCTTTTTCTATGCTCTCCTTATGGGAGTACTTCTTATGCTGCCCTTTGTGGTTATTGACAGCGGATATTTTATATTCTACGGTGATTACAACGCACAGCAGATACCTTTTTACAAGACCTGTATCAGGGCAGTGCAGGAGGGTAATTTCGGCTGGAACTGGCAGACAGACCTCGGTGCGAATTTGATAGGTTCTTACAGTTTCTACACGCTGGGAAGTCCTTTCTTCTGGTTTGCCGCACTGTTTCCCGTAAGTATTTCGCAATATATTATGGCACCGCTTATGGCGTTGAAACTTGCGTTGTCCTCGCTGTTTGCGTTTATGTATATCAGACGCTTTGTTGCAAAGCCCGAAAATGCCCTTATCGGCGGAATCTTATACGCTTTTTCGGGATATTCGATGTATAATATCTTCTTCAATCACTTCCACGAGGCGATAGTATTTTTCCCGCTTCTCCTTATAGGACTTGAAGAATGCGTCGTGAACAAGCGTAAGGGAATATTCGCTCTTACTGTAGCGATAAATGCATTTGTAAATTACTTTTTCTTTATCGGCGAGTGTGTATTCCTTGTTATCTATTTCATCGTGCGGCTTTGCACAAGCAAGGAATTCAGGATAAGCGTAGGAGATTTCTTCTGCCTTGCTTTTGAGAGCGTTATAGGTGTAGCTATTGCGGGAATACTGTTTGTGCCGTCTATATTTCAGGTGCTTGATGTTCCACGCTCCACTAATATCCTTACGGACAGTGCCTTTATGTTCTACGGAAAGGAACAGCGTTACGGTCTTATCCTTGAAGCGATGTTCTTCCCGCCCGAGATACCTGCAAGAACCAATATGTTTACAGATGCCAATGCTAAATGGTCAAGCGTTGCACTGTATCTGCCCCTCTTCTCTATGGCAGGAGTTCTTGCATTCTTCAAGGGAGCGAAAAAGCACTGGGCAAAGGCTCTTCTTGTCGTATGTCTGATAATGGTATTCGTCCCTGGACTTAATGCGTCCTTTGTATTGTTCAATAACAATTTCTATACAAGATGGTTCTATATGCCCGAGCTTATCTGCTGTCTTGCTACGGTATATGCTCTTGAACGCTGTGACTCTTCTGAGCTTAAATTCGGACTTAAATTTACAGCGGTGGCAACAGGTCTGATTACGCTTATCGTACTTCTGCATCCTACAAAATATACGCCTGAGGCAGAGGACGGCACAAAGCTTGACGAAGTAATAAGACCTAATTTGTTTGATACTCATTATGCTGTTTTCATACAGATAGGTATAGCGGTGGTGTTCCTTGTCTTATTCGGACTTCTTATACGTTGGAGAAGAAAGGACAAGTACGTTTATTTTAGAAAGACGGTGCTTGTTTCTACCGTTGTGTGCAGTCTTGTGCTGGGATATTATTTCGTGGCTTACGGCAGAATACTCGGCCCTCGCGTCGGTGCGTACAACAAGACTGTGTCGGCTGAGATAAATATTGACGATGACGACTTTTACCGTATCGAGGCTATCGACGAGATAAACAACGTCAATATGCTGTGGGATAAGAGCAGTCTTAGGAGCTTTACAAGTATAATCCCCAGCTCCACCTTTGAGCTTTATGATATGCTGGATATAACAAGAGATGTTAATTCCGCACCCTCAAATGACCGATATGCATTCCGCTCTCTTGCAGGCGTCAGGTATTTTATAGTACGCAACGCTTACAGCGATGAAAAGCTGGAGGAGGCTCTTGACCAGTTAAAGGTGTATGAGTATCACAGTACACAGGGCAGATACGATATCTACTATAACAAATACGCAATGCCTGTGGGTTATGCTTATGATGAGTATGTCAACGCTGATGATATAGGTTCAATGAGCTTTGTGGACAGGCTTATGTGTCGTGCGGTGGTGCTTTCCGATGAACAGGCGGCAAAGTACTCCGATATCCTTTCCGAGATATCCGCTGAGGATATGAGGGTCACCACGCTTGAACGCTTTAAGTCCGACGCAGAGGAGCGTATCCTTGCGGGGGTATCGGATTTCAGTATAAGCAATACAGGCTTTACCGCAAAGACAAATTACGTTTCGGACGAGCTTGTGGTATTCACAGTACCCTACGATAATGGTTGGAGTGCTTCGGTAAACGGCAAAGAGGCTGAAATCGAAAAGGTAAACGGCGGTTTCTGTGCTGTGCGTGTTTCCGCAGGTGAAAGTAATATAGAATTCACCTATGTGACGCCGGGAATAAAGCTTGGTCTTATGGCAACTATCGGCGGTACTGGTCTTTTCGGCTTGTATATGCTGTTCTGGTATGCTATTAAAAAGCACAAGCCCCGTAAGTATGCACATTTTGACCTTATGATAAAGAACGAGGGTATAAAGGCACACAACGCATATATAAATCAGCTTTCGAGGTCTATTGAGAATACCCCCGAAAGCGGCAATGTCGATTTCGGTTTTAATGTAATGGACGAGGAAAAGGCTCTGCAAATGGCAAAAGAGCTTGAAGAAAATAACGACAGGAAGAAAAAGAGGTAACGATATGCACCTTGAAGAAAAAACACTATCCAGTGAGCAGAGGTACGACGGCGTTGTTGTAAAGCTGTATGTTGACAAGGCTGAACTGGAAGACGGACAGGTGGTAAACCGTGAGGTGATACGTCACCCCGGCGGAGTTTGTGTTCTCCCCATAAACGAAAAAGGCGAGGTGCTGTTTGTAAAGCAGTTCCGTTATCCCTTTGGCAAGGTTATGACCGAGATACCCGCAGGCAAACTTGAATGGGGCGAGAGCCACTACGAATGCGGTCTGCGTGAGCTTAAAGAGGAAACAGGCTGTACCTGTGATGAGTATGTCTATCTTGGCAACCTTATCCCGACACCAGCATATTGCTGTGAGGTGATCCATATGTACCTTGCAAGGGGACTTCACTACGGTGAGCAGGATCTCGACAGCAACGAGTTCCTTGATGTGGAGTGTATCCCCTTTGAAAAGGCTGTGGAAATGGCTGTAAACAATGAGTTCCCCGATGCAAAGACTCAACTTGCTATCTTAAAGGCAAAGCTTTATCTTGATAAAAAGGGATAAAAAATTATCGGGCGTGTCTACCGCCCGATAATGCTGTTTACTGAACATAATTATTATATGCGTCAAGTATCTGCTCCTCTATCTTTTCCCGTATGTTTGCGGAAATAGGGTGTATGATATCACGGAATATCCCGCTTTCCTCACGGCGGCTGGGCATTGCTACGAACATACGCTCATCGCCCTGTACAAGCTTGATGTCGTGGATAGCGATAGCGTTGTCGATAGTGATAGATACCACGGCACGAAGTCTGCCGTCGTGCATTGTTTTTCTGATTTTGATGTCACTGATTTCCATAATGTTCCTCCGTTAATAACTGTGGTTGCTTTTTTTGGCAGTAATAGTGTGAGTTTTTTGGCGGGGAATATTCATAATAAAAATGTATATACGTATAATTAAATGACACTGATTTATCCGAAAGGGCTGTTACAATGGAGAACTTTCTTTTAGGCAAAAAGCACATTCATTTTATAGGCATAGGCGGAAGCGGAATGTATCCGCTGGCACAGATACTGCATACACAGGGGTATTATCTTACAGGCTCGGACAACAACGAAACCGCTACCCTTGACGCAGTGCGTAAAATGGGGATACCCGTATTTCTTGGTCACGACCCTATGAATTTAGAGGGTGCAGACCTTGTTGTCCACACAGCGGCTATAATGGAGGACAACCCTGAACTTTGTGCCGCAAGGGAAAGCGGAGTTCTAACCATTGAACGCAGTGAGTTGTTAGGACTTGTTACAAGCTGGTACAGTAAGGCTTTCTGCGTATCGGGTACACACGGAAAGACCACCACCTCCTCAATGCTGACCCATATCCTGCTTGGTGCGGGAATAGATATGTCGGCAGTTATCGGCGGTAAATTAAAGGCTATCGGCGGAAGCGGCAGGGCAGGTAAGAGCGAATATATGGTGTGCGAGGCTTGTGAGTTTGTAGACACTTTCTTAAAGCTTTTCCCCGATATTTCAATAATCCTTAACATCGACCGTGACCATATGGATTACTTCAAGACTATGGAGAATTTAAAGCTCAGCTTCTCCAAATTTTGTGCAAAGACCACAGATATGATAATAGCAAACGGCGATGATGAGAATACTATGGAGGCTGTACGAAACAGCGGAAGTGCGGCAAGGGTCATCACCTTTGGTAAGACAGATAAGAATGATTTCTACCCCGAAAAAATCAGAGTTGTGAGCGATTTCCATACAGAGTTTGATTTTATACACAAGGGCGAAAACCTCGGTACGATAGCTATACACGTTCCGGGTATCCATAATGTATATAATGCTGTTGCAGCCTGTGCTGCGGCTTATTCGTCGGGAATACCTGTGGAGGCTATGCGTGAGGGACTTTCCCAGTATGGCGGTACGATACGCCGTTTTGAGCGTATCGCAGAGGTAGAGGGTATCACCGTTGCAGACGACTATGCACATCACCCCGCAGAGGTAGAGGTGACACTCAACACTGCGAAGAAGATGAGCTTCAAGCGTGTGTGGGCGGTGCATCAGCCGTTTACCTATTCAAGGACAGCAATGCTGCTTGACGAGTTTGCACAGGCTCTTTCCGTAGCGGATAAGGTAGTGCTGACCGAGATAATGGGCAGCCGTGAGAAGAACACCTATAACATCTATGCAAAGGATCTTTCAGATAAGATAGACGGCTGCGTGTGGTACCCAACCTTTGAAGAGGTAGCGAAGTACGTTGCGGACAATGCCGAGGCAGGGGATCTTATAATCACACTTGGCTGCGGCGATGTATACAAGGTCGCTGAAATGATCGCAGAGCTGTTAAAAAACAAGAAAACAGGAGAAAAATAATGCAGACAAAGATAAAAGACTATATCTATTCCCACAAGGACGAAATGCTTTCTACCCTTTCGGAACTTATCTCGATACCCAGTGTAAAGGGTGAACCTCTTCCTGACGCTCCTTTTGGTGCTGAGCCAAAAAAGGCACTTGATAAGATGATCTCTATCTGCAACGGTATGGGATTTCCCACAGCCTGCTGTCAGAATGTCGTAGGCTCTGCTGACTATAATACAAACGGGGGAGATGCTGCACTTGGTATCCTCTGTCACCTTGATGTTGTACCCTGTCAGCCTGAAAACTGGGCGACTGATCCCTACGCTATGACCGAAAAGGACGGGGTACTCTACGGCAGAGGAGTTATTGACGACAAAGGCCCTGCGGTGGCTGCTCTTTATGCGATAAAGTGCGTAAAGGAGCTTGGTATTCCCCTTTCTAAGGGAGTTCGTCTTATTTTCGGTACGGACGAGGAGAACGGCAGCTCCGATATGGAGATATATATGAAGAACGAAAAGCTCCCGCCTAATGTGTTTACACCTGACGGCAGCTTTCCTGTTATCAATGTGGAAAAGGGTATGATGCGTTCCTCTTTCAGCGGTAAGTATGAGGGCGGCTCTGTACGTCTGTTTAACGGCGGAAGTATTCCTAATGCAGTTCCCGACAGTGCCTTTGCAGAGGTAGAGGGTATATCGCTTTCTGAGATAAAGGACGCTGTTGCCGCAGATAAGGGCGGAGCGGTATTCACAGCAGAGGATATCGGCGGAGCTGTTCGTATCACTGCGGCGGGAAGGTCGGCACACGCCTCCACTCCCGAGGCAGGAATAAATGCCGTAACAGCACTTATTTCACTGCTTAACAGACTTCCTCTTTCAGGGGGTAAGCAAAAGGATATACTGAGAGGGCTGGAAAGTATCTTCCCCTTCGGAGAAACAGACGGTTCATCGGTAGGGTTAAAGGCACAGGACAAGACTGGTGCAACTACGCTTGTGTTCAGCATTTTCCATATTGAAAACGGCGAGTGTAAGGGTACTGTTGATGTGCGTTTCCCGACTTGCCTTGACCTTGATACGGTAGAGCGTAAAGAACGTGAGGCATTAAATTCAGCAGGCTGTTCCTTTGACGGATTTATGGGTGATGAGCCGCACTGTGTTGACGAGGACAGCGATTTTGTTCAGGCTCTGCTCAGAGTATACGAGCGTATAGAGGGCGAAAAGGGAAGATGTATCGCAATAGGCGGCGGCACTTATGTTCATCACGTTGAGGGCGGCGTAGCTTTTGGCGTTGAGCGTGGCGATACCGATTATCATATGCACGGTGCAGATGAGTTTATCACAGTGGACGAGCTGTTGAAGGACGCTGTGCTTTTTGCAAATGCGATAGTTGAGATATGCAGATAACAAATTACGGCGTGTACTTTATCGGTACACGCCGCATTTTTATTTAATTGTTGCATCTTATAAAGCTGAGATAATCATTTTCGGGTATAGGCTTTGAGTAAAAATATCCTTGCAGGTAGTCAACGCCCATTTCTATCAGCATATCAGCCATTTGCTGATTTTCTACACCCTCTACAACTATCTTTTTATCGAGTGCTTTAAGCATCTGAATAGTGTGTTTAAGGATTATAAGTGCATTTTCGTTTTTCATTGCGGGCCACAGTATGCTTTTATCTATCTTTACGATACTGGTGGGCAGACCTACAAGATAGTTTGCGGTGGAGAAGCCTGTGCCGTAGTCGTCCATTGAGAATGTAGAGCCGGCATTTATCAGCGTTTCCATTGTGTTTCTCAGCGTTGTGTCATTGACGGAATGTGCTGTTTCGGTTATCTCGAAGTTTATCTTGTTGGGGAATATATTGTGTCTGTCCATTATCTCGATAAGGTCGGGAGCAAGGCTCTCCTGCATACACTGAATGGTGGAGAGGTTTACCTCTATATAGTCAACACCCATACGCAGTATGTTGGTGTTTTGCAGGAAATAGCACACCTTACGGAATACTGCCTCGCCTATCTCGATTATCATACCGTTTTTCTCGGCAATGGGGACAAATTCATCAGGGGGAATAAAGCCGAGGTCTTCATCTATAAGACGGACAAGAGCTTCCGCACAGGTGAATTTGTTATCTGCCACGGAGTATATGGGCTGATAATACACCTGAAACTTATCCTGAAAGATCGCATTTTTCATTATGTGAGTTATGGTGTTCTCACGGTTTTTGGCTTCCAGTGATTTTGCGGTGGCTGTTATTACAGCCTTGTCGTTGCTTTTGGATATAGTTTTAAGTGTGTATTCGATAGCGTTGTTTATATCCTCTGCCGTTTCAGCAAAGTCGGGATATCTTACCTTACAGATACAGGGTACGAGCTGAACGTCGATACCGTTTATATGCATCGGAGAAGCGAAGATAGCCTGCATTTTTTTAACTATTTCATCAGGCGGCTGGGTGTTTGCAGGTATAACAGCATAACGGCAGCCGTGAAGATGATATACATTTTTTGCACCGAATTCCTTATGGAATGCTATTGATATACGGTCGATAAGCTCTGTGCCGAGCGTTACACCGAGAACTCTGTTTATATACTGAAAGTCGTCAAGGGTAAATGCGACCAGTGTAAAGCGGTATTTTTTTGAGATAAGCTTGTTTATAGCCTCGTTAAATGCTGCACTGTTGTAGCAGCCTGTTGTTTTGTCCATATAGTCGTCGGGGTTTTGCAGCGACACATAAACTACCACAAGGAACAGTGAGCAGGCAAAGGCTTGAAGCAGCAGATCGTTGTAGATAAATTGCAGCACTATCGCAATAACTATAAGCAGGTTGAACGAAATGACCGAAGTGTACTGGTATTTTGTAAGCTTTCCTTTTCGTGATACGGCAAGGAACATAGAATATATCAACAGCAGTAATGCGGTAATATACAGTACAGGCATAAGCGGACCGTGACAGTACATTCCGTTTTCGTCAAAGTATATCAAAAGCTTTGTAACAGGTGTTGTGATGAGGAGTGCAAGGTCTGTTCCGGCGACTCCGTAAAAGATAACACGGTCTAATTTGGATATGTTGCGTCCCTTTGTGATAATAAGTGTGTAGATAAGATATAACACCGCACAGCCGTTAAAGGACATCAGATAGACTATATTAAGCAGATAATTCAGCCAGAGCGGTATGGTTTCGTAATTAGCCAGTGAGTAGACCGTGGCAAGATCCATAACAGTTGAAAAAAGGTTTAATATAAGCATACCCGCATAGACCTTATTTGTGGTCGAGGGATAGTTCTTTCTGAGCGCAAGTAGAGTTATAAGTGCCGTTATCAGACAAGCTGCGGCAATATCAAATTCATATATGTAATTCGTATGCATAAGCAGCCTCCTGTTCTTTAATACATTGTTATTCATATTAAAGTATATATTATATGGCACACTTTGTCAATACGGATTTTATATGTTTGTATAATCTAACGGTTTTTTTCGTTTTTTTGCTTGACGAAAATATGTAATGATGATATACTTTATTTAGCTGCATTGACGCAGTTGGTTTGATGTAACAGAGAGGTAAAAAATGGCTACGACATTATTAGAGTACGATTGCCCGTGCTGTGGCGGAAAGATCGAGTTTGATAGCTCATCTCAGCAGATGAAATGCCCGTATTGCGATACGACATTCGATATGGATACGCTGAAAGATTATAACGATGTAATGAATGAAACCACTCAGGATAATATGAACTGGGATGTTGCCGCAGGAGGCGAGTGGCAGGAGGGCGAAACTGCGGGAATGAACGTGTATGTCTGCAACTCCTGTGCGGGTGAGATAGTTGCTGACAGTACGACAGGTGCTACCCATTGTCCGTATTGCGGAAGTCCTGTGGTTATGTCGGGACAGTTTGCAGGCGATCTCAAACCCGATATGGTAATTCCGTTCAAACTTGATAAGGAGGCGGCAAAGGCGGCACTTAAAAAGCACCTTGAAGGAAAATTCCTGCTGCCCGCTGCTTTTAAGGACGAAAACCATATTGATGAGATAAAATGCGTTTATGTACCCTTCTGGATGTTTGACGCAAAGGCAGACGCAAGGATAGTATACAAGGCGACAAAGGTACGCCGCTGGGATGACAGCAACTATAACTATAAAGAAACGAAATATTACTCTGTAATTCGTGCCGGAAATATGGGTTTTGAGTTTGTTCCTGTGGACGGCTCAACAAAAATGCCCGATGACCTTATGGAGTCTATCGAGCCGTTTGATTATAAGGAGCTTAAAAACTTTGATACAGCGTATCTTTCGGGATATCTTGCCGATAAGTATGATGTTACTGCGGCGGAAAGCATTGAAAGAGCAAACACAAGAATAAAGCAGAGTGTACGTGATGAGCTTCGCAGTACTGTAACGGATTTCGATACCGTAACTGAACAGAACGAGAGCATAAATCTTTCGGACAGCGGCTCTAAATATGTGCTTTGCCCCGTGTGGATACTCAATACCACTTGGAACGGTGAAAAATATCTGTTTGCTATGAACGGACAGACAGGAAAATTCGTCGGAGATCTTCCCACTGATATGGGCAAATTCTGGCGTTGGCTGTTTATTTTCTGGGGAATATTCGGTGCGGCGGCATACCTTGTGATATTCCTGCTTGGAATGTTCGGCGGATAAGGAGGGACAGATATGGAGATAGTAATTGCATTAGTTATAGGGCTTATTATCGCTCTGATAATAATGCTTGTACATAAAGGTCAGTTAAAGACTGTTCGTATGCAGAGTGCAGCGAAGAATTATATCAAGCAGGGAAGCGTCCATATCACAACAAGACGTGAGATATACCTGTACAAAAAGGTCGACAAAAGACCAAAGCCAAAGGACAACAATAAGTAAATAAGTAAGACCTCCCAAAATCGGGAGGTCTTAGTGTTATGTGATCAGACAGGCTCTGTATTTCCTGCAAGGGTCGCCATTTTATGCTGCATAATCTTGTTCTGGATAGCTGTAAGAACATCAGATACTTCCATATCTTCGCTCTGTTCGTTTTTGTTTTCAAGTTCCTTTATGTAGTAAGAAAGCTCATCTGTGATAAGGTCGATATCCTTGTTGAGGGTAACTATCATACTGGCCATATTCTTCATAATATCAACAGCGTTCTTTGTGTTGTTTACGATAAATTCCTCAAACTGTGTGTCCTGAATACGCATAAGCATTACATTGCTTACTGCAACGACAGTATAGGGACTGGGACGGTTTGTAAGCAGGGAGACATCTCCGATACAGCGTTGGTCGGAAATGATACCGATAAGATACTCGTTTTCTTCACCATAGTGCATATACATAGCTGCCTTACCGGAAAGGATCTTGTACATTTCGGTGTTTACTTCTCCCTCGTGGAGAATTACCTCATCGGCTTTGCACATTTTCATTAAAGACGCTTTGTTTTCGGTATTGTTGCTCATTTTTGGGCTGTCCTTTCTTGTTGTGTTATTAGTCTGAATGTAAAATCTGCGTAAAATCCATATCGGATAAAAAAACCGCCGAAGCTTAGATTTAAAGTTTCGGTGGAATACCGCTGATATGAAAAAACCGCTGAATCCTTATTAAGATCCAGCGGAAAACTGGAGCTGGGAATGGGACTCGAACCCACGACCTACGCATTACGAATGCGTTGCTCTACCAACTGAGCTATACCAGCATTTAGATCGAATAAAAAGAGAAAACACTTGCAAAAATCATCTTATTATGCTATACTAAAAAAAATCAGATTTTTACAGAACGTAGTAAATCTATTATAATATTTTAATTTGTTTTTGTCAAGAGTAAAAAGAGGTGTTTTCACTAAAATGGGTAAAAAAATAGCACGAGGAACAGGTCTTTTCTTTTGCGTACTGCTTTTTGTTGTTTGTGCGTTTATGATAGTGATTTCAGCGGTGTTTGGTTCAAACGGGCTGGTCGATGTTTTCGGGTTTAATCTGTATCTTTGTGAGAAGTCCGAGTTTGAGGGGCTTAACAGCGGCTCTGCTGTTATTGTTGAACAGTGTGAGCCCTATGACATAACAGAGGGCAATCTTATCCTCTATTCGTCCTCTGCCATTGATGAGGAGATAGTTCCCGCACTTGGATATACAGAGGCTATCGTTATGACTGACGGTGTATATTCTATTGATATCACCGACGGCAGCGGTAAGATCGTTACTGTCAGCGAGAGTGCCTTTATCGGAAAAGCAGGTTGGAGCAGTGATATCCTCGGCAGGGTGATAAGCTTTTCAAAAACCCCGTGGGGAATATGCATTATTGCAGTCCTTCCTTGCCTTGCACTGATAATCTTTTCGCTTGTTAAAACAGCATCGGATAACGCTCCGCTTCCCGAGATAGTACCACAGGTGAAGAACGGCAGCTTAGAACAGAACACTGCAAACAAGGGCATTTCCGTAAAATCCGACGGAAATGCGGAATACGGCAGGACAGGCGGAAGACAGGCTTCAAAATCGGCGGACAGCGTACTGTTTACATACGGTGTTCCCAATGCAAAAAGAAATCCTGTAAGTAAGCCTGCACCACAGCAGAGCAGACCTGCTTCTCCTGTACAGACAGAGCAGAAGAGGGCTGTTCCCGAGGCGAAAAAGCCTGTGACAGAGCAGAAGAAACTCTCCCCTGCGGCTATGAAGCCTGATACTCCCTCTGCGGGAGTGCCTTCCTCCGTAGCGGCAAGGAAATATATCGACAATACCGTAAAGCCTGCCGCAAAGACATCTGACGCAACAGCAGAGATACCGCAGATACCTAAAAAGCCAAAGTCGGACGCTTTCTTTGCACAGTCCGAAGCACCTCAGATAGGCAGAGGCATAAACAGAAAGAACTCTCCCGCCCGTGCGGTGATAGATCTTGAAGACGCACTTGCAACAGCTAACGAGAAAAGAGATATCGTACCCTCGGCGGTGGGTGCTTCTAAAAAGGCAAGTACGGATACAACGCAGATACGCTCTGCGGATATACTTGCCGCAAAGAACCGTAGTCAGTTCATCACGGAGGACGACGACAGCCGTGACAGAAACCGCTACGATGTTGACGATATCCTTGCGGGAATGGATCGCCGCCGTAAACAATGAGTATAAAAAAGATAATAGGAATAACGGCACTGATATCAGTGCCGCTTATTGCAGTGCTTGGCACTGTTCTTTTTGGCGGAGAGCGGTGGGATATCGCCTCGGTGATAGCGGTCGTGCTGTGCTGTGTGCCGTTTTTTATGTCGTTCGAGAAACGCTCGCCACACGCAAGGGAGCTTGTGCTTATTGCGGTGATGACAGCCTTTTCCGTTGCGGGTAGATTTATTTTTGCGGTGATACCTTTCTTTAAGCCGGTTACGGCGGTGGTCATCATTTCTGCTATGTATTTCGGGCCGCAGGCAGGATTTATGACAGGTGCAATGTCTGCGATAATATCGAATATCTATTTCGGACAGGGTGCTTGGACACCGTTTCAGATGTTCTGCTGGGGAATTATCGGCTTTGCCGCAGGACTTCTTAACAGGAAAGGCTTTCTTGAAAAAACTGTGCCGCTTTGCGTTTACGGTGTACTCGCAGGGGCGGTGTACTCGGTGTTTATGGATATCTGGACGGTGCTTTCCGCAGAGGGAGTATTCAGCCTTTCAAGGTGGATTGCGGCTTTAACAGCGGCTCTGCCTATCACGGCGGTGTACTGTGTGTCGAATGTGGTGTTCCTGCTGGTGCTGAGAAGACCGCTGGGACGTAAGCTGTCAAGGTTAAAGACGAAGTATGGGGTGTTTACCGACGAAACCTACGATGAATAAAGGGCGACCTGTGGTCGCCCTTTTGTTGTTTTCGGAAAGAAATAAAGAATAATCAAATTTTGCTCTTGTAAAATCTTCGGAAGTGTGATATACTTATACTGTATATTTATCGGAATACCATAAAATGGTGTTTCGGAACTGAATAAGCAGAACACTCCGCACTGCGGATAAATAGAAAGGACGATTTACTATGAAGATTGAAACAAAATGCTTACACGAGGGCTACACACCCAAAAACGGCGAACCGAGAGTAATGCCTATTGTACAAAGCACCACATACGTTTATGATTCCACAGACGATGTTGCGGCTGTATTTGACGACCCCACAAAGAGCCTTATCTACTCCCGCTTTGAGAACCCCACCACAGACTGCGTTGAAAAGAAGATAGCAGCCCTTGAAGGCGGCGTTGCGGCTATGTGTACATCAAGCGGACAGGCAGCCTCCCTGCTTTCCATTCTCAATATCTGTGAGGCAGGCGACAGCTTTATTGCCTCTGCGTCTATCTACGGCGGTACTATCAACCTGTTTGCTGTAACTCTTAAAAGAATGGGTATCGAGTGCATTTTCGTTGATAACGACGCTACTGAGGAACAGCTTTCCGCAGCTTTCAAGGAGAATACAAAGGCTGTATTCGGCGAAACACTTGCAAACCCTGCTATAACTGTTCTTGATATCGAGATGTGGGCAAAGGTGGCTCACGCACACGGCGTTCCGCTCATTATCGACAATACATTTGCTACACCTATCCTGTGCAGACCTATCGAGTGGGGAGCTGATATCGTAGTTCACTCTACATCTAAATATATGGACGGTCACGCTGTACAGGTAGGCGGCGTTATCGTTGACAGCGGCAAGTTTGACTGGACAAACGGCAAATTCCCCTGTATGACAGAGCCTGACGAGAGCTACCACGGTACAGTTTACACAAGAGATTACGCATTTGCACCTTACATCGTTAAGGCAAGAATGCAGCTTATGAGAGATTTCGGCTGCTATCCTGCGGCACATTCTTCTTTCCTGCTCAATCTTGGACTTGAAACCCTCGCAGTAAGAATGGAGCGTTACTGTCAGAATGCTCTTAAAGTTGCAGAGTATATCAAGTCCACAGGCAAGACAGAGTTTATAACATATCCCGCACTTCCCGGCAGCAAGGGTCACGAACTTGCAAAGAAGTATCTGCCCCTAGGTACAAGCGGTGTTATTTCGTTCTCTATCAAGGGCGGCCGCTCTGTTGCGGTCAAGTTTATGGACAGCCTGAAACTTGCCTCCAACGAGGTACACGTTGCGGATATCCGTACCTGTGTTCTTCACCCTGCGTCTGCGACACACAGACAGCTCACAGATGAGCAGCTCGTTGCGGCAGGTATCGACGGCGGACTTATCCGTTTCTCTGTTGGTCTTGAAAATGTTGACGACATCATCGCAGACCTTGAACAGGCGTTTGCTAAAATTTAATTAGAAATCAGGAATGAGGAGTGAGGAATTTCGGTGTGCCTACGGCACTGATTCCAAAGGCGGCTGAGCTGCTGAGCGGAATTTCTTGCTCTGATTTTCTGTAATGAAATAAGTATGCAAAAAAACATTGTGTATGATAAAAGCAAAAGATTTGCTTTAAGGGTGATCCGCCTTTATAAATATCTGCGTGCTGAAAAAGATGAAACAGTCATATCAAAACAGATACTTCGGTGTGGTACCAGCATTGGGGCAAATATTGCAGAGGCGGAATGTGCAATAAGCAGCAGTGATTTCCTTGCTAAAATGTATATCGCATTTAAAGAGAGTGCAGAAACGATTTATTGGCTTGAATTACTGTATCAGAGTGAATATATAACTCAAAACGAATATATTTCTATGTTGAACGATTGTGAAGAGATCAGGAAAATACTATCGTCAATAACAAAGACTACAAAAGAAAACAAAAAGAATAAAGCGAATTAAGGATAATGAGCTAAGGATTGGGCAGTCTGCGGCAAAGCCGCTTTTTGATCTGTGCCGTCAGGCACACATTAACTCCTCACTCCTAACTTCTCATTCCTCATTCGCCGAAGGGAGATAAAAATGATTACTGTATCTAATGTCAGCGTGAGCTTTGGCGGACAGCAGCTCTTTAAGGACGTTGACCTGAAATTTACCGCAGGTAACTGCTACGGCGTTATCGGTGCTAACGGTGCGGGTAAGTCCACATTCTTAAAGGTTCTTTGCGGCGAGCTTGAACCTACAAAGGGTAATGTTTCCAAGCCTGAGGAGCTTCGTATGTCGGTACTCCGTCAGGATCACTATGCTTTTGACGAGTACACTGTTCAGGATACCGTTATTATGGGTAACAAGCGTCTGTATGATATCATTCAGGAGAAGGACGCTCTCTATGCAAAGGAAGATTTCTCTGAGGAGGACGGCGACAAGGCTGCACAGCTCGAAGCCGAATTTGCCGAGCTTAACGGCTGGGAGGCAGAGTCTGACGCTTCCAAGCTTATACAGGGACTGGGACTTCCCGAGGAGATCCTGTACCAGCAGATGGACAGCCTTACAGGTAACGAGAAGGTAAAGGTGCTTCTTGCACAGTGCCTGTTCGGAAACCCCGATATTATCCTTATGGACGAGCCTACAAACCATCTGGATATCGACGCTGTATCCTGGCTTGAAGATTTCCTTGCTGAGTATTTCGGTACTGTTATCGTAGTATCCCACGACCGTCACTTCCTCAATAATGTTTGTACACATATCGTTGATATCGACTACGGTAAGATAAAGATGTACGTTGGTAACTATGAGTTCTGGTATGAATCTTCCCAGCTTATCCAGCGTATGATAAAGCAGCAGAACAAACGTGCAGAAGAAAAGATAAAGGAATTGCAGAACTTTATCGCACGATTCTCTGCGAACAAATCCAAGAGTAAGCAGGCTACTTCAAGACGTAAGCTTATCGACAAGCTGACCGTTGAGGAACTTCCCGCTTCCAGCAGAAAGTACCCCTATATCGGCTTTGAAATGGAGCGTGAGGTAGGTAAGGATATCCTGCAAGTATCGGGTATCTCTAAGACCGTTGACGGCGTAAAGGTGCTGAATGATGTCAGCTTTACTGTCGGCAAGAACGACAAGATAGCCTTTGTCGGCAATAACGAGATAGCAGTTACAACGCTGTTCAGAATACTGATGGGCGAGATAGAGCCTGACGAGGGTCAGTACAAGTGGGGAAGTACAACATCTGTAAGCTATTTCCCGAATGACAACAGTGCATTCTTCAATGATTGTCAGCTTTCTATCCTTGACTGGATGCGTCAGTATTCAAAGGACGAAACAGAGAGTTATCTCCGTGGATTCCTCGGCAGAATGCTGTTCAGCGGCGACGACGTGTTCAAGCCTGTAAATGTTCTTTCAGGTGGTGAGAAGGTACGTTGTATGTTTTCCAGAATGATGCTCTTCCAGAGCAACGTGCTTATTCTTGACAGACCCACCAACCACCTTGACCTTGAAAGTATCACAGCGGTAAACAACGGTCTTTCCGAGTACAAGGGAAATATCCTGTTTGCCTCCCACGACCACGAGATATTACAGACAGCGGCAAACCGCATTATCGAGATCACCGAAACAGGCTGTTTTGACAGAATGGGCAACTACGATGACTTCGTTGAGTGGCGTAAGGAAGCTGTGGGCGGTAAGCTTATGCTTTAATTCATAAGGAATGTGAGATAAATGAACTATATCATTTTGGATATGGAATGGAATCAGGCTGTGGACCGCTCAAAGGTGGTGCAGAGTCCTGTTATCCTAAGGGGCGAGATAATCCAGATAGGTGCGGTAAAGACAGATGAGAATTTTGACCTTATCGACAAGCTGAAAATAAACATCGCCCCGAAATATTACAAGAAAATGAACCGCCACGTTGAGAAGATAACGGGTATCACGAATGCTCAACTTTCAAAGGGGGAGAAATTCCCCGAGGCGTTTGAGCGTTTCAAAGCGTGGTGCGGAGATGATTTCCGCTTTATCACCTGGGGCTTTGATGATGTGGCTATGCTGTCGGATAATCTTGCTATCCACGGGTTTGAGCCAAGCTGGGGAAATGATTATATAAACTTACAGCTTATCTATAAAAATCAGATAGACAATGAGAGGACTCAGTGGTCGCTTTCCGATGCGGTGGAGCGTTTGCAGATACCTATGGACGCACAGGTACACGACGCTATGAACGATGCGTGGTTTACCTATGAGGTATGCCGCAGACTGGATATGCAGAAAGGTCTTGCGGAATATTCGGGTATGTCTGCCGGTGCGAGAGTGCCTCTTCGCCGTGACATTATCAAGAATATCAAGGACTGCCGCACGGTGCTTTCAGATGTCAGGGTGAGAGATATCCCCTGTCCCAGCTGTCAGGAGATAATGAAAAACTCAGAGTGGCTGTCCTTTGGCGGCGGCAAGAAGTCCACGATCTCCGAGTGCGAAAAGCACGGGAAGTTTTTGATAAAGCTTACCTGCAAAAAAGCCTCTGCTACGCTGTGGGCTGTCGCAAGGACTGTTTACAGGGCAGACGCCGCCGCTTTAAGCTCTTATAAAAAAAGACTCGAAAAACAGCATCAGATAATGGCAAAGCGAAAGGCAGAAAGGAACAAGACCGATGATAACGACAGTAATGCTTGATATGGACGGTACGCTCATTCCCTTCCAGCAGGAGGAATTCATCAAGGTGTATTTCGGTGAGCTTTGTAAAAAACTCGCCCCTCTCGGCTATGAGCCTGAACATACTGTAAAATCGGTGTGGGCAGGTACAAGGGCTATGGCGAAGAATGACGGCAGCTGCCTTAATTCCGAATGCTTCTGGGAGGTATTCCATTCAATGAACGAGGGAATGCCAGACGCAAAGCCGCTTTGCGATGAGTTTTATACAAATGAGTTCAAAAAGGCGAAAGCTGTTGTAAAATACGATGTTGACCGCAAACCGCTCATTGATAAGCTACGCAGTGCAGGACTTAATATCGTACTTGCCACAAATCCTATGTTCCCCGCAGACGGAATGTACACACGTCTTAGCTGGGTGGGACTTTCTCCTGAGGATTTCGACTATATCAGTCACTATGATAACAGTACATATTGTAAGCCCAGTCCGAAGTATTTCACCGAAATATGTGAAAAGCTTGGTATAAAGCCCGAAGAGTGCGTGATGATAGGCAACAGTGTACAGGACGATATGGCTGCCGCAAGGGCGGGGCTTAAAGTGTTCCTTGTTCCAGAATGGCTGGAAAATCCCGCAGAGGAGGATCATTCCGCACTGCCGCAGGGTACTCTTGACGAGGCTGCGGAGTACGTTTTAAGTTTGATGTAAAAATATAAACAGAGGGCGTTCTGCCCTCTGTTTATATTAAGGAGGCAGGTATGAAAATAGCAAAATACACGATATCGGTAAGATCTCCGTTTAGATACATAGCGGCAGCGTGTGTTCTTTGCTCGTTGTTTTTTACATTGTTCATTATTGAACCAACTTGGAGCGTTGACTACGCTACACATAGTATTCTGCCCGAAAACAATCCGCCTGACGGATATAGCTTGTTGTTCAGATACAGCGAGGGAATATCCGTATCGGCTGTAACTGATTTGATCGCACAGATCACATTTGTTGTGCTTTGTCTTAGCTCTTTCATTACAAAAAGACCTTGGCTCTTTACAATACCTATGACACTTTCGGCAGCAGTGCCCGTTATAAGCAATATTGAGCTGGGCTTTGGAATGAATTATGGTTTTGTTATTGAATTTGCCGTAATCACTTTGTATACTTTTACATCTATCGGAATTATAAGAACGAAGATTCCTGCTGTGGTCGTGCTTGCTCTGTATGCGGCGGGTCATATTTTTTCGCTTGTGATGATCGGCTTCGGCTATGGTGATGGTGTTATACAGCCGCTTATGTGGCTGGGCTTTACGCTGATCACAATATCTTTAAGAACGGAAAAGGCTTGATCAAAGCCTTGTCCCGCATTTTCGCAAAAAAATACGCATATACTCCCTCTAAACGAGGTGATATTATGGTATACAGCTTTAACGATATAAGATGCAAGGAGATAATCAATATAAAAAACGGCTGCCGCCTTGGCTATCCCGATGATATAGAGTTTGACAGCTGCACCGCTAAGATATGCCGTCTTGTTATTTTCGGGAGATCCAGATTTTTCGGACTTTTCGGCAAGGAGGAGGACATCTCCGTGCGTTGGTGCGATATAGAGGTCATAGGGGAGGACACGATCCTTGTTTCCTGCGAGTGTCCGTCAAATTCACCAAGTGGGCGGCGGAAACTATTTGGAAATTTGTTTAAATGACGAATAAGTTATCCTTGAAATCTTTATTCGTTTGTGGTATAATATTTCAGTAAATGTGCAATTCTATCCTTATATGCACAAATACACACACGGAAACAGCCGCCTTTGGTGCGTCTCACGGCGTCAGGTACGGTGATTTTCCGTGGAGGAAAATTTTATTAACCTAAATTATGGAGGAAACACAAAATGGCAGTAGTATCTATGAAGCAGCTCCTTGAAGCTGGCGTACACTTTGGTCACCAGACCAGAAGATGGAACCCTAAAATGGCTCCCTATATCTTCACAGAGAGAAACGGTATCTACATCATCGACTTACAGAAGACAGTAAAGAAGCTCGACGAGGCTTACAACTTTATTCACGAGGTTGCAGCTAACGGCGGCGAGATCCTTTTCGTTGGTACAAAGAAGCAGGCTGCTGATTCCGTTAAGGAAGAGGCTCTCCGTGCAGGTGCACACTTCGTAAACGCTAGATGGCTCGGTGGTATGATGACAAACCACAAGACAATCCAGAGAAGAATTGCTAGACTTGAACAGCTCCACGCTATGGAGACAGACGGTACATTCGACCTGCTCCCCAAGAAGGAAGTTATCAAGCTCAACCTCGAAATCGAAAAGCTTGAAAAGTTCCTCGGCGGTATCAAGAATATGAAGAAGCTCCCCGGTGCTCTCTTCATCGTTGACCCCCGCAAGGAGAAGATCGCTGTTGCTGAGGCTAAGAAGCTCGGTATCCCCGTTGTTGCTATCGTTGACACAAACTGCGATCCCGATGAGATCGACTACGTGATCCCCGGCAACGATGACGCTATCAGAGCTGTTAAGCTTATTGCAGGTGCAATGGCTGACGCTATCATCTCCGCTAATCAGGGCACAGCAGAGGCTGTTGTTGCTGAGGAAGCTGCTGAGTAATTTATAAATAAACTGACTACTTTATAAAGGAGAAATAAAAATGGCAAACATTACTGCTAAGGAAGTTGCAGAGCTGCGTGAAATGACAGGCTGCGGTATGATGGACTGCAAGAGAGCTCTTGTAGAAGCTGACGGCAACAGAGATGAGGCTGTAAAGATCCTTCGTGAAAAGGGCCTTGCTAAGGCTGCTAAGAAGGCTGGTCGTATCGCTGCTGAGGGTATCGTAAAGGCTAAGACAAACGGTACAACAGGCGTTATCGTTGAGATCAACTGTGAGTCTGACTTCTGTGCTAAGACAGATAAGTTCCTTGACCTCGTTGAGACTATCGCTGACACTATCCTTGCTAACGATGTAGCTGATGTTGAGGCTCTCAAAGAGTGCACTGTTGCAGGCGGCACACAGAAGGTTGCTGACTATATGACAGAAAAGGTTGCTACTATCGGTGAGAATATGAATATCCGTCGTTTCACAAAGATGGACGGTGTTCTCGTTCCCTATATGCACGATGGCGGCAGAATCGGTACACTTGTTAAGCTCGCTACTGACAAGGCTGACAACGCTGAGGTTCTCACCTGCGGTAAGAACGTTGCTCTTCAGGTAACAGCTCTTAACGCTCAGTATGTATCTCAGGCTTCTATCCCTGCTGAGAAACTCGCAGAGGAGAAGGAAGTTCAGACTTCTCTCGTTAAGAAGGAGAATGAAGAGTCCAAGAAGCCCAAGCCTGAGAACGTTCTTGATAAGATCGTTGAGGGTCGTATGAGAAAGTATTTCGAGGAAGTATGTCTTCTCGATCAGAAGTACTTCAAGGACGACACAATGAACATCGCTCAGTACGTTGCTTCCGTTGCTAAGGCAGAGGGTGCTTCTATCGAGGTAGTTGACTTCGTACGCTACGAGCGTGGCGAGGGTATCGAGAAGAAGGTTGACGACTTCGCTGCTGAGGTTGAGGCTATGGCTAAGGGCTAATATCCCGATACAACAGATATTACGAAAACCGTGCATTGCACGGTTTTCTTTTTTGGTATCACAATATACATAAATACTCCTCATGAATGAAATAATTATTATGTTTTGACGAATTTTATTTAGAATTCTTGCATTTTTGCCGTAAATGGATTATACTTTAAAAGTGTATAACTATTTACAGGAGGCACTGTATGTATAGAATAATTACAAAAAAGATACTTAATCCCACTGTGACCTTAATGGAGGTTGAAGCTCCGCTTATTGCAAAGAAGGCAGAGCCGGGACAGTTTATTATACTGCGTGTAGATGATGAAGGTGAGCGTATTCCCCTTACCATTGCGGATTTTGACAGAGAAAAGGGAACAGTGACTATCATTTTCCAGATAGTCGGAGGCACTACCGAAAAGCTCAATCATCTGAATGAGGGTGAATATATCCACGATTTTGTAGGTCCGCTGGGTACTCCTACCCATACAGAGGGTCTGAAAAAGGTGGCTGTTGTAGGCGGCGGTGTTGGTTGTGCTATCGCTTATCCCATAGCGAAAAAGCTCCATAGTATGGGTGCGGAGGTACACAGTATCGTTGGTTTCAGAGGAAAGGAGCTTCTGATACTCGAAGAGGAGTTCAAGGCTGTCAGCGATGTTATGAAGATAATGACAGACGACGGCTCCTGCGGAGAAAAGGGTCTTGTTACAGACGCTCTTAAAACCCTGATAGAAGAGGGCAACCAGTATGATGAGGTCATTGCAATAGGCCCTCTCGTTATGATGAAATTTGTGTGTCAGCTTACAAAACAGTATGGTATCAAGACGATAGTATCTATGAATCCCATTATGATAGACGGTACAGGAATGTGCGGCGGCTGTCGTCTTACAGTAGGCGGCGAAACAAAGTTTGCCTGTGTGGACGGCCCCGACTTTGACGGACATCTTGTAGATTTTGACGAGGCTATGGAACGCTCCGCTATGTACAGGGATTTTGAGTCCCATAAGCGTGAGGCTACCTGTAATCTCTTTTCGAAGGAGGCAAAGTAAATGCCCAATATGAGCCTTAAAAAGAACGAAATGCCTGTGCAGGAACCTGAGGTTCGAAACAAGAATTTCAAGGAAGTAGCTCTCGGATATACAGAGGAACAGGCTATTGACGAGGCGGAACGTTGCCTTAACTGTAAGAACAAGCCCTGTGTAGGCGGCTGTCCCGTGGCTATTGATATCCCCGAATTCATCTCCAAGATAAAGGAACACGATTTTGAGGGAGCATATCAGGTAATTGCAAAAAGCAGTTCCCTGCCTGCGGTCTGCGGAAGAGTTTGTCCTCAGGAAACCCAGTGCGAAAGCAAGTGCGTCCGTGGAATAAAGGGAGAGCCTGTTGCTATCGGCAGACTTGAACGTTTTGTTGCGGACTGGCATAACGAACATTCAAACGGTGCGGCGGACAGACCTGAGTCTAATGGACATAAATGTGCTGTTATAGGTGCAGGCCCCAGCGGACTTACCTGTGCGGGCGACCTTGCTAAAATGGGATACGATGTAACGGTGTATGAGGCTCTCCATCTTGCGGGAGGAGTGCTTGTATATGGTATCCCCGAATTCAGACTACCGAAGAGCATCGTTCAGCGTGAGATAGAAAATCTTGAAGCTCTTGGCGTGAAGATAGAAACAAACGTTGTCATCGGCAGAACGATAGAGGTAGACGAGTTGTTCCAACAGGGCTTTGAGGCTGTATTTATCGGCTCGGGAGCAGGTCTGCCGAGATTTATGAATATCCCCGGCGAGAACTTCAAGGGCGTATATTCTGCTAATGAGTTCCTTACAAGGGTAAACCTTATGAAAGCCTACCGTGAGGGTGCGGATACTCCCATAAAGGACAGCAGATGTGTGGCGGTCGTTGGCGGCGGAAACGTTGCAATGGACGCTGCCCGTTGTGCAAAGCGTCTTGGTGCTGAGGATGTATACATAGTTTACCGCAGAGGCGAGGAGGAAATGCCCGCAAGAAACGAGGAGATAGAACACGCAAAGGAAGAGGGTATCATCTTCAAGACTCTCACGAACCCCATTGAGATACTTGGTAATGAGCATAAATTCGTAACGGGAATGAAGTGCGTGGAAATGGAACTCGGAGAGCCTGACGCAAGTGGCCGCCGCAGTCCTGTGGTAAAGAGCGGCAGCGATTTCGTGCTTGATGTTGACTGCGTGATCATGGCGATAGGCACAAGTCCGAATCCGCTTATCCGAAACACCACAAAGGGTCTTGAAACCAATAAGCACGGCTGCTTTATCGCTGACGAGCAGGGTATGACATCCCGTGAGGGCGTGTATGCAGGCGGCGACGCTGTAACAGGTGCGGCAACGGTTATCCTTGCTATGGGTGCGGGAAAAACTGCGGCAAAGGCAATGGATAAGTTTATACAAGAAAAAAATAACTAAAAAAATTCCGCATATTAGCTAATGCTGTATGCGGATATTTCTTTAAAAATTAAGTGCAAATTCCATAATGCGGCTTTGTCGATGAAAGCATATTTATGACGAGTGGTGTAAATAATAATCCTGCGTAGGTCGAATAATGCGAAAATGCATATTCACTGCGAAAAAAAATAAAAGGAGAATAGATATGCTTAGAAGATTTGCTTCTCTTACAGCGGCACTTGCTGCGGCTGCGGTGCTGAGTATGTCTGCATTTGCAACAAACGGCGGCATAGTCGGCAATGTGGTCGATGCGGGCGAGGATATAGTAAATGATGTAGTGGACGCAGGCGAAAACGTAGTAGACGATGTTACAGACGCAGTAACAGGCGATAATAACAACACTACTGACAACAACACAAATAACAGTACAGGAGATACCACGAGCAGCGGCGGAACAAACACCTCTGTCCCTGATGAAACTCCCCCCGAAGCTGATACAAATAACGGTACAACAAGCGGAAATACGAATGGCACAACAGGGGGAACTATAAACGACACAACAACACCAGGCACAGGAAACCCTAACACAGGTATTTCGTTCCCGTTTGCAGCTGTTGCGGCACTGGCACTTGGCGGTGCGGGAGTAGCGTTTACCCTTAGAAAAGACAACTGAAATTAAGTAAATAACTTAAAAAGTGACGTCCCTGTCAGAAAAGACAGGGGCGTTTGCTGTTTTCTTATTGCTTTTGCATAAAAAACTTGTTTTTTTGTGGGTAAAATGACAGTTGAAATTTTCTGAAAGTTATTGTATAATTAACCTTGAGGATTTAGTGTTTACTATCCGATACATATTTTTTAGGAGGATTATTTCTTATGAAGTTAAGAAAAATTTTAGCTGCAATGTCTGCAGCTGTAGTTGCAGTAGCATCTGTATCTGTATCAGCAAGTGCTGTTGATGTTACCAAGTACATCAAAGAAGGCGATGCAAACAATATGTTCTTTATCCGTGCTGATCAGGCAGGCGATCCTGACTGGGAAGAGGATACAGGTTTTAATGCTGCAAAGATCTGTGGTGTATCATACACTATTAAGCTTGTTGAGGGTTCTGAGTGGGTTAATGGTGCAATCGGAACAAATTCCAACGGAAATGGCTGGAAGCAGTACGCAACTTGGGGCGAGGGAAAGGATATTGCGGTTGATTTTGATGAAAATATGACCGGAAAGATAACACTGTTTGCTCCTAGCGGTTCCTTCTTCTCTGATTCCGATGCATATTGTATGACTTGGCTCCAGACTTATGGCGGTACAGCTGAGGTTCTGGATATTACTTTCTATGATGAGAGCTTCAGAAAGTACGGCGAAGTAGTTGATGTTCCTGTTACAACACCCGAGGACACAACAACTCCTGAGGACACAACAACTCCTGAGGACACAACTACTCCTGAGGATACAACAACTCCCGAGGATACAACAACTCCTGAGGATACAACAACTCCCGAGGATACAACAACAGATGCTCCTGCAGAGGTAGATTGGTCTGCATACAAGGCAGAAGATGCAAAGGCTGCTAACGAAGCATTTACACTCGGCGGCAACATCGACCTTTATGCTGCTCTCGGCGACAACTGGAATAAGCTCGCTAAGATCGACGCTACATTCGTTTGGAACCCTGAGTTCGGCTGGTGCGGCGGTGCAGGTATCGGCAGCGGTGCAACACTCGCTGACGGCACAAACTGGATCACCGGTGCTGAGTACGGCTGTGCAAACGCAAACGCAGACCTTCAGGCTGCCGGTACAGCTACACAGACAATCATCGATATCACAGCTACACCTCTTGCAACTATCGCAGCTGTAAATGATAAGGGCGTTTCCGAGTTCGGCACCCTTATGGTTCAGAACTGGTGGAACGGTACAGAGGCTGGTGCAGCTGTTAAGGCTCTCACATTCTACGATGCAGAGGGCAACGTACTTGCTGAGTATACATACGATGTAGAAACTCCTTGGGCTTCCACAGAGGGTACAACAACTACTCCCGAGGATACAACAGGCACAGAGGCTGGTAAGGGCTCTTCTGACACAGGCGTTGAGGGTATCGCTGCTGTTGCTGGCGTAGCTGCTCTCGCAGGTGCTGCTGTTGTTATCGCTCGCAAGAGAAAGTAATTAAGGCATAAAAGCTTATACATCATACCGCACGTGGCAACACGGCGGTATGTGTTTGCTTTTTAATAATCGGCTTAACGCTGAACGATAATTTTTGGAGGATCTTTATTATGAAGATGAGAAATTTATTTGCTGCTGCTGCAGCAGTTGCAGTTGCTGCTGCAACATCTGTTTCTGTTTTTGCTGCTTCTTTCTTTGTAGGCACAAATGCAGATAAGTCCGGTTCTCTCGTTTGCCTCACAGGTGAAGCAATCGACAATCCTATGTTCGCTGACATCACAATCCCTGCTACTATCACAAAGTGTGAAGTAACAATCAAGATCACAGAAGACTATGACTTCTTCAAGGAAGAGGTTCTTGACAATGCTGAGTCCTGGTACGGCGGCGCTTTCTGCGTAAACTGTGACTCTCTTGGTTGGGCTCAGACAGAGTGGAACTTCAATGCTAATGCCGGTGCTCCCCTTACTTGGGTAGCAGGTGCAAACGAGGGCGAGTTCGTTCTTACAGTAGACAACGGTGCTCCTTTCTTTGCTACAACAGATACTTATGCATTCTTCCACATTCACGACTGGACCAGCACATACGAGTTCGAAGTAATTGATTACAAGCTTCTGAACGCTGCTGGCGAGGATGTACGTGTACGTGAGTCCGCTGGTTCTGCTGGTTCCACTGGTTCTGCTGATGCAGGCAAGGGATCCTCTGACACAGGCGTTGAGGGCATCGCAGTTGTTGCCGGTGTTGCTGCTCTCGCTGGTGCAGCAGTAGTTGTATCCCGCAAGAGAAAGTAATTTACTTACTCTGATAGTTAAACACTAATAAACGACACCCCCGAATTCGGGGGTGTTTTGTTGTTAGAAAAGAATGCTGAAAAAATAATTATGTTTGTGCAAAAAAATATGTTAACTGTATTTAATTTCTATTGACAAAACTGCTTTAATGGAGTATAATATTCAAAGATGATAAATGCGAAAATCAGCACCCTTTAAGGCGACACTGAGAGGTCGGCAAGGTTGAGATGTTTTCGTCCCCTTGGTATAGCTATAACTGTATTCAATGTGGGATAATGCGAGAGATCAAAGCCTGTTGCCTTTTGGTGACAGGCTTTTTTGTTGGTTTTCTGAAAGGGAGTGAGAGCGGTATGTGCTGCACCAAAGGACTTATTCCAAAGGCTGAAATACTAGATGAAAGCGCGATAGCAAGGGCTGTTACCCGTATTTCGTTTGAGATAATCGAACGCAACAAGGGTACTGAGGGTCTTTGTCTTATCGGGCTTTTTTCACGTGGTGCGATACTTGCAAAGCGTATTGCGGCAAAGATCGCCGAGGTCGAGGGAGGAGATGTCCCTGTGGGACTGCTTGATATCACTCCGTTCCGTGACGACAAGCCGAGGGAGTCTGCCGAGGATAACAGCGAGATCGATTTTGACATAACGGACAAGCGTGTCGTTATAGTCGACGATGTTATCTTTACAGGAAGAACGGCAAGGGCAGCGATAGACGGACTTATGTCGAGGGGACGTCCTATGCTGATACAACTCGCTTCACTTATAGACAGAGGACATAGAGAGCTGCCGATAAGGGCAGACTATATAGGAAAAAACCTGCCCACTTCACGGGAAGAAACCGTGAAGGTAATGGTGGCAGAGCTTGACGGCTGTGATAAGGTCGTTATTTATGCAAGAGCGTGATATGAATTCGGAGGATAGGAGGGCAATATGACATTATTTCTGAAAAACGGCTATGTGATAGACAGTGTGAATGAATTTGAGGGATATGCTGATATCCTTATAAAGGACAAGGAGATCGTAAAGATAGGTGCAGGTATAGACGGCTCAGCGGCTGATAAGTCTGTTGACTGCAAAGGACTTATGATCATTCCCGGTATATGCGATATGCACGTTCATTTCCGTGATCCCGGTCAGACCCACAAGGAGGATATCATAACAGGCGGCGAGGCTGCTGTTGCAGGCGGAGTTACTGCGGTAGCTTGTATGCCGAACACATCTCCCGTTGTGGATAATGCGGAAACTGTAAAGTATATCATTGACAAGGCGAAGAAATCCAAAACAAAGGTATATCCCGTAGGCAGTATAACAAAGGGACTTAAAGGCGAGGAACTCTGCGATTTTATCGAGCTTAGAAAAGCAGGCTGTGTAGCGGTATCCGATGACGGCAGACCCGTAAAGAACGCAAAAACTATGGCTAGGGCTATGGTAAAGGCACACTACGCTGGACTTAAAGTAATTTCCCACTGTGAGGACCTCGACATTATCGACGGCGGCATTATGAATAGCGGTAAGGTTTCAAAGGAGCTTGGCGTTCCCGGAATGCACCGTCTCAGCGAGGATATAATAACCAACAGAGAGATAACACTTGCAACCGACCTTGAAATGCCGATACACATTGCTCACGTATCCACGATAACAAGTATGCAGAATATCAGAATAGCGTCAAGATACGGCACTATGGTAACCAGTGAGACCTGTCCGCACTACTTTATGCTGACAGATGAAAAGCTCCGTACAAGGGACGCTGATTACAGAATGAACCCTCCGCTTAGAACTGCTGACGACGTAAAGGCAATCACTGAGGGAATATGCGACGGCACGATAGACTGTATCGTAACAGACCACGCTCCCCACACAGCAGAGGAAAAGTCGGATTTTTTAAAGGCTCCGAACGGCGTCGTAGGACTTGAAACATCTCTTGCGGCAACGCTTACGGCTCTATATCATACAGAAAAGGTAAAGCTTTCAAGGATAGTTTCCCTTATGTGCGTAAATCCGAGAAAGATACTCGGTATCCCCGGCGGATCACTTCAAGAGGGCGACGTTGCGGATATATGCATATTCGACCCGAACGAAGAGTGGAAAGTAGTACCCGAAAAGCTTCACTCCAAATCGAAAAACACCTGCTTTAAGGGTAAGACCCTCCGTGGCAGAGTTAAATATACCATTGTAGACGGAAACATCGTTTACGAGGACAAGTAAGTAATTAAAAATCACATATAGAAAGGAAGAAAAAACTATGTCATTTGACAGACTTATTGAGCAGATCGAAAAAACACAGAATCCCACCGTTGCAGGTCTTGACCCCAAGCTTGACTTCGTACCTGAGTACATCAAGGTAAAGTGCTTTGAAAAGTACGGTGAAACACTTAAAGGTGCTGCTAAGGCACTGCTTGAATTCAACAAGGGGCTTATCGACGCACTGTATGATATCGTTCCTGCTGTAAAGCCTCAGGCTGCATACTATGAGATGTATGGCCCCGCAGGTATGAAGGCACTCCAAAAGACACAGGAGTACGCACGCAGCAAGGGTATGTTCGTTATTACAGACGGTAAGAGAAACGATATCGGCACAACAATGGAGGCTTATGCTACCGCTCACCTCGGCAAGGTAAAGGTAGGCTCTAAAGAGTACGAGCCTTTCATCGGTGACGCTCTCACTGTAAACGGCTACCTCGGAAGCGACGGTATCAAGCCCCTGCTCAACATCTGCCGTGAGAATGACAAGGGTATCTTCGTTCTTGTAAAGACATCGAACCCCTCTTCCGGTGAGCTTCAAGACAGAACGATCGAGAATATGCCCGTTTACGAGGTAATGGGTAAGATGTGCGAGGGCTGGGGACAGGAACTTTCCGGCAAGTACGGATACAGCGGCGTAGGTGCTGTTGTAGGTGCTACTTATCCCGAGCAGATCGAATACCTCAGAAAGGCACTTCCCACAACATTCTTCCTTATCCCCGGTTACGGTGCTCAGGGTGCCGGTGCAAAGGATATTGCAGCAGCGTTTGATAAGAACGGTCTTGGCGGTATCGTAAACAGTTCAAGAGGCATTATGTGTGCATACCAGAAGGAAAAGTGCGATGAGCACGAGTATGCGGCTGCTGCACGCAGAGAGGCTATCCGTATGAGAGATGATATTATGACATACGTTGGCAAGATAACACTTAACAAGTGATACAAGTATATAAACTTTATAAATTCGGAGGCTAATATGATTTTCGAGAACAATAAAAAAGCCAGTCTTGTTCTTGCTGACGGCACCGTGTTTGAGGGCCGCTCATTCGGAGCACAGGGCAAAACTATCGGAGAGGTGGTATTCAACACTCTGATGGTGGGTTATCAGGAGACGCTTTCAGACCCCGCTTACTGCGGTCAGATCGTGACACAGACTTTCCCCCTTATCGGTAACTATGGTGTAAACAACGAGGACGATGTTTCCTGTCACCACGCTGCGGCAGGTTATATCGTAAGAGAGTACTGCGAAGAGCCTTCCAACTTCCGTTGCGAGGGTACTCTTGAAGAATACCTCAACAAGTACAACATCATCGGTATCTGCGATATCGACACAAGAGCACTTACAAGAATTATCCGTGAAAAGGGTGTAATGAACGGTGCTATCGTATGCGGCGAGTACGACAAGGACGCACTTGTTGCAGAGCTTAACGCATACAAGGCAGAGAATGCTGTTGAAAAGATATGCGGTAAGGAGAAGAAGAGCTTTGCTGCTGAAAACAGCAAGTACAACGTAGCGGTCATCGACTACGGTATGAAGAACAACTTTATCGCAGACCTTAACGCTCGTGGCTGCAATGTGACTGTAATGCCTTACAATGCTGCGGCAGATCAGGTACTTGCAGAAAAGCCCGACGGAATCATTCTTGCAGGCGGTGCGGGTGATCCTGCTGATTGCACAGCACAGGTAGAGGTCATCAAGGAGCTGCTTAAAAGCGGTATCCCTGTATACGGAATCAACTTCGGTCATCTGCTTCTTGCACTTGCAAACGGTGTAAAGGTAGAAAAGCTGAAATACGGACACAGAGGTGCTAATACTCCCGTTAAGGACAATGAGTGCGGAAAGGTGTTCATCGCAACACAGAACCATGGCTATGCGGTGGCTGCTGACAGCATTTCCGCAGGTGTTGGCGAGGTAACTCACGTTATCGGCGGCGACAACACCGTGCAGGGTGTTAAGTACCTTAACGCTCCCGCTTTCGGAACACAGTTCCAACCCGAGGTTTCAGGCGATCCTCACGACACAGGATACCTGTTCGATCGTTTTATTAAGATGATGGAGGATAGAAAGTAATATGCCGTTAAGAAGTGATATAAAGAAGGTTCTCGTAATCGGTTCCGGTCCTATCGTTATCGGTCAGGCAGCAGAGTTTGACTATGCCGGAACACAGGCTTGTCGTGCCCTCAAACAGGAGGGCTTGGAGGTAGTTCTTATCAACTCCAATCCTGCTACCATTATGACGGAC
Source organism: Oscillospiraceae bacterium (assembly GCA_045606505.1). Taxonomy (GTDB): domain Bacteria; phylum Bacillota; class Clostridia; order Oscillospirales; family Ruminococcaceae; genus CAG-115. Next base: position 114,534 of record JAZUSC010000032.1, read on the forward strand.
AAGCATATGGCTGATAAGATCTATATCGAGCCGCTTACCCTTGATGTAGTAAAGCGTATCATCGAGATCGAAAAGCCCGACAGCGTTTTGTCTACCCTTGGCGGTCAGACAGGTCTTACACTGTCTATGCAACTTGCAGAGGAGGGTTTCCTTGCAAGTCACAATGTAAAGCTGCTGGGTGCTGTTCCCGAAACTATCCATAAGGCAGAGGACAGACAGGCATTCAAGGATACAATGGAGGAGATAAACCAGCCCTGTATCCCCTCAAAGGTAGTTGAAACCGTTGAGGACGCAATGGACTTTGCAAAGGTAATTGACTATCCCGTTATCGTTCGTCCCGCATTTACACTGGGCGGTACAGGCGGCGGTATCGCATATACTCCCGATGAGCTGCACGAGATTGCAACAAACGGTCTGCGTCTTTCTCCCATTACTCAGATACTGGTTGAGAAGTGTATCTCGGGCTGGAAGGAGATCGAGTTTGAGGTCATCCGTGACAGCGTAAACAACGTTATCACCGTATGCTCTATGGAGAATATGGACCCCGTAGGTGTTCATACAGGCGACAGTATCGTAGTTGCTCCCGCAGTAACACTTACTCCCAAGGAGTACGGTATGCTCCGCTCCGCAGCTCTGAACATCGTTCAGGCTCTCGGTGTAGAGGGTGGCTGTAACTGTCAGTTCGCACTTAAACCCGACAGCTTTGAGTACGCAGTTATCGAGGTAAACCCCAGAGTTTCCCGTTCTTCCGCACTTGCTTCCAAGGCAACAGGATATCCTATCGCTAAGGTTGCAACAAGAATTGCTATCGGTTACACTCTTGATGAGATATTCAATCAGGTAACAGGCAAGACTTATGCAAGTTTTGAGCCTACTATCGACTACCTTGTTGTTAAGTTCCCCAAGTGGCCCTTCGACAAGTTCGTTTACGCTAAGAAAACACTTGGCACACAGATGAAGGCAACAGGCGAGATTATGGCTATCGCTCCCACATTTGAGGCGGGTATGATGAAGGCTGTACGCTCTATCGAGCTTGGTATGGACACACTTACAAAGAAGACATTTACAGAGCTTTCCGACGAAGAGGTTGAAAAGAAGCTGTATGATGTTGACGTTGACCGTTGCTTCTGCATTTTCGAGGCACTTAAAAGAGGCATCTCTGTTGAGCGTATCCACGAGATAACAATGGTTGATAACTGGTTTATCAACAAGCTGAACAACCTTGTAAAAATGGAAGCTTGGCTTTCCGAAGGAGAGCTTACACAGGAGAAGTACGACGCAGCCAAGAAGTACTGCTACCTTGACAGCACTATCGAGCGTATCTCCGGTCAGAAGGTACAGAACAGAAAACTTGCTGTGTACAAGATGGTTGATACCTGTGCGGCTGAGTTCTCCGCTGCTACACCTTACTTCTATAATACCTTTGACGAGGAGAATGAGGCTAAGGAGTTTATCGAGCAGCACCCCACAGACAAGAAAAAGATAATCGTATTCGGCTCCGGCCCTATCCGTATCGGTCAGGGTATCGAGTTCGACTACTGCTCCGTACACTGCGTATGGTCTTTAAAGGAAGAGGGCTGCGAGGCAGTTATCTGCAACAACAACCCCGAAACAGTTTCCACAGACTTTGATACAGGCGACAGACTTTACTTCGACCCGCTGACAAGAGAGGACGTTGAGGCCCTTATCGAAACTGAAAAGCCCTACGGCGTAGTTGTTCAGTTCGGCGGTCAGACAGCTATCAAGCTTACAAAGCATCTGACAGACCTCGGTGTTAGGATTCTCGGTACATCCGCTGCTGATATCGACGCAGCAGAGGACAGAGAGCTGTTTGATGAGCTGCTTGAAAAGTGCGGTATCCCCAGACCTCAGGGTTCTACTGTATTCACAACAGAAGAGGCTCTTAAAGTTGCAAACCAGCTTGGTTACCCAGTACTTCTCCGTCCCTCCTACGTTCTCGGCGGTCAGAATATGATCATCGCACACTGCGACAATGACGTTCAGGAGTATATGACTATCATCACAGCAACAGAGCTTGAAAACCCTGTTCTTATCGATAAGTATATGATGGGTACAGAGGTCGAGGTTGACGCTATCTGCGACGGCGAGGACTTCCTTATCCCCGGTATTATGGAACACGTTGAGCGTGCAGGCGTTCACTCCGGCGACTCTATCTCCGTATATCCCTGCCAGACCCTTACACCTCACATCAAGGGGGGAAGGAGCGGGTAGACAGAGGAACTTGCAAAGGCTCTGCACGTTATCGGTCTTGTAAATATCCAGTACGTTGTATACAACCACGAGGTATACGTTATCGAGGTAAACCCCCGTTCTTCCAGAACAGTTCCTTATATCAGCAAGGTAACAGGCGTTCCTATGGTAGACCTTGCTACAAAGATACTGCTTGGTAAGAAGTTAAAGGATATGGGCTACGAGAGTGGTCTTTATCCCTCTGCTGACTATATCGCTGTTAAGGTTCCCGTGTTCAGCTTTGAAAAGCTTCACGATGTAGATAACCAGCTCGGCCCTGAGATGAAGTCCACAGGTGAGTGTCTTGGTATTGCAAAGACCTTCGGTGAGGCTCTGCTTAAAGGTCTTACAGCGGCAGGCTACAAGATGTATGACAAGGGCGGTGTGCTTATTTCCGTTCGTGACAGCGACAAGAACGAGGTAATTGAGATCGCAAGTCGCTTTGAGGCTCTTGGCTTCGATATCTATGCAACAGGCGGCACAGCGTCTATCCTCAACAGAAATATGATCGCAACAAATCACGCTTACCGTATCGGCAAGGGCGATCCCGACGTTATCTCTCTGCTGGAAAGCGGCAAGATAAACTACGTTATCTCCACCTCCGAAACAGGCAGACAGCCTTCCCGTGACAGCGTTAAGATGCGTCGTAAGGCTGTTGAGCGTTCTATTGCGTGTCTTACCTCTATCGACACAGCTAACGCACTTCTTGAATGCCTTGAAATGCACAAGAGCGTTGACGATGTAGAGATGGTCGATATCACAAAGATCTGATCTGGCAACAGTATAACCGAGCGGCGGGACTAACTCTCGCCGTTTCGGGTATTATTTGAAAGGATTTCATAAATGAAGATCGGCAAGTATCCCGTAAAGTTTTCATACAGGATCCCACGTCTTATTGCAGATGTTTTTTCACTCGCTATTGTGGTGCTTATCGTATCTGCGACAGTGGTTTTTTTCAGCGACTATGAGGCTCAGCTTAATATGCTTAGGATAGGGCAGGACAATGTGGAAACGATAATAAAAAACTATGACCCGACCCTTGCGTGGCGGCAGTGGATAGCACTTGCTTTTCCTGTTATTGCTCTTGCGGTGATAGTGGTGTATCTTGTGCTTACGCTGACAAGTCACAGCTTTAAAAGGTGGGAGATCACCAAAAGGAACGCCCAGCGTTGCTATGACGAATACGCTTTCGGTGTGGCTCTTTGCAAAGTGCCTGTACTTATTATTGTGTTCGATATTATGTGTGTAGCCCACGACAAGCTGCTGCCGTTTCCGAAGTATGGTTTTTCGTGGTTCAGCTGGTCGCTTATCCTGTATGCACTTATCATCGCTATAATAATACGCTATACTATGCACAGAATAACAGGTATAACCGCCAAAAAGCAGGTAGTACAGAGCGACGCTGTAAAGGTCAGGGCAGTGGCGGTCAATAAGACGGACAGCACTGATGAAATATCAGGTGACAAAAAGGAGAAAATATGAGCTATTTCTGCGATAAATATCAGGTAGTTGAAAAGACTGCTCTTGCGGGCGGCATCTTTTCTATAACTGTAAAGTGTCCCGAAGCGGCAAAGGCTGCTGAGGTAGGACAGTTTGCTAATATCACGGCTGAGGGCTTTACTCTCCGCCGTCCTATTTCAATATGCGATATAAACAAGGAGGAGGGTACACTCCGCTTTGTGTTTGAAGTAAGAGGAAAGGGTACAGAGGTTATCTCCCGTGTCAATGTCGGTGATAATCTGGATATCCTCGGCCCTCTCGGAAACGGCTTCCGTATTCCCGAGGGCAAAAGGGTGATCGCTGTCGGCGGCGGTATCGGAGTTCCTCCGCTGCTTGGAATTGCCAAGAAGCTTGGCGACAAGTGTACAGCTATCCTCGGTTTCAGAAGCTACGACAGGATAATCCTCGACAAGGAGTTTGAAAAGTACGGTGCAAATGTTGCGGTTTGCACAGACGACGGCACGGTAGGTTATCACGGACTTGTTACAGTACCGCTTGAAAACACACTTAAAAACGTTGGTGCTGACCTTGTTTGTGCTTGTGGCCCCGAGCCTATGATAAAGGCAGTAGTAGATACCTGCGAAAAGCTTGGAGTTCCCTGTCAGGTGTCCCTTGAACAGCGTATGGGTTGCGGCGTTGGTGCTTGTGTTGTTTGCAGCTGTATGACTGTACGTAACGGCAAGGAGTATTATGCAAGGGTATGTAAGGACGGCCCTGTATTCGACAGTAAGGAGGTAAAGTTCAATGGCTGATCTTTCTGTAAAAATAGCTGGGGTAGAGTTCCCCAATCCTGTTATCGCAGCCTCCGGCACATACGGAAACGGCGAGTGCTACACAGACCTTTATCCACTTTCCAAGCTTGGCGGTGTTTCCTGCAAGGGTATGACTATCGAGCCTAAAATGGGCAACATTCCCCCGAGAATTGCGGAAACTCCCGCAGGTATCCTTAACTCCGTAGGACTTCAAAATCACGGTGTACAGGCGTTTATCGACTATTACCTCCCCACATTAAAGGAGGAGGGCAACGTTATCATTGCAAACGTTGCAGGTGCAGTGCTTGACGATTACATCGCAGCGGCAGAGGCTCTTGACGGCTCTGACGTTGATATGATAGAGCTTAATATCTCCTGTCCCAACGTTAAGGCGGGCGGTGCTACCTGGGGCGTTACCACAGAGGGTGCGGCGGCAGTTACAAAGGCTGTAAGAGCCGCTACAAAAAAGCCCCTTATCGTAAAGCTCACCCCTAATGTAACAAGCATTACAGACATAGCAAAGGCAGTCGAGGCAGAGGGTGCGGACTCTATCTCCCTTATCAACACCCTGCTTGGTATGAGAATTGATATAAGAAACCGCAGACCTATTCTTCACAACAATGTGGGCGGTCTTTCCGGCCCTGCTATCTTCCCCGTAGCGGTAAGATGCGTATGGCAGTGCTACAATGCAGTAAAGATCCCGATAATCGGTATGGGCGGTATCGCAACCTGGGAGGACGCAGTAGAGATGATGCTTGCCGGTGCTACGGCTATCCAGATGGGTACAGCGATATTTACCGACCCGTATTCTCCGCTTAAAGTCATTGACGGTCTTGCAGAGTATATGGATAAGAACGGTATTAAGAGCCTGTCCGAGATAGTAGGTCAGGTAAAGCCCTGGTAAGATGACTTCTGTAAACGCTGAGGGTGGATATCTACCCTCAGCTTACATAATTAAGGAGCAATTCTATGAAAATAATGGCAGTAGACTACGGCGACAGCCGAACTGGACTTGCGATGTGCGACAAGAGCGAGATACTTGCGTCGCCGCTTACCATAATACAGATGAAGGACTTTGATATCTGCGTTGAAAAGGTGGCAGAGGCGGTAAAAGAGAACAAAGCCGAAATGGTCATCGTTGGCAACCCTATAAATATGAACGGTACATATGGCCCCCGCAGTGAGAAATGCTGTCTGTTTGCAGAGAAACTGCGTGAGCTTGTTGAGGTTGAGGTCAAGATGTGGGACGAGCGTTCCTCCACTGTATCTGCGATAGGCATTATGAACGAGAATAATAAACGTGGAAAGAAACGCAAGGAAGTTCTTGACGCTGTTGCGGCGGCGGTAATTCTTGAAAGCTATCTTGCCTACCGCAAAAATCACCCTGATGAATAATTATTATGAAACGGCGGATTTTTTGTCCGTCGTTTTTTGTATCGGAATATTTTATGAAAACGTTTTCAAAAAACTCTTGACATTTTAAGGATATAGCTGTAAAATATAAATTAGAGTATTATGCTCAGAATGAAAATGGGTTTGAAAGGAAATATAATTATGAGCTTTTCCGTTGCAAGGATATTCAGCGATAATATGGTGCTTCAAAGTCTGAAACCTCTGAATGTATTCGGTACAGGTGAGGACGGCACAAAGATAACAGTTTCGATAACAGGCGAGGAGGCCGCTTCTGTTTCCGTTACTGTAAGGGACGGCAGATGGGTCGCTGTGCTTCCGCCTCAGCCACCGCAGGACAGCGTGGAGCTTACTGTTTCAGACGGTACTGAAACTGTCGTTTTCCGCAATGCGGCAGTGGGTATCGTGTGGCTTGCAGGCGGTCAGAGCAATATGGAGTTTGAGCTTGTAAACTGCACCACGGGTGCACAAAGCCTTGAAAAGGACGACCCCAATGTGCGTTTCTACTACACACAGAAAAAGAGCATTGCAGATGAAACTTTCTTTGAAACAGAGCGTCAGATGGGCTGGTGTGATTTCTCCAACAAGGAGTCTGCAAAGCATTGGAGTGCTATCGGCTACTACTTTGCAAAGGAGCTTTCAGAGGAGCTTGGTATAACAGTAGGTATCATCGGCTGTAACTGGGGAGGTACTTCCGCCTCTGCGTGGACAGACAGAGCATACTGCACAGGCGAAACTTCCGTTTACTTTGAGGAATATGACGAAGCTGTTTCGGGCAAAACAACAGAAGAGCTTAAAAAGGAATACCGTGACTATCAGGAGTATCACGCAAACTGGGAGAGAAAGAGTGCGGAATATTATACGAACACACCAAATCCCGATTGGAGTGGCTGTCTTGAATACTGCGGCCCTAATAAGTACCCCGGTCCGCATTCTCCTCTTAATCCTATGAGCCCCGGAGTTCTCCACGAAAGTATGGTAAAGCGTATCGCTCCGTTTACAATGGCAGGTGTTATATGGTATCAGGGCGAGAGCGATGACCACCGTCCCGAAAGCTACTATACACTTTTAAATCAGATGATAAAGAACTGGCGTGACGACTGGCAGGACGATGAGCTGTTCTTTGTTATAGGTCAGCTTCCTATGCACCGCTGGTCGGGTGAGGAGGACAGAAAGCACTGGTGCGTTATCCGTGAGGCACAGGCAAAGACAGTAAAGCGTGACAGACATTCCGCACTTGCTGTGCTTACAGATTGCGGAGAGTTCAGTGAGATACACCCGAAGAACAAGGCACTCCCGGGACACCGTTTCTTCCTTGCGGCAATGAATGGGCTTTATGACGGCAGTACACTTGAAATCCCGCCTGAAAATCCCGAAACCTACGGCGTTGTATGGAATGACGACAGCGTTGACCTGTTCTTTTTGACAGGAGTAGGCTTTGAGATACGCAGTGATGACGGAAAGATACACGGCTTTGAGATAGCAGGGGCAGACGGCGAGTTCGTACCTGCACAGGCTGAGATATGCATTTCAGAAGATATGACCGAAAACGGAATTATCCGTGTAAGCGGCGTAAACGAGCCGACAGCGGTGCGTTATCTCTGGACGAACTATACTGATGATATAACCCTTTTTGACAGAGTGAACGGCATACCCCTTTCACCATTCCGCTATGTGAAGGCACAGTTCAAGGGTTGACGGAGGAAGAATGGAAAGAGCAAAGATAGACAGAATAAATGAACTTGCACGCAAGTCTAAAACACAGGAGCTTACTCCCGAGGAAAAGGCAGAACAGCAAAAGCTCCGTGATGAATACCGTGCGGAGTTCAAGGCGAATTTAATGGGACAGCTTGACAACGTATATATACAGGAAACCGACGGAACAAAGCGAAAGCTTACCCCAAAGCAGTAACCCCGAAAGGAAATAAATAATGATAGCATTAGTTACAGGTGCAAGTGCGGGTATAGGCAGAGATATCGCCCGTTCACTTGCAAAGCACGGAATAAATCTTATAATCACCGCAAGAAGAAAGGACAGACTGTTTTCCCTTAAAGAGGAACTTACACGGGATTATGGTGTAAAAGTAAAGACTATAACAGCAGACCTGTCGTCTGTCAAGCAGTGTATAGAGCTTCACAGAAGAGTGCAGAAGTACAACATCGACATTTTTGTAAACAATGCAGGTCTTGGCGTATTCGGAGAATTTACAGAAACTGATCTCCACAGGGAACTTGATATGCTGGATATCAACGTCCGTGCGTTCCATATCCTATTCAAGCTGTTTTTAAAGGATTTCGTAAAGCGTGACAGCGGATATATCCTGAACACGGCAAGTTCGGCAGGATTTTTCCCGGGGCCGCTCTTCTCGTCCTATTATGCTACAAAGGCTTACGTTGTCCGTATGACAGAGGCTGTTTATGAGGAGCTTCGCTGTAAGAAAAGCGGTGTAAGTCTTTCTATGCTTTGTCCGGGGCCTGTTGAAACGGAGTTCCTCGACAGAGCAGGAGTGAGGTTTACTATGCCCCCTCAGACAAGCGAGTATGTTGCGGAGTATGCTGTCCGTGAGATGTTCGGAGGAAAGCTGTTTATCTGGCCCTCTCCTCTTGTAAAGATAGGAGCGGTAATGGGCAGAGCTGTGCCTGAAACGGTACTGGCTTTTTTGACAAGACTTATCCAGTCACGCAGAGAGGAAATATAAAATGGCTTCACAGACAGAAATAACAGTACGCTACGCTGAGACCGATTGTATGGGTGTTGTGCATCACGCAGTTTATCCCGTATGGTATGAGGTAGCAAGAACAGATTATATCAAGAGCCTGGGTATGAGCTACTCCGATATGGAGAAAAACGGAGTTATGCTCCCTGTTACGGGAATAAGCTGTAATTATAAGCTCCCTGCAAGATATGATGATACGCTCATAATAGCAGCAAAGGTCACTCGTTTTACTCCCGCAAGGATAGAGTTTTCCTACTCTGTTACGAGAAAAGGGGAGAGCGAGGTGCTTTCCGAAGGAACAAGCTCCCACGCATTTGTGGATGCAACGAGTTTTCGCCCGTTGAATTTTAAAAAGGCAATGCCTGAATTCTATGCCCTTATGGAAAAAGAATACAAGGCGGACAGCATTACCTGATCCCTCATAGCCCCGTTTGGAGATATACTATGAAGAGAATTATTTTACTTGTTATAATTGCGGTGATCGGTGTGGCGGCAGCGGTGCTGTACACCCTGTTTCCACCTGAGCCTGTACAGGTTTCGGCAGTGATAGGAGAGGACGGCGAGCTTACGCTTTCCTCAACTACTTCCGAAGAACAGGAAGCTGAGCCTATCCTTGGCGACAGCATAGGCTTTTCTCACCCTGCTGATTTTTATTCAAAGAATATAGCCGTGGAGCTTTCAGCGGCAGAGGGTGCGAAGATATACTTCACAACAGACGGCTCTGACCCGCTGGAAAAGGCAGACTGTCTTTACACAGAGCCTATCGAGATAAACGCAGGCACAGAGGTAAGAGCGACTACTGTAAAGGCTTTTTCGGTGGTTGACGGTACAGCAGGAAAGATACATACCCGTAGCTACGTTACAGGCACAGAGGTCGATGAGCGTTTTTCCGAGGATACACTTGTTTTCGTGTTAAGCACAGACCCGTATAATCTCTATGATTATGAATACGGCATTGCTGTTCCCGGAAAGATATACGATGACTATGTAAAGGAACACCCCGGCGAGGAGATACCCTACAACGCCCCGGGCAACTACTATATGAGCGGCAGAGAGGCCGAGCGTGATATGTATGTGGAGGTCTTTGAGAGCGACGGTGACAATGTTATCTCACAGGCGGCGGGAGTTCGTGTCGTAGGCGGATATTCACGAGTTGTGGATCAGAAATCCTTTAAGCTTATCGCCCGTAAGGAGTATGACCCCAAAAACGGAAAGTTTAAGTATGCTTTCTTTGAGGACGCAGTAACGAATGACGGCGTTCCTATTTCCGAGTACGACAGGATAGTGCTGAGAAACGGTGCAAACGACCGTGAGTTTGCAGGTGTGCGTGATGAACTGTCACAGCAACTTGCCCGTGACTACGGGTTCCCCTGCACACAGCACACAACTCCCTGTGCAGTATTCCTCAACGGTGAGTACTACGGCTTTTCGTGGCTTCACGAAAACTATAACGAGGACTATCTTGCAACCCAGTTTGGCGGAAACAAAGACCAGTACGGCATTATCGAGAATATCGAGATCCCCGAATTTGAGGAGGGAGAGGTCATTGATCAGTATCATACCGATTATCTTGCAATGACCGAGTACTTTGATAAAGACCTTACGAATGACAAGCTGTTTGAGGAATTCTGTCAGCTTGTAGACGTAGAAAATCTGATGCAGTATTACTGTATGCAGGTATACATATCCAATAAGGACTGGCCGGGAAATAATTTCAAGGCATTCCGCTATTATCCCGCAGAGGGCGAGGAGATCACCTCCCAGTTTATGGACGGCCGTTGGCGTTACCTGTTCTTTGATGCGGAGTTTGCTTGGAGTCTTTACGGTGAGACTCCTAAATTAAAAACACTTTCAGACCTGCTTAGCGGTAAGCATATGAGCGGCGAGAGCAAGGCTTTGATAGCTCTGCTGAAACGTAAGGATATGCAGGAGCTTTTTGCCAACACAATGTGCGATCTTATGGCCTATGCATTCAGTGCCGACCACGCAAACGAGGTGCTTGACGACCTTATCGCAGAGAGCGATCCCGAGCAGATGTACGCCCTTGAACGTGGCATAATTTCCGAGTGGGCGAATAAAGGCACTTTCGCTGACAGCAGACGTCAGATACGTGACTTCGCTGAAAAAAGAAGATCTGTAATACTTACGCAGATGATGGATACCTTTGGCGTGACATTTGATATGTATGATGTTTCGGTGTCGGGAGCGGCAGGAGCAGATGTTTATCTCAATACACAGAAAACACAGAAGGGTACTGTCTACGGATCTTACTTTGCCGATTATGACGTTGTTATTCGTGCGGAGATGCACGAGGGCTACGAGTTTGTAAAGTGGGTCATCAACAATGTTGAGTATACAACACCCGAGATCGTTATTTCAAGCGAAATGGCAGTTGACGGAAATGTATATGCAAAGCTCATCACCGAGAAGAAGGAACTTTACGGTCAGCCTGTAAAGATAAGCGAGGTATGTACCGATAAGAATGCGGGTTGGATAAAGCTGTACAATCCTAATTCCGAGGCTGTAAAGGTGACGGGAATGTATCTTTCCGACGATATCGCAACACCCAACGAATGGAGTATGCCCGCAACTGATATCCCTGCCCTTGGCGAGGTCATCGTTGTTATGAAGAATAACAAGACGCAGGACGCTCTGATGAAACTACAAGCTAATTTCAGCCTTAAAGCAAGGGAAACACTTGTACTTTCCGACGCAGATGGCAATATTATCAGCTCAGTCTATGTTCCTCAGATGGAGGAGGGCAGAACATACGTCCTGCAAACAGACGGAAAATACAAGATAAAATGATATGAAACGGCACTTCATTACGGAGTGTCGTTTTTTGTGTGAAATATAGGTGTATTTTTCCTGTCACTACTTGCAAAAAAGATGAAAATGAGATATAATAATAAAGTATAGTGGTTTTTAAGCTGTCAATAATTATTATGATATTCAAATGTTTTTATACAGATTAAGGAGTACATCTTATGAATGCTTTGGAAAGATTGAAAGGCCCGATCTTTGAGCTGTTTGATATTTTTGTTTGCAGTCCTGCATATCGACATAGCGAAACAATGGGATTTATTATTTCTCTTTTTGCTGTGGCTGTAATAATATTCGTGGTCTTTCCTCTCAGAGAATGTGCCCGTGGATATGTCGCAAAGGCTATGGGTGACGATACGGGCGAGCGTGAGGGCAGACTTACATTAAATCCGTTTTCGCATATCGACCCCCGTGGTGCATTGATGCTTTGTATCACTTGCATAGGCTGGTCGAGGACGATGCCGATAAACTACAACCGCTGCACAAAGGTAAAGCCACGTACTGCTGTTGTGCTTACTTCTCTTGCGGGTCCTCTTTCGGGAATAATCTTCTCTTACATCTTTCTTATTATCGCAAAGATAGTTCTTTACACCGCAACAAGCGAGATGGCGTTATATGTATATGAGGGTCTGTATTATATGGCTGAGATAAATGTCAGCCTTGCGATACTTCATCTGCTGCCTATCCCTCCGTTTGACGGCTGCAATATTCTCTGCTGTTTTCTGCCGAGGGGCGGCGTTATGTTCTTTGAGCGTTACGGACAGATCATAAACCTTGTATTTTTCTTTGCACTTATTTTAGGACTTCTTGATCTCCCTCTCGGTTTTATGAATATGATGCTGATGACCGGACTTGATATGGGCTCTTGGTTTGTGGATATGTTATTCTTAGGGTGACGTATGGAGGGACTGAGCTTTAAGCTTGAGGTGTTCGAAGGTCCGCTTGATCTTATGCTGTCGCTTATACAAAAGCACAAGCTTAATATCTATGATATCGAAATAAGCGTACTGCTGGAACAGTTTATGCTTTACCTTGAACGTATGACAGAGGCGGAAATGGAGGTCACGTCTGACTTCCTTGAAATGGCTGCAAAGCTTATTCTTATAAAATCTGCCGCACTTCTCCCGAAAGAAGAGGTGGAGGAGCTTAAAAAGGAGCTGCAAGGAGCACTTATCGAGTATGCACTTTGCAAGACTATGGCGGAGCGGCTTAAAAAGAGATTTAAGGGCGACTGCATATTTGTACGCAGTGCCGAGGAGATAGAGTTTGACCGCTCGTATAATAAAACTCACCAGCCGGAGGAGTTATTACTTGCCTACGGTGCGGTAACGGACAGGGGCAGGAAGAAAGCGTCCTACCGTCCGAAGTCGATAAAGCCTATCGTTGCGAAGAGCTATGTTACGGTGTTTACAGGTATCGTGGCGGTACTTAAAAGCCTTAAAAAGAAAGGCACGGTAACAATGGGAGAGCTTTACGCTGATATCCCACGCTCCCGTGAGGTGGCGACATTCCTTGCGATACTGGAACTCTCAAAGCAGGGAAGAATTATTATTTCAGAGGACGGCGAAAGTCTGCGTTTAGCGACACGTTCAGATAAGGAGGCGGCAGAGAATGAAATTCAGTGACGGAATGGCGATCATTGAGGCGATACTTTTTGCCTGCGGCGACCCGATAGAGCTTGATAAACTTGTTTCTGCCTCCGAGATAGAAAAGGAAACCGTTGTAAAGATAATAGACAGGCTGAATGACAGATATACAGAGCTTGAAAGCGCTTTCTGCATATCCCGTCTTGGACAGAGCTATCAGATGACATCAAAGCCTGAGTTTGCACCATATATAAAGTCTGCCCTTGAAACACGCAGACAGACTCCGCTTACACAGGCGGCTCTTGAAGTCCTTGCGATAGTTGCGTACAATCAGCCTGTGACAAAAAGCTTTGTGGAGCAGGTACGAGGAGTAGACAGCTCGGGCGTTGTAAACTCGCTGGTGGAGAGAAATCTTCTTGAAGAGTACGGCAGACTTGACCTGCCCGGCAGACCTATCGCATACAAGACGACAGAGAATTTCCTTCGCTGCTTTGGTATCAACGATATCAACGGCTTACCGCCGATACCTGATAGCAGCGGACAGATAGATTTTGACGAGTACGAGGAAATGACATTTTCAAGCGGCGATTGATTATCTCTCCGCAGTAAAAGGTGGTGATTCTGACGGGCTGGATAATTGCAGGCGGGATACTCCTGTTTATCATTCTGCTGCTGGCGTGGCCTGTATCGATATATTTTGAATACAGCGACGCAATAAAGCTTCGGGTGAAATATATGTTTCTGACCCTTTACAGAATACCTGCTAAACCTAAAAAACCAAAAAAGTCTAAACGGCAGAAGAAACAAAAGCCTGAAAAGGTGAAAAAGAAAAAGGCCGAGAAAACAAATACTGCCGAAACAAAAGCTGCCGATATTGACAGTGAGAATGTAACAGAAACACATCTTGCTGAGGAAAAGCCGCAGCCAACCTCCGCTGAGGAGATAGGCACAGAGAAGAAATCCGACAAGAAAAAGTCAGAAAAGCCGAAAAAGGAAAAGAAAGAAAAAGATCCCAAAGTACCTACTCTGCCCGAAATATTCGAGCTTATCAAGGTGTTTGTGGACAGCCTTTCAAAGCCATTGAGAAAGCTTCTCCGCAGAATAAAGATATGCAATTTCGATCTTAAAATGATATGCGGCGGCGATGACGCTGCAAAGGCAGCTTTGAACTTCGGAAAGATGAATCTTCTCATCGGCAATATGCTTGGCTTTTTTGACAGCTATTTCACGCTTAAAGCTCCCCACGTTGATATCAATGTGGATTTCCAATCGGAAAAGACGATAACGGAGTTTAGCTGTACGGTAAAGCTTAGCTTACTTACACTACTTGCATTTGCGTTTACCTTGCTTGGCAGACTTCTGATAAGGGCATTGAGAAACAGCAAGGTTATGGGTTATATCAACAGATTAAGAGGTAAATAATATCCGCAGGGATTCAATAAAAAGTTTTATACGACCGAAAGGAGTAATCAATTATGACAGACAAGCATCCTATCGAAGGAATTATGGGCGTTTCTATGGAGAAGATCCACGAAATGGTAGATGTAAACACCATTATCGGTGATCCTATCACATCGCCTGACGGCACTATCGTTATACCTGTATCAAAGGTATCGTTTGGTTTTGTATCAGGCGGCAGCGACCTTCCTATGCAGACAGCGGAAAGATTCGCAGGCGGTGCAGGTGCGGGTGTTACAGTTAAGCCTGTTGCATTCATCGTTATCAAGAAGGACGGAGAGGTAAAGATGCTGGAAATGGGTGCAAAGGGCAGTCCCATTGACGGTATCATCGAGGCAGTCCCCGGTCTTATCGACAAGGTAAAGGGCTTTATGGACAAGAAGAAGGAGGGCGACGCCGCTCCCGAGTCCGTAGATGAACTTGCAAAGCTTGACGAAACAAAGTAATTCCGAATATTTTTCCTGTATATGCACATAATATCGCTGAATATTTTCAGCGGAGGCGTGTACTATGAGAAAAATCACCATTTCAACAATATCTGTGATCATTGCCGCAATGGTTTCGCAAATCATTGCGGCTTATGTATGGGCGGATAATGTTTCTACCTCAGCGGCAAGTGCTATCCTTATCGAGGCGGAAACAGGAACTGTCATTTATGAAAAGAACGCTGACAAACAACGTGCTATGGCAAGTACCACAAAGATTATGACCGCAATACTCACCATTGAGGCAGGCAACCTTGACAGCGAATTCGTTGCCGACAGCTATGCTATCAGAGTGGAGGGTACGTCAATGGGTTTGCAGGAGGGCGACAGGGTGTCACGCAGAGATCTGTTGTATGGTATTCTGCTTCCCTCGGGCAATGATGCGGCAAATGCCGCGGCGGTATCGGTTTCCGGCAGCATAGGGAAATTTGTGGAGCTTATGAATGAGAAAGCACAGCAGCTTGGACTTAGTTCAACGCATTTTGTTACGCCCTCGGGACTTGACGCAGATGGGCATTACACCACAGCGAGAGATCTTGCAATGCTTACGGCATACGCTATGCAGAATGAGTTGTTTCGCAGTATCGTGTGTATGTCCTCGGCACGGGTGGAATTCGGCGATCCGCCGTATATGAGGACGCTGTATAACTCCAACAAGATGCTCACCCGTTACGACGGGGCGATAGGTGTAAAAACAGGCTTTACCGACAATGCACGGAGATGCCTTGTTTCTGCCGCAGAGCGTGACGGAGTAACCCTGATAGCGGTAACGCTCAATGCCGCAGACGACTGGAACGATCACACAAAAATGCTTGACTATGGGTTCGGCAAGGTATACAGCTATCCTTTGGAACTTAATTGCTCGGACAGGGTCGCAGTAGCAGGTACAGGGCAAAGTGTAGAAGTATATGCGGAGCAGGAGAAGATATCGCTTTTCCCCGAACAGCGTGAAAGACTTACAAGACGTATTCTGCTTCCGCAGTTCGTTTACGGAGATGTCCGTCAGGGAGATGTTCTCGGCTGTATTGAATTCAGTCTTGACGGCAAGGTAATAAAGACCTGTCCGCTGTATGCGGAAAGCTCTGTCACAACGGGCGAAAAGGAGCTGTCCTTTTGGCAGAAGGTCTTGTCAAAGCTTGGTATTTATATATGAAAACAACGGAGGACATTCCTCCGATTACATACGGAGGAACATATCGTTATGGAAAAAATAAGAATTCAGAAGATAATTGCAGACAGTGGTTATTGCTCTCGCCGTAAGGCAGAGGAGTATATCTCCGCAGGTCTTGTAACAGTAAACGGCAGAGCCTGTACGCTTGGTGACAAGGCATCTCCTATGAACGATCTTATCAAGGTAGGGGAGGACGTTATTTCGGCTGAACGTGCCGAAAAGCGTTACATCATTTTAAATAAGCCACGAGGCTATGTTACATCTATGGCTGATGAAAAGGGAAGAAAGATCGCCGCAGATCTTCTTACAGATGTAAAGGAACGTGTTTATCCCGTAGGACGTCTTGACAGAAATTCCGAGGGCCTGCTTATTTTTACAAATGACGGAGAGTTTGCAAATGACATAATGCACCCCTCCCGTCACGTTTCAAAGACTTACCGTGTAACTATCGACGGCAAGGTGAATGAGGATCAGATATCACATCTTATGTCGGGCGTTGAGATAGAGGAGGGAGTGAAAACTCTTCCCTGTACCGTTGAGGTGCTTACCGAAGAGCCTGCTCGTACCGTGCTTCGCTTTACTATCAAAGAGGGCAGAAACCGTCAGATACGTCGTATGTGCGAGGCGGTGGGACTTCAAGTCGGCAGACTCCGCAGAACTTCCGTTGGCGGTGTAAAGCTTGGTATGTTAAAGCCGGGCGAGTACAGAGATCTCACAAAGGAGGAGTTGCGTAAACTCCGCACAGCAGTAGGCAAGGGAATTAAACAGGGAAAGCGTTAAGGAGGATACATAGAAATGGTAGAGATAATTCAGAACAAGCAGAACACCGAAAAGATAGAGTTCAATGCCTCTGAAAACGGAAAGATGCTGGGAAAGTGTGCAGGTGTACTTCAAGGCGATACATTTGTATTCGATGAGTTGGAGTGCGACGATTTCTTCGTGGACGGTCTTGTACGTGCTATCCTTAATTTAATGGATCTCCACGGTATTGAAAAGGCACGTTTTGATTTCACAGACGAGGCTCAGCTTGACAGACTCAAACGCTGGGGCTTTGTGTATAATGACGAAAAAAGCATAGATAATATTGCGGATTTTTTCGCAAATAACAAAAGATGTACAAAAATGTGATTTTTGCTTGTTATTTTCGTCACAATATAGTATAATTATTATGGATTATTTTTAAATATAGGGGATAACTATGTCGTTTTGACAGAATATCTCTTATGTTAATTTATGGAGGACAGAAAATGGCGTTTTCAAAAACATTAGCTGAAATGGAACAGAACGTTTCCGACAGCGACGCAAGAAAAAGACTGGCAGCACTGTTTGACGAGGACAGCTTTGTTGAGCTGGACAAGTTCGTGTCTGCTGACGGAGAGCTTAGCTCGGTAGTTATCGGCTACGGTACAGTACTTGGTGCATCTGCTTACGCATTTGCTCAGGACGTAAGTGTAAAGGGCGGTGCAGTAAACAAGAGTGCGGCTCTTAAACTGAAAAAGATCTATGACCTTGCTGCAAAGAACGGTGCTCCCATTGTTGGTATCTTTGATTCCAAGGGCGGCGACATCAACGAGGGTATGGCTGTACAGTCTGCTTATGGAGATATCATCAAGGCTTCCGCAGCGATTTCCGGTGTAGTTCCTCAGGTTGCAGTGGTTTGCGGTGTTTGTGCTGGTGCGGCTGCTATGGTTGCTTCTATGGCTGACATCACAATTATGACAGAAAAGGCAGAGCTGTTTATGACTGCTCCCTTCAATACTCCCGACGGAAAGATCGAGGGTGCAGGCACAGCTGTTAATGCAGCTAAGGCAGGCGTATGCGATATCCTTGCTAAGGACGACGCCGACGCTATCGCTAAGGCTAAGAAGCTGGTTGCAGTAATGCCCGCTAATAACATTTCTCTTGCAGGAAATGATGATTTTATAGCTAATGACGCTGATATCACCTCCGCTATGAAGGGAGAGGCTCTTGCAGCAGCTATCGCTGACAAGAACTCCGTTGTAGAGCTTGGTGCAGAGTTTGGTACAGCAGCTTACACAGCGTTTGCAAGTGTAAACTGGGCAACAGTTGCTATTGTTGCGACAGACAAGGCTGCAAAGCTTTCCGCTGCTGACTGTGCAAAGATCGCACGTTTTGTTCAGCTTGCTGATGTATTCTCTATCCCCGTTATTACTATCATTGACACAGAGGGCTTTGAGCCTTCCAGTGCAGCAGAGCTTTCCGGCAGTGTTCGTGACTGTGCAAAACTTGCTCAGGTATATGCTTCTGCTACCACAACAAAGGTAAATCTTATCAAGGGCAAGGCTTACGGTGCTTCCTACACAGCATTTGACAGTGCTGATATCTCCTACGCTTGGGAGAATGCGGCTATCGCTCCTATGACTCCCGAGGCTGCTAAGGTATTTATGGGCGAAGAGATCGAAACAAGTCCCTTTGAGGCTGCCGCACTTGGTATGATCGACGGTGTTATCGCTGCCGAGGACACAAGAGATGCTATTTCTTCCGCTGTTGAGATCTGTTCCAGCAAGAGAGTTGCGGCTCCCACAAGAAAACACGCTAATTTCGTATTTTAATTCAAGATAATATACAGACAGAGAGGTTTTTGAAAATGAAAAGATACACAATCACAGTAAACGGTACAGCTTATGATGTAACAGTTGACGAGGCAGACGGCTCCGCAGCTCCCGTAGCTGCTGCTCCCGCTAAGAAGGCAGCTCCCGCAAAGAAGGCTGCTGCTCCCGCAGGTGCACAGGGTAATGTAACTATTACCGCTCCTATGCCCGGTACTATCGTAGAGGTTAAGGTAAAGGTTGGTGACAAGGTTTCCAATGGTACATCAGTAGCCGTTATCGAGGCAATGAAGATGGAAAATGAGATCGTTGCTGACAGAGATGGCGTAGTTGCCTCTGTTAACGTAGCTAAGGGCGACGCAGTTGACACAGGTGCAGTTGTTGTAACTATCAACGCTTAATTAAAATTAAGGAGAACCGAAATGGCAAAATTAAAGATCACAGAAACCGTTCTTCGTGACGCACATCAGTCGCTGCTTGCCACAAGAATGTCCATAGATGAAATGCGTCCTATCCTCTCCACAATGGATAAGATAGGCTTCTACTCCGCTGAGTGCTGGGGTGGTGCTACATTTGACTCCTGTATCAGATTCCTCGACGAATGCCCTTGGGACAGACTCCGTACTATCCGTAAGGAAATGCCCAACACAAAGCTGCAAATGCTGTTCAGAGGACAGAATATGCTGGGCTACCGTCACTACGCTGACGACCTTGTAGAGTACTTCGTACAGAAGTCTATCGCACACGGTATCGATATAATCCGTATCTTCGATGCACTGAATGATATCAGAAACCTCGAAACAGCTATCAATGCTGCAAAGAAGGAGCAGGGACACGCACAGGTTGCTATCTCCTACACCCTCGGAGAGGTGTTTACACACGAATACTATATGAACTATGCTAAGCAGGTAGAGAGTGCAGGTGCAGACTCTATCTGTATCAAGGATATGGCAGCTCTGCTTACTCCCTACGAGGCTGAAACCCTCGTCCGTGATATCAAGAGTGCTGTAAATATCCCTGTACAGCTCCATACACATTACACATCAGGTCTTGCATCTATGTGTATCTTAAAGGCTGTTGAGGCAGGTGTTGACGCAGTTGATACAGCTATGTCACCTCTTGCACTTGGTACATCTCACGCTCCCACAGAGTCTATCGTAGCAACATTCCAGGGTACAGAGTACGATACAGGCATCGATCTCGTGGCTCTGACCGAAGTAAGAGATTTCTTCATGAAGCTGCGCAAGAAGTACATCGAGAGCGGTCTGCTGGATCCTTCCATGCTTGCTACCGATGCAAATGCGCTTATCTATCAGGTACCCGGCGGTATGCTGTCCAACCTGCTTTCTCAGCTGAAGCAGGCAGGCAAGGCAGATCAGCTTGACGAG
>JAZUSC010000033.1:0-12496 GCA_045606505.1 Oscillospiraceae bacterium
TGGAGAAGGTCTACCTGTTCTTTCAGCATTCTGGACTGACCCGAAAGTTCCTCGCAGGAAGCTGCGGTCTGCTCTGCTGTTGCGGAGTTCTGCTGAACGACATCGGATATCTGACCGATACCGATAGTGACCTGACGAACAGCCTCTGCCTGTTCTGCGGCTGCTGTGTAGATCTCGCCGATAAGTACATCGGTCTTTTCGGAGTATTCCATAACCTCCTTCATAGTTTCAGCGGTATTCTGAGCGATCTGTACACCGTTCGTTACTGCCTCGACTGTTGCGGAGATAAGCTCTGTTGTGTTGTTTGCAGCCTCTGCGGACTTAGCGGCGAGGTTTCTTACCTCGTCAGCTACTACTGCGAAGCCCTTACCTGCTGCGCCTGCTCTTGCCGCCTCAATAGCTGCGTTAAGTGCAAGGATATTTGTCTGGAATGCGATATCGTCGATAGTCTTGATGATGTCGCTTATCTGTACGGACTTTGTGCGTATCTCTTCCATAGCGGAGAGCATTGTTTCCATTTCCTCGTTCTGCTGGGAGATCTTTGTGCGGCTGTCCTCGGAGAGCTTGTTAGCCTCTTCCGCATTGTTGGCTGTATTCTGTACCTTTTCGGAGATACTGTCGATACTTGCGGAAAGCTCGTCGATAGCGGTAGCCTGTCTTGTTGTACCCTCTGCGAGCATCTGAGAGCCGTCTGCGATCTGGTTTGCACCTGTCATTACATCATCAGCGGAGGAGTTCATATTGGATATGATTCCGTAGAGAGTTTGCTTTATCTTTGCGAAAGATGTCTTGATAGTTGTAAAGTCGCCTATGTAATCAACGGTAGTAGTTGCTGTGAAATCACCCTCAGACATCTCGGAGAGAATACGGGAGATATCATCGATATAGGAGTTGAGAGTATGCTTTGTGTTTTCAAGGTTGATTACGAAACGACCTATCTCATCATCACTGAACTTATATGTAGAATTGGGAATACTGAGGTTGCCCGCACTCATATTCTGAGCAAGATCCTCTGCGATAGCGATAGGCTTTGCGATCTTATTGCGGATAACCATAGCAAGTATCGTGCTGGAAATAAGTGTTGCTACTATTGCGATTCCTGCTGCAATAATTATCATCATAAAGAAGCTCTGATCGTCCTCAGCGGAGGAGAAGCCTGCAAAGTAAGCACCGATAATATTGCCGGAAATATCGAACATAGGCTCATAGTCTACAAAGTGGTTCTGACCGAGGATATCTGCTGTACCCTGATAAACCTTACCGTCGGTGATAACTCGTTTTTCAACGTTCGCTGCCATTGTTGTGCCGATCGCACGATTGCCGTCAGTGTTTATAACGGTGGTTGCAAATCTTGTGTTGCCCTGGAAGAGGGTAACCTCTGCACCTGTGAGAGTCTTTATGTCGTCGAGGTAGTCGGTTTCTGCAAGGCTCATACCGATAATTGCAGTACCAACAACAGTGTCGTACATTCTTACGGGTGTGATATATTGAAGTGTAAGCCCCATAGCGGCGTCGTTTACTACACCGGAAACAGCGTTTCCACTTGCAGCGAGGTCAAGCTTTGCTTCTGAGAGAGCAAAGTTTTCGGTATTCCAAACAAGTGTACCGTCCTTTTTGTACAGAGCCATAAAGTCGCCCTGTCTGCTGCTGTGAACAGTCCAGGCATTAACTATGTCGTCAGTTATGGAGGTCATAAGCAGATTGCCTGCAATATTTGAGGACTCCATATATGTATTGATCTTTCCGAGGCGGTCAAGCTCATTGTTAAGCTCGTGCTTTAAAATACTCAGGCTTGATTCGGACTTGTCCTGCATAATCGTATCGCTGTGGTTTCTTGCAAGAAGAATGGTGGATACGATAACGATAAGGATACTTATTACAAGCATTAAGCCGGTTATAATCGTTAATATCGTACCCAGGCTTTTTAGTTTGTTTTTCATAATATTTACTCCTTTTGGGAAATATTTTATTTTTTATATTATACAACTTTTTACTAATTATGTCAATGTACAAAGCGTATATTATTTGAGGCATAATTCTCACATATAACTAAAACGGGAAATAAAATTTCTTTTTGCTTTGTGGAAATTTATTAAAACAGTTGATTTAGTATAAAAGTTTTTGTGCATTAGGTACAAAATGGTCAAAAATCGCCTCTGTTGGATTAAAGCGGTAACACATACAGGCTATTCCTCATATAATACATCAGGCTATCTGACAATAAGGAGGCATATTATGACTATATATACGGTGCAGAGCGGTGACAGTATAAACAGCATCGCACGGCGTTTTGGCATACCGCCTATGCGACTTGCGGCGGACAACAACCTAAGCGATCCGTCAAAACTTCTTGTGGGACAGAATTTACTTATAATGGCGGACTCTATAAGATATGTGCTTCAAAACGGACAAACGCTGTACTCCGTTTCACAGGAATACGGTGTGCCGCTTGAAACACTGATTGCGGCAAATCCTACGCTTAATCCGCTTAACTTACAGGCGGGCGAAACCGTCATTATTCCGATTGAGGGGAATACAGAACGCAGGACGGCGGTATTCAATGGGTATGCTTACCCGTCGATAACCCCGAATGCACTTAACTGTGTACTGCCGTTTCTGACGTTTTTAAGCCCGTTCAGTTACACGCTTACTCCTCAGGCTGACCTTATACCGCCAAATGACGACGACCTTATCTACCGTGCGGTGCGGTCTGCGGTAATGCCGCTTATGGTGGTGACAAACCTATATGACGGCGGTTTCAGCACTGAAACTCTGTCGGGTATCCTTGCCGACCCCGACCTTACGGAAAAGCTGATATCGGGTATAATTACCGAGGTGCAGAATAAGGGTTACTACGGCGTGAATATGGATATCGAGTACATTGCACCTACCGACAAGGAGTCATACAATAATATGCTGAGGGAACTTGCAGACCGTCTGCACAGCCTCGGATATATACTTACAGTGGCACTTGCACCGAAGATCTCAGCAGAACAGCGTGGGATCTTATACGAGGCCCACGATTATGCTGTACAGGGAGAGATAGCCGATTATGTTATCGTGATGACATACGAGTGGGGCTATACCTTTGGGCCGCCCCTCGCCGTATCCCCCATAAATGAAGTGCGTCGAGTACTTGATTATGCGGTAACGGAGATACCTCCCGAGAAGATACTTATGGGTATGCCAAACTATGGCTACGACTGGACTTTACCATATATGCGTGGCACAGCCGCAAGAAGCGTTGGACTTACAGAGGCAATAGAACTTGCACAGCGGTATGGTGCGGAGATACGCTTTGACGAGGCGGCACAGACCCCCTACTTTAACTACACTACCGCCGAGGGGGAAAGCCACGTTGTATGGTTTGACGACCCACGCAGTATACGGGCAAAGCTGGAGCTTATAAACGAGTACGGCATTGCCGGTGCAAGTTGGTGGACGGTAAACCGCTGTTATCTTCCTGCGTGGCTAATAATGCAGGAGCTGTTTGAGATACAAAAGATATAACTCTTTCATACTATATATTCCTCCAAATGAATAATTTTCCCGCTTTCTGACCATTATATTATGGAAAGAAAGCGGGGTATTTTTTATGTCGATAAGAGCAGTGGATATCTGCAAACACTATAATATAGGCGGCACGGAGGTAAAGGCACTTGACAGGGTGAGCCTTGATATACTTAAAGGCGAGTATGTGGCGGTAACGGGAGTGAGCGGCTCAGGGAAATCCACGCTTATGAACATACTTGGCTGCCTTGATACGCCCACGTCGGGGGAGTATTTCCTTGACGGCAGCAGCGTATCGGATATGTCGGACAGACAGCTAAGCAATGTACGAAGTATGAAGATAGGCTTTATCTTTCAGAGCTTTAATCTCATTCCGTCGCTTACGGCTCAGGAGAATGTGGAGCTTCCGCTTATGTACAGAGGTGTATCGAAGTCTGAGCGGAAAAGACTTGCGGCAGAGGCTCTTGCGTCAGTTGGAATGGACAGCAGAGCGGCTCACCGTCCTACGGAGATGTCGGGAGGACAGCAGCAGCGTACAGCGATAGCAAGGGCAATAGCGGCAGACCCGCCCATAATACTTGCAGACGAGCCTTGCGGAAACCTTGACAGCCACAACGGGGGAGAGGTAATGGATATATTGTCCGAGCTTAACCGAAAAGGAAAGACCATTGTGATCATTACCCACGATGAGCAGGCTGCAAGACGAGCACAGCGTAGGATAAGGATAGCGGACGGGCGGATAGTTATTTGATATTAAAACGGGGCGAGAACATCGCCCTTATTTTTTTGAGAAATTTTTTATATACCCCTTGACAAGTGTATATAATAGTGATATACTGTGTATATCGTATATATACAATTTAAACAGAGGTGAAAAATGGACATTATACTTACAAACTCGTCCGATGAGCCGATTTATTTGCAGATCACCTCGCAGATAAAGGCTATGATAATGAACGGTGAGCTTTCGGCAGGGGACGCCCTGCCCTCAATGCGTAACCTCGCTATGCAGCTTCGGATAAGCGTTATTACCACTAAGAGAGCTTATGAGGAGCTGGAACGTGACGGGTATATCGAGAGCTTCGCAGGAAAGGGCTGCTTTGTCAAGGGGCAGAATACCCAGTTCCTGCGGGAGGAAAACATCAGGCAGACGGAGGAGCTTCTTGCAAAGGCTTGTGAGAAAGC
The DNA here is from genome assembly GCA_045606505.1 of Oscillospiraceae bacterium. Classification (GTDB taxonomy): domain Bacteria; phylum Bacillota; class Clostridia; order Oscillospirales; family Ruminococcaceae; genus CAG-115. Next base: position 4,696 of record JAZUSC010000033.1, read on the forward strand.
CCGTATGTGCAATCTTTCCCTTGACGAAATGAAAGAGATACTTGAAATGCTTTACGGAGGCGAATGAGATGTACGATTATGAAAATGCTATCGAAATAAGCGGTCTTACCAAGAAATATGACGGCTTTACGCTGGACAATATAAGCTTTAACGTGCCTAAGGGCAGTATAATGGGCTTTATCGGTCAGAACGGTGCGGGAAAGACCACAACGATAAAGGCACTGCTTAATATCATCAAGCCTGACAGCGGCAGCATAAAAATGCTTGGACTTGACAACAAGGAACACGAATACGAAATAAAGGAACAACTTGCCGCTGTATTCGATGAGCAGCCCTTCCACGAGGATTTCAGTGCGAAAGAGCTTAGTATAATGATGAGCGGTATCTATCGCAACTGGGACAAGGCAAAGTTTTTTGAATTCGTTGACCGTTTCGGACTGCCGCAGAGAAAGAAGATAAAGCAGTTCTCCAAGGGAATGAAGATGAAGTTGCAGATAGCCGCTGCACTTTCCCACGGGGCAAAGCTGCTGGTTATGGACGAGGCTACCACGGGTCTTGACCCTGTTGTACGAAATGAGATACTGGATATCTTTCTTGAATATTTACAGGACGAAACAAACAGTATCCTGATGTCCTCGCATATCACCTCTGACCTTGAAAAGGTAGCTGACAGCGTTACATTTATAGACAGAGGTAAGCTGCTGCTGACAGGCTATAAAGACGATATCCTTGCAGACCACGCTGTTATCAAGTGCAGCAAGTCTGACTTCGCCGAGATAGACAGGGCGGATTTCGTCAGTGCCCGTCTGAGTGATTTCGGTGCGGAGGTTATGGTAGCTGACAGAAGAGCGGCAAAGGAAAAATACTCGGGTCTTACGATAGACAAGACCACCTTAGAGGAGATAATGCTGTTCTATGTAAACGCAGGTAAAAAGGAGTGGACATAATGGCTGCAAAGAAAACTGCGTCGCTTAAAGGTCTGATATTCCGTGAACTGTATCTCGGCAGACGTACATATATAGCGGTGACGAGCATATTCCTCGGCATCGTTGCACTTATCTTTCTTGTGCTGCTTAGTATGGAATGCGGTAATCTCGCAAAGCTGCCCGAAGATGTTCTGGAAAGTGCCAAGGGTACTATCCGTATAGCGGCTATGTTTGTACCTGCGGCGATATTCTTTATGAATACCTCGGTGGTGGTGGATATGGCACCTGCCGACCTTGACGATAAATGGACAAGGTTTCTGTATTCTTCGCCCGTATCTGAGGCGAGATACCTCGGTGTGAAATACGGCGTGATGTTCTTTACGGCTGTTATAGGCTATGCTTTTTCCGCTCTCCTTGCATTTGTATTCGGCAATATTATGGGTGAGTCCGCTGCTGTAACGGACTTTGCTGTTATATCTGTAATTATGCTTTTGGTCGTGCTTTTTGCAACGGTGATATCGGTACTTGCATTTTTGTTTAAATCCACGACTGTTGCCGTGGTGGTCACACTGATAGGCGGCTATATCGGAATGATGGCATTGATATTCGCCACGGGTATTGCAGACAGCAGTGTGCCTGAGGAGGATCTGTTCTCCCTTGTCGGTGAGGCTGTTTCGGGCTTTGCACAGAGCGTATTTCCGCTTTCGCCTGTTATTCTGATCGTTATTATTGCTGGGGGCTGGGCGGCGACTACTGCCGTTCTTAAAAACCGTGACAGGAAAGCACCGAATGTTCAGCTTTTCGCTAAAAAGGAAAAGGCTGAAAATACAGCTGCAAAGGAGGGGTAAGTCTTGCGTGGTCTGTTGTTTAAAGAGTTTTACGAAAACCGTAAGTGGCTGATATTGATGTCGCTTTTTTTACTCGTAAATATTGTGATGTTTTTAAGTAGGATACTTTTCTCTTATGATATGGACGAAAGACTATCTGTATTGTCCTCTGCGGGAATGCAGCTGGTGATAATGCTGTTTATCGGCTGTTTTCAGACTATGATATTCAAGTATGATGAAAGACGGCTTTGGTCGTCGTTCGTATCCTCTACCCCCACGGCGGCTAAGGGTCAAGTCAGATCAAAGTATCTTTTTTCGCTTTTCTTATCTGTTGTCGGAATATCTGTATGCTATATTGTTGATATGCTCAACTGTGCGATTAACGAAGCTCAGTCTGTATTTCAGATAGTTGTAGTGGTGTTCTGGATACAGCTTATCTTTGTAGCCTTGGAGCGGCCGTTTGTTATTCGTTTCGGCGATAAAAAGGGTAACAATATAAGGGCGTTCATTTTTATAGGAATACTTGTTTTTGCTATAATATATGGTCTGTTTGGAGATATATCTGTGTTTGTCTCGGAGGAGAGTTTTTATGATTTTGCTTTCTCTTTTTTAAAGGGTGAAACAGGAGTGACAGAGATGATGTGGACAAATGCGTTGATTCCCTATGTTGCGATAGCACTGTATATCCTGTCCTACAAGCTGTCCTGCAAACTATATCAGAAGGGAGCTGAGAGCTTTGAACACTGATAAGAAGACTACGATATTGCGTTTGGTGATATTCCTTGTAATATCCTGTGTGCCGGGAATATTTATCGTTATAGCAATAAATAATCATCTGGGAGCACCTATGTACTCCACACCTGAGCTTTCGATGAACCCTGTGATAGGCATTGCAAACCTTTGTATGCTGCTGCCCGCACTTGCGAATGTAATAACACGTGCGGTTACAAAGCAGGGCTATAAGGACAGTCTGCTTGAATTCAATTTCAAGGGTAAGCTTAAATACTACCTGTTGGCACTTTTTATCCCTGTTGCTTATGGTACGATAGGCAATCTTATAACTCTTGCAGTGGCAGGGGCGGATTTTGGCAGCGTGTTTACAGGGGAGAGCTTTGGCGACAATCTCCCGATAGCATTGTATATGATGACATCATTTATCCCCACTGTTATAATGTTCTTCGGAGAGGAATTCGGCTGGCGTGGTTATCTCTATCCGCAGCTTGAAAAAATTATGCCTCTCCCCGCAGCGGTCATTGTGGGCGGAATTATATGGGGACTCTGGCACGCTCCGCTGACTATATCGGGACACAACTTCGGCACTGAGTATGAGGGATTTCCGTACATAGGTATACTTCTGATGACGTTGGATTGTGTTTGTACGGGTGCATTCCTCACGCTGATCACAAGACGTACAAAGTCTGTATGGCCCGCAGTGGTGGCTCACGGAATAAACAACTCCGCTACTTCCGTGCTGCTTATGATGTTCGTTTCGCCGAGAGCTTCGTTTACGGGCAGCATCGACGTGATAGCAAGCTTTTTGTATTACGGCATCCCTGTACTGGTACTTGGTATCGTAAGCTTTGTGATACTCTGCCTTGATTACAAAAAGGAAAAAGCAGCGGCAAAATAAAGAATAATTCACCCCGCAGAGCATTTGAACGACCTGCGGGGTGTTTTTTGGGCGGAAAAGCCGAAAAACGAAATTCTGTAAATACTCTTTAATTCGCTGGTTTTCTCTTGTTTTCTCTTGATTTTAAAAACCGTTCAAAAAATGAAATGAACTTCAAGAAACGGAGAAAAACAGAGAGAAACAGAGAGAAAAGCAAAGAAAACGGGATATATTTCAAATCTGGGTCAAAAAACCCTTGACAAATTGATTTCAAACGTGTATAATTACTAATGTTGTGCGGCGGAATTATGTTTATCCGCCCGATAAGTAAGATCGGATTATCCGAAATATAAGGAGGAAACAAGTATGGCAACATATATGCCCAAGGCTGAAACAGTAGAACGCAGCTGGTATATTCTTGACGCTGCCGGCCGTCCTCTCGGTCGTGTAGCTGCAATGGCTGCTCACCTGCTCAGAGGTAAGCACAAGGTAACATTCGCTCCCCACTGTGACTGTGGTGATCACGTAATCATCATCAACTGTGCAAAGGCAGTTCTCACAGGTAAGAAGCTCGAAAAGAAGTATTACAGATGGCACACAGGCTGGATCGGTCACCTGAAGGAAGTTCGTTACGACACCCTGATGGAAAAGAACCCCGAGAAGGCTATGACACTTGCTGTCAACGGTATGATCCCTGACACCACAATCGGCAGAAAGGCTATGACAAGACTTCGCTGCTACGCTGGTGCAGAGCACAAGAACGCGGCTCAGAAGCCCGTTGAGTACAAGTTTTAAGGAGGGCTGAAAATGTACGAATCTAAACCCCACTACTACGGTACCGGCAGAAGAAAGCACTCTGTAGCAAGAGTAAGAGTATATCCCGGCAGCGGTACAATCACAATCAACGGCAGAGGCATTGATGATTACTTCGGTCTTGATACACTGAAGCTTATCGTTCGTCAGCCCCTCACCCTCACAGATACAGTTGAGAAGTTCGACATCGTTTGCACAGTTGCAGGCGGCGGCGTAACAGGTCAGGCTGGTGCTATCCGTCACGGTATTTCCAGAGCACTGCTCCAGTACTCTGACGAGCTCCGTCCCGTTCTCAAGAAGGCTGGCTTCCTGACACGTGACCCCAGAATGAAGGAGAGAAAGAAGTACGGTCTCAAGGCTGCACGTCGTGCTCCCCAGTTCTCCAAGCGATAAGAAATCTTATCCAAGAGATAACCCTTATCCCTTTCGGGAACTCGCAAACCGCATTGTTATCGTGTTTGTGTCAGTATGGAATTGCTTGAAATACAGCAAAATCAAACTTACAACTAACACATAACTAACAAGCAACTAACAAATTTCAAGGCATTCATCGTAAGGTGAGTGCCTTATTTTTATGCGAAAATCCGCCGACAGATTTTTCTGCCAGCGGATTTTATTATATCTTATTGATAGCTCCCAACAGCTCCTGCACATTGATGTGAGTATAAACTCTCTCGGTCAACGTCATTGCTCCCGAATGTCCTACGATTTTCTTGATGAGGGTAGGGGAAACCTCTTTTTCTGTCAGCATTGATATACAGGTGTGACGGGTATCGTGTGGTTTGTGAGCAGTGTCTATCAGCTCCATTACAGGTGTCCAGTAGCTGTCATAATAGTTTCGGTAGGTGAAATGCTCGCCTTCAGGCGTGTGGAGCAGATATTCAAAGCCGTCATCGTACCATCTTCTGAAAAACGGATATGTCTTGTCTGCAATAGGAACAGCTCGTATGCCGTTGTCAGTCTTGCTTTCCACCACATTGAAATAATGTTCGTCAATATGAACATTCTCACGTTTAAGGTCAAGCAACTCTGAAACACGGACGCCGCTGTATATCAGCATAAGAACAATCTGTGCATAAATGTTCTTTTCCTGCACCCAGAGAGCCTCGATTTCTTCCTTGCTGAAAGGAGAACGGTCGATTTTGTTCGGGTTTTTGTCCTTGTATTTTGCGATGTCAATATGCTGTGAATAGTCCCTATTGCAGATTTCATATTTCATAGCGTATTCGTACATCTGATTAAGCAGAACACGCAGCTTACGCAGGGTAGGGTAATTCTTGCCGCAGGTATCAATAACTCCTTGTAGGTCTATCAGTTTTAGCTCCTTGAATATTCTGCCGTGAATAGCGGTGCAGCATTTATATGAGGCTTGATAGCCTTTTATATTTGAGGCAGATATTGTGGGGTATTTCTCGGCAGACCATTTCTCGTACACTTCTGCGAATGTAACCTTACTTGCATCCACATCGTATGGATTTTTGTTGTAATCCATAAGCATTTCAATGCCTTTTGCTCTTGTGGGAGCGTAACCGATGGTGATATATAGCTGTTTCGCTTTGCCTGTTTCTTCGTCAATATCCCAGCCTACTGTTTTTCGGACTATGTACGGATTTCTTCGGTTTCCCGATAATTTATATACAGAGCCAACGCCGTTTGCCAATCTCATAATCAACCTCCTCTACACAAATCAGAAAAGAAAATCTCACCGCCTCACCCCTCTCCTCACAGGCTGCAAGAACTCCTGTAACTTCTGCGTAAGTTTCAAACTCTCGATAAAATCCATAACCTTCTGGAATTTAGCTTTCAAGCTGTCACGCTCACGTTCGGCATTACGCAGAGCAGCTTTAAGCGGATATAAGGAGTGCACCTCTTGCGTCAGAGCGGCATTCTTTTCGGCAGATTTCCTGTTTTCTTCTTTCAGCTTTGTAATCTCGGCATTAAGCTCGCTTTCCTTTTTCTCGGAGGCGAGCTGTTTCTTTGCAAGGTTGGTTAGATTTCCGTAATCCTCCCTTGACATCGTTATCTTGCCGCCGATAATAGTCTTTCCTGTTTCGATTTCATCAATCCTCTTGATTTTCGTTACTTTTATTGCACTTTTTGCAAGTTCAGCGGTCGTTTCGTTGAGAGCAGTTGTTTTTACTGCAATCTGTTCTTCCAGTCGGGCGACCTGTTGTTTCATATCTTCGGCTTGTCCTTTCGCCTCGGCGTACTCTTTGTATTGCTCTACGGTCAGACTGCCACGGGATTTCTGCGGTTCAAATATTTCAATTCCGTGCCTGTTGCAGATTTCGGTTAAAATCTTCACTTCGGCTGCTCGCCAACGGCTTATAGCGTTTTCGCCGTCACCGTGCCCCATTTCCTTTAAAGCCTGTGCAAGACCGTTCTGCGTGTCTACACCACGCTTGTAATGCCCGATGGGAATGGAGTCGATATGTAGGTGCGGAGTTGCCTCGTCATTACGCAGAACGGCATTGAATACATAGAAATTCGGGTTGCGTTTTATAAAACCCTCAATATATTCAGTAAGGCATTCGGTGGCAATTTCAGCGTCAGGCGAGCCTGTGCCTGTATCGTTCTTGCAGCCTATCTGAACAATATCCTCATAAAAGCTCTTTCTTTTGTCAGCCGCAACAATCACATTGTTGCAGGGTGCGTGTGAAAACGCATAACGGAAATATCCGTCTTTTATTCTGCGGTCAGCTCTTTTCTGCTTTGCGTTGTAGCGTTCGACCGCCTCCCCAAAGCAATTTTCATAAGCCTGCTCGATAGGCATTTTTACAAAGGTTATATTATTACAGCTTTTGGAGCTGTCCACGTTTTTCGGTCTGAAAGTTCTGTTGTTGTGAGAGAGACTCCCTTTGCCTTGACAGAATGAAACAGTCTTTGCCATTTCAGCCTCCTTTCTCTTTCGCCGCAGTATTTTTATCTATGACTTGTCATAGATAACCCCATAGTATCTGTGACATTCCAGCTTTGCTTTCATATCACAGATACAGGGGCTCTCCGAGGGTGTCGGTGCTTTTCTGCCTGTTCAAGGTTGCAACATTGCAAGATTGCAATGACTGTGGTTTGCAATCTTCCTCCTAAACGGGCGTTCTGATTTGCAGAACAATCTGCTCCATTACCTCGTGTTCAACCGTGAGAGAGCGCATTTTCTCCCACGATTCGATTTCGTTGAAAGTAGTCGGGCGTGGATTTTTGACCGCGTACTGTCTGCGGAGCAGCTCCCACATTTCCCAAGCCTCGCTGTCAATCCGTCGGGCAAGTTCATCAAATTCGCCGTCCTTGAAATTTGCCGAGATTTCGTCGGTAGTGCAGTTTTCTTTCATATATCTCTGCCAAGCCTCGCCCCAGCGACCTATGGGATTTTGCATAAGTTCCTGTTCTTCGGTGGTTGAGGTTCGTTTCAGTTCGGTCATAATTATTATTCCTTTCGTATTGAATTTTGTGGGTGGGTGTGGTATAATTAGAAAAAACGGACAGTCCGATAAATAAGAATTTGACGGTCAATTCTCACTCTACCATAGGTTTACTTCTCCTCACTAAACCAATGGTAGGTGTGTTTTTTTCTCCAAACAATCTATACTGAAAGTGAAAGGAGGCAGCCTATGAATCAAATAAAAATC
>JAZUSC010000034.1:0-27623 GCA_045606505.1 Oscillospiraceae bacterium
GTATTTTGTGCAGTAAGGGCTGTAATGGCACTCATGGCATAGACACCGTTTGCGGTCATTGTTTTTATATCCGCCTGAATACCTGCACCGCCGCTTGAATCGCTTCCTGCGATGGTGATAGCGGTCTTAATCTTTCTGTAACTCATCAAATGCCTCCCTTAATTCCTCGGCGGCAGATTTTGGGTCATCAGCCTTCATAATTGCTGAAACAACACAGATACCGTCAATTCCGCTGTCTTTCAGAATGTGGATATTATCCTTGTTAAGCCCGCCGATAGCGTTGACCTTTATCGGTACAGCTTTCACGATCTCTTTAAGTGTATCAACGCTTGTCAGCACTGTTTTCACCTTTGTGGTAGTCGGATAGATAGCCCCCACACCGAGGTAGTCCGCACCCTGCTCGTATGCTTCAACCGCCTGAGGTACGGTCTTTGCGGTCGCACCGACTATCTTTTTGCCCATAAGCTTTCTTGCAACTGCAACAGGCATATCCGACTGCCCTACGTGAACTCCCTCCGCACCAACTGCAAGAGCCACATCTACCCTGTCGTCAATGATAAGCGGAATATCATATCGCTGTGTTATTTCGTGTACCTTTTCAGCAAGGCTGAGATACTCCCTAGTTGTACGCTCCTTTTCACGGAGCTGGATAAGTGTTACACCGCCCTTGCATGCTTCCTCCACACGGCAGAGGAATTCTTCTTCCGTGTAATGGGTACTGTCTGTAATAAAATACATTGTCGTATCAAGCTTTTTCATACGCACCTCACATATAGATATAGTCGTTAAGTACAGGCTGTAAGCCCTCTGCGGCGATGTCCTTATACATCACATTGAGGGAACGACCATCGTTTATCTCGAATTGCTCATCGCCAGCCGCTTCATCGGTATCAGTGCCGTTGTACTTGCTCTCGTGGTCGCCTATGCCTGTGGAAACTCCTGCGGAGACCTTTGTTGCGGCTATCTTCACGATACCGTTGCGGAAAGATTCGCTCTCCCTTGATGACACCGTAATCCCCACATAGGGCAAAAATATGCGATAGGCACAGAGTATCTGACAAAGCTGTGTTTCGTGTACATCATGCGGGTCTATCCTGTCATTGTTGATGATAGGACGAAGCCTGGGACAGGACAGCGACATTTCAGCGTGAGGGTACTTTCTTTGAAGATAGTATACGTGCAATGCACTTGCAAGAGCGTCCTTTCTGAAATCCGACAAGCCTAACAGTGCCGAAAACGCAACTCCCCTCATACCGCCCATAAGTGCCCTTTCCTGTGCCTCAAAGCGATAAGGATAGACACGCTTGTGACCTAACAAATGCAATTCTGAATAACGGTCGCTGTCGTAGGTCTCCTGAAAGACCGTCACATAATCCGCACCGCACTCGTGGAGATACTTGTACTCCTCGGTGTTTACGGGGTATATTTCAAGCCCAACCATTCGGAAGTAATTTCGGGCAAGCTTGCACGCTTCGCCAATATATTCAATATTGCTCTGTGCTCTGCTTTCACCTGTGAGAATGAGTATCTCCTCCATTCCGCTGTCAGAGATTATCTTCATTTCTCGCTCTATCTGTTCCATATTCAGCTTCATACGGTTGATATCGTTGTAGCAGTTGAAACCGCAATAGACGCAGTAATTCTCACAGTAATTCGCAATATACAGCGGCGTGAACATATACACCGTATTGCCGAAGTGCTTTGATGTTTCAAGTCTTGCACGCTGTGCTATCTGCTCTAAAAACGGCTCTGCCGCAGGCGACAAGAGTGCCTTGAAGTCCTCGATAGTGCAGGTTTCGTGTTCTAGTGCCGCTCTAACGTCTTTTGCGGTGTAACAGGAATAGTCGTAGCTGTTCATTTCGGACAGCACCTTGTCCATTATATCGGAATTTATCTGCTCCATTCCGTCCATATACTCCATATGGTCGGTGCGAATTGTGGGGTCTGTTTCAAGGCGGTGTTTCTTTTCAAGGGCAGAGGGTGAAAGATGTTTCCCATCAACAAAAAATCTGTTATCCATAGCTCACCTCAATCGTGGAGAAAACCTGTCAGCGGGTCAGAGGCACTTGCACCTCTCGTCAGCACTCTTCCGAGTCCTGAGAGGTATGCTTTTCTTCCTGCTTCAACAGCGTTTTTGAAAGCCGCCGCCATCATAGGCAGATCACCTGCTGTTGCGAGTGCGGTGTTAGCCATAATTGCCGCCGCACCCATCTCCATAGCCTCGCAAGCCTGTGACGGTCTGCCGATGCCTGCATCAACGATGACAGGCAGGTCTATCTCGTCAACAAGTATCTGAATGAACTCTCTTGTGGCAAGTCCCTTGTTTGAGCCGATGGGTGCCGCAAGAGGCATTACAGCCGCCGCACCTGCATTCACAAGATCACGGGCGGCATACAGATCGGGATACATATACGGAAGCACCACAAATCCCTCTTTGGCGAGAATTTCAGTTGCCTTGATAGTTTCATTATTGTCAGGGAGAAGATATTTGCTGTCTTTCATAATTTCAATCTTTACGAAATCACCACAGCCTATCTCACGGGCGAGCCTTGCGATACGCACTGCCTCTTCCGCTGTTCTTGCACCCGAGGTATTCGGCAGGAGCGTCACTCCCTTTGGTATGTAGTCCAGGATATTCTCCTGCTCCTTTGTGTTTGCACGGCGTACCGCAAGGGTGATTATCTCCGCACCTGCATCACGCACAGCCGCCTCAATGAGATTAAGGGAATATTTTCCCGAACCGAGGATAAAGCGTGAGTTGAACTCGTGTCCGCCTAAAATTAACTTATCATTATTCATTTCTGTTCTCCTTATACTTCAAATTCTCCTGCAATGATTCGCAGAACTGTGTTCGCCTGATGTGCGGCACAGAGCATTACACGAGGGGCAAAAAGTGTGCCGTCATCTGAAACATCGCTCATTCCGTCGCCGCAGATATACAGCCACCTGCCGAGTTTTTTCGTCTGTATAGTGTTGCCTGTATGGAGTCCCGACATTCCCGAAGCCGCAACTATGTACTTTTCGGGGTAGCGTTCCAAAACTCCGTTCACGAGCATTGCCTTGCACTCCGCATTATCAAAGCACTCGCAGACGATATCGCAATCTGCGATAAGCGAGAGGTTGTCCTCATTCAGCCGCACCGTATCCGTCACTACCTCACAGTAAGGAGATATCTCAGAAAGTATCTGCCCCATAGCCTCGGTCTTGTACATTCCGAGCTGTGAAACTCCGTACTGCTGACGGTGAAGATTCGAGATATCCACCCTGTCAAAGTCGATGAGGTGAAGCTTTCCGATACCTGCTCTTGCAAGCGATATCGCCACATTCGAGCCTAGTCCTCCCAGACCGCAGATAGCAACGCGGGCTGATGAAAATTTCCTCTGCAACTCTGCACCGTGCCGCTGTTCAAGTGCGTTTAGCCATTCGACGTTAGTTCGGCGAAGCTGAACATCGGGAGCGAAGCGACCCTCTTTATTAGTCACGTTAGCCGCCTCCCACAAAGCTCACGACTTCAACGCTGTCGCCGTCCTGAAGCACGGTACTGTTGTACTGTGCTTTCGGCAGGATATCTCCGTTAAGTTCCACCGCAACACGTTTGATGTCGTAGCCGCTTTCTTCAAGGTACTCTGCTACCGTTCTGCCTGTGATGTCGAACTCCTTGCCATTTATCTTTACCATATTCCACCTCACAGAATGTCGATATATTCGCCTTCGAGAGCCTTGTTCATACTTCTTACGGCACAGAATTTTCCGCACATCGAACAACTCTCCTCTATCTCAGGCTTTCTGTCATCACGTATCTTCTTTGCGGTCTCGGGGTCAATAGAGCATTCCCACTGCTTTTCCCAGTCAAAAGTCCTGCGAGCGTCGGCCATCTCGTTGTCGATATCCATTGCGTGGGGAATGTGCTTTGCAATATCAGCGGCGTGAGCGGCTATCTTTGAAGCGATAATACCTTTCTTTACGTCCTCTACATTCGGGAGAGCAAGATGCTCCGCAGGGGTTACATAGCAAAGGAATGCCGCACCGTTCATCGCCGCAACAGCACCGCCGATTGCAGAAGTTATGTGGTCATAGCCCGGAGCAATATCCGTAACCAACGGACCGAGAACATAAAACGGTGCACCCATACATATCGTCTGCTGTATCTTCATATTTGCGGATATCTGGTCAAGAGGCATATGTCCGGGACCCTCTATCATAACCTGAACATCCTTTGCCCACGCTCTTTTTGTAAGCTCACCAAGTCGAACAAGCTCCTCAATCTGACACACATCACTTGCGTCTGCAAGACACCCCGGACGGCAGGCGTCCCCGAGCGAGATCGTAACATCATATTCACGGCAGATGTCCAGTATCTCGTCAAAATACTCGTAGAACGGATTTTCGTTGCCCGTCATACTCATCCACGCAAATACAAGAGAGCCGCCACGGGATACAATGTTCATCTTACGCTTGTGCTGTTTTATCTGCTGGATAGTCTTGCGTGTGATTCCGCAATGGAGCGTCACAAAGTCCACTCCGTCCTCTGCATGGAGCCTTACAACGTCAATGAAATCCTTTGCAGTCAGCGTTGCAAGGTCACGCTGATAGTGGATAACACTGTCATAAACGGGAACTGTGCCGATCATTGCAGGGCATTCTGCAACAAGCTTCTGTCTGAACGGCTGAGTGTTGCCGTGAGAGGAGAGATCCATTATCGCCCCTGCACCCATATCTACCGCCGCCATTACCTTTTTCATCTCGATGTCATAATCCTTGCAGTCACGTGACACACCGAGATTTACATTGATTTTCGTGCGGAGCACTGAGCCTACACCATTCGGTTCAATGCATTGGTGAAGCCTGTTTGCACAGATAGCGACCTGTCCCTTTGCAACAAGCTCCCGTATCTCCTCGGCTGTGCGGTATTCCTTTTTTGCGACAGCCTCCATCTCCTTTGTGACGATGCCCTTTCTCGCCGCTTCCATTTGCGTTTTGTACATAGCTTTCCTCCATTAAAAAATTTTTTTAACAGGCGGAAATAAAAAAGGAGCTACCGATCTCGATAGCTCCAATTATGCAATAATATTATCATTGCACTGACGTGTCAGCGTCAGTGCTGTCACAGTCATCCCTACGTTGGCATTATCCAAATCAGGTTATCGGTCGGAGATCATATCTCCCTCTCAGCCTGTAACACAAGCTCCCGTCTGTTAAATTGTAACTGTATTATACATCATTATTTCAGAAATGTCAAGAATAATTTTCTATCTGCAATCAAAGTATTCAAGAAACCTTGCCGCCGCAACGGAAATCATCTGCTTGTCCTTAAAGGCAATTACAAACCAAATGTTTCAACATTGACTTTCGAATAAATTGTGTTGTCTTAAAGTAAAAATGCAGCGGCTCTCCATTCACGGAGAACCGCACCTTATGTAATCATATATTCTCCGTACCCATATGATGATATAATAAAAGTGAAACAAATCGCTCTTCAAACAGCATAAAAGGTGCAAATAATCACAGAAATATCTTGATAAATAGTGCAAGTTATGTTATAATATATCTATAATACCACTCAGGAGATATATTTATGGAACGAATTGCACTGCACAAACTAGTTGAATGGAATAAAAATAAACGAAAAAAACCTCTTATCGTGTGGGGAGCAAGGCAGGTTGGCAAGACCTATCTTGTAAAAGATATTTTTGCTGAAAGATACTATAAAAACAGCTACATTTACATTGATTGTAAGATTGAAGACGAAATCAGGGAATTCTGCTCAAAGACTGCCAATGCAACTAAAATAATAGAATATATCTCTCTGCGAAAAGGCAGACAAATCAACGAAAAAACGCTACTGATATTTGACGAGGTTCAAGAATGCCCCAATATCGTTTCTGCTATGAAATATTTCTGTCAGGATCACAGGGAGATTCCTGTTATCGCCACAGGCTCAATGGTTCGCATCAAGATTCAGCGAGAAACTCACAAGCGTGGAGCGGGTAATAACGATAAATTTCTCTTTCCCGTTGGAAAGATCAATCAGATCACAATTTACCCTATGACATTTGATGAATTTCTGATGAACAGCAATAAAATACTGTACGAGACTGTAAAAAACGCTTATGAAAGCAAGACAGCTCTTGATAATGAGGTTCATCAGTTTGCTATTGAGCAGGTATACAAGTATCTCCTGGTTGGCGGTATGCCCGAAGCAGTCGAAGTATATATCGACGATAACGATCTACTTGAATCAAGAGAGATACTTAAAGTGTTGTACGACAATTATCTGTCTGATATGGAACTATATCAGGCAAGTCAGGAAGCCGTCCTTCGTTCACGTACGCTTTTTTCCAATATATACAAGGAACTTAACAAGGAATCGAAGAACTTTTCGCCAGGACTTATTGAGGAAAAAAGCAAGACAAGAGATTATGCTACCTCTATCCAGTGGCTGACATTTGCACATATAATAAATCAGTCATTCCAGCTCAAAGAACATATAACAATGCCTTTGCTACCTGACAACGAAAGTAATTTTCGCCTGTTCCTCGGAGATATCGGAATGTTCTCCTATCAAAGCGGTATCAATGCGGCATCATTTGTATCGAGCGAAAGGGAAAATACACTCTCCGGCATCTTTTTTGAGAATTTTGTCGCCAATGAGCTTACTGCAAAGGAACATAAGCTATTTTACTGGAGAGGAAAGGCAACGGCTGAGCTTGAATTTATAATAGAGTCTGATAACAAACTGTATCCTATTGACGTAAAAAAGGGGCGAGGCACACTCAACTCCCTTGAGAAATTCTCAAACCACAACAAGTTTGAGCTTGCTATAAAAGTTTCAAAGAGTAACTATGGCTATAACGGCGAACAAAAGTTACTGACCGTACCGTTCTATTTCTTTCCGTTTTTGGCACAGGATCTTGCTGAAGGCAAGAAACCTATATGATGATAAAGTAAAAATGCAGCGGCTCTCCATTCACGGAGAGCCGCACTTGATATACTCATTTTTTCCCTGAAACCGTACCACCAGCCGTTTTAACAATTTTGATTGCTCATAGTTTCAAGAGCGTTATTTGATATTATTACACCCTCGTTTCAAATATGACAGGTTCCCAGCCGAAACACCGTGATATTTACAGGCGAACCGCACTCCAACTGTAAAACATCATTTGCTCTGTCGCAGGTATGCTCGATTCCCATAAACACGCTGCCACCCTCTGTAAAAAGCTCTGCGTATATCTTGTCAATGATCAATCGCAACTGAACCCTGCCGTCTACCCCGCATACAGGTGCAGTACATCCGCCACATCTTAACGTTAAGGAGTCAGGATCAAACTCCACTACAAGACCGTATACCGTCATCTTGAACGAGCTGTTTTCGAATTCAACTGTGATGTCAAGACTGGTTTCCGTTCCACAGCTGAACGGTGTTGTGTACTCGCCATCGAACGCCACTCCGCAATGCAGAAGCTCTATCTCCTGCACAGGCTGAGCACACAGCCTCAGCGAACCGTTTATCCTACGAAGACTCATCTCCTGTGGAATATTCATACAACAACCGAACGGCATAGCAGACGGAGTTATCTTCGCAAAGGCGGTACGCACACGCCTGTCTGCAAGTCCTGACCAGGTCTGTGCTGCATAGGAGCAGTTGCCGTAATTCAGTCGTAGTAGCGGTGTTTCGGTAATGAACCGAGTTCCGTCAAAGCTACCGATGAAATACCTGTCCCCTGCCGCCGAGAAAATCCATTGTTCGTTACCCTCATCTTCGTCCAAAGATAACGGATAGAGGTCGGGGCACTCCCAATCCTCAGAAAGTGTCAGCCGCGAAAGCTCCATCCATTCCAGCAAATTCTCCGAGCCGAACAGTGCGAACTCGTGATCCACCAGAAACAGTGCCATAATATAACGGTCAGTCGGTGCGTGATAAAACACCTTGGGGTCGCGGTTCTCTAATGCAACCTGTGGTATCAGCGGATTGCCCGAATATTTCACGAAGCTTTTGCCTCCGTCCGTGCTGTACGCTAGATTCTGAGTGAAGGGCTTCCCACGTGACACTTCCGAGGTGTTCCCTGCACACGTGTAAAACAACAGCACCACATCATTCTCGTTTTGTTTCAGACCCGTGACATTCTTGTGATCCACCACCGCACTTCCTGAGAACATCGTGCCGTTCTCATCAGCAAACAGTGCAATATCACGTTCCTGCCAATGCACCAGGTTGTCACTCACTGCCAGTCCCCAGTGCATATTTCCCCAGCGGCAGCCGACAGGGTTGTGCTGATAGAACATCAGATATTTGCCGTTATAATATGTCAGCCCATTAGGGTCGTTTATCCAGCCACGTCTTGCTGTGAAATGGGCAGAGGGTCGCTGCACACCGTCGTAGTCTGCCTCAAACATATCTGTCTGCCGTATTTCGGGAAGAGGCATATCGTTGCACACAAGCTGTACACACTGTCCTTTGAATCGCTCTATATCAAGAAAGAACTCATAATCAGGCTGTGTGAAGTCCAGCGGAGATACAACATCATACACCAGTTGACCTCCCACAAAAAAGTACACACGACGATCAGGAGCACCCTCACGCACAGGGAATATAAGATATTTTTTGCTGAAAAGCAGTTCCATAGCACTATCTCCTCCGTCGAAGTTTTTCGTTGTTTCTGAAAACAATTCTACCATAACTGCGAGTATATGTCAACGAATATCTTATCAGCAATCTTGTGATCAATGCCGAGCAAAAGCTTATGACAGTGCCGTTCTTGTGCGTAAAACACAACTGCTCTCCGAGATGAGGATTCACCTTACTATGGTAAAATATCCTCTGAAACCGCATCGCCAAGAGTTTTAGCTAGTGACATAGCCAGTGTTTCGGACTGTAACAATATATTCAGCAAGGTGGTCACTGTTTACCTCACAGGTGCTGATGAGTATGAACTCCATATTTGCGGCGATACCGAAGCACCTGTCCCCGCCGAATTCATATTCAAGCTGATTACCGAGATATGTAGCGTTATCGTCAAGATACTTTACTGTTCTGCCGTTCGGGAGTCTGTATTCTAGATTGATATAGCTTCCGACAAGTGCATTGAGTTTTTCAAGCTTTGGCAGAGTTTCATTCAGGCATAAACTCACCTCAACCTCTGAATGTTCCTCGCTCACCATATTCTTCATACAGATATCTATCAGATCATCCATATTGCTGTACATATATTCGCCGTCAGCATAGTTCCATTTACAGTAATTCTCATTAAAATTGCCGTCCTTTTCACGGACAGTACTGTGATCTTCAAGCGGCATTCCACAACACTGACAGATAAGTTGTCTTAGCAAACCTAAAAGCGTATTGATAGAAACATCAAAAAGCTTGAAAAGAAGTTTCAATGTTTCCATATTGGGTACAGTATCTCCGTTTTCCCAAACAAAAGGATACCACGAATAAAATTTAGTCGATCTTGCCAACAAAGCGGTAGAAAATCTCAACCTCCTGCGTTATCGCACCGCTTTCGTCCCGTTCTTTTTCGTGGACTACTATCTTGTCTATAAGCTCGTTCAGCAGCGGAGCATTAAGCTCTGTCAGCTCGGTGTACTTTCGCACAAGGTTGAGCCACTTTTCAGCCCCGTCGGTGTCCTGTGCGGACTTGTCGAGCCTTTCCTGAAGCTCCTGTTTTTTGGCTTCAAGCTGAACCTGCTCCTCCTGATATTTTGCCGAGAGCATAGCGAAATTTCGCTCGGTGATTGCTTCTTTTGCTCTGTCCTCGTACATCTTGACGAAGAGATTGTCGAGCTCCAATAACCGCTTTTCGGCTTTGGCAAGCTCCTTTTTGGTGTGAGAAATTTCGGCATTCCTTGCTTATCTCCGCTTTTGAGCAGCCGTTGGAGTAGCTCGCTGTTATTCTTCTGATGAGCCTCTGCTATCCAATACTGCAATCTTCCCAGCACCACAGCGTATAAAATATCGTATCGAATATGATGGATAGAGCATTTTTCCTTGCCGTATTCGCTGTAGGTGGTGCAGAAATAATGCCGCTTTTCCTTACGAGTGGCGGTGGGATAATTGTGGAGATACCTAAGTCCCCAGCCGCAGTCAGTGCATTTCAGAAGTCCTGCAAATATCTGCGTTTCGCCGCTTTTGGTGGTACGCTTCCTGCTCTGAATATGAGCCTGCGCCTGCGCCCAAAGCTCCAGCGAGATTAGCGGTTCGTGGGTGTTTTCTACTCTCAGCCACTCGTCCTTCGGCTTGCGTACCTTTCGCTTATTCTTAAAGGATATGGTGCTTTGCTTATTGTGGACGCTGTTACCGATGTACACCTCATTTGCAAGGATATCCTTGATGTTGCATATAGTCCATTGATAGCGTTTGCTCTCGGGATGACCCTCGAAGATGTGAGCAAATGTTCCGTATTTCTGATAGTTCAGCCAAGCGGGAGTAGGAACTTTCTACTTGTCCAGCATACTGCGTATCCTGCCTGCACCAACGCCGTGTGCAGCGAGGTCAAATATCTTCTCGACGATCCATTTTGTATCCTCGTCGGGAATTATTTTGCCCTTGATCTCAGGGTGCTTTTTGTATCCGATAGGTGCATAAGCTCCGTAATGTGCTCCGCTGAGAAACCGAGTTTTCATCGCTGACTTGACCTTTTTGCTTGTCTGACGGGCGTGCATTTCGTTGAGAATATTCAGAAATGGTGCTATCTCGCTGTCGCCCTTTTCAGTGTCAACTCCATCGTTCAGAGCTATGTAGCGAAGCCCTTTGACGGGAAATATATCTCGGTGTACTGTCCTGTGAGGATATAATTTCTGCCAAGACGGGACAGGTCTTTTGTGATAACGCAGTTTATCTTACCGTCCTCGATATCGTCAATCATACGCTGGAAGCTCGGTCTGTCGAAATTCGTTCCCGACCAGCCATCATCCACATATTCACCGACAATCCGCATATTCTGCTCCCTGCAGTACTGAGTGAGCATATCTCTTTGCGTGGATATACTGCCGCTTTCGCCCTGAAGCTCATCGTCACGGCTGAGTCTTAAATAAAGTGCTGTATTATATTGTTGTTTCATATTTTTACCTCCCGTTTTGTGAAACAACCCGCATTACAACACATTGCTTACATTAAAAGTATAACATAATGTGCGTGTAAATTCTACTGTTTTCGGAAATTATTTCATACTGCTGCCTTTGCTTTCATATCATACTTAATTGCATTCTCCAGTAAGTCCAGAGCAGTTATGTTGTTTTCAGAAAAATGCTCCTTTATCTTTATAGTAGTCTTACCATTCACATAGTATAGTGTATCGTTTTTGACACAAAACCCCTCGCTGGTAATGAGATGAGCATTTAGGTCTAATTCTCCTTTTCTGCTGAAAACAATTAAGCATATCTTGAAAAAAAAATATAGTCTGATGGGTATGATCATTTATATTCTCCTCCTTATATTGCGTGACAATCTCCCCAAAAGATCGTCACGCCGTAAAGCCTTATTTTAAGCCATTTCTAACTCCTCTGTGACGGTGTGACGATGATTTACGGGTGCTAAAAGATCGTCACCATCGTCACGCTTGTTTTCCTATAAATTTCAATGAGATAACTCTGCCGTTGTGATTGCGGGCTTTTGTGTATTGTATTCCGTATTCGGTAAGCAGGACAGAAGCCTTTACATTAAGCCGCATTGACAGCGTATTCGGCTGCATATCAAGAGATAAAGCTAATGCTAATTCGGTGGCAGTTCCTGTCCATTGAGTTCTTTCAGCGGTCACAATTTCTGCGACTGCTTCCAGCAGCTCGTCTGGAGGCTCATTCCATAGTTCCTCCTCTATACGCTCAAACTCCCATATCAGCGTTTCGGGATGTTTGGAGAGGTGAATACGCTGGTCAGGCTGATCTCTGCCTGATATTTCAAGCACTGCATTAAGCGATGCCCTTTTCTCTTTGTGTAGTACAAATGCTCCGTCGGCAGCACCGAGAATACCGTTAGTTCCCGATATCATGGAAAATGCGTCATCGTCAAGCTGCTTTCGTGTGTGGTGTACCGCAATAATGCAGATATTGCTTTCGTCAGCCAGCTTTTTCAGCTCCCCTATATCTTTATAATCATTTGAGTAGCTATAGCTGTCATTCTTTTCAGGGCGTACCTTTTGCAGGGTATCAATGATTATCAGCTTGGTTTCAGGGTGCTCTCTCAAAAACTCCTTAATTTGCTCTGAAAGACCGTTGTTAAGCGGTTCTGCGGTTAATGAAAAGAATAATATATCGGTTGTTTCTGTGCCGAACATACGGAACATTCTGTCCTGTATTCTCTTTTCATTATCCTCAAGAGCCATATATAACACAGTCCCCTGAGATACCTTTCGTCCCCACAGCTCAGCTCCTGTGCTGATATGATACGCAAGCTGTGCCGCAAGAAAGGATTTTCCTGTTTTCGGTGCTCCCGCAAATACATAAAAGCCTGTGTAGAGCAAATTTTCTATTACGGGCAATCTGCCTGCGTAGATGTTGTCGTAAAGCTCCTCCATAGTTATTACATTTATAGGGGTAACACCGTTCTGGAGAAGGTGCAGAGCTTTCTCGTTTATACTGTTCGGGCATATCATACTGTATTCCTTGTGCATTGCCCTGCACCGATAGATACTGTTTTCTTGTATTGTTTCATTTTGTTTAGTCCCCTTTCGTAGCTTGTTGTGATATTGCGTTTCCGTAAGTTGCGTTTAGTATACCCTGCTGCAAGTTGTTGCAGCTGTGTTATTATTTTCAACAATTCTGTTCATTCAGGCAAAGCAAAGCTAAACACAAGTTGCGTTCCCGTAAGTTGATTATATCACAGCATTTTTGAAAAATCAATACTTTTCCGTAAGTATTTTCGTAAAAGTTGTTGCGTTTTTGAAAGTTGTATGATATACTATAAGTGATTTATAAAAGTATGAGCATTTATGGGAGTGATATTGATGAGCGATACCAAGACCAGAATTAAACAGCTCCGTCAGGGGCTTAATCTCACGATGAAGGAGGTTGCAGAGGCTGTCGGGGTAACCGAGGCTACTATTTCACGCTGGGAGAGCGGACATATCGGCAGTATGCGCAGCGAAAGGCTGGAAGCTCTTGCAAAAATATTGCAGACAACACCGCAGTATATCCTCTGCCTTATTGATGATCCCGTTGATTACAATCTGCTGTACGATCCTCATTCAGTACAGAGCATCAAGGAAAAGCTGCTACCTATGGGGCGTGAGTATTGGAAGGACAAAAAGGCAGTATTCGATGAAAATGCGGTAGATATAAACCGCAATGCCGAGCCTACATACGGCGAATCGAGTATGGCAAAAAGGTTGAAAGCTCTGCGTATACAGCGTAATATGGAGATAGACGAGCTTGCAAAGGCAAGTAAGGTGTCTGTCAAAAGAATAAAGGCCATAGAGGGCGGCAGTATCGACTTTTCTATGAAAGAGATACAGAAGATCTGCGACGGACTCGGTGTCGATGTGGATATGCTGATGAACTGGGATCAGAAGCAAGTAAACCGCCTCAATGCACAAGCTGAACTGTTAGCTTCGCTGAGCGAAAAGGAGATACGGGTTGCTCTTGCTTACCGAGAGCACACTGAATTGCAGGCGGCGATTGATAAGCTGCTTGAGATCAAGGAATAAAGAGTAGGTGCGACACCGTGTCGCACCTAATGACTGATATTTCAGCTAATCTCCCCAAAAACGGCAGACTCGCTTATGTATATATGCCAGTAGCGGTAAAGCAGCAGCTTGACGAGCTTACGGATTACATCATTCAGAACAGCAGCGAGCTTTACTCGATATATTACGAGATAATGGATAACAGGCGGCTCTACAACGAGGCTCTGCACAGCTCCGATACAAGCTACGGTCGATTGAAAGCAGCTAGTTTTCAGAATAGGCTGGACGATGATATAAAGCGTAGTATGGGAAATGCGATACTGAAAGTTCTTGCAGGTGAACTGAAATCCGAGTACGAGCAACAACCTAACCAGCCCGTAGACCAATTATTGTTGGAGGCTTTGTCAATTTTGCAGAATGCTCTGAACGACAGCGAGAGCAAGCTGTCCGCTATTGGCAGAAGAATATTCGGCAAGGGCGATTTGAGCAAGGAGGCTTTACGAGATCTGATTTATGAACATCAAGACAGAGAAAATACATCAGGAATGTGATTTGTGAAAAGAAATATAGGTGCGACACGGTGTCGCACCTATTATTATAGAGATATCATTTTTACGAAATTTATATAATTATCATTTTGCTAAAATCTTAAACACAGAAAAACTTCAGCAGTCGCTCACCCTCACATCTTCATCAGCGCATTTGCAGTGAACCATGCGCCGTTAACAGAATAGCGATAAACTCCGCCGTTTCGCTCGCATATCTCTCTGATTATCTCCATACCTAGTCCGTGGCTGTCGTTGTCCGATTTGTTGGTCTTTAGTCTGCCAGTATTTTCGCGCCTTACCTCATAATATGTGTTTTTGACTATGACAGACAGATAGTTCTTGTAGGTGAATATCCTGATCTCTATCTGTGGATCTGATGACCTTGCCGCAGCTTCAAGAGCGTTGTCAAGCAGGTTTGAGATGACCGAAGAAATGTCCGACAGCTCAATGCTGACCTCAGGAAGAAGCTCCAGCGAATAATCGAACTTTATCTTTCGCATTTCGCTGACTGCCGCTTTGTAGGTGATTATCGAATCAATAAGGCTGTTGCCCGTAGTCTGGTCAAGTGAAGGCTGAAGCTTATCCGCACTGTCGCTAATCTCCTGAAGAAGCTCCCTTGCCTTGTCGGAGTCACCCTTGTCAATAAGCGCTGCAGCGCTCACGAGATGGTTTTTGATGTCATGTCGTATCTTTTTGAGGCGCATAGTAGTCTGATACTGCACCTCCAGCTGCTCCTTTATAGCGTAGTAATCCGAGCGCAGTGCGTACATCTGCTTTTCTCTTTGGTAGGCATTGCATATCTCCACGAAGAAATTTACCACCATAATGCTCATTATGAGGAACGCAACAGCGAGCAGCGTTGCAATTGCGGAGTGCTCCCATGTGCTTCCGTCAAGCGGAAATGCCGAAACATACACTACTGCCACAAGCTGAAAGACCGTCAGTATAAACGAATAATGCTGCCACACTTCCCTTATTGCTTCAAGCCGCTGCTCCGTAAACAGGCGGTAGATAAGCAGCAGTATCACTGCCGCAAGCCCGCAGCCGCAAAGGTCTATCACCAGATGGTTGAATATGCTGTCGCGGTACGAGCCACCGAAGTCCTCTCCCATCACCATCATAGACAAGCTCTTAACGATTATCTCGCTCACTGCAAGCACATAATGCACCGTTACAGAAAGAGCGTAGTTTCTGTAAAGATGACCATTATACATCCACAGGCATATCATAGTGAGCACAGCCATACATACCAGCTGCTCTAATGGAAAGTATCCAATAAACGAAGCCGCAAATGACGCACCTGCGTATGCAGCCATACCGAATACGAGGTTCAGCTTGCCGTGTGCTTTGCACTCAGACAGACGGTCTAAAAAAATCATTCCGATAACAGCATTCACGATATGCACCAGTATATCTGCAACTATCATAAGCCTGCCCTCTCGGTCACATATTCGCTGATCCTTGTCAGCAGTTCTTTTGCGCGTCTGCGGCTGAGCGGAAGCTTCTCGCCGTTATCCAGCTCTATATCGGTGCTGTTGACGGACTTTATCTTGCTTATATTTACGACATATCCACGACACACCTCGAAAAAGCCTTTATCCGCGTATTCTTCTGCAAACGCGGATATTTTCTTTTCTGTCAGCTGATAGCTTTTGCTTCCCGTTTTGAGGTATACCGTTCTTCTTACACAGCAAAAGCAGAAGATATCGTCTATCGGTATCTTTACAACAGACCTCCCGTTTTCGTTTGCTACCTCGAAAAGGCTACACTCGGGGCTGTATGCTTTATAGTCGCCGATCACGCGGCTCAACTCGCTGAGCAGCTTGTTTTCGCTGCTGTCTTTTGGTATGAATGCGTTTATGCGATACGGTATTGTGTTGAATACCTCTGTCCTGAACGAGGTTATGAATGCAAGGCAAAATCCCGAATCGATTATGCGCAGCTTTTCAGCGACCTGCTTTCCATTTATCTGCGGCATATCTATATCAAGCAGCACGATGTCATACCTGCTACCTTGCTCAAACTCTGAGATAAGCAGGCTTCCGTCGGTGAACTCCTTTATCTCAGCGGCAACGCCCTGCGCTTTGACGGCTCTGTTCAGTATAGGTGTGATGACATTTTCTATGTAGACCTTATCGTCATCGCATATTGCTATCCTTATCATAAGCGTCCCCCTTTATAATACTGATTTAAGTATATCACAATTGTGCGCTTCGGTCAATCTTAGAGAATTACCGCTCGGTACGAATTTTTGACCACTCGGTCTATGCGGAGTGCCTTTCGGTACAGCATTAATGCCACTGGGTCAAAAGCGATTGATTTTCACTGCTTCGGGTGATAGAATACACCTTGATAGGAGTTGTCGGCAGAAAAAGGAGCTCAGCTTATGAAAACGATCATCTGTATCACATTGAAATACTGGAAAAAGCACCTGAAAAGTGCAGCGGCGCTGCTGTTTTCGGGTGTGCTTCTTACTGCTATTATTTTTGCGGCGCTGATGTCGCTGAGAGAAGAATGCGTGCGGTTCTATGAGCGTGCTTTTGATAACATGGGGCATTATGAGGTGCTTATTGCAAACTCCGATGACGAGCTTTTATCGCAGGCACTGGGCGGCAGAACGGATTGTGATCACGGCGTTATATATGTGCTCGGTAAGCTGGGATATCGTGACAAGCAATTCACCTACGGCACTATCAATGACGAGCACGATCTGTGGCACACTCCGCTTGATGAGGGAAGAATGCCCGAAACAGCAAACGAGATCGCAGCGGTACGTACCGTGCTTGACGCTTGCTACTGGGTAGGCGAATGCGGCGACTCCATCACTCTTAATAACACAGAATACACCGTTGTCGGAATTATCGATGAATATTACGGAAAGCACCGTGAAGGCTCGGAGCTTTGTGAGTACAACACCGACATAGTGGATGAAACTGAATATTATATCCCACTCATCTTTGTCGGGGAGAGCAATATAGAGCCGCTTTACCGTATTGATCTTATCGGTGGCTTCTTTGATTTTTCTGATATAGGCAAGGGACTATACGATACCGATGATGACATCAGGTATTTCGAAAGTGTTCTTGGTGATTACAATGATTACTTATACGGGCTTGTAGACCACAAAGGTCACTGGTTTGATGTAAATTGCGAGCAGAATGCCTGGTATACCGAAAGCAAGACGCGCTCCGTCAGCTTCCTTATGACGATCGTATGGCTTGGCGTGGGAGTATCGGTTTTATCAGTATTTTCCGTGCTGAGAGGTATTTTCATAGAGCGGAGCCGCAGGATTTCAATGCTGAAAAGAATAGGCGTAAAAAAGCGGCTTATCACCACAATGTACGCATTCGAGTGTACCGCATTCGCTGTCATCCAGACTATTATAGGAATAGCAGTAGGACTTGCGGCTTATGGCGGAATATATCTTGTAAAGACATCACTCCTAGGCGAAAAGCCGTACAGCGCCTTTACTGAAATCGGCATAGTATATGAAAGAACACTCGATCCATTCCTGTATGCAGGACTGATTTCCGTTTCCGTTATTGTTGCAGCATATATCATCAACTTGCTGACCACGAATATA
The DNA here is from genome assembly GCA_045606505.1 of Oscillospiraceae bacterium. Lineage (GTDB taxonomy): Bacteria > Bacillota > Clostridia > Oscillospirales > Ruminococcaceae > CAG-115. Next base: position 17,748 of record JAZUSC010000034.1, read on the forward strand.
TTCGCAAAAACTCCTCAAAAAAGGAAAAAGCCACGCTCTCTATCCAAAGGCTTTAGAACTGCTATGCGTCAAAGCGGAATTACCGCAGTGCAGATAATATCGCTGACACTGATATGTTTTTCCGTAATAGTTGGATATATGTACTATACCGACAACGGGAAAGAATCGCTGATGTGGCTGGGATATCGAAACATTGCTGAGGATCACAAAGCTAACGGGTTTAGTATGGAGGAAAACGGTATCGAAGAATACTATTACTCCAACGAAATGCAAATAAACAGCTTTGGCGAGGACGGACGAGAAATAACAGAATATTTCCCTTTGATTGCAGAGGATTTTTCAAGAGGCTTTGGCGACGATATAGCGGCGGCACTCGCCGATACTGAATTTATCACAGGCAGCAACGAGGGAACATTTGTGGTAAGCGGCGACAAGATCAGCGGACTTGCTCCGATAGATCTGTCGAATGAAATAGTAAGGGAGACATTTATTGATCTAGCCGATGATGAGCACAAGAATTTCTTTGACGAGGGTAATCTCGGCTCTAAAAATATGTACCGTATACCGACAAAACTAACAACTTCGAACGCTATAAACAGGCTTACCGAATATGTTACAGACGGCGAAATCAGCCTTGAGGCTCTGAATAGCGGTGAAGAAATTCTGCTGATATATCAATCAAGCGAGCCGCCGCTTGCAGTCGGGGAGGATGTTACTATTTACTCCGCCTTGGCAAACGAAAACGGCTACGGACTCGGTGAAGTTAAAACTGTCAATGTAAAAATCGGTGCGGTGATAAAGCTGCCTCCTGCACTCAGCAAGCTGGAAAAATACATATTAAAAAGCGGTTTCCCCTGTAATTTCCTCACCACAGCAACAGGCGCAAAGGCTATCGGACTATCGGGTGCGTATACGGAGGTGTATTCCTCTGAAAAGCTCGACGGCGGCATATTCCCTCTGTCGGCGGAAATGAGGGTCATATCTCTTTCTGAAGAAAAATGGAACACTTTTATCGATAGGGCTGCGAAATTTGCAGGGGTAGCACTGATCTTAGTGGTGATGTCACTGCTGGGATTTGCGGCGTACTTCAACGGAATAGGGCTGAAAATACGACAGAAGGCTTATGAGCTTTCTGTTTACAGAGCACTCGGAATGTCGCTGCACGAGCTTCGCAGGCGCATATTCCTTGACAGCGTGAAAATACCCGTGATATCCTCTGCGGCGGCATATATCCTTGTAAAAACAACACAGCTGATTATGGAAAAAGGGTATGACAGGCTATGTGCCATTTATCAAGGTGAAATGGGTACGCCTGAGCTTCAGGATACGCTTCGCAACACTTTGTTTTTAGATAATGTAATGTGGCAGGTGAATGCGGAAATTCCAACGCTGATATTATTTGTAATCATCTGTATCGTTACATTTATTCTTACTGCGGCTGCACTGAAAAAATTCAGCGGAGATATCGCAGGCGACTTGAATATGGGGAGGACAAGACTATGATAACTGTCGAAAATCTGTGCAAGACGTACGGCAGCGGCGAGGGTGCGGTGAATGCGCTTCGCAATGCTGATCTCACAATTAAGGACGGAGAGCTTGTCGCAATTGTCGGCAAAAGCGGCAGCGGAAAATCAACTCTTCTTAATCTGTTGGGCGGTCTTGACAGTGCTGCCACAGGCAAAGTAATATATAACGATGTTGATATTATGAAAATGAATGAGGCTTCGCTAGCCGATTTCAGACTTCGCAAAATAGGGTTTGTGTTCCAGTTTTACGACTTGCTCCCAGAGCTTACCGCCGAGGAGAATATACTGCTCCCTGCGCAGCTTGCGAAAAATAAAGCCGCTGATATATCAGCTTTAGCGGAGCGGTTGGGCTTGACTGACAGGCTGAAGCATTATCCCTCACAGCTTTCGGGCGGTCAGCAGCAGAGGGCAGCTATTGCCCGTGCACTGATAAACGATCCGGATGTGCTGCTGTGCGACGAGCCAACAGGAAATCTTGACCAAAAAACGGGAGACGATGTTATGGAGCTGTTGCTGCAGCTAAACAAAACCGAAAAGCACACCATAGTAATAGTAACTCACAACCCCGAAATTGCCGCCCGCTGCGAACGGATTATCGAAATTGCAGACGGTACGCTGATAAGCTGATAAAATGCAATTTCAAAAGGAGTATTCTTATGATAAATCTATTATATCCCGAAGGCTATGAACCGAGCGGCAGGATAATCAGCGAAAAGACCGCTGAAAGTCTGGAGCTGAAATACATCGCAATGCTTATCTGCCCGTATAACACGGATTTCGCGCTAAAAGTGCTTACAGAGCTTGTAACAGATGAAAGCGTCATTGTATGGCGGCAGGATATTCTGGAGGATTTTATCAATATTCCGCAGCTTGAGATCCTGCTTTATAACAGCATTCACACGATCTATGAAGGCTCGCTGTCGGTCTACGCAAGGACAGGCTCAACTCAGTCGTTCTTTGAGCTGAATGATAACATTTCACAAATGGAAGCCTTTGCGGATTGTATGGAGAAATGTCACAGCTTTGTGATGGAGTACGGTGGTAAAATTAAATCGGCAGGTATAAAAGCTGTTCTCCGAGAGATAGAAAGTCATTATAATTCCGATGACTTTAAACAATTGATAAGTGAGATCAAGGAGCTTAAAACCGTACTCGAAAATGATATACAGAGCGTTACTATCGGCATAAATTTAGATAATCTTATGCGTCCCACAGAGGTAATGCTGCTGTCGGTAGACAAGGAGCCGATACGCAAGGCTACATTGTTTGAACGCCTGTTCAGAAAAGACAAAAAGTCAGAGCCGCTGTCCGAGGTCTATGTACGAAAATACAAGGATGGACAGGTTGCAGAGATAGACAAAAAGCTCTTTGAAGAGCTGGACGCACTTGGTCGGGATTATATCCGTCGTGCAAACACCGCGATGAACAGATGCTATGTTGAATGTACGGATTTCCTTGTTAAGCTGTCACCACAGATAGATTTTTATGTCGGAGCAAAGGGACTTTGCGAGCGTGCCGCAAAAACAGGCTTGCCTGTCTGCCGTCCGAAGATAGTTTCTAAAGAAAAACGCATTTTCATCTGTCGTGATATGCACGACCCTGTTTTGTCGAATAAAACTGCGGCGCTGATTTTCCGAGGCGACGAAGTAAGACCTATACTCACGAATGATTGCAGGCTGGACGATGACGCAAGGATCTTTCTCATCACTGGTACTAACAACGGCGGCAAGACCACCTATATCCGTTCCGTCGCAGTGAACAGGGTACTTGCTCAGGCAGGACTTTATGTCTATGCAGGCGAAGCGGAGATCTCGCCTTGCTCCTCCGTTTTTTCGCATTATCCGCTTGAAGAAAAGGTCGGAATTGACACCAGCCGTTTCACCGAGGAATGTCGTGAACTCAAGAGAACCATCGAGAGTGCCGACGAATACAGCCTTGTTCTGCTTAACGAGAGCCTGTCCTCCACCAACCCTTATGACAGCCTTATCATCGCAGAGGAATTGCTGAAGATATTTTCCGACATCGGTTGCAGTATGCTTTACACAACGCATATCATTGAGATGACAGAAATTCCTGATAAAATAAATCCAAATGCACCCAAAAGCCGTTTAGGAACGCTTACGGCAGAATGCGATGAAAGCGGCAGACCTACATATAAAATTACAGCGGGCAAGCCTGATTTCTCGCGCAATGCACGTTATATTTTTGAGAAATATGGTATTTCATTTGAGGAATACAAAAAAGGTATAGCCGAATGATATATTACAATAAAACTATTAGCAGATAAACTACTATATAACAAAGTGGCATCCATTGATATGTGATGCCACCTCGTATATTGTTAAAAAAAATGCGTAAATAAATTAAGCAATATTGTTATAATGCGAGTATAGCTTGGTTTCTTTAAGTATGGTATCCGCCGTTTTCCCAACACGAAACAGCCTGACGGGTCACAAGTACTTATTGAGCAAGTTCGTCCTGTGATAATTCATTTTTTGTACGCTGTTCAAGTATTACATCTACTTTATATAATTCAGCGGTATCACCATTAAAAATGATACCGCTGTTTTTTACTTTATCACACAATACCCTACGACATCCGCCGCACTCGGGATAGGCAGTACACCTGTTCCCGAAAGCACCGCAGGTACGATGATGATCGCCGCACTTATGCACACGGCTGTTATCGTGCTGCCACTGTATCGGCTGATGAGCATCACCAAAGCACCAACCGTAAATACCGCAATGATTCTGATGATGAACATCAGCACAAGATAGCCGAGAATACTCGTTTCAAACGGTACGAAACGCAGAAATTCAAGGCTCTGTGCTGCTGTGTTGAGATCGTTGTAGCCCTCTGCCCCGATAAGCAGCACCTGCGGAGTGAATACAACCACAGTCACTAGTATACTTGTAATACCGATAATGGTAAGCTTTATAGCTGTAAGCCGCCCTCTGCCTTTAAAGGAAGACCTAAGAGCTGAACTCATATTACAGCGATTTTCATTTGCACATATTCCTGCAAATATTCCCACCAGTGCAAGCATAATATACAACGCATTTTTATTCGTGGTTGTCGTATCTCGCAGCAATAAAAGCTCGTACAGCTTCGGTTTTATCAGGTGCACTTTTATGCCCGTTTCGTCGGTGTAGGCAAGTCCCCTGTCCACCGTATCTATCAGCATTTCAAGAGCATAGAGGTCCTCCGACATATCCATAAGACGGTTATACATCTTCATAAGCTCATCGTCATGCAGACCGCCGTTTGCTTCAAGCTTTATGAGATAATCATCACGCAGTACATTGAACTGCGCCTGGAGATCATCGAAATCCTCGTTCATCTCGGTCTGCAATTCCACAGTCATCTCGCCCGTGTACTTCGTGTAATACTTCTCCTCCGACCTTGTGTAGGACGGCAGCACATAGCGGTACTGAAACGCAGAGCTTACTGCGATATACAGAATTACAGCAAGAATAACAGCACCCTTCTGATTGACAAACACCTTTTTTACTTCCCACAAGAGCAACGGCATTGAGGGAGATTTTCTGCTGAAAAAGCTGTTGATCTTATCTATCAGCTTGCCGCCAAACGAAACGCCCTCTCCGCTGTTTGAGGTTAACATCACGCAAAGCCCGCACAGCAAGATGAACAGGAATCCTGTCACTGTGAGTGCACAGGGCAGAAATCCCACCGCTTTGCCGAAGATGTTGAGGTTGCAGTATTCGCTGAAAAATACATCAGTCCTAAGCACTGCGGCTATGTTGCAGAATTTCAGTCCTGCAAGCCTGTCTGTGGGGAGTATCGCACCGTACAAAATATATTCCGTAACTATCGCAATACCGCAGACCGCAAAGGCTATCGCAGACTCCATAACGGCACTTATCAGATACAGCAGAAGTCCGCAGGCTGCCGCCGCAAGTGCTTTCATCAGCACGGAATACACCAGATAATCAAGCAGCGTTATACGAAACGGGCACAGCGAAAACTCGGGGACAGATTGTATCGGGCGAAGTACGCTCATATCTCCACAAGTGAACTGTGCTACCGCAAAGCAGACGGAATGTATCAGAATACTCGTCAGAAGTGCAGTGATGATTATTATTCCCGTCCTCTGAACAGACAGCAGCCGTCTGCCGTTTTTGGTGCTGCGGACGAGGGTAACAAGTCCCTTTTTGCGTTCCTCGGTAAAGGAGGCAGCCACCAGCAGAGTCACAGCGATTATCACAATATCCCCCGTCAAATATCCCGACAGCAGAACGAAACCCTTATTCTCTCCGAGCGTCGGCTGAACTCCGTCCAATGCAGCATAATCCTGTGCGGTCTTACGAATATTCTCCGCAGAAAATCCGCCCGACAGCGCCGCTATGGTGTTGTAGTTATCTGCGTTATCCTGCACCGATCTCAGGAACTCGGGATAGCCACTGATGTAGGCGGAAAGCTCCTCGCCTGTGAGGGTGGTCGCCTTGCTTTCGTCGCCGCAGTCGTACAGAAAGAAGATACCGCCCAGCAGCACCGCAATCAGCAGATAAAGCAGCGTTCTTCGGGAAAGAAGCACTCGTCTTAATTCGCTCATCGTTGGTTCCTCCGTTTTTCCGCAGGAAAACGCTGACCCTCAGTCAGTGACCCACCGCTTCTTCCCTCCGCATAGTAAAGATACACATCTTCGAGATCAATTCTGTTCGTGACAGGTGAAAATCCATCTGGACACTCCTCGGCTGTAACTCGGAGGACAAATCCCTGCTCCGTCTGATATACCTGACCTTTGCCGAAATCCCCCTTGCGTGCGGAGATATCCTCATAGCTGCCGCACATCTCAAACACCTTGTCCTTAACTCCTGCAATAAGCTGTGTTGGAGTTCCGATTGCCGCAGGCTTTCCCTTGCACAGCATTATCACGCTGTCAGCGATGGATTCGATATCGCTCACCACGTGAGTTGCGAGGATTACAGTCCTTTCTCTTGCAATATCCGAAATGTAGTTGCGAAGTCTTATTCGCTCCTCGGGGTCAAGGCCTGCTGTCGGCTCGTCGAGAATGAGTATCTCGGCTCTGTCAAGCATTGCCGCTGCAATAAGCACTCTCTGCCGCATACCACCCGAAAAGCTTCCCAGCCGCTTATGTGCAACGTTGCGAAGTCCCACCACATCAAGGAACTCCTCCGTCTGAGGCTTTATTTCACGCATCTTCATACCTTTGAGCGAGCCTATGTAGTGCAGGAATGCACGTGCGGAAAAGTCCTCGTACATTCCCTGAAGCTGCGGGGTATATCCGACCTTCTTGCGGAATTTCGCACCTAATTTAAGAATATCTGTACCATTATACAGAATCTCTCCGTCAGTCCTTTTTATGTTGTCGGTTATGAGATTCATCAGCGTAGATTTACCTGCACCGTTTGCACCGAGAAGTCCGTAAACTCCCGTTCCAAAGGTGAAGTTAATATCGTTCAGCACGGTATTCTCGCCGTACTTTTTTGTGAGGTGTTTAAGCTCCAGCATTGCTGTCCTCCTTTGGCTTCACAAGCTGATAGAAATCGAAAGGCTCATACCACTCTGCATTACCTGAAATGATGTCCTCTATCTCGCAGCACAGAACCAGTTCACTGTATCTGTTGCTGTACTCCCAACGTGGGTCGCCCGTTTCAAGGTGAGTGCAGACATATAGCTTTCCGTTCTGCGATTTCAAGCCGTATTCGAGGTATTCCTTATCAGTATATTCATCAAACCGGCGAGGAACAGGAGAGCCCCAGAAATCATAATCAGCAACGGCGTTTCCGCCCTTGTCCATAAATAGCAGCTTGTCTTTGTTTGCGGCTGCAATGCCCTCGCTGCCCGTCCAGTAATGTCTGTCCTGTATGATGAGGTACTCTCCGTTCCACATAAGCACCGCATTCGTGAACGGCTGTCCGTCCATAACAAGCTGCTCGGAGAGGTCTATCAGAGTGCCGCTTTCAAGATCGTATTTAAGCAGCTTTGACGGAACCTCTCCCTTTGTCGGGGTGGAGTAATAAACACATCCGTCTATCACCGCATAAGAGGTGAACTTTTCAGATAATTCCACCTTTTCGGTAGCTCCGCTGACTAAATTATAGCGGTACAGTGACTTGAAGTTATTGCTGTTCTCCATCGAGATAGTGTAATACAGCCAGTCCTCATACAGGAAATAATCCCCCTGTCCATACTGTGTTCTTGTGAGGTCAACATCGGGCGAAGGCAACTTGTGATAGCTGCCGCTTTCGATGTCGATTATCATAGTATTAGGGGTGTAGTCTGTCATAAGCGTAGGCAGGTCGTAATCATAAAACGGCACTATTGCCAATCCACGATGTACCGCCATCACTCTGCCGTAGTTTTCGGCAGAAATTCCGTGCATCATAGCATTACCATTACCCATAGTTGTCTGGTAGGTGCACAGCTCGGTGAACTCCGTACCGTCAGCCTTTGCACGAATGAGCTTGTAGTATTCCTTTTCGTCCGCCTCAACATACTCCGAGGCAGAATAATACACATATCCGCCGCTCATACAGATGTTCGCGTCATAGAATACGCCCTCTTTTGTTGCGGTGCAGTATTCATTTCCGTCGTGGGTACATTCGGGCTTTGCACAGAGGTACACCGCCTTTCCCGTAGCCTTGTCATAATAGCACAGCGACAGCAGGAAATGGTCGATATTGCGGTAAAAGCCGTCCTCGGTCTCCATAATAGCATTTCCCCAGATGTCAGATGGGTTGCCGCTGACGTAGTCGGGGTATTCTGTTTTGCTCTCGTCACAAGCGGTAAGTGATAGGGCAGCACAGATTGTCAAGATAATTGATATTGCTTTTTTCATAATGCTCCTTCGTTTTCAAACTTGTAAAGCTCAGTCCATTCGATACTTCCTGAAATTATATCAGAAACAGGACAGAAAACCGTTTTTTCATCGGTCTGGATATACATATTTCCATCCGGAATACTTATCAGGAAAGTACCCTCCCTCTCGTATGCAAAGCTTGTCAGCATTTCGCCCTCGGGCGTAAAGATATATACCTTCATATCCGTTTCCATATATGGATGTCCGTAAAAGCCATGCTCCGAAAAATAGATATACTGCCCGTCGTACATAATGTCAGGGTCAGCGTATGGGGACATAGCGATAAATGTCTCGCCGTTATCGGTATATTCCTCATATTCTACCAGCTTATCGGAGAACTGCTCCGCAAGCGTTGTGATATTTGTTTCGGGATCGTAGATGTATATTTCCCACTGTACATCTCTAAGCATATCGGTAGAATACGCATACCACAGCTTTCCGTCAACGATAGTGTATCTTATCAGGTCTGCGTCAAGCTCTATGTCGAATGCTTCTTTCAGGCTCTCTGCAATGGGGAGGATCTCCTCCTCGCCCGTCTTTATGTTATAGCGGCGGAATTCGCTGTCCGTATAGTAATCCTTGAATTCCACCTGATAATAGAAATAGTCCCCGTCTGCCTTTACATAGATAGGACCCTGTGTTTCTTCTCTGTCATATTCCGTCAATAGCTTATACTTGCCGCTTTGCAGGTCAACTATCACAGTGCCGCATACTCCCGCTACCGTTCTGTCGTTCGATGAAAGGGTGTACGGGATGAATGCATAGCCCCTATGTATCACCATAGTTCTTGTGTCGCCGTGCAGGAAAACCGCTGCATTGTTGCTTCCGCTCGTCTGCATATAGGTACATACCTCTGTAAGCTCCGTTCCGTCAAGGGAAGCTTTCAGCAGTCTGTAATGCACTTGCTCGCCGTCTGCCTCGGTCACTGCTGCATAGATATATCCGCCGTACATCACAGTATACAGTGATCTGAATGTCTCGCTGGTGGCGGTACAGAATTTATCTCCGTTGTGGGTGCATTCGGGCTTTGCACAGAGAAAGATATTGCTGTCAGTAGCGTTGTCGTGATAGCGTAGTGCAAGCGTTCCGAACTGAGTTGCGTTATAATAATATCCGTTCTCGGTCTGCATTATCTGATTATGACTTGCAGCACCGAGGTTGGTATTTACACAATCCTCCATCGGGATCTCCTCCGCACAGCCTGTGAGAGACAAGGCGATGAACGTCGCTGAAAATACTGATATAAACTTTCTCATAAATATCACTCCTTTAACTGCATTGTAACCGACAGAAATAAAAAAATCAACCGCTTATGCAGAAGCGGTTGATTTTTGTGCAGAAGCGGCAAGTTTTGCAAAGCAAAACTTGCATTATTACCCTTTGCGGTCGGAGCGACCGCAATTTCTTTCAGAAACCGTGTAATAATGCATACATCAAATTAGTTATACATTTATAAGTACCTCAATATGAAAGATTCCGTCCTCGGAAGTAATGTTCACATCGCC
>JAZUSC010000035.1:0-8245 GCA_045606505.1 Oscillospiraceae bacterium
TCGCTCACCAATAATATCTGGAACGAAAAGCCTGTCACGATAAGCTATATAAGCGAAGTGACTGTAATGAACGACAGCAACAGCGGCACGATGTATATGAACGATGAACTCTGCGATGTTGAGGTAGCATTCGGTGAAACGGTAGAAATAAAGCTGGTGGATTACAGCGATATGCTTGACGAATATGAAGAGTACTTCGAAGAAATGAAAAATGACGAAGAGCTTGCTGAACTTTACGGGGAAGAATTTGCTGAAATATCCTCAATGACGTTCGAGGAGTACATAACAAATGTGCTTGGTATCTGTGAGCCTGAAAAAGGTGATCTGTGCAGAGTTGTTATCAATCTTGATACACCCGACGACGCAAAGGAATACATATATTTTGAGATGCCGTAACCTATTAACAGGAGAATGTATATGAAAAGAAAGCTTGCACTTCTGCTTTCCCTTGTATTGCTTACAGGCTGTGGGGACGGCGTTGACATTTCATCCGATACGCCAAAACAGGAAATGTCAGAAAATACCGCCCCATCTCCTGCTGAAGATTTCTTGTGCCACTTCCAAAGCGGCAATGTTGCAGAGATAAAGCGCTATATCGGCAGCGATGACATCGTGATTATTCCCGAACAAATCGGTGAATATACCATAACAGGTGTTGACAGAAATGCGTTTGTCAAAACCTCCGTCAAGGAGATAACCTACCCATCCACCATTGTGGATTTCAAAGGTCCCTCAGGTGCTGAAGAGCTTACAACCATCAATCTCCCGCCCGAAGTCAAAAGCTTTACGATAGTAACGCTGAACGGCTGCGATAAGCTGTCCTGTATCAATATAAGCGGTAATTTCATTAGCGTTGACGGCGTGGTCTATTCCGCCGATGGAAAAACATTGGTATGCTGCCCGCCCGCAAAAAGCGGCTGCTTCACTGTTCCCGAGGGCGTGGTGGAAATAGCACCATACGCTTTCAGCAATGCTGATATAAACGAAGTGATACTGCCATCCACATTGACGAAGATAAGCGAGTATGCGTTCTACCGCTGTTCTTTCTTGCCCGAGGTCGAGCTGAACGATGGCTTGCGGGTAATCGGTGCGAATGCGTTTACTGCCACGCGTGTGACAGATATCTTCCTCCCGAAAAGCGTGCAGGAATGCGGAAGCACCATCATTGGTTGGGGCGGGAAGCGGACGGTATCAGCTTCTGAGCTTACAGAGGGTCTGGAGCTTCTGCTGATGTACGAGGTGGAATTCCGTGATGAATCCACCCTGGCAAAGGCTCTGCGTATCGCAGATGACCGCACCGACTGGGATAACGCAAAAACTGATAAAGTATTTGTGGATGTGGACGGCGACAGCTTCCCCGAGATGCTAGAGTTTCCTTACAGCGACCTTAGTTCTATGTTGTACCGCTTTGATACGGAGCATTCGGCATGGACAGGGATAGCGTATATTTCTGAACAAGTGCCATATTACTGGTATGGCGAGGACGCCGAGAAGTATTTTTATTACAGCGAGCCATACTATTATGACGTGGTGGATGGCACGCCTGTTTCAAAGGAAAAGGTTGCAGAGAAGGTAGCTCCTGCAATGGATGTGGTAAGGGAAAAGATATCCGATCCTGATAAGCAGTTTGAAGTTGTAATGTCGCCATTCAGCGAGGAACAGGGCGGCGAGCCTACCGATATATGGCGAAAACAGCAGATAACCGAATATCCATACATAACCGCACAGTATCCCGAAAGCTGGTCGGTGAATGTGAATAGCATCGACATACTTCACAGCGGCGAGGTGGAGGGCGTTTCGTTCTGTAACGGCATTCTCACACTGGATAATGCACAGCTTTCAAGCCTTGAACTGGACGGCATGGAGAACAAGATAACATATATAGAGCTTATCGGTGATTGCACGATAACCACCGAGGGCGAGTATCTTGAATATTCGGGAGGAGAGCTCAATATAAGCGGCGACGGCACGCTTACTGCTTACGGAATAAGGGGCGTGGACACGGAATATACCTACTCTCATCTGAAAATAAAGGGCAGTGCACAGGTACATCTCACAAAGCTTGCAACAGAGGGAGCAAGTTTTCGCGACAGTGCAGTACAGAACATTGCATCAGTAAGTCTGCTTGAAAACGGTGTGCTATACTGCGAGGTACTTAAAACCGATGACATAGCACTGAACGACAGCAGCAGACTGGAATGTATGCACTGCGAGGCATACAACACGCTGACTCTCCGCAACAATTCAAGTATGCTGGTGGAGGGTGACAGGGCCTACACTGACTGGTACACGCTGTCCGCAAGGCTGGGTGTAAAATTGAGCGGCAATTCTCGTCTGGAGGTAAAAAACGGCATAGTTGCGGCATTGAAATGTGGCTGGGGAGATATAAGGCTCAACGACAATGCAGTAATGGATATCTCCGTCTCTGACGGCTGGGCTGACCGTGGCATCCTGCTTGACCGCAGCCAGCTTGAGATAAGGATAAACGACAGTGCACAGCTTAATGTCAACGGCTTTATCACCTGTATAGAAGCTCCTAGGATAGAGATAAACGGCGGCAGTCTTATATGTAGTTCTGCGTCAAACGGCAGAGCGATAGATCTGCAGTATTCGCAATCGCCATACTCAGATTTTGACCCAGGCTTCTATGCAGGCGGAAATGTCACCGAGATATCGACAGATATTGATGTATTTGATAGTGATTTTACCCTTATGACAGAAGATGAGAAAACTGCACTGGAGGAGGCACACAGCATTTTCATAACTGTGAACCCCCTGAATGATTCGGGAGAAGAATAATGAAAAAGAAAATATCATTTTTACTTGCAATAATAATGCTACTGACGGGCTGTAATACTGCCGAAGAGGCAGAGCAGACAACAGCGGAGATAACAACAACGACAACTGCGGAAACAACTGTTGTTACAACCAAAGCAAACTCTACGGCACCTGTTACAACCAAAGTGACAACTACAACATCACAGCCGCTATCAGACTACATTTCCGTTGAAGAATATCTCAAAAATCGCAGTACATTTCAAAACGGATATTTTGACGAACAAAGTGTTTTTTCGTTATGGTATGACGGTAATTTCAGCTTAATCGGCGACGGAAAAATAGTGGGAAGCAAGCCTGCAAATTTTAATTATATCTCACATAATGGCATGCTTTTAGCAGGAGATGAAACAGAGCTTCTTGATATGGTTGTCGAAGAATCCGAAAATGCTACTCTTGAAACGATAATGAGAGAGAACCATAATTATCACGATTTAAGGACCAATGACATATACGATAACCCCTATGAATTTTCATATACTCCCGTAACCCTTGATGTGGAAAAATGTACTGCAGACGGAAGCGTTTACATTAACGATGGTACATATTCTCTTTATACAGAAAAGGAAATTTCGGTAAATTGTTTTATCCGCAAAAACGGTGACAAGACAGAGCTTATCGTTGACCCTATGTACTCTTATTATCTCCCCTGTGATTTTGACAGTCACAGAGATAATGTCTTCTATTATACAATAAACGATGTTGAAGCTGTTACAAACACACCGCCCGTTGCGGTTGATGCAGACGAATCAATACTTTCGGAATTGACAGAAGAATATATGTACTGTTCGGCTGTGCTTGATAATTACACAATGGATGTATTTCTCTCAAAGCCTGCCGAACACAGCTGTACTTTAAAATCCTTCAAGATAATCGAGCAGAACGGTGCAGACGCACTCACTAAAACATATTTCAATTTTGACAGCGAAGAAAAGTCTGATAAAATGTCTGAAATGTATGATGCACTTATGGATATCAAGGGAAACTGGTACAATGAAAATTGTATGGGTATGACTCTTCTTGACCTTGATTTTGACGAAGTACCCGAGCTGCTGCTTACAAGCATTTGCGATTATGACAACGATGGTAAAATTGACCACCGCACTGCAATTTACCGTCTTGTAAACGGCACCCTTCAGTATGTTGATTCCTTTATTCCTGCTTTAGGCTTTGAAAGAGGCGACGGATATTTAACAAGCTATACTGATGAAAACGGAAATAAAAAATGGTATGTAGGAATGCGTACAACCAAAGAAAGAAAAATAGATGGGTACTATCAGCCCGTGGATTCCTACGTACGTGGGTTTATGACTCTCGGAGAACACAGTATAGAATTTGAAGAGATATTCAGCTACTGGGAAGAGGATATTGAAGTACCTGAAAATACATATGTTTCTCCCGTGCTTTTCTATATGGGAGAGCCTTTTTCTGAAAATGCCGACATCTATGAAGCGGCAGTTGCTCATCAGGCGGAACAGTATAGCTCTTATCAGCTTGAATGGAGTGCACAGTATGTTTTCTCGAAACGCTTGAATAAAGAAGCACATTATTTTGTAAGCAACGATTTTATATATGACGCTTATATATATTCTGCACTTATACCACAGACCGAGCGTATGTTGGCCTATAATCTGGCAAAGGTTGTTGACGATGGATTCCTTGGCGAATACTACGACGGAAACAATATTTTCACTTTTGGCGGTGCATACGCAAAACCCGTAATCTATCTTTACCCCGAAGAAGAAACCGATGTCAGCATACAGGTCGATTTTATGGGCAATGGCGAGCTTACCTGCACATATCCTGAATACGATAATGGCTGGAATGTGACAGCTATGCCTGACGGAACGCTCTATGACAAGGACGGAAACGAGTATTACTGTCTTTACTGGGAAGGCGAGGGTGAATACAACCTCGATTTCTCTGAAGGCTTCTGCGTAAAGGGAGAGGATACCGTTGAATTTCTGCGTGAAAAGCTTATGTATATGGGTCTTACCGCAAGAGAAGCCAACGAGTTCATTATTTACTGGCTGCCTATTATGCAGAAAAATCCTTATAATATTATTACTTTCCATACGGATGACTATGTAAATGCAGTGCCGCTCACAGTTTCACCCAAACCTGACAGTACGATAAGAGTGTTTATGACATTCAGAGCAAGTAACAGCGAAGTTGCAATCCCAATACAAACATTACCGCAATACGAGCGAAACGGCTTTACAGTTGTTGAATGGGGCGGAGGAGAAATTAAATGAAAAAGAAAATATCACTTTTTCTTGCACTGACAATGTTTCTGACGGGTTGTAATACTGCCGAAAAGACAGAGCAGGAGACATCAGAAATAATGACAACTACAACTGCAGAAACAACAGTTACAACAACTGCTACAACTGCAGCCATAACCGAAAAACAAACATTAGCAGCTTTAAAAGAAACGGAAATAACGCAGACAACAGAAGATACTCCAATCGCCCCAAAATCGGAAGTATATCTTTTTGACTACCATTTATTTGATGAAATCGCTCCATCTGAAAAGGTGCAATTTGAAATCCTTGAAAACGTATTTTACGGTGAATGGGGAAGTGATTTGGGTGATATAAGCTTTACATATCAGGACTCTGTTTTTAGCTTTGAAAATTTCTGTTATCCGATTCACTTTATGGAAATCGATGAAGGATGTGTTCTTTCATATATTGCAGGCGGTATAGCATGCTGCTTTTTTGTAAATAAAAACGATTTATCGGTTATGTATGGCACTGAATATGATTTTATTATTGGTGGTATAACTATTGACGAAAATACAACCGAATATCATAAAGAATCATATTCATACAGTAAGGAAATTTCAGAGGGTAAATTAAGCTCATTAGGGCAGATGAAACTTAACAGCATTATCGGTGGAAATTTCGAAGAATGTCTGAATGGTACTCTTGATGAAAAGCCCATCTTTACGGATATTGACGGAACAGAATGGGTATATGGTTTAGGAACGCTTGCTACTCCCGATGAAGAGAGATATCTTGTTTCATATTCTGAAGATAAGGTTGAATTGGGAATAAGACATTTTAAAAAGTCTGAATGCGACGCTTATATGGACGGAGAATTGGATGATGAACCTGAAGAGCGGTATTTTGTACTTGCTTTTGATAAGACGGATGACGTATGGCAGTATAAAAATACAAAAGAGTTTTTTGAAGAAATCAATTTTTTGGGCAGCGAAGAAACATTTATGATAAATCCTTTGACAATGATTTCATATGATACAGTTTTCTTTCAAGCTGAATATGATGAAACTTATAATTCCGTGGATAATCCAGAAATGTTTGATGAAAACGGGATATTTACAGGCAAAGATATTTATAAAAGTGAGTATAATTATAAGGGACCGTTTAAAAAGGCAAATAAGGGTGATAAATTCGGAAATCTTACTTTGACAAAAACAGAAATCCAGCTACAAATCTTGTACGAAAGCGAGGAGTCTGACATAAAAACAGGTGTTCCTTCTCATTCAAGAGCGGAATTTGAGGGTGAAGTTACGCTTGATGGCGTACTGTATTATGCCGATGAAATTGACCCAATATGCAGAGGATATATGTTTATTCCTTTTTCAAGCTCACTCAAAGAAAATAATCTGCCCATACTTCATTACTATACAAATTTCCGTGGGTACAGCAGTAATAATGGATTTGTCAGCACCAGCGGCAGAACAACGCACTTTTCGTTACATCACAGTGAAACTGATACCGAAAAGATGAAAGAAATACTGAATGGTAATAATAGTGCAAGAGTGCGTGTTACACTTTCAGATATCTATATGTACTGGACGTACGATAATGGCTCGGGATATGACCCGTATATTGCTAAACTGGAAGCAATAACGAAAATTAATGAATGATGAGACATAATTTATGAAAAAGAAAATATCACTTTTACTTGCATTGACAATGTTTCTGACAGGTTGTAATACTGCCGAAAAGACGGAGCAAAAGACGGCAGAGATAACAACAACGACAACTGCAGAAACAACAGTTGCGACAACTACAGCTGAAACAACTATGGCTGAAACAACCGCACTTGCTGAAGAAATATCGGCATCGGATATATTGTTGTCACCAGTAGAAAATATCGGAATGAATACGGCTATGCCCATTGAAAGCGAAGAAATCAATGGAATTGAGAGCGAAGAAAGTTTTCCTGAGAAAGAGCATATCCGCCTTGTGAAAGAGTATGCGTGGGATGAAAGTTATGTTCAGGAAAAACTCGATATATACGATTGGGAGGCTTATGGTCAGCGTTGTCCGTCCTCCGCGGAAGAACTGATATTCTCGTATGGAATATGCCTTGATTTTGACAATGACGGAGAAAACGAAAGCTTTATAGCGATAGATCTATG
This sequence comes from Oscillospiraceae bacterium, assembly GCA_045606505.1. GTDB lineage: Bacteria > Bacillota > Clostridia > Oscillospirales > Ruminococcaceae > CAG-115. The sequence continues at coordinate 7,229 of JAZUSC010000035.1, forward strand.
CTGTGATGCACAGTGGAATGATCATCTGGTGCTTTATTACATTGATAATAATAACATTGAGCTTATCAGGGATAACATCGACAAATCTCCGTCATTTACCAGAATAACTGTGGCAGGCAAGGAGTACTGGTTTATCAATTCGTATATGAGCCTTCACAACCATTCGATGCTTATTTCTATCGGGCAAAGCGGAATTGAACTGCTTGACCAGTGCTTTGGTGCAAGCATTCACGACACATACATAGATTGGCTGAATAAGTATGTGTGGCAAAGCTATCCCGCTATATTTGCGCTTGATGGAGAATATAAAAGGCTTGCTGTTGAACGTATTACAGAAGAACAGCTTGTTGCTCATGTAAATAACGGAGAAAAGTTACTCTCTGAAATCAGAAAAGTCGGTAAAATCGGGAGAATATATACGGCAGGACATCTTTCTTATTGGATAACTGATGAAAAAGAGGAAGAGCTTCAGTGTTATTTCAATATTTCCGATAAAGGTCTGACCATACAAAATGTGCTCAACGGCTTGGGGCAGATGCACTTGCCGGATACAACGAATGAAAATGCAGCTTATGGTGTTGACCTGTTCGGAAGCATTCCTGACCGCACTGCGGCGGAATACCTCTCCCAGCTGGAAAAATGCGAGGACTTTGCTGATACTCTTGATTGGGCTGCAGACGCGGTTATTACAGACCTTGACAGCGACGGCAGTCCCGAGCTTATCATTCAACTGTGCTCTATGATATCTGTTTCCGCTGTATTCGGCATTGATGAAAACGGCGCATATCATGCTTCTATGAGCGAGGACAGCATCTTCTATGAAAGCACAAGCGATGTATCATATATCGGTGAACCTCCTGTGGGCTGCATAATAGACAGAGAGCCGCAGTATTATGCGGAATACTGGTCGGGCGGCTCCTGCGGCGGCGAGGGCGGCTGGGCAAGGCTGACTCTTTCCGACAGGGAGATAAAGACCGAGCCGCTTGCACAATACGGAATGCACAGAGAAGGCTTTGC
>JAZUSC010000036.1:0-29269 GCA_045606505.1 Oscillospiraceae bacterium
CTTTCAACTGAATATATCTCTGTCGGTATTTTCACAGTAATGCTTCTGATGTATTCAGCAACAGCCCTTGTGTTGCCAACTCCTGAAAAATAAATGATCAAAACAGGTCTCATTTTGCCCCCTGTATCTTCTTTGTCTGCATAAGCCAATCAGTGATAGCTTCGATGTTTTCTTCTATCGGCTTAGTACCGTCCACCCTTATCACAGGAATATCCATTGTGTCCAGCCAGTCCGTCACGGTCTTATCAGTGCGTTTTTCGATCAGGTCATAGAACGCTTTTTCTCTCTCGTATAAGTCGCCGCCCTCGCATACCCTGTCACCGAATTTGTCATAAGCACGCTGACGGACACGCTTCATTCTTGTTTCCTTTGGTACGCTCACGAACACTGCACAGGTGAACATTGCCGCGGTCTGTTCACTGTAATTTCCTCGCACCGATGTGAATATCAGGTCCTCATGCTTATTCAGGTCATCGTATAAAAGGCTTACGACCTCTTCCTGAGTTCTCTGCACTGCATAGAGATAATCAGGGTCGGTCTTAGGAAAATAGTAGTCCTCAACATCTCTGAACTCCCAGCCTGTTTTTTCTGCCAGTGCCTTTCCGAGTGTACTTTTTCCTGCACCGTTGCCACCGCATATTATTATTTTATGTGCCATCTGTAACGCTTCCTTGCCGTTAATTATACTTCTGATATGTACCTATTGTACCATTATTGCAGCCAAAAATCAAGCCTGACGGCATTGTTTGTGCAACAGGAAACGGCGGAGAATACACTCCGCCGATGTTACTTTATATTCTCATCAAAAAACGCCACAAGATTATCCATCACGCCGCTTGCCGCCTGAATACTGCCTATCATCAGCAGCTCGGAGTTCAGCTCGGAATAGTCTATATCATAGCCTGACGCCCGTATCAGCTGGGTGAAGAACACACGCTGAGTTCGTCCGTTGCCCTCTCAGATTCAACGTATGATAAAGGTCAGCGACCTCCGCCACAAACTCAGACCTGGCAAGACCTCTGAAATAATCCATTGAATGCAGACGGGAGAAGATACGCTGCCCCTGTTCCTCAATCCTGTCGCAGGCGGTGAAGCGTGTAGTCATCTTTGACATATCTATCTTCCTGACACTGCCTGCCCACTCGTACAGGTCAGAAAACAGATAGCTGTGCAGTGCCTTGTAGTCATCGAAGCTGAAATCGGATTTTAGCGGCTGTTCTATAAGCTGTGCCGCTTTAAAGCTTGCAAACACCGACTCGGTTTCAGCCAGCAGCTTTTCATCGGTGATATCCAGCTTATTTATAAGAACAGTTGTGTTCGGATAGCAGTCCTGCTGAATTGAATCTAATTAATATCCCATATTAAATACCGTTAATTATACTTCTGCTTTAAGGTTTTAAAAGCATCATCCAGAGTTATCTCGCCAGACATCAGCTTCACAATAAGCTCTCTATGCTCCTCTGTGACCTCGAAGCCCTCCATCTTCGTGGAAGCTATCGCATTGTCAACAGCACGCTCGGGTGTCATCTGCGCCATACTCACGACCTCCTTAAATAAGTCTGTCTATATTGTACCACCATTCCCGCAAAAAATCAAGCCACAAAGTCAAAACGGTCAGGAAAACTGACCGCTTTAAACTATTATTCACAGGCAATATAGATATCCATACTCTCTCCATCGGTTTCAAAGCAAGGAATAATGCCCTCCCAGACGTGCTTCAATCCGTTTATCTTCATATACTCGTCGATAGCCTTATAACCGTTCGGAATAATTACAAACGGATTTTCAAACGGACTATCGATATGTATAGCCGCATACTTCTGCGATTTCTGCTCCTTGATATCAAGTCCGTCGGGCTTTATATCATCGGGAAGTACCCAAGCAGCAGTATAGCCGTGCATATTGTATACATTTATTTGTTCCTGAGAAAGATACGGGAAATCCCAGCCGATGACCTTAGGAGAATCAACTCCGTGTTCCTTTGCAATTTTATATATCCTGTCAAGTGCGTCACCCTCGGGATTGGTGCTGATGGCGGTGTACATCACATATCGGAACGCAGGTACTGTTTCAACTCTCAGATCCGAATACGCTTCATCAAAAGCACCGAGATCATCTCTGAAAAGATTATCAAGAGAGCAGTTAAAAAGACTGCAAAGCTCTATTGCCTTTTCAATCTCGGGCTTACACTCATCATTCTCCCACTTTGAAACAGTCTGTCGTGAAACATCAAGCTTCTCGGCAATAGTTTCCTGCGTCATATTTCGATTGATCCTGCGTAAGTGCTGAAGATTTTTTCCAAAGCTCATATTTATCGTCCTTTCAAATTGATACTGTAAGCTTACAAAAAAATTATATCACAGAAAAAGCGAGCATTCAACCACAATAAGCTTGATTTTTTCCGACTTTTCGCAACCTGAGGTTGACAAACACTGTTATATCAATCCGAAATTCTTCGCTATAATATTGCAGACCGCATCTCTCGTACCCTCACCATTATCCTATCGTACAACAGTGAAAAATCCGCTGTCTGCATATTCATCATATTGTTTTTGCCATTGATGAGTGAAATTCTTTTTTGTAGTTCTCCATCCCCTCGGCGAAGTTCTCACAACTGTCAATAACACTCAAAACGAACCGCTTTCTGGGTCGCTGCGATCAAAAAGCGTTCTGTACTCATAGACTGTGGAGAAAGCATCACCACAATATGATGATAGTCCGCTATCTCCCGCAGGAAACAATTGAGGGCGGTAGTATCGACTTTTCTATGAAGGAGATACAGGTTGCTTTGGCTTACAGAGAGCATACAGAATTGCAGACGACGATTGATAAGCTGCTTTAGATCAAGGAATAAAGATAGGGGTGCGACACAGTGTCGCTCCCCTTTTTGAATTAAGATTAAACGCTTGCAATATGGTCATTTTTCTTGATAAATAACCAAACAATAATGGTAAGAACAATAACGGCAGCAGTAGCAATAACAATACCTATAGTGAGCTGCCAGAAAGCTATAATGCAATTGTATATGAAAATTGCTAATCGTACAACTGCCCACCAAAATAAGAATATAATCAATCTGATAAGCCAGTGAAAAAATGAACCTTCGTCACGGCTTACGATTTATTCACTCATATAATTTCCTCCTTTGCCTATATTATAAAAGCGGCCGATATCGGCTGTCAAGGGTTTTTGTTATAAAAATCAAAAAATTTTTAAGAGGTGCGATATGGTATCGCAGGTTTAGTATGTATTATGGCTTTGACAAAAAGCTGTAAACGGCTACAACCTTCGGTTGTCGCACCTAATGACTGATATTTCATCTGATCAACCTAAAAGCGGACGACTTGCTTATGGATATATGACAGTAGCGGTAAAGCAGCTGCTTGACGAACTTACAGATTATATCATTCAGAACAACAGCGAGGTTTACTCAATATATTGCGATATAATAGATAACAAGCGAATATACAACGAGACTCTGGACAACTCCGATACAAGCTATGGCCGATTGAAAGCAGCTAGTTTTCAGAATAGGCAAGATAATGATATAAAGCGTAGTATAGGAAATGCAATACTGAAAGTTTTTGCGAGCGAGATGAAATCCGAATACGACCAAAAACTTCACCAGCCGATGGATCAGCTATTGTTGGAAGCTCTGTCAATTCTGCGAAAAGCCGTGAACAACAGCGAGAGTAAATTATCTGCCATCGGCAAACAAATATTCGGCAAGGGCGATCTGAGTAAGGAGGCTCTCCGATATCTGATTTATGAACAGCAAGACAGAGAACATATATCTGGAATGTGATTTGTAAAAAGAAAAAAGGTGCGACACGGTGTCGCACCCAAAACTCTGTTTAACCGCAACCGTGCGGATTTTTGTTTTTATCGCAACTACAAACTTCTCTAATGTGAAGCTGCAAATCATAATCTTATACAAAACCCAACAATTGTATGTATTTCACTCCGTCATTATCTGAATAACGTTCGCCAAAGCACTTGAACGGATGTGGCTCGTTCTGATAAAAACAAAGGAGCTTTTCTTGCTGTTCGCACTCAAGGAAAACAACACTTCCGCCAATCTGATGCTGAACATCCTTCAAGATGTCATAAGCGATATCCATCAACTCATTGCCGCTTATGCGTTCGTTTTCATCGATAGAATAATTTTTACCGAATTGAGCAATAAGAAAAGCTGATAATGTATATGCACCTAATTCTTCGTCATATTTGGAAAATTTCCTGATTTTTTTGTTTGCGGTAGCACTTAAAATATCGTCTTTGACTGATATCGGTTTGTGCGTCAGAGAAAAGAAGCCAACCATATTGCCATTGTCTTCATCAAAAACGAGATGGGTTATTGATTGCTTTTGTTTGGCGAAATCCAAAGCTCTGTTTTTAATGAAGCATTCGATTTCAGTATTTTTATCGCAAGAAAAATCCGATAATATAGCTGCAACTTCCTCTTCACCGATGTTCTCAAGCAGGTCTAAAATCTGTACTACACTATAATCGGCCATTTTTTCTGTTTCTCTTTGCAAGTAATTCTTTTATAGCTTCAGGGCTGCGCAATTGCTTTGCCGTAGGTGCCGATGACTTTTTCAAAGGCGTCTGCGATGCGGCTTCAAGGGCATCTGCAAAACGCTCAGCAGCATTCTTGTCAGTGATTGTGAAATTAGTTAAAATACTTGATGTTGCCATTTAGCATACCTCCCTCTTTATTTTGCACCATAACAAAGACAGCATATACTTATCTATCTCTATTATATGATATTCGCAGCAAAAATGCAAGTCTATTTATAAAAGTTCTTTGAGTCAACACCGTATTTGATGTGGTATATCAGCAACCGCGACTACCCGTTTACCGTTACTGAGTAATCATCGCTGAACATTTAAGCACTTTCTTTCCGCAGCCTTGTATCTCCCAACCGTATTCCTCGGTATGGAGTACAAACTGTTCATCGGGAATTGCACACTATCTGTAAAGTGCTTAGCCGTTAAGAAAGTACAAGCCGTCACACAAGATGTCTATACTCAACGAGCGTACATACTTTTCAAGTGAAGACTCGGCAGGATCGTTCTGCATCACTCAGTAAAAGCTTGGGAGCTTTTGCACTTTCTTCAAGCTTGAAGCAGTATCAACGATTTCTCGCTCCATTGCAAAGTTTTTCTTGTTAAGCAGGCTGTTTTCGTCCTCGCTGTAATTCATACATCGCAGCAACTCCTCTGCATTTTTCATCTTTGCGGAAAGCTCTGAAACCTCGGTTTTCAGCAGCTCGGTCTCCTCATTATGAGAAAGTCGCTCTTGCTTACACTACTGCTGGTCGAAAAATCTTACATCGGCAGTAAAAAAGATGTTACTCCGCCCTATACTGCGGATCTTGGGGTAGGCGGTGATTCCGTATTGTAATAACTTTTCAAGGTATGCTTTTATCTGTTAGTTCATTTCACACCTTACTTTGTAAAATCAATATCATACCTTGTCCCCATTGAGAACAAAATTCCCTCTGTAAGTTCAATGCGGAGAATACAGGTATTTCTGTCCTCAAAATTATTATGTCCGTTGTCGATCCACTCTGCGAAAACGGTTTTCATTTTTTCAGCCACAGCCTTGTTTTCCTCGCTTCCGAACCAACCGAGATCTCCACCCTTCCCGTGTGCAGTAAACCATTCGCCCGAAACCGCAACGACAGGATTTTCCTTGATCTGCTTCATCTTGCCTGATAACGCGTGGGTAAGCACATAAAATGCACCGTTTTCGTAAAATGCGTCAACAGTTCTGACATAAGGCACATTGTGGACGGTTGTAGCAAGTGCGATAAGGCTGTCCTTTCCGAAGCGTTCAAGCAGTATTGCTTCTGTTTTTGGTGACAATTTTTCAAGCATTTTTCCACTCCTCCCGATCAATGCAATATACCGTTGTAAAGGTATTCTCGCTATCCGCGTATTTCTTGATGAATCTCATTCCGTTTTTTATCGCTACACGGGCAGAGGCTTCGTTTGTGTATTTCATATAGGAATAAAGGCGATCAAAATTAAGCTTCTCAAATCCATATCTGATACACTCCGCCGCCGCTTCCGTGGCATAGCCTTTTTTCTGATGATCCTTTCGGATATGATAGCCGATCTCGGGCAGAAGCTGACCGTCGATATTCTGCATCGTTATTCCGCAGTCACCTATCATCTCTCCGCTTTCCCTCAGCACGACCGCCCATAGTCCAAAGCCATCGTCATTGTACCGTTCGATATTTTTTGCGATCCATCTTCTTACTCTGTTTTCGTCAAATTTATAAGGATAATGCACCATAATATCCGAATCCGCCAGAATATTATAAAGAGCCTCAAAATCATCGTATGTAAGCTCACGTAGAATGAGCCTGCTTGTTTCAAGTATCATAAACAGCACCATTTTCCAAAATATTTTTTCATTTATTGGTTCTATATACCTCTTTCATCTTATGTTCAAGCTGAACTCCCGTGTATTTTCCGTTAAGCAGATCAGCCTGTAATTCATTATCAACAGCGTACCAATCTTCATACAGCATATCGACTTTATCTGAAAACTTATTCAGCTTATAGCACTGCACAAGAAAAAAACTGCCGCATTCCCTGCACCTGACGAGGCTACGATAGCCGCTTTTTCCATCGTCCCAGCGATAGAGGAACCATTTTATACTGCCGTCATAATTCTTCGGCATCGGGTCGTATTTCTTTATAAGTTCACAGGTGCTTTTGCAACATTCTTTCAATTAAAACGCCTCCGTTATTGTCTTTAAATCAACCCGAAATGCCTTGCAATTACATCGCATACCTCTTCCCTTGTGTCTTTACCGTTATCCTGTCGTACCACAGTGAAAAAGCCGCTTTCTGCATACTCATCATAGTGCTTTTTGCTGTTGATGAGAGCAAGTCCCTTTTTGTAGTTCTCCATCACCTCGGCGGAGTTCTCGCAACTGTCAATAATGCTTAAAATGTACTGCTTTTCGGGGTCGCTGCGATCAAAGAAGCGTTCTACACTCATAGACTGAGGAGAAAGCATCACCGCAACGTGATGATAGTCGGATATATCCCGCAGAACGTCAACCGGGATATTCGTGTCAACTATGACCTTTCTGTCGCCCGACAATGAGATAAGCTCCGCTATTTCGAATTCCGATGCCTCTTTTCCCACGCTGTATATCCAGCGTTCGTACTCCTCGGGAGAGCGTGTGACGAAATCTTTCCAGTCCGTCATATTCTTCGTGTAGCACATATCAGGCTGAACATCAGGCGTCGCTACAATATCCGACACTGCACAGTGATAGTTTTCGCCGCAGCATATCATATCGTACCGTTCGGACAGCATTTTCACCGTGGTGGATTTGCCTGCATAGGCTGTGCCGGTGATAAAATAAACATTGCGTAGATAGTGCTTTATGATGTTATTTTCAAGCTTCATTTCAGATAACTCCTTGTCCGTCCCATATTGGTAAAGCCGACCTTTTCATATAGTTTCTGTGCAATAAGATTGCCGTCTGCGGTATCGGTATCGAGTCTGCGTATACCCTTGCTGTAAAGCTCTGAAAAAATAGTCAGCAAAGTGGCAGAGGCATAACCCTTTCCCTGATCCGTATCATAGATATATATCCATTTCAGATAGCATATCTCACCCTGCGGAAGATACACCAGTGCACCCGCTCCGACCGTCTTTCCGCCAGTGTTTATCATAAATTCCTGTAAGCCCTTCGGATTTGTTTCGCCATAGATGACGGAAACCTTATCCGAAGCAACATCTCCCTCTGTCAGAAGCCGCTTGTAATATACGTTCTCGTGCTCCTTTACATATCCGAATTTAAACAGCTCCGCTTCGATATGCGGCAGTCCGCAGAAGAGCTTGCCATGCCCTGCGTAACAGGTCATGCCGAGAGCGTGAAAGAATGCAGACCTCTTCGAAACACCCCTTGCGGAAAAGTACTCCTCTGCAATAGAAATAAGCTTTTCTCCGCAATCCTGCTCTTTGTCAAAATACAGATTTCTGATAACACCGCATTTTTCAGAAAAATCCTTATCTCCGCTCTCGTTGTATGTATAATTCGATATGCCGAACTGAACAAATCCGACGATATCATTTTCGGCATAAGCGGCATAGGTCATAAGCTCGCCAAACATCTTATCACCATCATAGTCGCTGTCATTGTTATAGCTTTCAAGCCACAGACTGTAATCAACATCAAACCAATACGGAACGACATTCTTTATTCTGCTGTAATAATCGTATATCTCCTTATTATCAGTGATCTTTTTGTATTTCATAGAACTGCTCCTTCTCTGTCAGTATCATACAGCTTTCTGCAACTGGTGTTGCACAACATCTGTTTTTATTATAACAAACCTGACTGTCTTTGTCAATATAACTTAAAATAACGCAGTAACAGGCTGTAAGTCAACAGAGAGAAACGGCGGAGAACTGATCTCCGCCGATTTTTCGTAATACGATAAGCGGTCAAGCAACCACTGTCCTCACCTTTCCATCACCCCAGCGTTTCCCGTATCTTCCCGCAGCACTCTGCGGTGTGCTTCATCAGGAATTCACCGTGTCCGAAGCCGTCCATTATCGTCTCCTCGTAGTTTTTCAGATACTTCTTCAGCTCCTTGTGGGACTTCAGTGCATACGGCTCCTTGCTGCCGCACCAGAGGTAAACCATAGTTTCGTTCTGTGCGATCTCGGGACGGGTGCGGTAGGTGTAGTTCTCCAGAAAATTGAGCTTTACCGATTCATCGCTTGCTTTCATATACAGACTATCCATCATGCCTAGGTCGTCCTTTGTCAGACCCATCAGCTTCATTGTGATATTTATAACCGCAGGAAACCTGCCTGTGTTCTTGTATTTCTTGAACATCCACGCCGTGACCTTTCCAGAGAGCTTTCCCTGATGCGCCACATAGCAGCCGTCCATTATGACCTTCCCCATATCAATTCTGTTTCGGGTGAGAAGCTCCGTCAGCATAAGTCCGCCCTGAGATGCACCGTATGCCCCGTGTACCTTTCCGCCATAGTTTTCGTGTGTGTACTCCTCTATCTGACGGCACTGGTCTGCAAAGCTTGTGAAATCTCCGCTGCCGTCATAAAAGCCGTCCTGCGCAGGGATTATCAGGCGGTATTGCTCCTCTAAGGGCTTCAGCAGTTGATATTCGCTGTGCCAGTCCTGCATCATTCCGTGAAGCAGCAGCACGGGCGGATTTTCCTTTGAACCAAATTCGTTGAACAGCATAGTTCTTCCTCCTACATAACATTTGTTTTCTTTTGTTATCTGAAAAGGCTCAGTCAACCGACTGAGCCTTTGTGATACTATTGAATTTTTCCATCATCCCTGCGAAGCCGCTGTCGCCGTAAAGCTCCATCAGCTCCGAGAATTTCATCATCTTATCCATATCGTAATCTCCGTTTAACATCTCGATATATCCCTGAATACGCATCTTGACTATAAGCCCCATAATGTCACAATACTCCGCACTACCGCCGCATTTGTCATAGAACATATAAAAGCCCTTTGCAGCCTCGGCACAGTAGTGCTTCCTGAAATCGCTGTAAGCAGTACCCTCGGAGCAGTAGAAAAGTATCCGCACGATGTCCTTGTTCTCGCAGAGGTATTCGTTCAGCTCACGCTGATATGCGGCACTGTCGCCCCTGCCGTTTACCTCGCTGTCGGTCTGCCTCTGTACAAGCTGCAGCAGCCGCTCCGCCACCTCTCCCACAAGTCTTGCGAAAAGCTCCTCCTTGTTTTTGAAGAAGAAGTACAGCGCACCCGTCGTCACATCAGCGGCGGCGCATATCTTCCTTAGCGAAGCTTTCTGATAGCCGCACCGCAGAAACTCCGCCCTCGCAGCAGAAAGAAGCAGCTCTTTTGTGTTTTCCTCTGACATTTAATCACCCATTCGATTATAGCATAACAGGTGTTATGTTGTCAAGAGATAATGATGAGAAACCCGATTTACAATGACATTTCGGTACGTTGCTTCTCCGAATTCATAAACTTATTCAGCAGCACCAGCAGTCCCGCAAAAGTGATAAGCGAGCCAAGTCCCATATCCGCCATATTCAGGGCATTGACGAACTCGGTATTGGGCATAAATACCGCAACCACAGGTATGATGACCTTTGCGATAAGCGGATTGAATACCACCGCCCACTTCGGGAATATAGTCCTGCCCTTTATTACGGGAATTATCATCACCACTGTCATAACGGTGTAGACCGACATAAACACCGCCGATATAGGAAGCACCAGCCATAATGTGAAATCAATCACGCTCTGCGGAATGGTGTCCGAAAGCGGCATTTCCATTCTGATGACAAACATCAGTGCAATGCAGATTATGTGTACAATTCCTCCGAAAAACGCAATGAACCTTGCACCGAGGTAAATGAGCTTACTGCACCTTTTATTGCCGCCCATTTCTGAAATCTCTCCGATAGCCTTGTAGCCGTAGTATTGCAGAGGAATTCCGATGCCGCCGAAGAACACTCCGCAGGCGAGCTGTGCAAGCGAAAGGCTTCCGTAGCCCATTATCATTGAGAGTATCTCGTTGTCAGCCTCGGGATTTACTACCCAGCCGATAGGCATTTCGCCGCCGAGTACCGTTACCACCGAAACGATAATTCCGATGATAAATAGCTTTTTAAGGTGCTGATATTTCTCGTTATTCATAGCTTTCTCCCGTATTGTCAGTTCTTCTTTCCTGAAACCTTTTAAGGTCGCTGTTGAGCATCTTTGCGTCAATGGAACGCTTTATCGCATACACCCAGAATGTACAGAAATAGCACACCACCATGTATGCTCCGAAGCCGACAGCGACAGCAATATTCCCGTCAAACCAGCCGAGGAAGTGTCCCGCTACCGCATACACAGCAGAGCCGCAGAGCATCATCGCCCACTCCTTTACGCCGAGCCTGTCCACCTCGTCGAAATCGCAGTGCAGCAGTATCTGGACCCATTCCAGAATATACGCTGCCCACACCATTTCAAGCATATGGATTATACCTGCCTCTGTAAAGCCATTCACCCATCTGTAAATTACGTAATAGCACAGGATAAGCAGAAAGGTCAGACAGCATTTTATCTCTGCACCTATCTTTCTGGTGATGTATAATTCAAGAAAATTTCTGAGTTTAGTCATCACTGCTCTCTCCTTTCAGTATCTTTCTGAACTCCGAGGCGTATGTCCTCGAAATCATAATATGCTCGCCGTTCGTGAGGGTCGCATCAATGCGGTTGGACGCAAGGCTTTTCAGAGTTGCTATCTTATCGATGTTGATTATCATAGACTTGCTGCATCTGAAAAAGTTTATGGTGTTCAGTATCTGCTCAAGCTGTGCAAGGCTGAACTCCACACGGCAGACAGACTCGGCGGTGTAGATGAAAGTCCGCCTGTCTACGCTCTCCGCATAGAGTATCTGATTCAGGTCTATGACGGTCTGAACGCTGTCCGTTGTGCCGATGAGCTTCTTCTGCGGCGAGTTCATAAACTCCAACACCGCCTGCACCTCGTCGTTCAGCCGCTGATAGCGAAGTATCAGCTCGTCCTCCCCCGAAGGTATCTGTTGAATAGTATATTTCATAGCTATGATTTCCTTTTCTTAAGATGGTTTAATTATAACAAGCGTGAGCGGATTTTGCAATACTCTGATGCGTATGTGACAGTTTCGGGTGCGTGAGATGCACTTTTCACACTGCTCCTTGACCAGCCTTAACGAAATATGATATACTAAATAAAAAAATAGAAAAGCAAGGTGAGGCTATGACTATAAACACCGATCATCAGCTGAGGGAGCAGATGTCACACGACACTGCGGTATTTCCCATCACATATTTTCACGATGAGCTTGCTTCGCTCCCGAATCACGAGGGTCCCCTGCACTGGCACCCAGAATTCGAGATAGCAACGGCACAAAGCGGTACACTGGATTTTCAGGTGGGACAGGAGCATATCACACTTCACGCAGGCGACAGTATATTCGTCAATGGAAATATCCTGCACTCCATAAAACAGCTTTCAGACAGTGAACCTGACCCGATGCCGAACATCGTATTTTCCGGCACGATGATCGCCCCCGAAACTAGCACGATCTATAAAAAATACGTCAGCCCCGTTTCCGCCTGCGATTCCCTGCCGTATATCCTGTTCAGACAGGGCGACAGCGCAAATGAGCTGATAAGCGAGATATATCGTCAGTTCAGTGAGCAGGGCGAGTGCTATGAGCTGGTCGTTCAGCGAAAGCTCAGCGAGATATTCGAGCTGATATACAAGAATTTCGATACTCTGCCGAGGTCGGAGACCACACGGGTGCAGCTTGTCACGGGCATTCGCATCCAAAAGATGCTGTCGTATATCTATGAGCATTATGCAGAGCCGATAACTCTCGAAGATATCGCAGCTGCGGCAAATATCAGCCGAAGCGAGGCTGGCAGGTGCTTCAGATCATATATGAACTGTTCCCCTGTTGACGCTCTTATCCAGCACAGGCTTCAAGTTTCGCACAGGCTTCTCACCGAAACAACGCTTTCTTTACAGGAGATAAGCAGTGAGTGTGGCTTCAATTCCGTAAACTATTTCAGCCGCAGATTTCGTACACATTACGGCTATGCTCCGAGCCGCAAGCGAGTTTTGGGTAAATAGTGCTTGATTCTGGCACTTTTGCACCTTGCAGACAAGCTCTTTTGATGGTAAAATACATATAAGTATAAATACCGAAACGGAGGTAAACACTATGGAATTCAAATGGTTAAACGAAAGTGAGATCAAAATAACTGACGGCAGAATTGAGATCAAGGCACCTGCACAGACAGATTTTTTCTGCGGCAGCATTGACGAATGTGAGGAGGGCATACTCCCCGAATCTCTCTGCAACGCACCGTATTACTACACCGAGGTAGATGGAGATTTTGTGCTTAAGGTAAAGGTCTCCCACGAGTTCAAGGACACCTACGATTCCGCATCGGTAATGGTGATGAAGGACAACACCTGCTGGGCGAAATGCTGTTTTGAGCTTACAGATTTTGGCACACACGCCGCTGTCAGCGTAGTGACAAAGGGCGATTCAGACGACGCCAACGGCTGTAATTTAGATGGCAACACAGCATGGCTCCAGGTCGCAAGAGTGGGAAACAATTTCGCATTCCATTACTCCACAGACGGCGAGAATTTCTACATGATGAGATATTTCCATCTTCCCGTTGAGTCCGTTGTAAAAGTCGGACTTCTGGCACAGGCACCTGTCGGCAATGGCGGTGTCAGAGTGTACGAAGATCTCAGCATTGAGAAAACTACTGTCAAAAACATAAGAGCAGGCAAATAAATCACAACAGGCACACAGAATTATCCGTGTGCCTGATTTTCGTAATACGATCACAAAAATGGGCGGTCATTGACTGCCCATTGCATTTATATATTCCTCTGCGTAGTGCACGGCTACCGCTCCGTCTGCTGCTGCCGTCACAATCTGTCGCAACGCCTTCGTACGGATATCTCCTGCGGCGAACACTCCATCAGCACTTGTCCGTGTACTTTCATCAGCGATAATATATCCATTGATGTCAAGGGCAACATTTTCTCCGAGAAACCCAGTTGACGGCACCCGCCCAATGCTTACGAATACTCCGTCGCACAAAATCTCTGTTACAACACCTGATTTCATATTCTCCACCCATATCCCCGTCAGTTTGGTATCAGTGATTAGATCAATCACAATGCTGTTCCATACAAGCTCGATGTTTCCAGCATTCAGGAGCGGCTCACAGTATATCTTATCCGCACGAAGGGTTTCCCTTCTGTGTACCACATACACTTTTTTTGCAAACCTTGATAGATACAGTGCGTCAGCAACCGCAGAGTTTCCACCTCCGACGACCACAACTATCTTATCTTTATAAAATCTACCGTCGCAATGAGCACAATAATGAACTCCACGACCCGTAAATTCCTGTTCGCCGTCAAGTCCCAGCTTTCTTGGGTCTGCTCCTGCGGCTATCACCACAGTTTTTGAATAATACGTATTACCTGTGGTCTCTACCCGTTTTACAGGCTGTGAAAAATCAACTGATGTCACTTCAACGTACTCCGTTTTTGCACCTAAACGCTCCGCACCCTTCTGCATCTTCATACCAAGCGTATAACCATCTATCCCATCATCAAATCCCGGATAATTGTCGATATCCCCCGTTAGTGCCATCTGACCTCCCACCGACATACGCTCCAACAGAACGGTTTCCAACCCTCCCCTTGCCGCATACAAGGCAGCAGTATAACCCGCGGGACCTCCGCCGATTATGACCATATCATAGATATGTTCCACCGTTCATTCCTCCAACATCGCCAGTATCTGTGCCTTAGGCTTTGATCCTGTCGAACGGTTTACTACCTCACCGCTTTTCATCACAACAAGCGTAGGAATGCTTAATACACCGAACTTCTCTGCAAGTTCCTGCTCCTCATCAACGTCAACCTTGCACACAAGGTATTGAGGGTTCTCATCCGCTATCTCATCAATGATGGGCGAAACCATTTTACACGGCCCGCACCACTGTGCATAGAAATCAATCAGCACAGGCTTTGCACTGTTTTTCACTTCATCAAAATTGTTAATCCCTATTTTTACTGCTGACATATTCATCTTCCTCCCAATAATTATATTAGCTTTCTTACATAACGTTAGTGTGTCTTTTTACCTCAAAAATATCACAAATATAATAAAAATCTGCCACAATATTAAAAGATCCTCCTATGGTATTATAATTCTACCAAAGGAGGAACTTTTTCTTTCAGCCGGAACGATTATTCCTGTACGCTGAACATATCCTTGCCTACGCCGCAAAGGTCGCACTCGAAATCGTCGGGCAGGTCTTCAAACTTTGTGCCGGGTGCTATACCCTTTTCAGGCCAGCCAAGCTCCTCATCATACACCCATCCGCAGGCGTCGCATACATACTTTTTCATAGAATCTTCCTCCTTGTTATTTTATCGGTTCAAAATCAGCGGCTCCGTGCTTGCACAGCGGGCAAACGATGTCCTCAGGAAGCTCATCGCCCTCGTACACATAACCGCATATCTTGCATACATAACCCTTCTTACCATCTGTTTCAGGCTTTGGCTTTACATCGTTAAGGTAATGCGTATATGTCATAGTTTCAGCATTGGAGATAACTCTTGCCTCGGTCACTTCGCAAATAAACATACCGTGTGTACCGAGATCAACATACTGCTCTACCCTGAGCGACATAAACGAATTTATATGACGTGGCAGGAATATAAGTCCGTTGTCGGAGCGAAGCGGCTCACAACCTTCGAATTTATCAGTGTTCCTGCCGCTTGTAAATCCAAATTTCTCAAATACAGCATAGGGTGCGTCAGCCGCAAGACAGTTGATGTTCATAACACCTGTCTGCTTTATAACGTGATGAGAATAATTCTCCTTATTGATCGTTACTGCAATGCGATTGGGAGTGTTAGTCACCTGGGTCACAGTGTTTACAATAAGTCCGTTGTCTTTTCTACCATCGTTGGATGTGACAACATATAAACCATAGCCTATATTAAACAGTGCGGACATATCGTTCTTATCAGCTGTGGAATCCTGTCTTGCAAGGTACTCCATACTAAGTTCCTCCGCCAAAGCATTAAGCTGTGCCGTGCTGTCATCATTCAGTGCGGAAAGCATCTTCACGTTGTTTTGTGTATATGTAAGATTTTTACTCTTCTCCAACATTCCTTTCATCACTTTTGCTGCAAGGGGTGCCCAGGTTCCGTTTTCGATGAACGCAACCGTTCTGTTGCTGAAATTACGCTCTGTCAGATGCGAAATAAATTCACGCATAAACGGGAATATCTCAGCGTTATAGGTAGTGGTGGCAAGCACAAGCTTGCTATATCTGAATGCATCTGCTACTGCCTCTGCCATATCGCAGCGAGCAAGATCATTTACTACTACCTTAGGACAGCCATTTGCTTTAAGTTTTTCAGCAAGCTGAAGAACAGCTTTTTTTGTATTAC
Source organism: Oscillospiraceae bacterium (assembly GCA_045606505.1). Lineage (GTDB taxonomy): Bacteria > Bacillota > Clostridia > Oscillospirales > Ruminococcaceae > CAG-115. Next base: position 16,024 of record JAZUSC010000036.1, read on the forward strand.
CGTAAACAGAGGTGTAGGCAATAACGATTCCGTCCTCCTCAGGCTGATAGCTTGACCAAATGTTGTAAAGACCTATATAATAGCCCAGATCTTCATTAAGCACAGGACCGTGCAGAGGGCAGATAGTCTTTATGTCCAGTCCTGCCGCTTTTTTTAGAAGTGCCTGCACCTGTGCACCGTATTTTCCCACAATACCGATATAATAGCGTCTTGCCTCGCTCACCCAGTCCTCCTGAACATCCAGAGCACCAAATTTTCCGAAACCGTCAGCTGAAAACAGCACTTTATCATAACTATCGTATGTAACAATGACCTCAGGCCAGTGTACCATAGGTGCAGTCACAAAAGTAAGCGTATGTTTTCCCAGAGAGAGAGTATCACCCTCGCCGACAACTACCTGCTTTTCAGCAAAGTCTGTGCCGAAAAAGTTCTTCATCATAGCGAATGCCTTTGTTGAAGATACTATCTTTGCCTCAGGGTAACTCTTTACGAAGTTTACGATATTTGCCGAATGATCAGGTTCCATATGCTGCACAACAAGGTAGTCGGGAGATTTGCCGTCCAGCACATTCTGGATATTGTCAAGCCATTCGTGTGTGAAGCCCGCATCCACGGTATCCATAATGGCGATCTTCTCATCAATGATGGCATAGGAATTGTATGCCATACCGTTTGGAACAATGTACTGTCCCTCAAACAAATCTACGGAGTGGTCATTCACTCCAATATAGCGGATATCATCCGAAATAAACATATTTTTCCTCCTTTTTCAAAAACACTTGCCGTCCCTACAATCATCTATGTTTCCACATCGATAACAAAGCTCATTTGTGCATCGTTTATTCTGTACCATTTCAATAATATTTCGTACAGTAGTCTCTGCAATATTTTCCAGAGCCTCCTCAGTGAGAAATGCCTGATGTGAGGACACGATAACATTTGGCATAGAGATCAGCCTTGCAAGAGTATCGTCTTCCATAATATGCCCTGAATAATCTTCAAAGAAGAAATCTGATTCCTCCTCATACACATCAAGGCAAGCAGCACCGACCTTACGGGATTTTATGCCTGTAAGCAACGCCTCAGCGTCCACAAGCGAACCTCTCGAAGTGTTAAGGATAACAACACCCTGTCTGCACCTTGCAAGGGAATCCTCGTTGATAATATGGTAGGTATCATCAGTCAGCGGACAGTGAAGTGAAATGATATTGCTATTTTCAAAAAGCTCGTCAAGACCGACATATCTTATTGTATCCCCATTGTCAAGGTCCTCAGCAGGGTACTTATCATAAGCCAGCACCTTCATTCCAAAGCCACGGCAGATATCTATAAAAACACGACCTATCTTTCCTGTACCAATGACTCCCACTGTTTTACCGTGAAGATCAAATCCTGTTAGGCCTGCAAGACTGAAATTGAAGTCTCTCGTTCTGATGTAAGACTTATGTATTCGTCTTACAGATGTCAGTAACAAAGCCATTGTGTGCTCTGCAACAGCATAGGGAGAATACGCAGGTACACGTAGTACGTGCAGCTTTCCGAAAGCGTGCTTCATATCCACATTATTGAATCCTGCACAACGAAGTGCAACTATTTTTACTCCCATCTCATACAGACGGTCAATAACCTCTGCATTTACTGTATCGTTTACAAAAACGCAGACTCCGTCATAGCCGTTTGCAAGTTCAACAGTGTCTGAATTCAGCTTTGTTTCAAAAAACTTGAACTCCACACCTTTCTCACTGCCGTATTTTTCAAAAAACGGCTTATCATAAGGCTTGGCATCAAAAAAAGCAAATCTCATCGAGTTTCCTCCTTGACTTTATAATTATATTATAGTATAATTTTTTTGAAATATCTGTTGAAATTTCAACATAAGGAGAAATAATGAAAAAATATTTTGATATTCTGCGAAAATGTGCTCTCTTCAATGACATAAGCGACGAAGATATGATGCCACTGCTTAAATGCCTTGCTATCAAAGTGGAACAATTCGATAAAAAGCACACTATAATCTCCGAGGGAATTCCTGCAAAATACATAGGTATAGTTCTTTCGGGTACTGCACAGGTCATCTGTTCTGATTACAACGGAAACAGAAGTATAGTTAACGATATCCAACCCTCAGAGGTGTTCGGCGAAGCGTTTTGCTGTGCTGAAGAAACTTCGATCCCTGTTTCAATCATTGCAATAGAATACAGCGAAATAGCGATGATAGAGTGTTCCAAAATAATGAATCCCTGCCCACACATCTGTGGTTTCCATCAACAGCTTATATTCAATATAATGAAAGACCTTGCCAAGAAAAATATGATGTTTTTAAAGAAGATAGAAGTCATATCCAAACGATCTACCCGTGACAAACTTATGACCTACCTAAATCTCGAATCACAAAAACACGATAGTAATAGCTTTGAGATACCTTTCAACCGTCAAGAACTAGCTGATTATCTGGAAGTTGATCGCAGCGGTCTTTCCGTTGAAATAAGCAAACTAAAAAAAGAGGGACTTATCAATGCGGAAAAGAACAAATTCACATTATATCCTATTTTAAACACATAAAAAAACGTGAAAGTTGTTACGTTTACGCATAAAAGCAGACACTTTATACGCCTAAATATTAAAGTAAAAACTATAAAGCACTGCCGTAACAGTTTATTAGTTATACCGAAACTGCGTATAATACAATTCAGGATAATTTTCAAAGGGTATGTTGCCTTTCCCGAACATAGATTCCGAACGAAAAATCCCCTAAAATCGCTTTGATTTCAGGGGATAAATTTTTATCCACTAAACGAACATTTTATGGAACTGATATAAGCACTCACAACTTTATTCTGAGCTATATCAGATCATTACTACGACCTGCAAGATACAGCGGTAGATTGACTAACACTCCGTTATCCTCGTAGCCCAGTCGCGAAAACCTTACTGCCCTTTCGGGAGTGCGCTCCCTGATGTAGCTTTTGAAGCTGTTTGAGGTAACGCTCTCGCCGCTCTTTACTTCAACGGGGATAATACCCATACCACGTTGCAGTACAAAATCTATCTCGTTTGTGGAGGTAGGAGCGAAGTACCTCGGTTCAACATCGAAGCTACCCTTTATCTGCTGAAGCACAAAATTTTCCGTCAGCGCACCCTTGAACTGATAGTCGCTTTTCAGCAGGATAGCCTCATTGCTGATACCTGCCATACATTTCAGCAGGCCCACATCAAACATAAACAGCTTGAAATGATTGAGCTGCTCAAATGCCTTTAACGGATGCTCGGGCTTGCTGACATTGTAGATACGAAGCACCATTCCTGCAGATACAAGCCACTCAATAGCCTCTTCAAATTCCCTCGCCCTTGCGCCCTCTCTGACGCAACCATACACGAATTTCTCGTTGTCCTTGGCAAGCTGCGTTACAATACTCCTGAAAACAAGCAGTATCCTGCCGCTGTTCACTCTACCGTTGTGTTTGGAAAAATCATTCTCATACAGCTCGATAAGCTCGTTCTGTATCTTCAGCACCCTCGCTGGATCGCCTGTTTTTATCCACGCCAAAACACACTCAGGCATTCCACCTATGATGAGATATCGGTCATAAGCTTCCAACAGCCTTTTATGAAACACACTCTCGATCTGATGTCCTTTTTTTATTGAGGAATAGTAGCCGTAAAGTCCCTCTTCAGTTGCTTCCAGGAACTCCGCAAAACTCATCGGGGAGATGTTCAGAATATTTACCTTGCCCACGGGGTAGCTCTTAGGCTGAGTCAGCAGAGTTCCAAGAAAGCTTCCTGCGGCGATGATGTGGTATTCCCCTGCGTTCTCACAGAAATATTTGAGCGAGTTCAGTGCTGCTGAGCACTCCTGCACCCCATCGAAAACGATAAGGTGCTTTTCGGGAAGTATCTTGCACCCTTTTATCATTCCCAACAGCTCGATTATGCGGTGAGCGTCCTTGTTGCTGTCGAAGATGGACTTCAGCTCGTCCTCCTCGTCAAAATTGAAGTAGAATGTATCCTCATAATACAGTCGCCCGAATTCTCTCATAAGCCAGGTCTTGCCTACCTGCCTTGCACCTTTGAGAATAAGCGGCTTGCGGTCGTCGCTGTTTTTCCACTCTAAAAGCTGGTTTATTGCTGTTCTGTTCACACTATCACGCCCCTTTAAATTTAATTTTAACACATTTTTCAGTATTATGCAAGGGGAGTTTTACACACTTTTCAGAGATTTATTAGCATCGTTTTACACATTTATTGAAACGCATGCCATTTTCGAGGATAAAACCCCACTGAAACTGACCAATTTCAGTGGGGTCGATTGTTCTATAAAGCGAACACTTTTTACAACTGACTTATATGCAGAACGCAGCGTACAGCGGTACAACTCTTACATTATTATCAGCTGTGCCAAAGTTCTTTTCCGATAGCCTTATCGAGTAAGTAGGAGAATATTTCTTGATAAACTCAAACAGGCTCTTTGACTTGGTGTGCTGGGACTTCTTAACCTCGATACCGATTATTTCATTTCCTTTCTGTATCACGAAATCAAGCTCCGCAGTATGCTCGCTTGTCCAGTAGTGAAGAGCATAGCCTTTGGCAGCAAGGGACTGAGCAACATAATTCTCGCAGACTGCACCCATAAACAGATTAGGCTCGCCTGAAAGCACAGTATGCTGTGACATTCCCGATTTCATTGTAAGCAGTCCCACATCTCCCATATACAGCTTGAAAGAGGACAGGTCAGCATAGACCGAAACAGGCTCAAATGCCTGCTCAATACGCTGACATTTCAGAACTATACCTGCAAAGTTCAGCCATTCGATAGACTCTCCGAAGATAGTTGACGAGCCGCCACGCTGAACCACCTTGTACTGGAACTTCTTATTCTCCTTTGCAAGCTGCGCAGGGATAGAGTTATAGCAGGCACGTATCTTTACGCTTTCGCTGTTGCTGGCATACTTTGCCATGTCTGCCAGATAATCGTTGAGTATCTTGTTCTGAATATCCGACACATTGATAAGCTTGTTGGTAGTGGCAAACTCGCTCACTGCCGCAGGCATACCGCCTGTGATAAGATAACAGCGATACAGGTCTATCGACTTGTTGTGGAGCGCCTCAGGCATAGGCTCCAGCGTTTCATAGTGTGCCTTTATCTCCTCGCAGAGTGAGTTCTCGCTCACTGCCCACAGAAATTCCTCAAAGGTGAACGGATGCATAGTTATTGTATCGACCTTGCCGACAGGGAATGAATATTTCTCCCTGTGGATTGCAACGCCGAGTAGACTTCCTGCGGCTGCGATGTGGTATTCGGGTGTTTCCTCGCAGAAGTATTTGAGCGAGGTCAGCGCACGCTCGCAGGACTGTATCTCATCCAGTATGATAAGCGTTTCCTCCGGTACGATAGCCTCGCCTGCATAGGTTTCAAGAAAGCGAATTATCCTATCGGGAGATATGTCCTCACCGAAATATGACGCAACAGATGTATTGATCTCAAGGTTCACGTATACTACATTTTTGTAGTATCGCTCTCCGAATTCACGAAGAATATAGGTCTTCCCTACCTGTCTCGCTCCGTTAAGTATAAGGGGCTTTCTGTTATTGCTTGCTTTCCATTCGCAAAGCTGCTGTTCTATGCTACGTTTCATAATATCAGCTCCTTTTGCTTTTACTGATATTTTAGCACTTTTCAATTTATATGTCAAGAAAAATCAGAATATTTTTATTTTTTCTAATATAAAAACTTGAATTATAATGTTTTAATTTAGTGTTTTTACAGATAGCAATATAGTAAAGTTTTTAGCAAACTTCTCCGACTTTAACATTTCTCAAACTTTTTATAATTTTTTTCAAACCTGCTGTATAATGCAGACATAAGATAAAGGAAGGGCGATAATTTATAGAAAACAGATTCGAACACACCTACTCTGCACCACGCAACGCGGAGATCGAACGGATCAGAAAGAAAAACACTCCTCAGTCTTCTACTGAATCAAAGCTTGAGCAGATCAAAAGGTTAGACAGCAAAGTTGAAATCGAAGCGGTGGGTTGTGCACTTGCAATAGGATCTCCGGGTTCACTTGTTCTCGGCGTAGAAATGTGCTGCACAATAGTATGGACAGAGTTTTTCGTGCTTGGAATTTTTATCGGCATTATCGGTATTGTCATATGCGGTGCAGCATATCCGATATATAAAAACACGATCGACAAAAAACTCGACCAGGTTGCTCCTCAAATTCTGAATCTCAGCAATGAGATCAAAAAAGGGTTTTAAGTTTAACATTTCTGAGTCCTGAGCCATAAAAGATTACAGCCAACAACTATTCTGTCGACAGGCTGACAGCACATCAAAGCGATGTGCTGTTTTTCTGTCAATTCATAATATAATATTAACTACGCAGAAGCGGTGGCAAATGTTTTTTGTGTACTTTTGCTGTGTTGTCTCGCACACGTGCGGGGATTGAAAACTTCTGTTAAACTTTTCGTCTCTGCTTCCGTGTTATCTCGTACGTGCACAAAACAGCTTAACAACAAAAAGGACGACCCTTTTCGGATCGTCCTTTTTGTGTTTTATTCTATCAGAATTTTATTATACTGATAAGCTCATCATATTTTTTTCATAGGTTCAACCATAGACTGCACGTTCACTCCTGCAAATTTTGCATATACTTTTTGTTCAAGGCGATAAGGAGAATTTCTGCTGCGACAGTCCTTTCCCGAATCCGCAGGGTCGCCTGCTATATCCGGTAGAAAATGCTCTCTTTGAGAAGTATCTTGTACCCTTCTATCATTCCCAACAACTCGATTATACAATGAGTGACCTTGTTACTGTCAAAGATATACTTCAACTCGCCTTCCTCGTCATAATTAAAAAAGTTGTATTATTTTACATACATTTCAAAGGAGAGCTTGGAACACTTAACGTTTGGTTGCCGTAAAGCCCATAATACCAAGATGGAACCAGAAGCTGTTATCCATAAACATTTCTTCTAATTTGTTGTAGTTAGCATTCAGCCATTGCAGCGACTGTTCGTATTCAGGATCGTACTGAGTTTCCAACAGTATCCTGTAATCGTCAGGAAGATATGAAAAATAGATGTCGAACATTGCTTCTTTTTGATCGTAGTTCATATCCTCAGTAGACAAGCCGCAGCGTTTAAGACATATATCATTGTAGCCGGAATGAGTAAGCCATGTATGTATGTTTCTTCCTGTACTTCTTACACCTGCACGTGGGTCTCTCTTACAGATATCGAATGCTTTTGCAAAAAGCTTTTCATTGTCAGGATTGGCTATATTTATACCGTCATCTATATCGATTACAATTATTTGTCCGCCGGGGTTTAGAAACCTACGCAGCTTTTTTAACAGAATAAATGGATTTTTCAGGTGCAAAAGGACTAGATTAAGGTTTATAATATCAAAACCACTTATACTATGTTCATCAAGTATTGAGTTCAGTTTTGAAGAGAAATCTTCCCCTTCTACATCACATTCATAGAAAAAGCACAATCCGTTTCCACTGTACTTCTCGTTTGCTTTTGCTACTGTATCAGAATTTATTTCGATACCGATTATTTTAGAGACATTAGGCGAAGAACCAAGCCGTGACATAATATGATCTCCAGTGTTTGTTCCTACGTCAAGTACAACAGCTGACGAGTATTTCTTTACAGTTTCTTCGTAGATCGGGGTATCGAAGCTTGCCAGGACATTACGCTGCAATTCCATACGTTCAAGCTCTTTTTTATCCTCTATGGAGAAATAACAGTTGCTGATCCTCTGTTCTTGGTCAGGATGAATTTTTCTTCCGCCAAGCATATCGATAAGTTTATCTATACTGGCCTCGAAATAATTGTGATTCTCTGCAACTGCATTGTATTTTGACAGTGTCTCCATACCCTCAGGCATTTTTTCAGGCCATTTGAAGTTCATCATCTGGAATGGTATTATGTTTTTATTGAGTTCTGAAGCACGACAGAATTCTTTTCTTATCCAGTCATCCTGGCTTTCGCATCTGTCTAGGCTGTTCTCTGAGAGGATCAGCACAAAATGTGTGCAGTTTTCTATCGCATTTTTAAGTGCGGCGGCAAATCTTCCCGACTTCAGACCTTCTACATCAAGAAAGGGACTGTATCCTGCCTCCTTGATCTTGAGGTAAAGTAAGCGTGCCATTTCCGAGCCGCCGCTACGCCGATAACTGATAAATACATCAAACATAATTTTTCTTCCTTTTTGTTTATAATCTTTGTGGTTTAACCGAAATCCGAAAATATTTATGATGACTTTGAGGCGATTTTTAATTGTGATTCAATAATCGCTTCGCTGATTTTCATAAGATGCCCCGTAATTTTATTAAGTATTTTTCACAATTCGGTCATCATATATCGGAAAAATCGTGGGTCATAATCTTTCCCGGTCATAATTTTATGCAAGAATGACTCAGTGACAGTGCAGAACTTTACAACTGTACGGTAATGAGGCTGTTTTTCGGTAGTCGTTCTCCGAGACAAACGGAAAAAAGTGTCTGCTGAATATCATTTGAGTTACTCCAAATATTCACACTTTATATTATTGTTTATTGTATCATAAAGCATATTGATTGTCAATATTATATAGTTTTTCCGAGGAAAGCGAAATTCTTCAAAAAATACTCAAATCTATAATCGCCTGCTGGATATATGTGGATCGCAGAAAAAAATCTACTGTATTCATTTATGTTGATGCTATCAAGATGATTCCATCGCTAACTATGAGGAAGGCAGCACTAAGTAATGGCAATTCATAATCCATAGGTATGAGAGCCACTGATTTATAAATTCGGCAAATGCAACAGCCACGGGGGCGTTTGTTTTTGATTTGAGCATATTGATTGTTATTCAAAATCTGTGTAAAATACTATACTGCGTTTTTTGTGAAATTACAAAGAAAACGGAGAGTGTAAAAGTTCTCCGTTTTCAATTTGTTATAACATACGAACTGTCAGCTTGATTACCGTATCAATTCTACCCTCTGTGATAACAGTAACGGGAATGAAAAAACGCACACCTTTTTTCTGCTCAAAAGGTACTGCTGTACCATCAAGCAGAGAAGCAGAAAGTATCGCGCCGTCTATCTGTGACAGCACAAGCTCGTTGAATTTGTTGCAATCCAGAATATGCAGATATACTGCGTCACCATTGTAGGTGCTGCCGAAAACTCCATCAACGGGCTGCCATAAGCCTGCCCTTGTGCCATATATAGCTTCACCGTTTTCGTGCATAAACTCACCCAGAACTGACAATATCTTCTTAGCCTGTGCAGGAAATCTGCCGTTTTCATCAGGTCCCACATTCAGCAGCATATTACCATCACGGCATACTGTATTCACAAGAATTTTAATTACTTCATCGCTGTCCATAAATCTATCATTCGGCATATATCCCCATGCCTGTGAAACTGACATACACTTTTCCCAAGGGATAGGCACTATACCACCAATGGGCATTTTTGTTCCCTCGTCACACTCGAAATCTCCACGATATCCTGAACGCGGTGACACCATAATATTCGGCTGGAGCTCACGAACAGATCTGTTCAGCTTTATAGGTTCCCACAGCCAGGCTGCGTCTGCATCGCTTCCATTATGTGAAAGCCAGCCGCCGTCGTACCACAGTATATCAATCTTGCCAAATTGTGTGCAGAGCTCTCGTATCTGACCGTACGTCTGCTGCTTCATTTTCTGTGCACTCTCAGACTTGTTGATCGGATCAAAGTATCCCTCAAATCGCCAATCCATAGGAGAATAGTACAATCCCGTGTGTATTCCACGCCTATGGCACTCGTCCGTAAACGCTTTTACATAATCTTCACATCCAACGGCAGATGAAGTGAAATCACCCTCGGAGCATTTGCTGTCCCACAGAGAAAAGCCATCGTGGTGTCGGGTAGTCATAACAGCATATTTCATACCTGATTTTTCAGCACAGTCAAGCCATTCCGCTGCTATTTCCTTTGCAGAGAGCTGAGGTTTGAACTGCTGCTCGGCTATATTTCGGTATTCCTTCTGAGTAAAACCTTCGTTAAAGTATGCCCATTCTCCCTTGCCGATGACCGAGTATATCCCCCAGTGGATAAACAGACCCAGCTTTGCATCACGCCACCATTTTATTTCGGTGTCAGACAAATGCAGACTTTCGTCATCAACACCGCTAATTCCGTTGAAGAGCATATTGTTATTAAGCTGACCTTTTAGCTGCGAGGCAAGCTCCACACCTGTCATTTTATATTCTGACACAGCTGTTTTCTCCTTTTGTATCATAAATTTTGCTGCTGACATTATAACATTATTGTGGTGGGATGTCAATTAGTATATCATAATCACAAGGTGACAGAAACAATGACGAGATAAACAAATAGGGATCAGTTCCGAAGATCCGCTCCCTGTTTAATTAGTATTCTGAGTAGTAAGTACACTCGCAGAGAATCATATTGCTACCGGTTTCTATTCCCTCGGGTACAAAATAAAATAGCTGCTCCAAATTCATTGCACTGAAATTATTGCTTTTTGTAAGGGAAAAAAGATATGAGCCTCATATCGACAATTTCGATACCATTTTGTCGAAAGTTTCGATGAAATTTTATCAAAAGTGTTGACAAGCTGTCATCGAAGTGTTACAATGGTTACAAGAACTGATACAGGAGGTAAGATTATGGCTATACCTGTAAATATTGAAGAGCTGATAAATCAGCGAGTTGTTGAATCAACACGAATCGAGTTCAAGGGCGACTGGAATCCTAACCCCATCATCCACAGTATCTGTGCCTTTGCAAATGATATTGACAATGTGGGCGGCGGATATATTGTAATAGGTGTCGATGAAGAAAACGGAACTCCCGTACTTCCCGTAAAAGGAATAGAGCAGGAGCGTATCGACAGCATATTGAAGGAGCTTATCGGACTTTGCCGTTGCATTGAGCCATTGTATAATCCTGTTATTGAGCCTGTGCTGTTTCAGGATAAATATGTTATCGTGATATGGGTGGCAGGTGGTTATGGCAGACCATACAAGGCGTCAAAGGATGTCTTTTCGGAGAAATCCAACAAGCTCTACTATATACGCAAGTTCAGCAGCACGATAGTTGCTTCTCCTGACGAGGAGAAGGAGCTTTTCTATGTTTCAACGGATATCCCGTTTGATGACAGACCGAATCTTGCCGCTGATGTATCAGACCTTGACCTTGGTCTGCTCCGTCAGCATCTGAAAGAGATAGGCAGTGATCTTTATGAGCATTCCGTCAGGATGGATGTAATTGATATAGCGAAGGATATGCAGCTTGTTGCAGGACCGCCTGAGAGCTTAAAACCACTCAATGTCGGAATATTGATGTTCTCCGAGAAGCCCGAGAAATACTTTCGCTATGCACGGATAGAGGTAGTGGATATTCCTGACCCGACAGGCACGAATATGGTTGAAAAGGTATTCACAGGACCTATTCAGCGACAGCTGCGTGATGCACTGGCGTATATAAAGAATTATACGCTGAAAGAGGTTACGATAAAATCATCCGACAAAGCAGAGGCTGAGCGTATTGTGAACTACCCTTATGCTGCGATAGAGGAGATACTTGCAAATGCGGTGTACCATCGCTCTTATCAGGTGAATGAGCCGATAACGGTACGGATAACTCCCGAGGCTATTGAGATAACCAGCTTCCCGGGCTTTGACCGCAGTATTTCGGACAAGAGCATTGAGGAGTATCAGATAAGAGCAAGGATCTACCGCAATCGCCGTATCGGAGATTTTCTGAAAGAGCTGAAGCTCATTGAGGGACAAAACACAGGCTTTCCAAATGCTATTAAGGCATTGCGAGAAAACGGCTCGGATCTCCCCGTATTCGATATGGACGAAAACCGAAGCTATCTTTCGGTGACAATTCCCGTACATCCGTATTTTGTTCAGACAAAAGCATTATCAGCAAAGGACGAGGAGTATCGCAGCAGGATAATTGATGCTCTGAAAGAAAAGCCCCTGTCCAGAAACGAGCTTGCAAAGGCAATGGGATACAAGAGCATAACGGCAAAGCTTACCGAAGAAGTCAATAAGATGCTTTCCGAAAAGCTGCTTGTCAATGTTATGGATGGTAGTAGGGTAAAGCTGAGTGTTCATTGATAACGATATTTAGCGTCATAAGATTCTTATGTTTTGATTTCAATGAATGTCAATGTATTTTTACGCAAAAAGCAAAAAATCCGACACTCCCTGAAGGAAGTGTCGGACGGTATATGAAAACGGAGAGGTACCACACCGCTGGTATATAATTGTTCTGCACTAACGCAGATTACAGCTCCTTACGAGCTTGTAGAAGGTGGTTTTCTTCAAACCGAGCTGTCACATAGCCTCGACTACATTGTGCCCACAGGATATACTATGCACCCGAAACAAAGCGGGAAAACTCCGTTTGAGAAGAACTGTGAAAGATTGTCTTATCCGGTTTCACTGCACCGAGGAAATTACGGAACTCTATAATCCGTGATATATAGGTCCACTTCCCTTTCCGAGGTCAAGCATAACCGAAAGTGCACGCGAGATATACTCCTTTGCAAGCATCACAGAAGTCCTGATGTCATTTCCTTTTGCAAGATTTGACGCTATCGCTGAGGAAAGCGTACAGCCTGTCCCGTGGGTATTAGGATTGTCAATACGACTGCCGCTGAACCATATCATTTCGCCGTTTTCACAGAGCAGGTCGTTTGCGTCATTTATGCTGTGACCGCCTTTAAGAAGTACCGCACAGCCGTAGCTGTCAGCAATGAGCCTTGCCGCCTGCTCCACATCTGCTTTATCGGATATCCTTATCCCCGACAACACCTCGGCTTCGGGAATGTTAGGTGTAACCAGCGTTGCTATTGGCAACAGCTTTTCTTCCATCACAGCTATTGCATTTTCGGAAATAAGCCTTGCTCCGCTTGTTGCTATCATCACGGGGTCAACAACTATGTTTCTGCCTTTATAAAAACGGAGCCTTTCCACAATAACTTCAATAAGCTGTTCATTTGCAGTCATACCTATCTTCACCGCATCAGGGAAAATATCGGTGAACACAGCGTCTATCTGCTGTCCGAGAAATTCAGGTGTAACTTCCGAGATGCCCATAACACCCATAGTATTCTGTGCGGTAAGGGCGGTTATTGCACTCATTCCGTAAATCCCGTTTGCAAGCATAGTTTTAATATCTGCCTGAATTCCTGCACCGCCGCTTGAATCGCTTCCTGCGATGG
>JAZUSC010000037.1:0-87792 GCA_045606505.1 Oscillospiraceae bacterium
CTATCGCAACTGTACTTGTACAGAATGGTACACTTCATACAGGCGATGTTATTATTGCGGGTACAGCGGTTGGTCGTGTTCGTGTAATGCGTGATGATCAGGGCAGAACAGTAAAGGAAGCAGGCCCCTCTGTTCCTGTTGAGATTATGGGTCTTGCAGAAGTTCCTTCCGCAGGTGACACATTTGCGGCTGTCGAGGACGAAAAACTTGCAAGAGAGCTTGTTGAAAAGCGTAAGCACGACGCTAAGGAAGAGCAGTTCAAGGCATACCAGAAGGTTACACTTGATAATCTGTTCACCTCTATTGAGAGCGGTACTGTTAAGGAACTTCCGATAATCGTAAAGGCTGACGTACAGGGCTCTGTTGAGGCTGTAAAGCAGTCCCTTGAAAAGATAACAAACGAGGAAGTTCGTGTAAGAGTAATTCACGGTGCAGTAGGTGCTGTAAGCGAAAGCGATGTTATGCTCGCTATGGCTTCCGGTGCTATTATCGTAGGCTTTAACGTAAGACCTCACCCCTCCGCTGCTGAAAATGCAAAGCGTGACGGCGTTGAGATCCGTCTGTACCGTGTTATCTACGATGCTATTGAAGATATCACAACAGCTATGAAGGGTATGCTCGCTCCCAAGTACCGTGAGGTAGAACTTGGTAGAGTTGAGGTGCGTCAGGTATTCAAGATCACTAATGTTGGTATAGTTGCCGGTTCTTATGTTCTTGAAGGTAAGGTTGCAAGAAACGGTCAAGTACGTATCGTTCGTGACGGTATCATCGTTGGCGATGATCATATTGCAGGTTTACAGCGTTTTAAGGATTCCGTAAAGGAAGTAGCAGCAGGCTACGAGTGTGGTGTCAGCCTTGAAAAATTCACTGATATCAAGGAAGGCGATATCTTTGAAGCGTATATGATGGAAGAATACCGTGATTAAGAGAAAGTCCCGATGAACTCCGTGTCGCTTTTGCGGTGCGGAGGACATCACAGAGTAAAGGAGGCTAATATGGCTAACTTTAATATAAAACGTCTTAATGAAGATATAAAGCGTGAGATCTCCGCAGCAGTTGGAGGAGTAAAAGACCCCCGTGTTGCAAAGAATTTTGTTACCGTCACTCACTGCGAGGTTACAAATGATCTCTCTTATTGCAAGGTGCATATTGCGTGTCTTGGCGGGGAGGGAAGGACCTCAAAGGCGGTGGAGGGAATGACAGCCGCAGCTGGATATTTTAAGAAGTGTATTGCTTCAAGAATAAGGGTCAGAAAGATTCCTGAGCTTATATTCCTGCCGGATAATTCACTGGAATACTCCGCACATATCGAAGAAATTATTGCAAAACTCCCCAAACCTGTACAGACGGAAGACCCCGATGAAACATCGGAGGAGGGTGAAGATGAAGATTGAGGTAAAAGAAGCAGCTGATTTTCTTAAACAGAATGATGATTACCTTATCCTTATGCACGCAAGTCCTGACGGAGATACACTTGGTTGCGGTTATTCGCTTTGCGGAGCACTGCAAAGACTTGGTAAACGTGCTAAGGCAGTTTGTCCTGACGAGATACCTCACCGTTTTGATTATATGCGTGAGGCTATTATCGAACAGGATTTTGAACCTAAAACCGTTGTTTGCGTAGATGTGGCTGACACTAAGCTGCTTGGTGATATGAAAGATATCGGTGATACAGCAGCACTTTGTGTAGATCATCATATATCCAATACGGATTACGCTGAAAGATTACTTCTCCGTGGAGAGTATGCGGCGGCAGCGGAGCTTATGTATGAGGTGATCCTTGCAATGGGCGTGGAGATAGATAAGCCTATTGCAAACTGTATCTATACAGGTATAGCGACGGATACAGGCTGCTTTAAATTCAGCAATACCACTCCGCAGAGCCATATCATTGCAGCAAAGCTTATTGAACTTGGTGCGGAGATCGCACCTATAAACTATGCAATGTTTGAGCTTAAAACACCAGGCAGATTAAAGCTCGAACAAAAGGTACTTCAAGATATTAAATTCTTTGCCGAGGGACACGTTGCTGTTATCTCTGTTATGAAGAGTACTGTTGACAGCATACCTGATATTGACAGCGACGATGTTGGTGCTATGGCTGCTATTCCACGTCAGATAGAGGGTGTGGATATCGGTATCTCTATAAAGGAAAAGAAAAACGGTGTATTTAAGGCATCGCTTCGTTCCAGTGAGAAGATCGATGTATCAAAGATCGCACAGCAGTTTGGCGGCGGCGGTCACGCAAGAGCAGCGGGCTGCTCATTTACTATGACTTTTGAAGAGGCGGAAAAGCTTATCGTAAAGGCATCTTGTGATGCTCTTGAACAGGCGGGTATAATATGACAGGTATTATATGCATAAATAAGCCTCAGGAGTTCACTTCCTTTGATGTTGTGGCAATAATGCGTGGCTGCTTTCATACAAAAAAAGTCGGACACAGCGGAACACTTGACCCTATGGCAACAGGAGTACTTCCTGTATTCGTTGGCGGTGCAACTAAGGCCGTTGACATAATTCCCGATTCTGATAAAAGCTATCGTGCTGGATTTCGTCTGGGATATATCTCGGACACACAGGATATATGGGGAAAGTTGCAACTTCAAAACGAAAAGAATATTTCAGACAGTGAACTGCTTTCGTCTTTGGACTCCTTTCGTGGAGATATAATGCAGATACCACCGATGTATTCCGCATTAAAAGTCAACGGTCAGAAGCTCTGCGACCTCGCCCGAAAGGGAATAGAGGTAGAGCGAGAGCCACGTCCGATAACGATCTCTCGTCTCAATTTGATTGAGTTTAACGGCAGGGAGGGTATAATCGAGGTGGATTGTTCCTCAGGAACGTATATCCGCACACTTATCCACGATATCGGTACGGCTCTTGGTACAGGTGCAGTTATGTCAAGTCTGTGTAGAACACGTGCCTGTGGTTTTTTTCTTTCTCAGTGTCATACTATTGAGGAGGTAAAGACCGCTGACGAAACAACTCATAGATCGTGGCTGCTTCCAACGGAGGAAGTCTTTTCCGATTATTTCCGTATTGACCTTGATGAAACACAGCAGCGTCTATATTTGAACGGGGTTCGCCTTGACGCTGATAGACTAAGTTCAAGACCTGAAACAGGTGTAAAATGCCGAGTTTTTGGTGGAGGACAGTTTTACGGTATAGCAGAGGTAAATGAACAGAACGAGCTTGTTTCATTAAAACGTATACCTTTTGAGTAAATTTATCACTAAAAATGGTGGAAATATTTTGATAGATATAACATACGGCAGAAAAGTGCCGAAAGAAAAGACCGCAGTTGCTCTCGGATATTTTGACGGGTTGCATCTGGGGCACATAGGTGTTATTTCCGCAGCTATGGAGCAGCGAGATCTCAAACCTGCGGTGTTCACCTTTAATTGCGATACAACTCTTCCGAAATTTGAAACCCCTGAGGATATCATTTCCTTTGACAATAAGCGTGAGCTTATAAGGAGGATAGGTGTTGAGTATCTGTATGCTCCCGATTTTGCGGAGGTCTGCGGATATACAGCAGAGGAGTTTATTCGTGAGATACTTGTAAAGCGACTTAATGCTGGATTTGCAAGTTGTGGAAGAAGTTTCCGGTTCGGTAAGAATGGCAGCGGCACTCCTGAACTTATGGCAGAGATAGGGAAAAGCTATGGCATCACTGTTGAAGTTGTACAGGATATCTGCTGTGACGGAATACCGATAAGCTCCACGCACATTCGTGAGCTTATACGCCGTGGTGAGATTGAAACAGCAAACAAATTGCTTGGATATGAGTTGTGGTATAGTCTGCCTGTAATCCACGGGAATAAGATAGGCCATACGCTTGATTTCCCTACAATAAATCAGCGTATACCAGCTACGAACATCGTGCCGAAATATGGTGTTTATAAAAGCTATGTTGAGGTTGACGGCAGACATTATAAGGGTGTTACAAACATAGGAGTAAAGCCCACTGTTGAAAATCGTTTCGACGGCACGGGTGCCGTTATGGAAACGCATATAATAGGTTACAGCGGCTGCCTTTACGGAGAAAAGATATCCGTTTCGCTTGTAAGCTTTATACGTCCAGAGATCAAGTTTTCAAGCCTTGATGAGCTGAAAAAACAGATGTCAGCGGACAAAGAAAAGGCAATGAAGTAAAATAATTAGAAAGGACTGATATACAATGGCAAATATCAGAACCAGATTTGCTCCCTCTCCTACGGGATATATGCATATTGGTAATCTGCGTACAGCTTTGTACACTTATCTTATTGCTAAGAAACAGAATGGCACATTTATTCTTCGTATTGAGGATACAGACCGTGAGCGTTATGTAGAGGGTGCAACAGATGTGATCTACAAAACACTCCGAACCTGCGGACTTAACTGGGACGAAGGTCCCGATGTAGGCGGTGATTACGGTCCCTATATCCAGAGTGAGCGTATGGGAATGTACAAGGAATATGCTGAAAAGCTGGTTGAAACAGGACACGCATACTATTGCTTCTGTGACAAGGCTTCCGATGACGACGATGAGCAGAAACCTCTTGGCGTTGCTTCTATGAATCGTTGCGGTTGCCGTGACCTTTCTCCTGAGGAAGTTGCTGCAAAGAGAGCAGAGGGTACCACCTGTGTCATTCGTCAGAAGATACCCACAGAGGGTACAACAACATTTCACGATGAGATTTACGGCGATATAACCGTTGAAAATGTAGACCTTGATGATCAGGTGCTGCTTAAATCCGACGGAATGCCCACATATAACTTTGCAAATGTAGTTGATGACCATACTATGGGAATTACCCACGTTGTAAGAGGAAACGAGTATCTTTCTTCTTCTCCGAAGTATAATCTTCTCTATTCCGCATTTGGCTGGGAGCCTCCTGTGTATATCCACGTTGAGCATATTATGAAGGACGCTCAGCACAAACTTGCTAAGCGTGACGGCGATGCTTCCTTCCAGGATCTGCTTGATAAGGGATATATGACAGAGGGTATCCTTAATTATATACTACTTCTCGGCTGGGCACCTAAGGGCGAGAAGGAGATATTCACTCTTGATGAGATGATCGAGGAATTCGGCCTTGACGGAATTTCCAAATCACCCGCTATTTTTGACGGTCTTAAATTAAAGGCTATAAATGCACAGCACGTTCGTGCACTTCCGTTAGAGAAGTTTATCGAGTACGCAACACCCTATATCCGTCAGACCTGTAAGCGTGAGAATATTGATATTGCACTCCTTTGCTCTACTTTACAGCCAAGAGCAGAGGTATTTACTGATATTCCCTCGCAGGTAGACTTTATTGATGAACTTCCTGAATACTCTCTTGATCTTTACACAAGCAAGAAGATGAAGACAAGTCCTGAAACAGCACTTCCCGCACTTCAAAAAATACTTCCCGTGTTGGAGGGCCTTAGTGACTTCTCTCACGACAGCGTTCACGATGCATTGTTCAAGCTTATTGAACAGGAGGGTGTAAAGAATGGCTTTATGCTGTGGCCTCTGCGTGTTGCACTCAGCGGAAAACAGCTTACTCCCGGTGGCGGTGTGGAACTTGCTGTAATTCTTGGTAAGGACGAGTCTATTGCAAGAATTAAAAAGGGTATCGAGTTACTGTCTGCAAACGGTTGATTTAATATTTAAACGGTCAATGCAGGGAAGAGTCTTCCTTGTACCGCTGTGGATAAATATTGAATTTCAGAAACAATTCACAAACCTATCACTAATATGCAGTATAATCGAAAGTGGGCTTATGCCCTGACACAGTAATTTCGGAGGCCTTAATGATCGAAGTAAAAAACTTATGCAAAAGCTACGGTAATAAACTTGCTGTAAATGACATCAGCTTTACCGCCAGTGAAAGCGAAATACTCGGTTTTCTCGGCCCTAACGGTGCAGGAAAATCGACAACAATGAATATTTTAACAGGGTATCTGTCATCATCGGGAGGACAGGCACTTATCAACGGTATTGATATACTTGAAGACCCTGTTGCAGCTAAAAAGGACATCGGATATCTTCCCGAGCAGCCACCGCTTTATCTTGATATGACGGTCATAGAGTATTTAAACTTTGTATATGATCTTAAAAAGTGTAAGCTGCCCCGTCGTTCTCATTTAAATGAGATATGCGAACTTGTGAAGATAACAGATGTAAGCAAACGAGTTATACGCAACCTTTCGAAGGGTTATAAGCAGCGTGTAGGACTTGCACAGGCACTTGTCGGAAATCCTAAGGTACTTATCCTTGACGAGCCTACGGTAGGTCTTGACCCGAAGCAGATAATCGAGATAAGGACGCTTATCAAAAAGCTTGGTAAAAATCACACTGTCATTTTATCCTCTCACATTCTTTCAGAGGTTCAGGCTGTCTGTGACAGGATCGTTGTAATAGACAAGGGAAGACTTGTTGCCAACGACACAACGGATAATCTTTCACGTAATCTGTCTGCTGATCATAAGCTTATTGTACAGATTGAAGGTCCTTTTAAGGAAGTAAAAGCTCTACTTGAAGCTATACCCGATATGGTGGAGGTTCATATCAACAGAGCGGTAGATAATACTACGACTGAGTATTCTCTTAATGCAAAAGAGGGTGCTGATATTCGCCGTGAGGTCTTCAAACGTATGTCAACAAGGAATTATCCTATTTTGCTTATGCGTTCTTCCGAGCTTACTTTGGAGGAGATATTCCTTAAACTTACCACAGGCGACTTTTATGGCAATGTTGAAAATGGGGGTGCGAAGAAATGATTGCTATTATGAAGCGTGAATTCGCATCTTACTTTACATCACCGCTTGGATATGTATATCTTGCGGTATTCTATGGATTTTCAGGTCTTTTCCTATGGCTGACCTGTCTGACAGTAGGCTCTGCCGATATGTCAAGCACTTTTTTGTGGATGTTCTTTATTATGCTTGTGCTTATCCCCATTCTGACAATGAGAACAATGGCTGATGACAAGCGTCAAAAGACAGACCAGCTTACATTGACTTCGCCTATAAGCCTTTTCGGACTTGTTTTCGGCAAATTCTTGGCAGCATTCCTAATTTTCCTTATCGGTGCTGCAATACTTCTTGTATATGCTGTTTTTCTGTCTGGAATGGTAGGTCAAACAACAGTAGCGGCAGGGACTGATAACAATTTCCCTTGGGCTGAGGTATTTGGTAACTTTGTCGGTATATCCCTTTTGGGAGCTGTTTATATCTCCGTTGGAATTTTTATTTCCAGTCTTACAGAAAATCAGATGATAGCGGCTATCGGAGGAATAGGTGCAAACATCGTTCTTTGTATGTTTGATGTTCTTGCAAGTTATGTAAGCATTGATTTCCTTAAAGAGATCATTGAATCCCTTTCGGTATTCTACAAGTATCAGGAATTTACTTATGGTATTTTCAGCCTTAAAAACATCGTGTTCTTCCTGAGCCTTGTTGTACTGTTCAACTTCCTCACGGTGCGTGTTCTTGAACGCCGCCGTTGGAGCTGAGAAAGGAGGGCATATCAATGAGCAACGAAATGAAAAACAAAAGTGTAGACACAAAGACTGCTGAGACAGTATCTTCCGCACCCGAAAATGTGGAATCTAAGGTAAAAAAGCTAAGCAGATTCAATAAAAGAAATTTCAAACACGGAACGCTATCTATCATTCTTACTATCGTATTTATTGCGGTAATAGTTGTGGTGAATATAATTGTAGGACTGGTTTCGGAGCGTTTCAATACAAGTGCCGATCTTTCCGATGCAGGTATTTATACTATTGACAAAAAGACCGAGGATTTCCTTGCAAAGCTTGACACAGATGTAAAGATAACTGTACTCAATTCTGAGGCGGGCTTTGAAAGCGGAGGTACTACCGGTTTGCCTAAGCTCTTTAAACAGATAAATGAGATACTCAAAAATATGCATAAGATAAACGAACGTATTACCGTTGACTATCTTGTGCTTGATCAGAATCCCAGCTTTTCTGCAAAGTTTACGGGAGAAAAGCTTGAAGACAATTATATTGTAGTTGAGTGTCCGAAAACAGGTAGATACAGAATTATCGACACAAACTCCTATATCACAGTGAATAATTATGAGGAGTATTACAGTGCATATATGGCTTATGCATATTACGGTGCCTCCTTTGATCAGTATGATTATTATGAATCAAGCATCGAGCAGGAAGCGGTTTCTGCTATGATGTATATTACAAATGATGACCTTGTGCGTATAGCTTTTACAGAGGGCTATAATGAGCTTGACAGTACAGCTTTGGCTGATCTTCTCACTGACAATGGCTATGAGGTTGAAAAAATCAATCTCACTCAGATCGATGAGATTGATTCAGATATCGACTTTGTTGTTATGTACGCACCGACTCTTGATGTAGATGTTGAGCATATCGAAAAGCTTGATAAGTTCCTTGATAATGACGGTAAGTTTGGCAAGAACGTTATATACTTCGCTTCCGCTAAACAGCCAAAGACTCCGAATATTGACAGCTTCCTTAGTGACTGGGGTATGGCTGTTGAGTATTCTGCGATAGGACAGAGCGATGCAAACTATCTGATGAGCAGTGCAATGGGTTACTTTGCACATTATCAGAATATTCTTGATACTGATTATGCAGGCTCGACCTATGAAAATGGTCTGTACACCTATGGTGCTGATATGCGTCCTGTTATCCAGCTTTGGGACAGCGGTGCAAGAGGTTCGATAGAGCAGCAGATCATTATGCAGACATACGATAATGCATTCCTAATTCCCCTTGACGCAGAGGAGGGTATCGACCTTTCTACTGCTGAATCGGGTATATTCAATAATGCTGTTGTTGCTCGGAAGATACACAGCACTAATCATCAGCTTAGCAGACTTGTTGTATTCGGCTCGGATATGTTTGCATATTCAGGTTTTATGCAGTTTGCTAACTCCAACAATGGTACATTCCTTATAAATATGTTCAATAATATCTGTGGCAGGGAAGAGGGTATAACCATTTCTCCGAAGTCCCTTGCTACAAGCGGCTTTGATATGACAGGTCAGCAGGCTAACGTACTTGCTATCGTGCTTTGTATTGTTATTCCTGTGGTCGTAATAGTTGTAGGTATTGTTGTTTGGGTACGCAGGAGGCATAGATAATGGCGAAGCTTTCAAAATCCACTCGTACCATAATTATTGCAGCTGGGCTGCTGCTTGTTCTTGGTGTTGTATGCCTTGTGTTGCTGATGACACAGCCCAAGGAAGGCGAGGATAAAACCTCTGTATCTTCTTCTGACGTTTCAAGCAGTGAAACTGATAGCTCTGTTGTTCTTACTGACAAGGCAGGCAGCGAAGTTATTACAGCAGAGATCAAAAACGAAAATGGCAGCTTTACATTTACCCGTGACAAGCGTGTTGTATCCGCAACAGATACCGAGGGCAATGTAACATCTTCTGATGAATATTTTTGGGTAAGTGAGCAGATGTCAGGTCTGTCACCTAATGATACGATGTTAGTATCCTTTACTAATTGTCTTGCAGGTCTTACTGCATCAGAAATCGTGGAGGAGAATGCCGAGGAGCTAGATAAATACGGTCTGGCAACTCCCTTATCCACCGCTAAGGTGACATTTGAGGATAACACAACAAAGGTTTTGCAGTTCGGTATTCGTAATCCCGCTGATAACGGCTTTGCATACTGCAAAACAGGGGACAGTAATACTGTTTATCTTGTTAATTACTATACAGTTGCAAATGTTTATGAGCCTATCACTTCATTTGTGAACCTTACATTCACAAGCGGATATGATATGAATAATCCGCAGGAGCTTGATTACCTTGTTATTGAGCGTAAAGACCTTGACGAGCGTGTAGAGATATCCTTTATGTATGACGTTGCAGAAGAATCCGAAAACGAGGACTCTGTTATCACTACGTTCAATACACACAGAATGACATCACCGTTTAAAGCGGAGATCGATTCTAATGTAACACAGAGTATTTGTTACGGTCTATACAATCTTACAGCTACACAGTGCATTGCAGTTGAGGTTAACGACGAGTTGCTTTCTTCCACAGGACTTGACGATCCGTTCTGCCGTGTAACATTTAAGTATGGCGGACAGCGTTATGTACTTCTTTTAGGAGATCAGATAATCGTTGAAACGGCGACAAACGATGAAAGCACTCCTACGCTTACAACGATAGCAGGTTATTACGGAATGATCGAGGGTAGTACAGGAGTATATGCGTTTGCAACAGGTGCCGCACCGTGGTACTCCTTTAAGTTGCAGGATATAGTATCAAGACGTCCTCTTTCTCCGTATATCTACACGGTTGATACACTTGTTATAACCACGCCTGATAGAGAGTATGTATTTGATATCGAGGGTGATGCTTCTTCAAACACCTTTACGCTTGACGGACAGGAGCTTAATGGTGATAAATTCAGACAGCTTTATCAGCAGCTTATATCTCCGGTAGGTGATGAGTTATTCCTTTCAGAGGGAGAATACGAGCCTTATATCAAGGTTACGTTCAACTATCGTGATGAGTATCACGAGGTTTATGATGCAGATCACGATACGCTTGAATTCTTCAAGTCTGACGAAAACGACCGAAAGAACATCGTTGCTGTAAACGGCAAGGTTATTTTCAAGGTGGTTCAGGTCTATACTGAGAGAATGTTGTCTAATATTGACGCTTTGATAAACGGCGGAGATATAGTGCTTAACTGGTAATTTTTTTAATAAATATATAATATTATGGAGGTATTCAATATGACTGAAAGCAATTTTTTCTATTACAGAGGCTTCCCGCTTGTTCGCAGCGGAAATGAGATGTACTACGGAAGTATGGGTGATAAGTTCGTTACTAAGCTTACCATTCGTGAGAGCGAGAAGTTTCAGGATGTTGATATCCCCACAAAGGTAATGGTACAGCTTGTTCCTACTGGTACAGAGGAGGTTGACCTTTCCAAGATAAGAAAGGGCGAAATGACCAATCTGTACGAGGCTCTTGATACGGCCTATGTATGGCTTGCTAAGGAGCTTTTCTGATAAACAATAAACAGCCGTCTTTGGTCAAGTGCCAAAGGCGGCTAATTTCTTTCGTTAAAAAACGGCTCGAATCTTGTTTTCGAACCGTTTTATCATTGATTTATTTTGCAGCAATCAAAAAGTCTACGAATTCTTTCTGTGGGATAGGCTTTGAGAAGTAATATCCCTGAATGTAATCACATTTCAAATCGGTGAATCTTTCGACCATTTGCTGTGTTTCTATACCTTCCACAACAATCTCCATATCCATATCCTTGAACATTCTGATTATATTTTCAACGAATTTATTCATTCGTGGCTTATGCTCATTTGTAACAAGTGAGCGGTCAAGCTTAACAATTTTAAGCGGCAGGGAAGCTACTCTGTCGATATTTGAATAGCCCGTACCGAAATCGTCAAGGGAGAAGCTTACTCCCGCGGAGGTAAGAGTATCAAGGTTTTCTGCCATAGCTTTTTGGTTATAACTTGCAGCGGTTTCCGTAATTTCAAGGTTTATCTGAGAGGGCTTTACATTATATTTCGTGATAGTTTCAATGACCTCATCAGCAAGAGTTCCCTGCATACATTGTGCAACAGAAAGGTTTATTTCAATATATTCAAGGTCGGTATTCTTGAATTCATCACTTGCAATAAAGCGGCAAACCTCATCAAGTACAAAGCTGCCTATTTTGTGTATTGCACCAGTTTTTTCAGCGTGGGGAATAAAGACATCAGGCGGTACAAATCCGTGGGTATCATCTATAAGCCTTATAAGAGCCTCGGCTGAGGTGAATTTTTTGTCCTTAGTCGAGTAGATAGGCTGGTAGTATACTTGTAGTTTTTTGTTTGTCAAAGCATTTTCTATAATATTATCAAGCTCATTAGTTAAACTAAAACTTTTCTGTTTGAAAAGCTCTTCGGCGACTATCAACTCTTTTGTAAAGTGAATCTTATTATGAAAATCATCGCCAAAGGCAGCCAGTGATTTGAAATCTCCGATATCCTCAGGGCAGCGTACAAGACAAACATAGCTTTTAAGACTAATTTCTATCTGATTAACGCTGAATTTCTGTTTAGACATCTTATTTATTTCTTCTGCCATTTCTCTAGCGGAATTCTTATTAAAACTATTTACAATAATTCTGAATCTACCACGGTCAAGATAATATATGTCAGCGTGAGCACCTATTTTTAGATTTATCTGAGTAAGTTCGTTAGCGATAACGCTTAGTAGCTTTTGTGTTCCGTCATAGCTAAGAATACGGTTGAGCGGTGCAAAGTTCGCTGTATTAAGCATTATGATAGAAACGTGATTATTATTTTTGAAGTGTTTTTTTAGATCATCAGCATAAGCATCGTATTTGTTTAGACGAGTAAAGGAGTCGATTATTTCTTCGGGACGTTGGATAACAAGTGACATAATCAGTATGCCAAGAGTATTGGAGAATATCTCTACAAGCGAATTGGGGTAATAATTTTTGACGATCAGAGCAGCTATGGTTAGCGGCAGCATTGATGCCAATGCAAGAAGTTGGTGTCTTTTAAAGAGATTTCTATAATACAGAACATATATGATTGCAATGAGTATATAGATTACAGCACACAAGTAGAAGATTCTGACATCTTTATATATTTCAACACCGTCTTTTATCAAAAACATATTGCCTGTAAACAGGTTGATGATTACAAGTACGATATCTACACCGTAAGGAATGCAGAGAAGAACACAAAGAACAGGCTTAGCTACAAGCTTATGCCAGGTTTTTGTAAGACTGATTATGTACATCAGGTATACAGGCGTTGCAAAATTATGGGAAAGCATATAGAGTGATTTAACAACGGTCAGAGTGAAATCATTTGCTGATGTTGTTCCTCTGAGTATTATAAGCAACATTTCAAACACAGATGCCATGATGGTAGTGAATATCAACAATAGAAATATCCTGTTTGAGGTGCCTTTTGACATTTTTCGATATATCGTTGTTACGAATATTATAGATAAAACAAAAAATGATGCTACATCAAAATGTATCAGTGTATTCATTATAACACTTCCTTGTTAAAAATTATATTTTCTTTAACATACTATATAAATTATAACACTCTTAAATAATATAATCAAGTATAAAGTTTGATAATTTTTTGTCTATTTTTTGTCTTATTTTGACATAAATTTAAATCCAAAAAAAATTTTTGAAAAAGCCTTGACAAATAAGAAATCGTGTGGTATAATTATTAAGCACTCGGGAAATACTGAGTACATCAAATATCGCGGGATGGAGCAGGTGGTAGCTCGTCGGGCTCATAACCCGAAGGTCGTTGGTTCGAATCCAGCTCCCGCAACCAAATTAAAACCTTTATTCAATGTGAATAAAGGTTTTTTCATTTTACGGAAAAACTGCATCAAAATGTTTCTGTGTAAGCAGACTGATATGAAGGAGTGTTTTTGTATGAAGAATGAGTATAAGATCATATTAGATTTAATTCATAAGGCAGATTTCTATGAGGCACAAAGATATTTCAAACAATTTGATGAGTCTCAACAGAGAGATATTATCATATCTGAGGCGGCATCAACGGATGACATAAGTGTACTTGGCTTTGTGAATTTTCTTATCTCTCAGAATAATTGTTATTTTAATCACGAATTAGCAGCAGAGGCTTATATTCAGATGTGTTTTATAGAAGGTGCGTACAATATCGCTTTATTCCACGCCTGGGAAATGCACATAATAAATCCGGGTGTGGATGAAAAAAAGTTTTTGCTGTTTTTTTATGCCATACCAGAAAGGCTGCTACCGTTAGAGATAGCAAAACAGATAGCAGGTGAGATCATCAATATTGACACTGATTATAAGCCCGCATTAGAAATCTTATCGCTCACTGTAAAGTGAGCGTTTTGTTTTATATATATTTTCCAAAACCTATTGACAAATTGGTGAAATTATATTAAAATTTATATTGGATAAACGTTTACATTGACGTTTTGTACATTTATCATCATTTTAAAGGAGATATACCGCTATGGCATACATTTTAGGCGTTGATATCGGTACATCAGGTACCAAGACAGTTCTTTTTTCCGAGGACGGAAATCCCGTTGCATCTTCCACTTATGAGTATCCTATGTATACTCCCCAGAATGGTTATGCTGAGCAAGACCCCCTCGATTGGTGGAATGCTTCTGTAAACGGTATTAAAGACGTTATTGCTCAGAGCGAGGTAAATGCTGAGGATATCAAGGGTATCGGACTTTCGGGTCAGATGCACGGTCTTGTTATGCTGGACGCAGAGGACAAGCCGATCCGCAAGTCTATCATTTGGTGTGATCAGCGTACAGCAAAGGAAGTTGTTGAGATAACTGATAAGGTCGGTGCTGACAGACTTATTGAGATCACAGCAAATCCGGCTATTACAGGCTTTACAGCTGCTAAGATTATGTGGGTAAAGAACAACGAGCCTGAAAATTATGATCGCTGTAAGCATATTCTTCTCCCCAAGGACTATATCAGATTTATGCTGACAGGTGAGTATGCAACAGAAGTTTCCGATGCGTCAGGTATGCAGCTCCTTGATATTCCCAACCGTTGTTGGTCAGATGAAGTGCTTACAAAACTTGGTATTGATAAGGCTCTCCTTGCAAAAGTTTATGAGTCCCCTGAGATCACAGGTAAGATAACAAAGAAGGTTGCTGAGCTTACAGGACTTAAAGAAGGAACTCCCGTTGTAGGCGGTGCAGGTGATAATGCGGCTGCCGCTGTTGGTACAGGCGTTGTAGAGAACGGCAAGGCTTTCACAACGATCGGAACTTCGGGTGTAGTATTTGCACACACATCTGATATAGCTATCGATAAGAAGGGAAGAGTACACACTTTCTGCTGTGCAGTACCTAACTGTTGGCACGTTATGGGCGTTACCCAGTCTGCCGGTCATTCTCTTAAATGGTTCAGAGATAATTTTGCTTGGGCCGAGATGGAAACTGCACTTGCTATGGGTGTTGATCCCTACTATCTGATGGATAAGGAGGCTGACAGCGTTCCGATAGGTGCTAACCGTCTGCTGTATATGCCTTACCTTAATGGTGAGAGAACACCTCACCTTGATCCCAACGCAAGAGGTGTGTTCTTTGGTCTGTCTGCAATGCACAAAAAGAAGGATATGCTCCGTGCGGTTATGGAGGGTGTTTCCTACTCTCTTCGTGACTGTGTAGAGGTTATGCGTGAAATGGACATCAATGTAAGTGATATGATGGCTTGTGGCGGCGGTGGAACATCTCCTCTGTGGCGTCAGATGCTTGCTGACCTTTACGCTTGTCCTGTAAAAACCGCTTCCAGTAAGGAGGGCCCTGCTCTTGGTGTTGCTCTTCTTGCAGCGGTAGGAGCAGGAATTTATTCCAGTGTTCCCGAGGCTTGTCGTGCAGTTATCAAGACAGATAAGATTCAGGAGCCTATCGAGGATAACACACGTGAGTACAACAAAGTATACGAAATGTACCGTAAACTCTATCCTGCTATGAAGCAGTGCTTTGCTGAACTTTCCGAAATGTAATATTTCGCCCTCGCAGGGACACCTGTGAGGGCGTTTTCAAAGAGAGCATTAACGATAAAATTGATTATGAATAGAATGTGAGGTAATATTATGTACACACCCAACGAACACCGCTATGAAAAAATGGTATACAACCGCTGTGGAAAGAGCGGTTTAAAGCTTTCTGCCGTATCTCTCGGATTTTGGCAGAACTTTGGCTATCTTGATAACTTTGCCAATATGGAAAATATGGCACACACTGCGTTTGACCTTGGTATAACCCATTTCGACCTTGCCAATAATTACGGCAACCCTTACAACGGCTCCGCTGAGGAGAATTTCGGCAAGATCCTCGATCGTGGTATGAGAGAATTCCGTGACGAACTTTGTATCTCCACAAAGGCAGGCTATGATATGTGGGCAGGTCCTTACGGCGACAAGAACGGTTCACGTAAATATCTTATATCCTCCCTTGACCAATCGTTGAAACGTATGGGACTTGAATATGTGGATATCTTTTATCATCACGTTCCCGACCCCGGTGATACGCCGATAGAGGAGACCGCTCTTGCTCTTGACCATATCGTAAGGCAGGGTAAGGCGCTGTATGTCGGAATTTCAAACTACAATAAGGCACAGACAGAAGAGATCACAAAGATATTCAAGGAGCTGCGCACTCCGTTTATTGTAAATCAGCCGAGCTATTCTATGCTTAACCGCTGGATAGAGCGTGACGGATTGGATAAATTCGCTCTTGAACAGGGTTTTGGACTGGCTGTATTCTCTCCGCTTTATCAGGGATTTCTTACCGACCGCTATTTAAACGGAGTTCCCGCAGATTCCAGGGTTGGCAAGGGAAGAACTTGGATAAAGAGCGAGCTTAATGATGAGATGATTGCAAAGCTTAATAAGCTTAACGATATCGCCGTATCAAGAGGTCAGAAACTATCACAGATGGCATTGTCGTGGGTTCTTAGCAATCCTGCTGTCACAACGGTGCTTATAGGAGCGTCACGCCCCGAGCAGATATCAGATAATGTCGAGGCTGTATATAAAACAACCTTTACTGAGCAGGAAAAGGCAGATATCGAAAAGATACTTTCAGAATAAAACTATATCTGTTTTTGAAATCCATAGTAAAAACTACTTGAAAAATGTGTAATCCTATGATATAATATATAGGATATAAATAGAACAGGGGAGAAGTGTTTATATTTGCAGCTGTTGGTCGCATAGAGCGTCGTATATAACGAGGTGATAGGACTTTTAGTGGTGAAATATACACTCCCAAGGAAAGGACTGTAAATAATGGCAAAGATTGCTGTGCTGGGCTACGGTGTTGTTGGCTCAGGTACTGTCGAGGTGTTTTACAAAAATAAGGAAAGTCTTGAAAAGAAGGCTGGTACAGATCTTGATATCAAATATATTCTTGATGTGAGAGATTTTGATGACAGCCCCTACAAAGATAAGTTTGTGAAGGATTTTGATATTATCCTTAACGATCCCGAGGTTACTGTTGTAGCCGAGGTCATCGGTGGCTTAAAGTTTTCTTATCCCTATGTAAAATCTTCACTTGAAGCTGGCAAGAGCGTTGTAACATCAAATAAAGAGCTTGTTGCTGCAAAGGGTGCGGAACTCCTTGCTATCGCAAGAGAAAAGGGTGTTAATTTCTTTTTTGAGGCAAGTGTAGGCGGAGGAATCCCTGTAATCAAGCCTATCCACACCTGTCTTGAAGCTAATGAGATCGATGAGATAGCAGGTATACTTAACGGAACTACAAACTTTATACTTACAAAGATGATCCGTGACGGTATGGGCTTTGATGCTGCTCTTAAAATTGCACAGGATCTTGGCTATGCGGAAAGAGATCCTTCTGCTGATGTTGACGGTCACGATACTTGCCGTAAGATATGCATTCTTGCTTCTCTTGCTTTTGGTAAGCACGTATATCCTGAAAATGTTCATACAGAGGGTATCACCAAGATAACTCTTGAAGACGTTGAGTATTCAGACAACTACGATGCTAAGATCAAGCTTATAGGCTGTGCTAAGCGTGAGGATAACGGCGAGATATCTATCGGTGTATTTCCTGCTGTTATCAAGGACGATAGCCAGCTTGCAGGTGTAAACGATGTTTTTAATGCTATCCTTGTAAGAGGCGATGCAACTGGTGATGTTGTGTTCTACGGTAAGGGTGCAGGTAAGCTTCCTACTGCCAGTGCTGTCGTATCTGATATCGTTTCTGCTGCAAAGCACGCAAGTACAAGTATTTCACTTACTTGGGCTGACAGTGAGCAGAGCTTTATCAGAGGCTTTGATACATTTAATTGTGCAAACTATATTCGTGTAAAGGCAAATAACGTTGATGTTTCTAAGGCTGTTATTAAGGCAGTGTTTGGTGATGTTGAGTACCTTTCCAGAAAGAATATGCCTTCCGATGAACTCGCTTTTGTAACTTCGGTTATGTCTGAATGTGATGCTGTCGCAGCCTGTGAAAAGGTTTCTGACGGTGCCGAGATACTTGGTAGAATAAGAGTTCTTGATTATTGATAATTGCCGCAATTCGGCTGATATAACGGAGGTAGAAATATGGGTGAAATTACACCAAAGTATAAACGTGTTCTCCTGAAGCTGAGCGGCGAGGCTCTTTCGGGAGATAAAGGAATAGGACTTGACATTCCTACAATAGAAAAAATATGTGCAAGTATAAAGAAATGTGTAGATGTCGGCTGTGAGGTAGGTATTGTAGTCGGCGGAGGAAATTTTTGGCGTGGACGAAGCAGTCCAAGTATGGACAGAGCAAGAGCCGACCACATCGGTATGCTTGCAACCACTATGAATTCCCTTGCTGTGGCTGATGTCCTTGAAAGTCAGGGCTGTGTTGTTAGAGTACAGACTGCAATTACGATGCAGCAGGTGGCCGAACCGTTCATTCTTGGCAAAGCTATACGTCACCTTGAAAAGGGCAGGGTAGTGATATTTGGTTGTGGAACAGGCAATCCTTTCTTCTCGACAGACAGTGCGGCCTCTCTTCGTGCGGCAGAGCTTGGTGCTGACATTCTTTTAAAGGCTACAATGGTTGACGGCATCTATGATAAGGATCCCAAGAAGTTCCCTGATGCTGTAAAGTATGATGTAATTACTCATCACGATATCCTTGTTAAAAAGCTGCAAGTAATGGATAGTGCCGCAGCGGCTATCTGCACTGAAAATAACATTCCTATAATTGTATTTGATCTCAATCGTCCCGACAATATTCTCGATGCTGTAATGGGAAAGCCTGTTGGAACACTTGTCACAAAACATAAGCAGTAATTAAAATAAACAACACCGCCGATACGATGCGGCAGAATGGAGTAAACTATGACCGAGATTATTGATGTTGCAAAGACCAAAATGGGAAAATGTGTTGCAGCACTCGAAAGTGAGCTTAACACTATCCGTGCTGGAAGAGCTGACCCCCGTGTTCTCGATAAGATCACAGTAGAATATTACGGAACAGACACACCTATCAATCAGGTGGCTTCTATTTCCGTTGCTGAGGCAAGAATACTTGTTGTATCTCCTTATGATGCTTCCGCTTTAAAGTCTATTGAAAAGGCTATACAGGCAAGTGATCTTGGTATCAATCCTACAAACGACGGTCGTTGTCTTAGAATCGTTTTCCCACAGCTTACTGAGGAACGCAGAAAAGAACTCTGCAAGACAGTAGGCAAGGATTGTGAGGATAGCAAGGTAGCTGTTCGTAATGTTCGCCGTGACGCTCTTGACAAGCTCAAAGCTAAGAAAAAGGCAAACGAGATTACAGAGGACGATATGAAGGACGCTGAAAAGAGCATTCAGAAGATCACAGATAAGTCTATTGAAGAGATTGACAAGATCGGCGAGAATAAAGAAAAGGAAATTATGTCCATCTAATGGAGAATAATTCTGTTCCGCAGCATATTGGTATAATTATGGACGGAAACGGCAGGTGGGCAAAAAAGCGTGGTCTGCCGAGAAATCTCGGTCATAAGCAGGGTGCTGCGGTTTTTAAAAAAACTATAAATTGGTGTAGAGAGCTTGGAATAAAGTGTGCAACATTCTATGCCTTTTCTACCGAAAATTGGAAGCGTCCTCCCGAAGAGGTCGAGGGTATTATGAATCTTTTGCGGCAATATATCAAGGATATACGTGCTGCCGCAAAGGAGAATATCCGTATCATTATTCTGGGTGATATTACCCGATTGGCAGAGGATATACAGGCGGAGCTTCTCGATATCCAGAATGACACAAAAAATAATACAGAGTTTATTACGGCTATTGCTTTGAATTATGGTGGACGTGCCGAAATCGTAAATGCTGTTAAAGAGATATCTCGGCTTGTAAAAAGCGGTGATATTATTTCAGAGGATATCACGGAGGAGCTTATTGAGGAGTATTTATATACTAAGGATATGCCCCCGCTTGATATGGTAATTCGTCCAAGCGGTGAAGAAAGGCTTTCAAATTTTATGATATGGCAGGCAGCATACGCAGAATTTGTCTTTATGGATGTGCTGTGGCCTGATTTTAATAAGAAACATCTTGAATACGCTGTGGAGGTCTACACGGCTCGAAATCGCAGATATGGCGGTCTTTAGTATTCAGAGAAAGGACCGATTATGGCAAAACGACTGCTGACAGCTTTTATAGGAGTAATTGTAGGAGTCAGTATAATTGTTTTTGACAACATCTGGCTTTATACAGTTGCTATCTCATTTTTCAGTGCAGTTGCTACCTGGGAAGTCATACGCACGGTAAAGTGTGATAATCATAAGGTGCTTATGATATTGTGTATGCTTTTCTCTGCTGGAACACCCTTTGTTCTCCTATTCGGTCTTAATTATCTTATTGTTCCTTGTTTTGCTTCTTTTTGTATGCTGATTTTTGGTGTGATGCTCGCGAAGCACAAGGAAATAAAGTTTGAAAGTATATGTATGTGCGGAGGTGCTGCAACTCTTATACCGGCATCTCTTAGTTGTATTATCTTGCTTAGATATACTGCTCCTGCTGATAATCAACCTCTTGGTATCTTTTTTATATTATACCTGCTTTTCAGTGCTTGGTTTGGAGATTCCGGTGCATATTTTGTCGGAACTTTCCTCGGAAAGCATAAGCTTTGCCCAAATGTCAGTCCCAAAAAGACCGTTGAGGGTTTTATCGGTGGAATCGTAACAGTAGGAATAGTTGTTTTAATTCTGTGCATTATATTTAATATGCTTATATTTACTGATGTGCAGATAAATTACATCATTGCAGTCTTAATTGCTATGATAGGCTCTGCATTTGGTGTTCTTGGTGATCTTTCCGCATCTGTTATTAAAAGAGAATTCGGAGCAAAAGACTTTGGAACTCTTTTCCCAGGACACGGTGGAGTTCTTGATCGTTTCGACAGTGTTCTTTTTGTCGCTCCGTTTATTTACATTGTTTACCAGTACATTAGCCCGTTTGCTGTGTAATTCCTTGACGGGATTATCAGTGGGTGATCATCTGCCCATTCACTTTTGTGGATGGGTGGTTTTGTTAAAGAGAAGAATTAAGTATGAAAGAAATTGTTGTTTTAGGCTCAACAGGGTCTATCGGTGTTCAGACATTAGATGTCTGCCGTACGCATAATATAAAAATAAAGGCATTAGCTGTAAAAACGAGCGTAAAGCAGTTGGAGGAGCAGGCGAGGGAATTTTGCCCCGAATATGTCTGCGTTTATGATGAAAGTAAATACAGCGATATTTCTCAGCGACTTGCTGATACTGATATAAAAATTTTATGCGGAATGGACGGCCTGTGTGAACTTGCACAGCTTCCCTGTGACACGGTGGTAAATTCCGTCGTGGGAATGGTTGGATTACTCCCGACTTTATCCGCAGCAGATGTTGGAAATAATATTGCCCTTGCCAACAAGGAAACACTTGTAGCGGGTGGAAAACTTGTTACTGATCGTGTTAGGGCTAACAATGTAGCTTTATTACCTATCGACAGTGAGCATTCTGCTATTTTTCAGTGCCTTATGGGTGCTATGGGAAATAAGGTAAGCAAAATATTGCTTACCGCATCCGGTGGTCCTTTCTTTGGAAAAAAGAGAGAAGAACTTGTAAATGTTACTAAGGAGCAGGCATTAAAGCACCCCAACTGGTCTATGGGTGCGAAGATTACAATAGATAGTGCAACGCTTATGAATAAAGGTTTGGAGCTTATAGAGGCTGTAAGGCTGTTTGACGTTACACCTGAACATATCGAAGTAGTTGTCCATAGGCAAAGTATAATACACTCTGCGGTAGAGTTTGAGGACGGTGCGGTAATTGCACAGCTTGGCACCGCTGATATGAGGATACCGATTCAACTTGCTTTGACTTATCCAAAACGACTTCCTTGCCCCGCCAAAAGACTTTCACTGTTTGAGGTTGGCACGCTGACGTTCGATAGAGCAGATGAAGAAACTTTCTGCTGTCTTGCCGCTGCGAGAAAAGCAGTTGCAATGGACGGAAATGCACCTTGTATCATAAACAGTGCTAACGAGGCAGCGGTATCATTATTTTTAAGGGACAAGATAAAATTTCTTGATATAGGAGAGCTGGTATGCTCTGCTTTGGAAAACGTGGAATTTATCCAAAATCCGTCTATTGATGATATACTGGCAACTCAAAAAGCTGCTGAGGAATTCGTACTATCCAAAATCGGAGGTTAATTGATGACGTTTGTTATAGCTATACTTGCATTTTGCGTAATTATCATTATTCACGAGCTTGGCCATTTTACAGCTGCAAAGCTGTGTGGGATACAAGTAAACGAGTTTGCACTCGGAATGGGTCCTGTTATCTTACGTTTTCAAGGCAAGGAAACAGCTTATGTTATCCGTCTTTTACCTATTGGCGGCTCTGTTTCTATGGAAGGGGAGGATAGTTCAAGCGAAAACCCTCGTGCCTTTAATCGGAAACCTGTATGGCAGAGAATGATAGTTATTCTTGCAGGTGCTATAATGAATCTTGTACTAGGTTATTTTGTAATAATGATGTCGCTTATATCAAGCCCGTCTATTGCAACAACTACTGTTAGTACCTTTCGTGAGCAATCGTTGAGCAGCGAACAGTTGCAGATAGGTGACGAAATTACATCTATAAACGGGCTTCCTATTTTTACGTCAAGTGATATAATATACAAGCTGCAAAGCAACGATGTAAAAAACGAGGCAGGAAATCTCATATATGATATCACAGTAAAAAGAAATGGCGAAACGGTACAGCTTACAGATGTTGAGTTTAAATCTACTGTAAATTCGCAAGGTATAAGTTCAGTATATTTCGATTTTTATGTTGAGCCACTGGAAAAGAATTTTGTAAATCTTATTACAGAAAGCTTCAAGGAGTCCCTTTCAACAGGACGACTTATCATAATTTCCCTTATGGACCTAATTGGAGGAAGATATAATATAAACGATCTTTCAGGTCCTGTTGGAGTTGTGGAGGTCGTCGCTCAAAGTGTTAGTATGGATATATCAACTTTTTTAAGCATTGTGTCGTTCATAACTATAAATCTTGGTGTATTCAATCTTCTGCCTATTCCTGCACTGGACGGTTGTCGCTTTCTCTTTCTTCTGATAGAAGCTATACGTCGCAAACCATTAAAACCTGAGGTTGAGGGATATGTTCACTTTGCAGGCTTTGCACTACTGATGCTTTTAATGGTATTTGTAACATTTAATGATATTGTACGCCTTATTACTAGGGGCTAGGAGGAAAAATGAGCAAAAAAAAGGTTCAACTTGGAGAACTAACGCTCGGCAGAGAAAAGATATATATACAATCAATGCTTAATACTTCGGCGAGTGATATAGTGGGCAGTGTCGCACAGGCATCGGTTTTGGAAAAGGCTGGTTGCGATATCGTTCGTGCGGCAATTCCAACTTTGGAAGATGTACGTCTTATTCCTGCTATAAAATCTACTGTCAAGATACCGCTTGTAGCGGATATTCATTTTGACCATAAGATAGCTCTTGCAGCAGTAGAAGCAGGCGTAGACAAGATAAGGATAAATCCGGGGAATATAGGGTCTTTCGATAATGTTAAGGCAGTGGCTGATGCTTGTCAAGAACGTAATGTCCCTATAAGAATAGGAGTTAACAGCGGTTCGCTTGAAAAGGAACTGCTGAATAAATACGGCAGTCCCACTGCTGAGGCACTCGTAGAGAGTGCCGAAAAGCATATCAGACTTCTTAATGATTGTAATTTTGATGACATCGTTGTAAGTATCAAATCCTCTGATGTTAAATTGATGATACAGGCGTACAGATTGTTCGCACAAAAGTTTGATTATCCGCTTCATTTAGGTGTTACGGAGGCT
This sequence comes from Oscillospiraceae bacterium, assembly GCA_045606505.1. Lineage (GTDB taxonomy): Bacteria > Bacillota > Clostridia > Oscillospirales > Ruminococcaceae > CAG-115. The sequence continues at coordinate 23,887 of JAZUSC010000037.1, forward strand.
GGTACAGAACGTATGGGAATGCTGAAATCCGCAGTTGGTATAGGCTCTTTACTTTGTGATGGTATAGGTGATACAATAAGGGTATCGTTGACCGCAGACCCTGTTCGGGAAATATATGCGGCAAAGGATATACTTAAAGCCTGTGGAATTGGCGGCGGAGTGGAGATCGTGTCTTGTCCTACCTGCGGAAGAACAAAGATCGATCTAATCGGTTTAGCAAACAAAGTAGAAGATTTGTGCCGAAATATGGACAAGAATATAAAGGTAGCGGTAATGGGCTGTGCTGTTAATGGCCCGGGAGAGGCTCGTGAGGCTGATATCGGAATAGCAGGAGGCAACGGAGAGGGATTGATATTTAAGAAAGGTGAGATCCTGAGAAAAGTCCCAGAGGATATGCTGCTATCCGAACTAATGAAAGAAATAGAGTTGCTATGATATAATAACGGAAGGAAAATACGAATGGCTGCAAAAATAAGTGAGTTATTTCAAAACATAACACTTTCTCCTAGCGTTGCGGACGGTAGGATCTTAAAAATGATCTATACCGAAAGCAAAAACATACTTATGATAAATCTTGAACTTGATGATACAGTGCCTGCTTCTGATCTTATAGACCTTGGTGAGCAGATTTCCAAGACCCTTGACAACACAGAAGTATCCGTATTCCCGAAATATCACAGTACACTTTTCTCAGCTGATTATTTATATGAAATAATCGAGCTTTTGAAAAAAAGATTCGGTGCGGTAAACGGGTATCTCGATGATGCAGAAATAACTGACGATGGGACTACATACGAGATCTCTCTTAAATCGGGCGGCCGTGATATCCTGCTTGGAATGGAGATAGACAAGAAGATTGAGAGTTATGTCCGTGGTTTTTTTGGCGTTAAAATAAATGTCATCTTTACAGGCGTAGCAGAGCTTGATCTTGAACAGGTATTAAAAGAGGAGCAGGAAGCACCTCTCCCTGTTATAACGCTTACCCCTCCAACAGAGGAAAAGAAATCTGCGGGTGGAAATTCCTCTAACGGAGCAAACTACAAAGGCGGAGGAAACGCAAGACGTACCGCATTTCTGAAAGAAGAAAAAGAGATATTACTTCCCTTTACCTCAAATAAATTTGAAAGTAAAGCTACACTCTTTATGGGTAAAGGTATTTCAGAAGAACCCATACCTATGAGCGATGCATTCAACGAGGGGGACGAGGTTACTCTGTGGGGTGAAGTATTTAAGACCGAGGAACGAAACTCCCGTGACGGAAATACTTATATATTTACTGCCTATTTTTCGGACAAGACCTCCTCTCAGATACTTAAAATAATTACTTCTACCGAAAATACAGACGTAATAAAGAGCAATATCAAGACAGGAAAGGCTATAATTCTCACAGGAAAGTTTGAGTTTGATACTTTTGCAAAATGTCTTAATATACGTCCTACTTCTATCGCTAATATAAAGCTTAAACAGAAAACTGACGACGCGGCTGAAAAGCGTGTTGAACTGCATATGCATACCAATATGTCTGATATGGACGCACTTACACCTGCGGGAGATCTTATCAGACAGGCTCACGCTTGGGGTCACAAGGCAGTAGCCATAACCGACCACGGTAATGTACAGGCATATCCCGAGGCAATGAACACCATAGAAAAGATCAACAAGGACGGCGAAGTGATGAAGCTCATTTACGGTATGGAGGCATACTTCGTAAATGACAGTGGTGCGTTGATCTCAGGCTGTAACGATTATTCTATCAATGATGAGATAATCGTTTTTGACATTGAAACAACAGGTCTTGATAATAAAGCGGAAAGAATTACAGAAATTGGTGCGGTAAAACTTCGTAATATGGAGGTCGTGGAGGAATTCCAGACTTTTGTAACCCCTGAAAAGCCTATTCCTTCAAAGATCACAGAACTGACGGGCATTACCGATGATATGGTAAAAGATGCACCGTGTGAAAAAGAAGCTTTGGAATCTTTTATATCATTTGCGGGTAAAGGTGTTCTTGTTGCACATAATGCTGACTTTGATACAGGCTTTATACGAGTTGCCTGTGAAAGACAGGGAATCGACTATGAGATGAGGTTCGTTGATACTCTGATACTTGCAAGAGCCGCATTACCTCACTTGAAAAAGCATAAGCTTGATGTTGTTGCAAAGGAATATAAGCTTGGTAACTTCAATCATCATCGTGCTATTGATGATGCAAAGATGCTTGCGATGATATTTCAGCGTATGATAAGTGATGCAGGAAAGGGACGAAAGCTTGATTATTTAGGCGACCTTAATTCCATTCTCGGTGAGATAGACGTTAAGAAGTTGCCTACTTATCATATGATAATCCTTGTTAAGAATAAGGAAGGACTGAAAAATCTCTATAAGCTTGTGTCACTGTCTAACCTTAATTATTTCTATAAAAAGCCCAGAATTCCTCTGTCTGAACTGCAAAAACACAGAGAGGGACTTATAATAGGCAGTGCTTGTGAGGCTGGTGAGCTTTTCCGTGCTATTTTAGACGGTAAGTCCGAAAAGGTCATTGAAGAAATCGCAGAAATATATGACTATTTCGAGATACAGCCTATCGGAAATAACCAGTTCCTTGTCCGTGATCAAAAGGTGGCCGACGAAGAAGGACTGCGTGACCTTAACAGAAAGATCGTACAGCTTGGTGAAAAAATGAACAAGCCTGTTGTAGCAACCTGTGATGTTCATTTCAAAAATGCAGAGGACTCTATGTTCAGAACTATACTTCAAGCTGGACAGGGCTTTAAGGACGCTGATAATCAAGCACCGCTGTTTTTAAGAACAACTGACGAGATGCTTTCTGAGTTTGATTATCTTGGCGAAGCAAAGGCAAAAGAGGTAGTTATCATCAATACAAATATGATAGCGGATATGATAGACAATGATGTTCGTCCTATTCCAAAGGGAACATATACGCCGTCTATCGAGGGTGCAGAGGAAGAATTACAGCAACTTTGCTGGACCAGAGCTATGAACTGGTATGGTTATAATGATGAAATACCTGAAATAGTTTCTGCCCGTCTTAATAAAGAGCTTGACGCTATCATCAAATACGGCTTCTCCGTGCTTTATATGATCGCTCAGAAGCTTGTAAAGTACTCAGAGGACAACGGTTATCTTGTTGGCTCTCGTGGTTCGGTAGGTTCATCTTTCGTTGCGATAATGTCAGGTATTTCTGAGGTAAACCCTCTTGCACCGCATTATCGTTGCCCTAAGTGTCGATACAATGAGTTTGTAACAGATGGTTCTGTTGGTTCAGGTTTTGACTTACCTGCAAAGAACTGTCCACACTGTGATATCGAGATGATACGTGACGGTCACGATATCCCGTTTGAAACATTCCTTGGCTTTAAGGGAGATAAAGCACCTGATATCGACCTTAACTTCTCCGGCGAGGTACAGGGTAAGGTTCACCGCTACACAGAAGAGCTGTTCGGTAAAGATCACGTTTTCAAGGCGGGAACTATCTCCGCTGTACAAGACAAGACTGCCTACGGCTTTGTAAAGAAATACTGTGAGGAAAGAGGCATAACATATAACAATGCAGAAATGGAGCGTCTTTCCATAGGCTGCACAGGTGTCAAGAGAACTACTTCACAGCATCCTGGCGGAATGGTAGTTGTTCCCAATGACTATGAGGTTTATGACTTTACAGCAGTTCAGCACCCCGCCGATAAGACCGAAAGTGATATGATAACAACTCACTTCGACTTCCACGCTCTCCACGATACTATTTTAAAACTTGATGAGCTTGGACACGATGTTCCTACACTGTACAAGCATCTCGAAGATATGACAGGTTTAAAGATCGCTGATGTTCCAACCACTGATCCCGCTATATATAAGCTGTTTGTATCTGTTGATCCTCTCGGAATAAACGAAGAGGATCTTGGGGCTAAGTGTGGAACGTTTGGTATTCCTGAATTCGGTACAGCCTTTGCTATGCAGATGCTTCAAGATGCACAGCCAAAGAACTTCTCGGACCTTTTGCAGATATCAGGTCTTTCACACGGTACTGACGTATGGGTAGGAAATGCACAGGATCTTATCAAAAATGGAACCTGTACCATTTCTGAGGTTATCGGTACTCGTGATAATATTATGGTTTATCTTATGCATAAGGGTGTTGATCCGAGTCTTGCATTTAAGATTATGGAGATCACCCGTAAGGGTAACGCAATGAAGCTGTTTAACGATGAGATATATCAGGCATTCAAGGATAACAATGTTCCTGAATGGTATGTTGAGAGCTGTAAAAAGATAAAATATATGTTCCCTAAGGCTCACGCTGCGGCTTATGTAACGGCAGCTGTAAAGCTTTGCTGGTTCAAGATATACAAGCCTTGTGAGTTCTACGCAGCAACCCTTACAAAGCACACTGAAAACCTTGATGTTGAAACCATATTAAAGGGTCAAGCTGCCGTCAAGAACAGAATGAAGGAACTTCAAGCTGTGCCAAAGCTTGAAGGAAAGGATAAGGCGACTTATGAAGCGTTCCAGCTTGTAAATGAGATGATGCTCCGTGGAATAGGTGTGCTTCCTGTTGATGTAAAGAAATCAGAAGCGGCAACCTATAATGTAGAGGACGGAAAGTTAAGACTTCCATTCCTTGCAATTCCGGGCTGCGGAGAAAATGCTGCATTCCGTTTAAAGGAAGTCATTGACGCAGGAGATTATATCTGCGTTGATGATATACAAAAGCAGAGCGGTCTGAACAGCACAGTAATGGAAAAGCTTACAGAAATGGGAGTATTCAAGGATATCCCACAGTCTGCACAGATGTCGCTGTTTTGATGAAATCGTCAATATATAGGGCGGTATGTTTAAAGCTGATATGTAAAACGCTGAAATAGTATCGCTCTATTGACACAAAGAATATATTGTGATAATATAGTAATGTGATATCGTGCTACTACATTAAAGTGCAATATAAATTGAAAGGTAATAATAACATTGAAAAGATACGATCTACTTACGCCTGAGGGAACTCGTGATTTACTGTTTGACGAGTGTATCGCAAAGCGAATTATTGAGGACAGGCTCAGAAAAATATTTACAGACTACGGATATTCCGAAGTGGTGACCCCGGGACTTGAATTCTATGATGTATTTAACGGCAAGGTACGTTATTTCCCGCAGGAAACAATGTACAAGCTAGTTGACGGAAAAAACCGTATGATGGTGCTTCGTCCTGACAGCACAATGCCTATTGCGAGACTTGTCGCAACACGACTTCGTGAGGAGCCTCTGCCCTTAAAGCTGTTTTATAATCAGAGCATTTTTATGGTAAATCCTAAAAACAGCGGAAGAGATGACGAGTTTGCACAAAGCGGTATTGAAATACTGGGAGGCAACTGTAAAGCAGCTGACTATGAGGCTCTTGTGATAGCTGTACAAGCATTATCAGCTTGTGATGATGACAATTCCGATAGTTTCCGCCTTGAAATAGGTGAGAGCAGTATTTTCAGACTTCTGATAGCTGAGCTTGGTGTTGACGATGAAGAGTCTGAAAAGATTCAGTATCTTATCGAAACAAAGAATTATCCTGCACTTAACGATGTTCTTAGTGGGTATACAGGCGATGCTGCTGTGGCTTTAAAGGCACTTCCTACCCTATTTGGTGGTGAAGATGTTTTCGACGCTGCAGAAAAGTATATGTTTACTGAGGAGCTTAAAACAAAGCTAGGATCTCTTCGTGAAGTGTATAATGGTCTTAACGCTGCCGGTATTGACAAAATAAAGGTAGATTTAGGACTTGTACATAAGAAGAATTATTATACAGGTATTATCTTCCGCGGATATGTAGAGGGCTATGGTCTTCCTGTTCTTTCAGGCGGACGTTACGATACTCTTATCGGCGATTTCGGAAGAAGTGTTCCCGCTGTCGGCTTTGCTGTAAATGTGGAAGCAGCTGCAAAGGTTCTTCTTAAAAATGCTGATACTTCACTTATCGTTCCCCCTGATGTAATTGTATACGCTGAAAGCGGGGCGGAGATAGGCGGATTAAAGCATTGCTCTGAGCTTATAAGACAGGGTAAGACCGTTCTTAATTCTGTATTCGAGAGCGAAGAAGAAGCTATCAGTTATGCGAAATTAAAGGGTGTTGCAAGAATTGACATTGTTGCCGCTGACGGCAGTGTGACATCAAAGGAGATCTGACAAATGGAAAATAAGAAGATAAGAATTGCTCTCACAAAGGGCAGACTTGAAAACAAGACTGTTGATCTCCTCGATAAGATCGGATATGACGTATCAGAGCTTAGGGAAAAGGGCAGACGTCTTATTCTTACCATTCCGGGTGAGGATATTGAGGTAGTACTTGCAAAGGCTGCCGATGTAATAACTTATGTTGAGCACGGGGTATGTGATATCGGCGTTGTCGGTAAGGACACTATTATGGAGTACGGTGGCAAGTTCTTTGAGATCACCGATCTCGGCTTCGGTAAGTGCAAGTTCGCACTTGCAGGAAAAAAGGGTGAGGACTTCTACAAAGGCTACGGCGTGAAAACTGTTGCTACAAAATATCCTAATGTAACAAGAGGTTTTTTTGAGGCAAAGGGAATGGACGTTGATATCGTAAAGATAGAGGGTTCTGTGGAACTTGCTCCGCTCGTTTCTCTTGCAGACGGTATCGTAGATATCGTTGAAACAGGCACGACACTTAAAGAAAATGGTCTTGAAGTATTTGAGGACGTAGCTCCGATTTCAGCTAGACTTATTGTGAATACGGTAAGTATGAAACTGAAACAGGAGCGTATTTCCAAGATCGTTAAGCAGATAGAGGAGAATTTATAATGATAAAGATAATTAAGTCTGACGGTGCAGAAAAGGAGTTTCTCGCCGAGGTAGAAAAAAGAGCAGGCGAGGTTAATTCTGACGTTGAAAAGATAGTAAAGGATATCCTTGCTGATGTTAAGGCAAACGGCGACGCAGCAGTAAAAAGCTATACAGCAAAGTTTGACTGCCCCAATGCTCAGTATTACAGAGTTCCCGACGAGGCAATTCAAGACGCATTGACAGAATATAACGAAACTAACTCCGAGTTTGTAGAAGCAATGCTTAATGCGGTTGAGAATATAACTGCATTCCACCAGCGTCAGAAACGAGAGGGCTTCTGTGTAACAGAGGAAAACGGCGTTATAATGGGTCAGCGTGTGAGAGGTCTTGACAGAGTTGGTCTGTATGTTCCCGGAGGTACAGCAGCTTATCCATCTTCTGTTCTTATGAATGCTATTCCTGCAAAAATTGCAGGAGTTAAAGAGGTGATTATGGTAACACCGCCTTTAAAGGACGGCACAGCTAATAAGGATATCCTTGTTGCAGCTGCACTTTGCGGTGTTGATAAAATATACCTCTGCGGCGGTGCACAGGCTTGTGCAGCACTTGCTTATGGTACAGAGGAGATACCCAGAGTATCCAAGATCGTAGGTCCCGGTAATATATTTGTTGCAACTGCAAAGAAGCTCCTTTACGGTACTGTTGATATTGATATGTTTGCAGGCCCTAGTGAGATATTAGTCCTTGCTGATGAAACTGCTAATCCTAAGTACCTTGCCGCTGACCTTATGTCACAGGCAGAACACGATAAACTTGCAAGTGCTATCCTTATTACAACAAGTATGGATATAGCAGAAAAGACTCAGGCAGAGATCGAACGTCAGGCTGCGGAGCTTTCTCGTAAGGACATTATTGATTATTCTATTGACAATTACGGTGCTATTATCGTGTGTGATGAAATGGAGTATGCAGTAGAACTTGCAAATGCACTTGCTCCTGAGCATCTTGAAGTCGTAACAGCAGATCCTATGGAATACATCGGTAAGCTTGATAATGTTGGTTCTCTGTTCCTCGGTCAGTATTCTCCCGAGCCTCTTGGTGACTATTACGCAGGTCCTAACCACGTTCTTCCTACAAGCGGAACTGCACGTTTCTTCTCACCTCTCGGAGTAGAAAGCTTCACAAAACGTTCCAGCTACATTTATTATACGAGGGACGCACTGCTTGACGCAGCAGATGACATTATTCTTATCGCAGAGCGTGAAAAGCTTACTGCACACGCTAATTCCATTAAGGTTCGTAAGGAAAACTAAGGAGCTGTAATTATGAACAGAACAGCAGAAATAACAAGAAAAACTAAGGAAACAGACATTACTGTGAAGCTAGACCTTGACGGCGGTGCAAAGGCTGATATCAATACAGGAATAGGATTTCTTGATCATATGCTTACTGCACTTGCAATTCACGGTGGAATAAGCCTTGAAGTCGTTTGCAAGGGTGACCTCTATGTAGATGGTCACCATACAGCAGAGGATATAGGCATTGTGCTTGGTACAGCTTTTAAAGAGGCATTAGGCGATAAATCTGGAATAATGCGATATGGAACTGCATTCATTCCTATGGACGAGTCCCTTGGCTTTTGTTCGCTTGATATCAGTGCAAGACCTTTCCTTGTTTTTAATGCGGAGTTTACCAACGAAAGGGTTGGGGAGTTTGACACCTGTCTTACAGAGGAATTTATGCGTGCTTTTGCGTTCAATGCGGGAATTACCCTGCACCTGCGTGTTGAGTATGGCAGTAACGACCACCACAAGATCGAGGCTCTGTTTAAGGCTCTTGCTTATGCCCTTAGATCCGCAATAAAAAAGAACACAGATGGCTCCGTTGTTTCGACGAAAGGAGTTCTGTGATGATAGCGATAATCGACTATGGTGCGGGAAATCTGTTCAGCGTAAAGAATGCACTGGACTATCTCGGACTTGAAAATATCATAACAAAAGACCCTGACGACCTGAGAAAAGCGGACAGGCTTATACTTCCAGGTGTGGGAGCGTTTGCTGATGCTATGAGAATGCTCAATGAATCAGGTCTTGTAGAGGTCATTCGTGAAGAGGTACAGAAGAAGCCGCTGCTCGGTATTTGTCTTGGAATGCAGATGCTCTTTGAAAAGGGCTACGAGTTTGGAGAAACCGACGGCTTAGGACTTATCAAAGGCTGCGTAAAACTTATGGAGCCTGAGGGTAACCTTGCTATACCTCATATCGGTTGGAACAGCATTGAATTTAATGAGAAGTGTCCTATCCTTGCAGACTGCAGAGAGGGAGAGTATGTTTACTTTGTTCACAGCTTTGCTGCTGAGTGCGATAGCAGGAACGTAGCGGCATATTGTGATTACGGGATGAAAGTTCCTGCTCTCGTTTTTGAGGGAAATGTTTACGGAGCACAGTTCCACCCCGAAAAGAGCGGTGACACTGGCTTAAAGATGTTAAAATGCTTTGCGAAGTTGTAACTGCATAAAATACATAAAAGTTTAATTTTACGCAATTAACTAAAAACTGATAAAGGCATTATATAAAGGAGTAGACAATGGTAATTTTACCTGCAATAGACATAAAGGACGGCAACTGCGTCCGACTTTTTAAAGGCGACTACGGAACTGTACAGAAAGTTGCCGACAGCTATATGGACACTGCACGTTCTTTTGAGAGGGCAGGTGCAGAGTGGATACATATGGTAGACCTTGACGGTGCAAAGGACGCAACACAGCAGAACAAGGAAATATTCCTTGATGTTGCAAAGAATACAGGCTTAAAGGTAGAGGTAGGCGGTGGTATACGTACTCTTGATACTGTTGAGATGTACCTTTCTGCAGGTATTTCCAGGGTAATAATCGGTTCTGCGGCTGTAAAGAATCCTCAGCTTGTAAAGGACGCTGTAAAAGAATACGGCGAGCGTATTGCAGTTGGAATAGATGCTAAAAACGGCTATGTAGCAACAGAGGGCTGGCTTGAAACATCTGATGTTCACTTTACCGATCTTGCAAAGGCTATGAGTGATATCGGAGTGCAGTACATTATCTTCACCGATATTTCCAAGGACGGTACTCTTTCGGGAGTAAATGCCGAGCAGCTTAATGAGATAAACAAATGTTGCCCCGCTAATATAATCGCAAGTGGTGGCGTTCACACCATTGAGGATATAAGGATTTGTAAGCAGCTTGGCCTTTACGGTACGATCTGTGGAAAGTCGATTTACAGCGGAAGTCTTGATCTTGCAGAGGCTGTGCAGCTTGCAAAATAAAGGAGAAAAATATGCTTGCAAAGAGAATAATCCCTTGTCTAGACGTGCGAAACGGCAAGGTTGTAAAGGGTGTTAATTTTGAAGGAGTAAAGGACGTGGGAGACCCTGTTGAACTTGCTATCCAATATAACAAGCAGGGTGCAGATGAGCTTGTCTTTTATGATATAACTGCCTCCTATGAGGGCAGAGGTGTAATGCTTGACGTTGTAAAGCGTACCGCACAGCAGGTATTCGTTCCTTTGTGCGTTGGCGGTGGCATTGCTACTGTGCAAGATTTCCGTGATACACTCCGTGCAGGTGCAGATAAGGTTTCTGTAAACTCTCAGGCAGTTAAAAATCCCAAGCTCATCAGTGATGCTGCTGAGATATTCGGAAGTCAGTGTGTTGTAGTTGGAATCGACGCAAAGCGTAATGATAAGGGAGGCTACTCCGTATTTATCAACGGAGGCAGAGTTGATATGAATCTCGACCTTGGCGACTGGGTTAAAGAAATAGAAGAACGTGGAGCAGGTGAGATATGTCTTAACTCAATAGATACCGACGGAGTTCGTGGCGGCTTCGACATCGAAATGCTGAACTTCGTGTGCGAGCGTGTTAATATCCCTGTTATCGCTAGTGGTGGTTGCGGTGCTATAAACCACTTTTCCGAGGTGTTTGAAAAGACTAATTCTTCTGCGGCTCTTGCGGCGTCTTTATTCCATTTTGGAGAGCTTACAGTGGGTGAAGTTAAGGAATATCTTAATGGCAAAAACATTCCCGTGAGAGGTGTATAATGGGTCTTATAGAAGAAACAAAAGAGCTTATGCTTGATTTTGACAAACTTGCAAAGATATCGCCCGATAACAAGGTGATTCCTGTTGCTGTGCAGAATTTACACACCAAAGAGGTCATTCTCGTTGCGTATGTCAATGAGGAGGCTTTAAAGGAAAGTATAAAGCAGCACAAGGCGATTTTTTGGAGTACATCACGCAATAAGCTTTGGTACAAAGGCTTGGAATCTGGTAACACCTTTACACTTCATCACATTTTTGTGAATTGTGAGCAGAATTCACTGGTATTTCAGGTAACTCCCGATAAGGGAAATATCTGCCACACCAGTTGGAACGGCGTTGCCAATAACTGCTACTACCGTGAGCTTGATATGGAAACAATGAAGCTTATAAATCTTAATGAATTAAAGGAGAACTGATATGAAAGCATTCAAGGATATGTATGATGTTGTGGTAAATCGCCGTGACAATCCTCAGGAGGGAAGTTATACCTGTTATCTTTTTGAAAAAGGACTTGATAAGATACTCAAAAAGTGCGGTGAGGAATGTACCGAAATGGTAATTGCCGCTAAGAATGCAGATAAGGACGAGCTTTCTAACGAGATCAACGATCTGCTTTACCATATGGTGGTTCTTATGGTGGAGTGCGGAGTTTCCGTTGATGATGTTGAGAAGATTATGGAAGAACGTGCAGCCAAGATCGGCAATCTCAAACAGTTCCACGTAAGCGACCATAATACATAAGATATGGATATCACTAAGTTTATTGACGAGTACGGAGATGAAATATTCGCCCTTTCACTTATCGTTACAAAAGATTTTGATTCCGCAAAGCAGGTGTTTGTAAAAACTTCCTTTGCACATAAGGATTTTACAGATGATACAGTGCTGTTTGATATTGTAAACAGAGTGTATTCCGAATGTGCAGCGGCTGACAGCAATGAGGGTGCAACAACTCTGACAGGAGTGGAGTTAGATGCAAAGCGACAGCATATCCTTGAAATGCTTTTGAGTCTTGGCGAAATGACTCGTATTGTAGTTCATATGTTCTACGAGAATGACCTTTCTGAAAAGGAGATCGCCAAGGTGACAGGGCAGAGCGAAAAGCATATTTCTGCTCTGTTGTCTGATATCTCTGATGAACTTGCAGAGCAACTTGAAAAGCATTATAAGTATATCTGCACTAAGATAAAAGCAGAGGACAAGCTGAAAGCTTACACTATAAGAGCAATTTCAAAGGGGGACAAACGTCTTTTTGAAGTTAAAGAAGAGGCTGTTCCTACACATAAATGGAAAACTTCGCATAAAATAATCGTTCTTATTGCCGGAATTCTTATGGCATCTGTTATCAGTTTTGTCATTCCTCTGATAGAAGAGTTTCAAGACAGAGATCTATCTTCTTATGAGAGCTTTTCGGACCAGAGTTTCTACTATACTGCCGAAGCAGAGGATTTGCAATAAAAATGCATTAAAAAGCTGTTTTTGTTAAAATTTTTTCAAAATATATTGCTTTTTGGGTTAAAATGCGTTATAATAAAAAAGATGGGTTTTTAAATCCGGGGAGTAAGCTCCCTAACATAAACATCAAAGGAGAATAAACAAATGTTAGTTTCTGCAAAAGAAATGCTGAACAAGGCAAGAGAAGGCAAGTATGCTGTTGGCCAGTTCAACATCAACAACCTTGAATGGACAAAGGCTATCCTGCTTACAGCTGAGGAGCTGAAGTCCCCTGTTATCCTCGGTGTGTCTGAGGGTGCCGGCAAGTATATGTGCGGCTACACAACTATCGTTGGTATGGTAAACGGTATGATCAATGAGCTTGGTATCACAGTTCCCGTTGCACTTCACCTTGATCACGGCTCTTTCGAGGGTGCTAAGGCTTGCATCAATGCAGGCTTCTCCTCCATTATGTTCGATGGTTCTCACTATCCTATCGAGGAAAATATCGCTAAGACAACAGCTCTTGTAAACGCTTGTGACGTTCTCGGCATCTCTCTTGAAGCTGAGGTTGGTTCTATCGGCGGTGAGGAAGACGGCGTTGTTGGTATGGGCGAGTGTGCTGATCCTGATGAGTGCAAGGCTGTTGCAGATCTCGGCGTAACAATGCTTGCGGCCGGTATCGGTAATATCCACGGTAAGTATCCTGATAACTGGGCAGGTCTTTCTTTCGAAACTCTTGCAGCTATCAAGGAGAAAGTTGGCGATATGCCTCTGGTACTCCACGGTGGCACAGGTATCCCTGCTGATATGATCAAGAAGGCTATCTCTCTCGGTGTTGCTAAGATCAACGTTAACACAGAGTGTCAGCTTGCATTCCAGGAAGCTACAAGAAAGTATGTTGAAGAGGGCAAGGACCTTCAGGGTAAGGGCTTCGACCCCAGAAAGCTTCTCGCTCCTGGCTTTGAGGCTATCAAGGCAACAGTTAAGGAGAAGATGGAGCTGTTCGGTTCCGTTGGCAAGGCTTAATTCATTTTGATAATATTAAAGAGGTATCGTTTGATACCTCTTTTTTACATTAGGGGAGAGAATAGTTTTAAAAGACTCTTAAATACCTTTGAAAAGATATTTCTTTCATGGCAATCGTTTTCTGTAATTTGAATGCATTTATCAAAGGTTTCTGAAAAATCCTGCTTTATATCCTTTATTGAGCTAGTTTCATATAACCATACACCGCACTCATAGTGAAGATAGAAGCTTCTGTAATCGAGATTTATTGTCCCCACAATAGCTACTTTATCATCGGACAGCATATTTTTAGCGTGAATAAATCCCGAGGTAAATTCATATATCTTCACTCCGCCTCTTATTAACTGAAAGTAATTCGCTCTGGTGACATAGAAAACGAACTTTTTATCGGGAATATGAGGAGTAATTATCCTTACATCTATTCCATTTTTTGCAGCTAAAACTAACTGCGATATCATTTCATTATCTAGGATAAGGTATGGGGTAGTGATATATAAATATTTATTTGCAGATGCTATCATATTGAGATAGATATTTTCACCCACAGACTCTGTATCAACAGGGGAGTCCATAAAAGGAATAACGACTCCGTCTTTTTTTCCTTTGAAATCGGTTAAATATTTTGGCATTGTACTTTCCTCGCCGCATATAGTATCCCAGGTTTTCAGAAACATAGTAGAAAAGCTGTCTACCGCTTTTCCTTTAAGCATCAGTACGGAATCTTTCCAGTAACCGTGTTTTGGATAAGCATTGATATATTCATCTGCAAGATTTATGCCGCCCGTAAAAGCTGTTTTTCCGTCTACTATGAGCATTTTTTTATGGTCACGATTATTGACCATAGATGACCAAAGCGGCTTTAATCTCCCGAAACAGCGGCATTTTATACCCTTGTTTTCTAACTGAATATAATAATTGCGGGGTAGAGTTAAAAGGCAACCCATATCATCATAGATTACACGAACTTCAATACCGATTTCGGCTTTTTTTTGAAGTATTTCAAGGATACTATTCCACATAATCCCTTCTTCAATAATGAAATACTCTAAAAAAATGAAGTGTTCTGCTTTTTCAAGCTCACTTAATATCGTCTTAAAAGCTGTTTCGCCATTTGGATAATATGATGTTACTGTATCTGAATAGGTTGGACATCCAGTCGTTTTTTTAATATATCTTACCTGCTTTTCTATATTTGGGTCATCAAAGATAATACCACTTTCTTTTGCTATAAATTCACTGTATTTATTGTTTAATGACGAAGGATTTCTTTTTCTGTGACCATAAAAAAAGAATAACATACAACCGAAAATAGGGAAGGTGAGGACGGTAAAAAGCCATAGTATCTTGTAGCTTGGATTTATTTCCATATTGATTATATATACGGCAACACAGAAACCGATTACCTCAAAAACAATAATGGAGTAGGAGAACATTGTACCCAATGTCCAGAACAGCATTCCAAGATAAAAAAGCTGAATTATAATCCCACATACGCAAAATGATACTCTGCTGAATAATATCTTACGAAGTAACAATGCCTATAAACTCCTTTCGTTCATAGAAGTATACAGATATTGTATCACAGTTTAAGTTTAGTATTCAGCAATAAAAAAGGACGCTGATGCGTCCTTTGAATATTCAATTTGAAGAGGGGACGATATAGTAAACACGTTCATCAGGAGTAGCAAAATCCAGTTTATCACGGGCTATCTCCTCAATATAATCGTCCATATCAGCGTTTTCGCCAAGATATCTCTCAATCGATGCATTGTCTTCAAGTACTGCATTCGTCTGAGCAACAAGTTCATTATATTCGTTTTTGCTGTTATTTATCTTTATGTTAGTCGAAACGATAGAAAAAACAATAAATCCGATAAGTATTGTACCTGCAACATAAGCACAGATCTTTACAAATCCATTTTTCCTTCCACCGTCACGAGCTTCGTTTGACACTAGCTTGAATGACATTTTTATATTCACTTCTTTCCCCAATTATAATATCTCTTTTTATATTATACATCTTCTTATCATTAAATTTCAAGAGGGAAGAGCTACTTTTCTTCTTATTATTGTAAAAATCATTGATTGTCCTAAATTTAACACTGATAATATGTGCAAAAGTTCTAATGTTTTTTCTTATAGTCTTACTTATTGCATTTATTATTCTTCCGAAAGTAGCTTTCCAGAGCCTTGAAATAAACCTTTCAAATAAATATACAATTCTGCCTACTGTCTGAATATATGAGAATATACCTGCTCCAAAGCCAAGTAATGTATAAATGCGTATATGATCCCCGATGAATAGGGATAGATTAAATACAAGGAACGCAGCTAGAATAAAAAATACAACATCACATAGGAACGTAATAACCTTATTTCCAAATATATTTCTTATAATACGAAAGAACTCATACACAAGTCCGAATATAAATCCCACAACAAACGCTATCATAAAACAATCGAAAATACTGTAATACATATTTTATCACCTGAATATCCGTTTAAAAATGTTACTATTGCTTTTAAAATCGTTATAGATAAGCGATCTTATGTTTCCCGTCATGGAGAAATCTCCTGTATCTGTTTCTAATGATATAATATGTAAGTCCTGTCCGTTTATGACAAGTTCTCCTAGTACTGTATCCAGTACAATTTTTGTTTCTGAAAAACAATCAATATCATTGACCCCTGAAATGCGTAAGTCGTTTCTGTTTTCCAAAATAATATTCTGTTTGGTTCTATTATCAGTTTTGACCATAAAAACCCCCTGTGATTATGTACCATAGTCTTGTACATTTTATTCACAGGGGATATAATTTATGCATTATACTACCTCGTATAAAGCGGCAGCATCTTCTTTTTTTGTAAATTCCTTGATATCAAGAACTCTTACCTTTAAGGGTTTTGTACCGATATTTATCTCGATTATATCAGCTACCTTTACATCGTAAGAAGCACGAGCTATCTTGCCGTTTACAGTGACTTTTTCAGCGTCACACGCTTCATTGGCAACTGTTCTTCGTTTAATAAGACGGGAAACTTTCAGAAATTTATCTAATCTCATATCTTTCCTCCTAATACAAAAGCGGTGAGCATAAGCCCACCGCATACTGCAACATAATCAGTGCAAATTACTTGCTTACAGCATCCTTCAGAGCCTTACCAGCCTTGAATGCAGGAACGGTTGTAGCAGAGATCTCGATCTTCTCCTTTGTGCGGGGATTGATACCTGTTCTAGATGCACGTGCACGAACTTCAAATGTACCGAAACCAACGAGCTGTACCTTATCGCCTGCTACTAAGGAATCTGTAATAGCCTCGAAAACACCTGTAACAGCCTTCTCTGCGTCCTTCTTGGAAAGACCTGTCTTTTCTGCTACGGATGATACTAATTCTGCCTTTGTCATAATTTTTTAAACCTCCAAAAATTCTTTATCTATCTAACGGTATATAACCGTTGAATACTTTATTAACTTTGTTCCATTAACTTTGCAATTTCTTTTTCGGAACAGTCTTCAATTTTACGTCCTTGCTTGTTTATCTCGCTTTCAAGCTCACCAAAATTCATTATAACTGTATTTGTGCTATATGTCAAGGTTTTTTCGCTGTCAACTTTTAAAATCCTGCTTAAATTACACATTTCAAACAGTATTTTTCCAAGCTGATATTGATTAGCTGAATCATCTGAAACATTGTTAAGATCAATTTTTTCAATATCCTCTTTGATTGCTGAAAGAACTTTATTAGCATCGTTTACAGGCAAACCTGCTCTTGATATTCTCTTCCATATCTTTTCTGCTCTGAGCAGGGCCGGGAAGTTCTTAGGGACGCTTTCAAGAGTTTCTGTATATGTTTCCTGCTGTTTTGATTCTTTTTTCAGCTGATCCCAGTTTTTTAAAACATCATCTGTACCATTTACTTTGACCTCACCAAAAACGTGAGGGTGGCGATATACCAGCTTTTGACATATATCATTGCATACATCATCAAATGTAAATGTACCTGCTTCACGTTCGATCTGTGAATGAAATACGATTTGAAGCAAAAGATCACCAAGCTCCTCACGAAGCATTTCGGGACTGTTTTTATCTATTCCCTCACACACCTCATAGGTTTCTTCAATAAGGTCTGTTCTGATGCTTTCGTGCGTTTGTACCTTGTCCCAAGGACAGCCGTTCTCGGAACGCAGCATAGCCATTATTTCAAGCAGATCATCAATATTATATTTTTCTTTGAATTCAAACATAAAACTTTACCAGACCTTTATCTATGCGGTTTTTAGGCGACCTTTAATATATTACCCTATTTTTATTTTTTTTTCAACCCCTTTTGTGATTTTTTTTCGTTTTTGATTGTTAATTATGTGACTTGTACGAAAAAAACCTGTTAAGATTAGTAATATTACATAAACAAAACCACCTATGGCTATTGATAATACTACTGAAATAGGCTGCGGAAAGTTACTCTCCAATAACTTATATACCATTTTCGAAGATACAGCACATAACAAACCGGAAATAAATGGGCATACTATAATAGGAAATATTCTTAACTTTGTTATATACTTCTTTAAAATAATTACACTGGTTAATGCTATTAGCATATAGCTTATAACGGTTGATAAAGCTGCACCTGATATATTCAGTTCTTTTATACCTAGGAGAATAGGATTAAGTGTAAATTTTACAACCACTCCACCGCACATAAGAAAGAGCGAAATGTGGGATTTACCAATAGCCTGAAATATTCCCGAAATAATTGATGACAGTATTATAAAAAAGCCGCCCAGACACAATATTGTAAAAGAATTTATACATACGCTGATCTCAGAAAGTCTGTTTTTATATAGCATTGTAAGTATAGGCTCTGCCAATGCCGCTGCCCCTAAACACGCCGGAAACCCGATTAAAGCGGTCGTCCTTAACAATATTGTGATCTTAGAAATGATGTCCTTGTTATCTTTTTTTTCCCAAGCCGACGCTATTTCAGGGGTGACAGTTTTTTCACTCATACCGGCAAAGGACGGTATAAGCATAAATAACGACATTGCAATGCCAGTATAACTTCCGTACATAAAATTTGCAAGTCCGTATAACGGAACATCTGTTCTGATAACATCGGCAAATACTCTTGTGAAATAATGATGCTCGTTGAAAATGGAAGCATTTATAGTTCTGGTAACAGTGATAAGATCAGCGAACGAAAAACAGTTCATAACAAGTGCCGAAGCGGCAATAGGTAAAAGCTCCTTTATAAGCTGAACCGCTATCATTCTTTTTCGGTCAAGCGGAATCGTGTCTATAAATCCCGTTTTCCTATAACGTTTGTCTTGAACGATAAGAGCAACAAGACCACAAAGTTCACTTAATGATACGGCAAATATCGCCGCAGCCGCAGCTATCGGAAGAGCTGCGGAATATGTTTCCTCGTGTGTCGTGTAGAATTTTCCTAGAAAGGCAATGCCGTTTTCATAGGTATATTTTGCATAGAATATTACTCCGTATGATAAAGCAAGTCCTATTACCGCTCTTGAAATTGCCTCGGTAACATTAGCTGCTGCTGTTGGTAGTACATTTGATTGACCTTCATAATAACCTCTGATAACAGAAGCTATACAGCAGAGAAAGACCGCAGGGGCAATCATAAATACAGCCCATTTACTTTCAGGAGAGTATGCAATATTCTCTGCGAAATAACCTGAGAATACCCATATCAGTAGTGTTCCCAACAGACCTATCATACCAAAAACAATCATAGCAGTCCGTTTGGTTTTCAAAGCATTCTGATATCTTCCTACTGCTAGATTTTGGGCGGTCAATCTCATAAGAACAGTCGGTATACCTGCCGCTGTTAATGCAAAAATCGGAGAGTATAGTCCATAGGCTGTCGAGAAATAACCCATTCCTGTCCCACCTAATATATTAGCAAGGGGAATCTTAAAAATTGCTCCTACAATCTTTGTGATCGTCATAGCGGCAAAAAGCATTGCTGTATTTTTGTAAAGCTTTGAATTACTCATATATAACCTGTCCTTTCATACAAACATTGTATTATGGACTTCTGCCCGATATGAATATTGCTGTAACAGTTTTTGGGGTATCTCATATAATGAGAATGACAACGGAAGGCGTATTCTATGAAAGGAGTATCTTTATGGAATATATGAAAGATAAACACACACAATTTGTTCGTTTAGGATATGCTTATGTGCCTGTACAGAAGCTTGATAAGGTGTATTCACCTAACAACGCTCTTAAATGCGGTACTATTTTTCCTGAGCTGAACATCACTATTGACGAATACGAAAGGGGGCTGTACAATGGGAAATAATATGAATTATCACCGCACAGCACCACAGATGATGCATAACAGCACTTCTGCAAATTGCAATGAGCTTATGTGTGCAATAATGGAAGCGGACTTTTTTGCTCAGGATCTTAAATTGTATCTTGACACTCATCCCGGTGATACAAGAGCATTGGAAATGTTCCACGAGGCTTGTAAGCAGTACAAAGCTTGTAAAGCAGCGTTCGAGGACTGCTGTTATCCTTTGACAGCTTGTGGATCATCTGCGGACGATTGCTGGGATTGGCCAGAAGGTGTATGGCCTCCTAAGAGCCTTGTATAATGCGGAGGTGAATGTATGTTTATTTTTGAAAAAAGAACACAGATACCTGTTTGTATCAAGAATAAGAACCCAAAACTTGCGGGAATAATTCTTTCACAATATGGCGGAGCGTACTCCAAAAGGTTATAAATCGGAGTATAAATATATGACGGATACTTTTTGTTCCGTCTTGTAATATGTTGCCGTCTTTATGAGTTGTTTCATAAGGCGGTTTTTTTCTTCTTCTGTTGTGGTCGGGGCAGTGAGCGTTTCGAGAGTTTTGAGGTGCTTTTTAGCAAAGGCCGCTTTTTCTTCGGGAGTTATCTCTTTAACGGTCGAATCTGCTGCTTTTTCTTGAAGATGTTCTATTTCGGCTGAAATTCGCTGTTTATTGGCTTTGTACTCTTCAAGGGTATCTATACCACTCTCATAAGCTTCACGCACTCTATCAAGCCTTATACGGGCTCTTGCGAGCTGCATATCAATAGCTGATGTATCTGCCTTCGGTTTTGGTGCGTCGGCACGTTCAAGGCGGAAATTACCGCTTGTGAGGTCATTCTTGATCGCAGAGTATAACAAAACCTCCAGCATTTCCATTGTAGCGTGGTGAGATGCTTTGCACATTCCCTTAGCATAGCTAATGCACTGCATATATATCTTTGCAGAGCGGGAGAGGGTAGAACCACACGCTGAACAACGTATTATTCCTGATAACGCATAGATTTTAGGTGTACTTTCACGACGATTCCTGATATATGCATTTTTTTGCTTTATAATCTGTTTCTGTGCAGCTTCCCACAGTTCTTCATCAATGATAGGAGGGTGAGATCCCTGTATCACAAGGCTGTCGGGATTGTGATAATCTCGATGAATCTTTCCGGAGGGAGTCCAACGAACATACCCGTGATACACTGGGTTATTCAGCCAGTATTCTATGGTACGGTTCTCTATCTTACCCCCACGGTTTGTTCTTATTCCGATGTCGTTGAGCCATACTGCTATTCTTTTATAGCCCCAGCCGTTGACATATCGAATAAAGACCTCACGGATCGTTGCTGCTTGTTCTTCATCGATCACAAGCTGTTTATTTTCAAGCTTATATCCGAACGGGGCAATAGTGTTCCATTCTCCTCGCTTGGCTTTCTCGGTCATTCCTCGCTTTACTTCTTCGCCAAGATTTATGGAGTAATATTCGTCCATTGCTTCTATGATCGCCTCTGTGATCACGGACATCTTGTCGTCACCAATATTCTCGCTTATGGAGATAACATCAATGCCTTGTTTACGCAGCATAGACTTGTAAACGATGCTATCCTCTCTGTTTCGTGCGAAACGGCTGAATTTCCACACGAGTATAACGTCAAACGGCTTGGGCTTTGATTTCGCCGTACCTATCATACGCTGGAACTCTTGCCTTTTGGCGGCTTTACGTCCGCTTACACCGTCCTCCTCGAGGAAGATATACTCTTTGGGCAGAAGCATATTGTTACGCTTAGCGAAATCTTGTATTTTTTCAAGCTGGCTGTCGGGAGAGTATTCCAACTGATCATCAGTGGATACACGTATGTAGCAGGCTGCTGTTTTCATAATTACCTCCTGAGAATTATTTTTTTCTGTTTTTGTTTTTGGTGCGATTCTTTTCGATTAGCTGTTTGTCGAAATTATTTTTTTTAAATCTTTCTGCCTGCTCTATTAAATGCAGCATTATTTCATAATATCTAATTGCATAAATTTTTTTTACACTTAGTCCATAATACTTTAACAAAAACCAATACAATATAACTAAAATTAAGAATGCAATCCAAGCAAACATATCATTAAGTATTGAGAATATGCCTATTGCAACAGCGGCTACAAAAGGAAAAATAGAAGAAATATATTTTTCTGTTTTAGTTAGACTGTAATGACATATTTCACGAATGTTTTCCAGTTGATCATATGTATAATTTATAAGTTCTTTAAATAACTGTGATTTCATATCACTAAATGATTGATATTTACCATTTTTATTTTCACATAATTTCTTATACTCTTCTATTTCCGTAGATATTTCGCTGGAATTCACTAAACGACATTCGCTGTCTGTTATTTTTATATCCACTTTTATTTTCATGTTATCAACCTTTCTGATATTTAACCGCCAGTCAGTGGCGGTTTTGTTGTATGTAGTCCGAAAAACGAGCATATAGTTTTCTTTCTAAGGGGTGAGACAGGAACTTGCGACGGGAACGCAGTTCCTGCATTCTTGCCGCCCGATAACGGGCGGCAGTATAGGATAATCCGCACGCAGCGGCAATATCCTCGGCATTGTACAGATCAAGTCCCCAGAGAACGCAGGCGGGAGCCAACAGCCGAGCGGCAAAGGAATCTGCTTCGATCTCGACCTGAGGACGGGTCTTGTCAAACATTCGGGTGTGATTTGTGTCAAAAAGCGGATGTCCTAAAACAATGTGTCCTATCTCGTGTGCAACAGTGAACCTTACACGAGGTAAAGGATCTGTGTCCTTGTAAATTATGACCCAGTTTCTGTTAGGTGTAATAAAGCTTATGCCGTACTGTGACGGTTTTAGCAGTTGATAATCGCTGTTTTTCAGCACTTTTATGCCGTAATATTCTGCGATCTGTACAACCCTTACAGGTAAAGAGCTTATCCCTACATCTAACAGGCACTGCCAGGACGCATTACGTACATTTTTATATATTCCGTAGCAATAGTTCAAAAATATCCCTCCCGCAGTATTATACCGCAGGGGGGAGGGTAATGTTAAGTCAGATCGTCTTCCGAAACAGATTTTGCCTCTTCGATAGCCGAAAGTTTTTCGTCGGACAGATGTAATGTACCCTGTGTTTCATCGTTGTCGGAGGAAGCGGCAAACTTCACAGCGGTTGTGTCGGGTTCAAGAGTATCTATAAATTTAAGTACTGCGGCTTTTTCGCTGTCCTCAAGCTTTATAAAGGCACTGATTATATTCTTGAACAGGCTATCGCCGTTGTATTTCTCGGCGAGTTTTTCTATATAGTCCTCTTTCTGCTCTTTATACATAGGCTCGGTGCCGTTGATGAGCCAGTCCTCGTTGACATTGTAAACAGAACATATCGTCTTGATATGACGATCGCTGATAGCACGTTTCCCAACTTCAATCATTGCAACAGTTGACTGTGCAAAACCTAGTGAAGCTGCAAAGTCACCCTGATTCATTTTCAAACTTTTACGGAGTTCAACAATTCTTTCGAAGATTTCCATATGTGTTCACCTCACTTTTTAATATGATATTATCACAAATCGAATAAAATGTCAATACTTTTTGGAAAATAATATGTTGACAAAAGATTTTATTTGTGATATTATAAATTGTGTAGATATCACAAACAAAATATCGAGTGGATTTTTGAAAGGCAGGTGAGAGGAGTGAGCAACGAAAAGATTTTGATATCAGTAGAAGACGCTGATTATTTAAAGATATTGGCTAAGGAAATATGCAGTTCTGTTGATACTTGCAGATATAACATCATTCCTAACCTAGATATGACGGTACAGGGTCTATTGCAGATAGTAGATGAGCTTGATAAGACAGATCATTCTTTTTCTGATGAAGAGAAGTTATGCTTATACAGCACGGCAAGAAATGCATTAAAAAAAACCGCCAATTATGCTGCTTCAAAAGAGCATATCGGCGGTTCGGGTAGCAGATTGATGATGAACATATATACATTGGTAGAGATTATGTCCAGAATTGAGCAAATCAATTTTTCAGGTTGAGAAAACAACTTTGCAGCCGCATCTTGGGCAGGGCGTTATAATGCTCTCAAATGGCAATGTAGATATATGTTTATTGCATTCGTAGCAAAAATAACTGCCAGGCGGCAATTTAATAGGATTCCCGTCCGAATCCTTTTTATCAACATTGTATACTTTTTTAATGCCCACCAGTAATCCCTCCTTTCGCAGTATTTCGGCTTGGCAGAGCCGAGATGAATACTTTATCCCTTGTCTTTTCAGACAGGGGATTTTTTATTGTATTTATATCAATATTTCATAAGTAATCGTTTGATATTTTCAAGATTATTAGTGATTTCGGGAGAAAAAGAAACATAGTAAAAGCCTTTATATAATTTGTAGGCGAATTTAGGCTCGTTTTGTATAATGTGCCGGATAATTTCCATTTTCAGCATTGAAGACTTAGGTTTGGATTTTAAATTATTGCATTTTATTAGGTTTAGAAGCTCTTGTTTAGTGTAATTTTTATCAATGATTATTTCACTACCTTCGTGTTCAGTTAATAGTCCAACATCAATTAGATTTATTATGCTAGGATTTTTACGCACAATAAAACGTTGAGTGGGCTTTCGTTGGGTTATAAGTTTGTGTAATTCATGACGGTCTTTTGACTCTATGCACTTAATCTTGTTTTGGACATCGGCAGAAACGCCGCTAAAATCAAAATTGCCGGAAATACCACCAGTTTTGAGTGCCAATGCGTACATATGCTTACAAGGCAAATTTCTCCATTGAAAATCAGGGCAACTACAACGGTAATAATTTATACTATACTCTTCTCGTTTAGATGAACTGGTACAGTATCCTATTCCGGCAATATGATCAACATTGTGTAATCGTGATTCAAGAATGTAGGTAGCTTTACGAAATCTTTTTTCTTGCTCATCACTATAATGAACATAGTGAGCCCAATGATTAAGGAATTCAGAGGGAGGGCACGGTTCGTTTGAAATATGATTGTTTTGAACGGTTGACGTTCCTTGTGCATTGTTTATATTTCTAATAAGGTCGATTGCCTCTTGATTTCTGTAAGGCTGTTGTTCAGGGTTATTCCACTCATTGTTTGATCGGTGTATAGATATAAAAAAGAAAGTAAGTGATAGTGCAACATTAAAAAGAAGGTAAATTATCCATAATATTTTCTCAAAAGTGTTTGCAGTATAAAAAAGCAAATGAAGTACACAAAATGTGATTACAGAAAAAGTGGCAAAAAGCACTACACATATAATTGATTTCTTTGAAGTAGTGCGAGGTCTAGGGATATGTATACATATTACTCCGATTGTCTCAATTAAAAGAAATACAGGTATTAGCCAAAGCATAATATTTTGTCCTTTCCTATCAGTTAATATGATTATATCATAACGCTTGATTTGTGTCAAATGTCATATTTAAATATAGAACTTTAGACTGAAAATCACAAATGAAATAAAAATCGAAGAAATATATTGACAAAACATTCTGTTTGTGATATTATAAGAATGCAATAAATCACAAATCGAATTATTGCAAATGCTTGGCAATCACAAAAGGAGGTGTACTATGGCAAACATTTTAGAACCCGAAAAGAAAGCTGCTGAGATAATCGCAGAGAAGGCGGCAAACCTTTCCACCGCCCAGCAGATAAGAGTCCTCGGTGTCATCGAGGGCATCAGCCTAGCGGCAACAGTGGACAAGGCAGCGGAGAGCAACAAGACGGCTTGAATAATTACATAAAGGAGATGATACCAATGAAGATAGCGGTACATATAAGCAAAGACAAAGCCGCTCGCAATGAGCGGCGGATAATCGAAACGTATTTAAAAAAGCTACCTATGAAGCTCATCACTCGTCGTGCATTGATGATGCTTCGGCTTAGCCAGTAAAGTGTACAAACCTGTGTCGCATAAACTGAAACGGAGGTGATAATATGCTGCGTATGACCAAAAAGGAACGTGAGAAATACTTCAACCCTGACGGCTCTATCAAAAGGCTTCTTGAAGTGGTTGAGGTACTGCCCGACGGGACAAGAGTTTTTGAGAACGGGTGGAAAGCTGCTCCTTCAATGGTAGACTTCGGCGGGGAGCGTGGGCTTGTCCGACTTGACAGCCTTACACCCGAGGAACGTGCGGCGTGGGAAGAGGGCTTGATGAAGAAGGTCGGAGAAGGTATGTCCGCTTATTATCAATCCCTTGAAACAGGAGCAGGAAAATACAGCTGAAAAAGCTGATTTTGCAATCGATTGCAAGGAGGAAAGAGATGTTTAAAGCAAGAAACAATGGAAGAAACAATATCGTAGGCGTGGAGGTACGCAGAAGACGTAAGGAACAGAAGATATCTCAGCGGGAGCTTTCTGATAGGCTGGCTGATATCGGACTTGATGTGGATAAGAACGCTATACAGCGACTTGAACACGGTGAGCGTTTTGTTACGGATATCGAACTGATATTCTTGGCAAAGTACTTTGAATGCAGTGTTGATGAGCTTATCCTTGTGAAAAAAGAGGAGAGAAATAAATGCAGATGACAGCAGAAGAAATATACAAATCCTGGCGTGAGGCGAAAAGTCCAAAGGCTCAGATCAAGATACTGGCAGAAATGAATTCGTGCTCTGTCAAGGATATCGAGAATGCCATAGATCAGTACAAAAAGGATAATCCGAACGCACTGCCGCCGATCGTCAGAGAACCGGCGAAGAAGCCAAGAGGAAAAGCGGTGGTGCTTACCCCCGAGGAAAAGAAAGCTATGCGGGATATGTATCGTGAGGGGTGCAGTATAAAACAGATATCAAAGAAAGTAGGCCGCAGCGAGAGTGCGGTAAGGTTTTCGCTTGCCGATCTGCTTGATAAAGCCGAGGTGTCGGACAATCCTGTACAAGCTTCGGGAGAAAATGCCTCTGACGACAAGACTAATACCATTGACAGCGGTCTGATCGAGATAGCAAAGGCACTTATGCAGAGGCTTTGCGGCGACTGGCGTGGATATGAGGTGCTGGTGGATTTCAGCGACGATACATATTCGGTTGCTGTTAACACAAAGAACGAAGGCGTTGTACTGAACAGGAGGGTAGTATGATACGTGCGAATACTGTTAACAAGGCAATAGAGGTTGAGGTGAATGCAACAGGAGCAGAAGCACTCAGCGAAATGACAGCACTGATGGAAGGCTTAGTGCGATCTGCATACGCCGCTCACAAGGAACAAGCACCGCAAGTAACTATAGAGATGCTGTTGGACGAAACAATAACCCATATATATAAGCGTGTCCATAACAAACTTTGCGGAACGGTAGTATCTGATCCGAAAGGAGTGTGCAGCCGGTGAAACGTTTAAAATATTATGTTCCCTATATCGTGGCGGCGATAGTCAGTTTCTTTTTCTGTCCGGTTTTATGTTTCTTAAGCGGTGTAGACTGTTACGAATTCACGTGGGTCGATCTTGCAGTTTCGGCAGTTACTTGCGTAATGGTTTTCTCACTTCGAGGCGAGGACGGGGTTATTGTACTGATAAGGGACACATTCAAGGAAAATTTTGGACGAAAGGAGCGAGAAGATGATAATATCAGGCTGGATAGTGACTGAGGCTCTTGACGGGACAAGCTTCACAGGAATGACAGGCGACGGAAAACCTATCTTTCTTCCGATATGCTACAAAACACGTACATATAAAAGCGAAAGAGCGGCTAAGGCTGCTGTTAGCATAATCAGAGAAGGCGGTTATGAGGGTAGCCCCGAAGTATTCTTGCTTGATAAGACCGAGGTGGACGATCCGCCCAAGGCAAAAGATGCCGCAGACGAACTGTACAAAGAGTATCAGGTATTGCTTAAATACGGCAGAATACGGTATTTACGAAAAAAAGAGTTTGACGGTTACGTCTTCGCAATGATCGACCGAACAGGAACGATACGCGATCTCGGAGATCAGGAGCTTTTTGCGTTCCGTACATTTATTGCCGAGCTTTCAGAGGTAGGCGAACAGAACATCAAAAGTCGGCTTATTGCAGAGGGAAAAGACCCTGAGGGTCTTGATGATTGGAGGAAACAATGAAAACAGATCTTTCTGTATGTCCGATATGCAAAATGAATGCTACACAGGTAGGTTCGTGGGTACAGTGTCCCAAATTCCGCACAAATGTTTGTATGAAACACTGTAAGAGTTGCAGGAGTTTCAGTGGATATGAGCAGAGTAGTGTTGTACATTGCTTTTTCGGAAACAAACTTAAATAAAAAAATCCCCTGTCCAAAGGAACAGGGAAAAACAAAAGTAATTGGGAAATGTGTCTTTTGCAATCGCTTGCAAAACTAACCATATATATTATAATACATTTCCCTGAAAAAGTCAATAGCATAGGATCAGAAAAACGGCACAGCTGTGCCGTTTGACGGGCTTGTAATGAGTACTAATAATTCGACGAGGGAATATGAAATTTGTAAGGGAAAAAAAGCTTAGTGCAAGGAAGAACCTGCACGTTGATGTGGACTGGGTATTTTACTCAGATGAACAGCAGAGGGCTGTAAGGCTGCCAAGAGCCAAAAGGGAACGAGCCAGCCCGCCAAAACAAAAGAAGCTCAACGATCATAACAGCAGGAAATACTTCCGAATGCTTGTTATTGAAAATTTTGATGAAAAGGATAATATATTGCATTTGTCCTATAAAGATCCTCCGAAGGACAGAAAGGAAGCCGCAAGAATACTGACAAATTTCCTAAGGAGACTTAAATGCTTATATAAAAAATATGCTTCTGAATTAAGGTATGCTGCTGTCACAGAAGGCGGCCGACCACAGAAAAGAGATCAGAAAAAGCTTACACGACTTCATCATCACGTTATCATCAATGGGGATGTTCCGCTTTCTGAGGTTCGGAAGCTTTGGCGACAGAAATGTGATGACGGGAAATATCGCCCTATCGGGTTGGTTCGTGCGGATACTCTTCAGCCCGGGCTTTATGATGAGGGTATGAGTCAGATCGCTAACTATCTGACAAAAGGAGCTGAGGACGCAGATACAAACGAACGAGTATGGACCTGCTCCCGCAACCTGAAAAGACCTATACAGACAACGAACGACAACAGTATCAGCGGCAGACGTATGAGGAAAGCCGTTGAAGCTGCAAGGAATGACGAGCTGAAAGAGTTCGTTGAGAATGTTTACAAGGATTACATTATGCTGAGCGGTTATGTGGGTTTCTGTGAAGTTACAGGGCTTGCATTCGTCCGATTACAGCTTATGCGAAGAAAGGAATAGATATGAATATAATCGTACTTGATACTGAAACAACGGGTTTTAATCCTGATATCGATGAACTGTTACAGGTATCTATCATAAATGACCGTGAAGATACCCTATTTAACTCGTATATAAAGCCGAAAGCTAAGGAATGGTCCGACGCACAAAGAGTAAATGGCATTACGCCCGAAAGGGTGTTGGATGCACCTGCGATTGAAGATGTAAGGTGTACTATCAGCATATATACCGCTGCGGCTGATGTCATAATCGGGTACAACGGCGATTTTGATCTTGATTTTCTGAGAGCGGCAGGTTGTGAAATCAATCCCGATGCCGTTATAGTAGATGTTATGGAGCTTTTCTCACCTATATACGGTGAATGGAGCGATTATTTTGGATCGTACAAGTGGCAGAAGTTATCCACCTGTGCGGCGTATTATGGATACGAATTCAAGGCACACGATAGCTTAGAGGACTGCAAAGCGACTCTTGCTTGTTATCATAGAATGCTTATCGAAAAAGCGGCAGAGGAGGCAAGGCGTTGTGGTCGATAAGAAATCATATATAGAAACAATTCTTTTCACGGCGGTTCAGATGGTCAATCCACTTGTTGAGAGAATGGTCTATCAGAAGTATGATGATCCGAAGTTCCACAGGTGGGAGGCAATATATATTGAGCTTGAGGGTGCCGATGACCTATCGACAGGCAGAACGATATCTATTGATGTTACAGGAATGTCGCCGACAGAGATAATACGAGAAGTCAATAACAGGCTTGATATCAATATTTCTTGTGAAGGTAACGAAGCAAAGCCGCCTAAGGCTGTCACAAGCGGAGGATACGGCTCCTGCCCGACTTGCGGTCAACTGGTGGTAAGAAAAGAACATCGCTGTATCAGCCATTGTGGTTGGTGCGGTCAGCTTTTAAGATGGGAGGACGAAAATGATAACTGAAACAGCAAAGAAACAGCTCGGTAAGCCTAAAAACGGTATGGAAACAGAGATACTTGAATACATATCACCGCTCATCAATGAAGAACAATCTGAAAAGATCATCAGCGGTAAGCTTACTTTAAGCGGCTGTCTGGAGCACTGCTTTAAGAGCGGCAAGAAATTTGAGGTGAAAAGCGGCAAGGGAGGTGTAGCAGCAGTTACACCCGAACAGCATTTCGGGTGGGTGCGGCAGTATTTCAGTATCAAGGATAAGCCCGATACCGATAAAGTCATACATTTTTCAGCGGCAAAGCCTGATCCATCGCCGCAAAACGGCTTGAATATTGATTTTGACAGTCTATTCTAAGAAAAAGGGAGAATTGGGAAATGATCGAATACAAAGAGTTGGAGGCTATACCGTATAAGCCGACGATAAAACCTCCAAAAAATGCAAAGACCACTGACGCATATACCGCAGAGCTGTACACTACAAAAAAAGGTAGAGAAACGCTTGTAATCACGCTTTATTCGTATAACAAGCTAAGTAACGAGTATGAGTTGGAGGAACGTCACTACATAAGTGAAACAGGTGAGTTTGCCTCATCAAGGTTTGACGCAGTATATAGAAAGTTCAAACGTGGTAATTTCCGTGTTGGCAACAGTGATTGGGATCTCCGCGAATGGTATTACACAGGGAGTTTATACTGCTATCGCAGTATCAGAAATGCTGATAAGATCATTTTTGATTTTATTGAGCGTCACAAGGCACTGAACGAGTATCCCGCTGCTCTTACCAGACGTTCGGGTATAGAATGGGCGGCGAATTATCAGGAATGCTTACTTGACGATAAAAAGAAAGCGGCAGACAAAAAACGTACGGACAGGACTATGGCAGAAATGTCCGTTGTTAAAGAACACCCAAAGGAGCTTGAGGAGTGGGCGTTCGGCGAATTGCTCAATACGGCGGCGTTTTTTTACAGCTATAAATCGGGACAGCAGAAGCAGAAGGGTATATGTTCTGCCTGCAACAAAGTATCAGAGCTTGAAAATATTAGATCAAAGGGTACCACGGTATGTCCTCACTGCGGCAAAACGCTCTGTAACTTTAACACTAATGCGAAAAGATTTAGGGTTGCAAACTGTCTAACGTTTGAAACGTCATCACGGATCCGTTACATTGAGATGCTTTCCGAGAACAGATATGTTACAAGATCATTTTGTGCTATTTCTGAGTACAGATACCACACATCAAGCGGCAAGTGCACAAGAATAACGTCATTTGAAGAGATGCAGCGTGATATGTGGCACGTTGAACCTTATGTTTGTGCAAAAAAGGACGCTGTATATAACGGTTTGAGCGGCGGCAGATGGGAAAAGGTGCTTGTAAGATCAAGGTGGCATTCGGTCTGCGAGGATTTCAGAGGTGTTATTTATCCTTGTAATATATTGGATATCACAAAGAGCATAAAGCTTTTCAATGTTCCGAATATGGACATTAGATTGCTTTGTACCATTGAAGAACCCGTAACTAGGATATACAATTCACTGTCAAAGCTGCCTGTGATAGAAAGCCTCGGTAAGCTTGGTATGCATAATCTTGCCAAGCAATATATCAATAGCCCCAATGTAGGGTATCTTACATCAAACAGCCCTATGGAGCTATTAGGAATAGATCGTAATGTGTTAAGGCTTTTTTCGGAAATTGACCCGTTTGAAAACGAAATTGAGATGTGGAAAAAACAGGGGCTTAATATAAAGGACGCTGATCTTTTCAAGCGACTGGTAAGAACTTGCAGAGGGCATTATCATAAGGTTGCAGAGATTCGCAAAAAAATAGGTTGTTCGCTGTTAAAAACAGTAAACTACATTGAAAAACAGTGTAAAAAGTTTTCTGTTGCGAATGTGTTGATGTATTGGGGTGATTATCTCGAAATGGCGGAACAGGCGGGTGTTGATCTCAAGAAAAATCCCGGTGCATACTTCCCGAAGGATATCAAGAAAGAGCACGACCGCTGTTCCGATGTTATTGAAATCGCTCGCAATGAGGAAGTAAACAGAATGCTTAGTAAACGTGCCGTGGTGCTGGACAAGCTCTCATATTCGGATAAAGAATATATGATTTTCCCGTTAAGAACGACAGCGGAGTTTATCAAGGAAAGCAAGAAGCTGAACCACTGTGTAAAGACCTATGCAGACCGTTGTGCCGAAGGAAAGACCAACATCTTTGCACTTCGGCTTATATCAGCACCCGACAAGCCTTATTTCACGGTCAATATCAATAACAGCGGTGGGCTGATGCAGAACAGAGGGAAAAATAACTGTGCTCCCCCAAGTGAAGTTAGTAGCTTTGTAACTAAATGGCTGAAATATGTCTCAAAGCAGATAAAAATATACCCATTGGAGAAAGAGTCTCCTGAAAATCAAAACAAAATCAGAATAGGAGCGTAATTTATGGATAAGTGTGAATTTTACGGTGGCACAGAATTTGTGACCCCTACGGAAACTAAGATCAAATGCAAACTTATGCCCGGCGGTGGAAAGGTGTTTGAAAATTCCAGTAAGGAGGGCAAAGAAACTTCTCTGAGATGTTGGCACGGTGGAACGGATTGTCCACTGCTTTCGGATAACTCTTCCGCCGATATCGATAATGAGCAACTTAACGATGATGAACTGCTCGACACCGATTTTACGCAGAGAGCGAAAATGTGTCCGCATTATACTGACAATACAAGTAATGAGGAGGAAACAGATGTGCAGCAGATAGAAATGCTTTCAACATCAGCTATATCTACTGAGCGGCAGGAAAAAGCAATAAAGTTACATAAGCAGGTGATTGCCAATGGAAAGATAGCGGCAGATTGTATGGTAGCAATGGGCCGTGACCTTAAAATTATCAGAGATGAAAAGTTGTTTTCAGAGTTTGATTGCGAGAATTTCGAGGAATACTGCGAAAAGAAAGTCGGTATCGGTAAGCGGCACGGCTACAACTTCATTCAGGTTTATGAACGTTTTGGTGAACAGAGGCTTACGGAACTACAAGGACTTGGTATTACAAAGCTGTTAGAAATAGCACAGCTTGATGATGAGGATATGGCGGATCTTATGCAAAACAGTAATGTATCCGAAATGTCTGTGCGGCAGCTCCATACAGAGATCGAGAAGTACAAAAAGGAGTGTGAACAGCTTACTCTTGAACTGGAAGACGAACGTGACAAGGCACGTACCCTTAACGATAACAGTAAGGTTGCCGCTCTTGAAGCACAGCTTGAGGAAATGAAAGGACTTCTTGCAGCGGCAAACAATGAAAAGGATAATGCTGAGGAACGTTACAGTAAACAGAAAGCTGCTCTCATCGAAGAACACGAAAAGGAAAAGCAGCATCTTAACGACGATTATTTGGCTGAACACAAGACACAGGAAGACAGGCACAAGGAAGCAATAAAGGCTCTCAAAGACAAGGCAGATGATGAGCGTGTTACAGCAGTTAACGCCGCCCGTAAACAGGAAGCGGCAAAGTACGCTGCCGAAATCGAGAAGCTGAAAGCCGAAAATGCCGCTTTGCAATCGAATGCAAAAACATCAACTCCTCCCGATGACAGCAGGGAAAGCATCAAATTCTATCTGGGAGAGTGTCAGCGTGCATTTAACTCCGCACTGGATACTATCAATTCCGTTGAAGATGAGTATTCCCGTAGTAATTTTAAGGACGGAATGAAGAAAGTCGTTGAGCAGATGGCAAATGCGATCTAGGAGGAAAAATGCGACATTTGGAAGAAAACGATCAACGGAGACAAGGAAGATGACGACCAGATAAAGTTATAGGGGGATAAAGATGAATGCTGTTGCTGTGCTTGAATTGTACAAGGATTCAGCTGGGGATATAGAGAGGGTGAAGGCTCGACTTAGGGAGTTATCGGATATCCCCGACGAACTGTCCCATAGCAATCGAAATTCAGCCGAAGAAAGGCTATGTGTATTGCTCACATTTCGTCGTGCAGTTGATACGGCACTTGATAAGCTGGATTCTTACGAGTTCAGACTTGTAGAGCAGAGAGTGTTCCAGCGGCGTAAATGGGCGTACATAGAGTCTAATAACCACTATTCGAGACGTCAATCCCAGAATATCTATAAAAAGGCTCTTACAAAACTCAATAAAGCCTTCGCTGAGAGCGACGACATCAGAACAGTGATAGCTTTCAGTTTAATAAGATAACGCAAAAGAAATCACATCTGCTAAACTATTTCCCGTCAAGCGGCAACAGCAAAAACAAAAAACAAACAAATGCGAGGTAAGTATGGCTAAAAAAGTAAATCCTCAAAGGGCAGCGGCAAGAGAGTGTTTCATCAAGTCTAATGGTCAGATAACAAACAAGGAAATAGCTGATAAGCTCGGTGTAAAGGCTGCGTATGTGTGCAAATGGAAGAAGGCAGACAAGTGGGAGGAAGCACTCCCTAAGAAGCGTGGAGCTCCTAAGGGGAATCAGAATGCGGTCGGAGGTGGTGCACCGCTCCGTAATCTCAATGCGGAAACACACGGTGCATATACGCAGATACATCTTGATAATCTCACGGAGGAACAGGAGGAGTTGCTTAAAAAGCTCTGTCCTCTTGACACGGTCGGTAAGCTCAATTATGAGCTTCAGCGGCTGTTTTTAAAGGAACACGACCTTGAAAAAAGGCTTGCCGCTCTGCAAGATGGCTTATCGGTTGCAGACGGTGAAACGTTTGATCCCCTACACATCGACAAGAAGATAATTGTAGACTCTGGCAAAGGAGAGGTAACTACAACGGTCAAAGTATCTACATTTCAGCGTTGCTGTGTCCTTGAGAGTGAGCTTGACAGGACACACGGGCGTATACTCAAAGTGTTAAAGGCAATTACTGATTTTGAGCTTAAACAGCGTAATCAGCGTCTTGCAGAGAAACATTATGTACTCCAGAAACAGAGGGTCACAGGAACATTTAATTACAATGATGACGGAACCCTATCCGACGAATATGATCCCAATGATGTCGACGATTTCGACCCAGAAGAAGGATAGGTTCTTCCGACGCATATTAACGGTGCGGGTCCGCCGACCCCCACGACCGTACTAGCTATGAAAAAATTTTTCACGTTTCCGAAGTCGGGGTTTTTTGTGTGGAAGGGGGGATAAAGGAGGTGTGTAGACTATGACGGTGTATTCTAGCAGGAAGATGGCCGATATCCTTGATGTGACGGAGAGGCGTATAAGACAGCTACGGGACGATAAAATCATTGAGGAGTACGCTCCTGGTCAATACGAGCCAATATCCACGGTTAGAAGGTATATTCGGTATCTTAAAAAGGGGTCGGCAGGAGATGACAGTGCTGTTGATTTCGTCAAAGAACGTGCATTACTTATGCGTGTTAAGCGTCAAAGTGAAGAACTTGACCTGCGTTTAAAGGAAGGGAAGATGCACGAAACGGACGAGATTGTAACAGTGTTAAAAACATTGCTTATGAACTTCCGATCGCGATTGATGGCAATACCGTCCTCTGCATCGCCTATCCTTGCTGAAAAAACGGACAAGGCTGAGATCTATAAATACCTTAAATCGGTAATTGATGACGCATTAAAGGAACTCGGCGATTTTGAGCAGATGTATCAGGACGAAGAGGCGAAAAGTGGACAACAATAATAAAAACTACATAACAATCAGCGATTGTGCTGTTATATTGCAAGGCAAAAATGTCGATAAGGCAAAGTTGAATGACGAAGGCAACGGTATCCCCTACATTGTTGGAGCTTCCTGTCTGCAGAACGGGCGGCTCAGCTGCAAATCGTATTGCAAAGAGACAGATAAACAGGTGATATCACAATTGGGTGATGTGATAATCTCCGTTGTCGGAACGCTCGGAAAGATGGCTGTGAACGATATCGGGGACTGTGTGCTTTCAAAGCACGTTTGTGCGGTTCGCTTTGTGCCTTCAATACTTCCCGAATACGGTCTGCTATGCCTGATGGGTGCAATATCACAGTGTATACCGCCTGATGACGGCATACAAACAGGCTTTTCACGCAAACTTGACCTTGAGGACATAGGCAAATTGCCACTGCTCCTGTTGACGCTTGATGAACAACGGATTACAGCAGAGCGTATGGTTTTTCTTACGGCAGGGTTGCAGACGAAACCAACCGAAAAACTATCTCCCGATAAGCACCCTGATAATCCTGTGGAGCTTGCAGAATGGTATAAGCGTGAAAGCACCCGACTGCTCAGAGAACAGCATAAGGCATTGAATAAAGTTGTTGATATGCTGACATCCTGTGGCAACACTCCGCAGGAAGAAATACAAATGATTTTGGAGGATTTCATATGAAAATATCAAAGCACATAATTGAAATATTGGCTCGTGCAGAGGTTGAAGGTAATACACTACGCCTTACAGACCAGCTTGACAGAAAGACATATCTTGATACAGCCAAGGTGCTTACAGCTATCGGCGGCAAGTGGAACAGTGGCAAGAAGTGCCATATCTTTGCCGATGATGTTGAGGATATCATTCAGAACATTATCCTGACAGGTGAATATGTAAGCGAAAGAAAAGAGTATCAGTTCTTCCCCACGCCTGACAGCCTCGCAAAGGAAACGGTCGCACTTGCGGAAATCAGAGATGGTGAGCGTTGTCTTGAACCGTCTGCAGGTCGAGGTGCGATAGCACGGTATATGCCAAACTGCGACTGTATAGAACTGAATCCAAAAAACCGAGAATATCTTGCAGACAATGGTTTTAACGTGGTGTGCGATGACTTTATGGTGTATGTTCCCACTGTTGATTATGATGTTATCGTTATGAATCCCCCATTCTGCAAGCAGCAGGACATAGCACACGTTACAAAAGCAATTCAAATGGCCAAGCGTTGTGTGGTAGCTATTATGTCTGCCTCCGTACAATATCGCACAGACAAAAAGACAGCGGACTTCCGTGCACTGGTTGAAAGCTATGGCGGCACTATCGAAATGCTCCCCGAAAATGCGTTTAAGGAAAGCGGCACGGCAGTGAACACTTGCAGAATAGTCGTTAATAAATGAGGATATATATAATGGAATTTGAGATTCGAACAGGGGACGCTCTCAAACAACTACAACTACTTCCGTCGGGAAGCGTTGATTGTTGTGTGACTTCACCGCCGTATTATCATCTCAGAGATTACGGAGTTGAGGGGCAGCTTGGTTTAGAGGACACGCCCGACCAATACATAGAAAAGCTCATAGCTGTTTTCAGAGAAGTGCGGCGAGTTTTGAAGGACAGCGGAACACTGTGGATAAACATTGCTGATACCTATATGGGCAGCGGTAATGGCAGAAATAAGGACGGTCTTTATAATCCTAAATCTTGCCATAATGTCAACAGCAGGGGGCAGAAGATGGGAAGGATCGTGAAGCTTGGAAAAGATCTCTCTAGCAATAAGCCGAAGGATCTTATCGGTATTCCCTTTATGCTTGCACTTGCTTTAAAGGAGGATGGATGGTATCTCAGACAAGATATTATCTGGAATAAATCAAATCCTATGCCCGAAAGCGTTAAAGACAGATGTACAAGGTCACACGAATATATATTTCTGCTGACGAAATCCCGAAAATATTTCTTTGATAGCAATGCTATCAAAGAACCTTGCATCGGCAAGAATAACATTCCACCAGCTGGTAGCAAAGGTACACAAGGCTCTCCGAATTCTCGCAGACGGATAGGAAATAAGCGTATCATCGATACAAAACTAAGAAGTAAGCGTGATGTATGGACTGTTGCCACACACGGGGCAAGAGTTGAGGGGTTTGAACACTATGCGACATTTCCACCTGATCTTATTAAGCCCTGTATTCTTGCTGGATGTCCCGTAGGCGGTACCGTTCTTGACCCGTTTGTAGGGAGTGGGACTACTCTTGTTGTATCACAAAGGTGTGGTAGAAACGGTATAGGAATAGAGCTTAATCCGGAATATGCCGAACAAGTTCGGTTGAGGATTGAAAAGGAGAGCAAGTGATATGAGCAGAGTATTACAACAGGGAATAGCCGCAGCTATGGCACTAAATGTGGGTGTAGAATGTGGCTGCTATTCAGGACGTGGCTGTTCCTCCAACAGCAATGACAATTATGCAGACGTATGCAGGAGTGAGGGTGCAAAAAACTTCAGACGAAAGAAAAAGCACAGGAAGATTGCAAAGGTTTCGAGGCGTGGGAATAGGAGGGGTTAATATGGAATATACCGAATACACCAAAGAACAACAAGAGCAAATTATGGAAGAAACCGCACTATTGCAGGCGACGTTTGTCGAAAACATACTAAGAGTAGCCGACAAGATAGATGTTGACCGTGATGGACTGCTTATTCACGTAACAAACGCTTTAGGAATTGCGGCAAGAGTTGGCTCATATCAGGATTATAAACTCCCACCAGTTGCAGATGTTGAACCTGTGAAACACGGACGATGGGAGAACATCGGCGGTGATGAGTGGTGCTGTAATTGTTGCGGATATGTTAAAACAACAGAAAGTCGCAACGACAGACCCACATATAAATTTTGCCCCGAATGCGGTGCAAGAATGGATGGTGATAAAATATGACCACAAAAGAAAGGCTTCTCACTCTTTTGGATGAAGCTAGTAAGATTGCGGGGCAGACAGTCCACAAGACAATTCACAGCTTTGTCAAAGAAAATCACCATTTCAGCAGCAAGGATGACAGTAATAACGTTCCGTCATTGCACGAGCTTGTAGTGGATTACCTATTAAACCACGGCGTAATCCTGCCGCCTGTCAAGGTTGGGGATAAGGTGTTTATGACTACCCGCAAGGATATTCTCGAAATGGCTATCACGCAAATCAAAGTCACGGCTAATGAGTTGATATTCGATTGTGCTGATATAGTGTTCGATTATGAGGATTTCTTCTTTGTGGGGGAAATCGGTAAAACCGTATTTCTCACCCGTGAAGAGGCTGAGGCTGTTATTAAGAAACTGGGGGCGGAGGGCAAACGATGAGTAAAGCAGTTATGATAAGCATTCAGCCGAAATGGTGCGAGCTGATAGCCAACGGCAAGAAAACCATCGAAGTTAGAAAGACAAAGCCAAAACTTGAAACGCCGTTTAAGTGCTACATATATTGCACATTGGGAGATTGTGGCAAAGTAGATATAGGCAAACGTGGGAACTGTTACAACGGCAAAGTCATAGGAGAGTTTGTGTGTGAAAAAACAACAGAATTTTATCCTACAACGGATTTGAAGCAACTCAACCCCATCCATTTTCAAATGTGTGAAAAATCCTGTGTCGATATGCGAGAGCTGTATGCTTACGCAAACAGCAAAAAACTTTACGGATTGCACATCTCCGACCTTGTAATATACGACAAACCGAAAGAGTTAAGCGATTTTATGGTCGAGGGCGAGTGCTATCCTCCACGCTGCTCCGAGTGCAAGTATTTTGATAAAGGCAACGGATACAACGTCGAAGATGATTGTTTGCTGCCGCACCATCTCAATGAAGACGGAAATGACGTAAAACCGCTGTTCAAAGCACCTCAGAGCTGGTGCTATGTGGAGGATAGTATTATCCAATAACGGATTTCAATTTGAAAAGTGGCGATGAAAAATATTTGCCCTCAGAAGTGTTCTGAGGGCAAGGCGGTTATGCATTATAACTTTTTTTAGAAATATTATGTGTCAAATCGATATTATCATTTTTAATCGAATTAACATTTTTTCTTTTCATTACTTTAGAAATAGTATTATGCTTTGAGTTGTCTATAAAGTATGTTAAAATATCTTCAATGGGTTCAATCAATGAACATATATGGTCCGAAGAATATTTCTGAATTATCTTGCTATCGGATTGTATAAGAATTGAGCCTATTTTTGTTTCTTGTTTTTTTAAAGAGTAAAAAATCATTGAATTGTCATTATGATCAATTACATCAACGGTAAATTTTTCTTTTAGTTTGTTGTGATCATTAATATAAAGGTACGACATATTAGAAAGTTTGGGATTTAAATCAGTTTTCTTTATATGAAATGACGAAGTGGCGTTAGTATAGTGCAAATATAATATAGTATTATTTGCATTGTTTTCTTTGTTGTATTGATATAATGTCAAGTGTAAATCTGTATTTTTACCATTAAGCAACATCGTAGTAAAAAAAGACAGAAAAATATTAAGTAATTCATAAATGCTTTCATCTGAAATGCTTTCCAAAGGATATTTTTTTCTGTATTTTGATACCTCGCTTAAATACTGTGAACGTAATGATTTAAAATCGTTTATTTTGGTTTGTGTAATAATATTAAGTATAGCTGTAATAACTGATATTATTGTTGTAGCAAAAGTAAGACCAAACATTATCAAATCCATATTCATTTTATTATTTTCCCCCTTCTTTTTGTATATCAGATGAATAAACAAATATACAGAAAATACAATATCGACATATGTATACTGAAGAAGGTACAATAATTAATGTACATATCAAGTTTGTAAGAAGTTCGGCTTTGTGTGTTCTTACTAAAACATAAAGGATAGCCTGAATAAACACAGCAGCTAAACATATGTATTGGGAAGCTTTAAAAATTGTATCTCGGTTTTTCACAGTTTTATATGATTCAAACATATCTATAATGGTTGGAATTGTCAACGAGAAAGAAGACAATATGGTATCTCCACTATTTATTAATTTTGCAAAATCAAGTTGTTTTTCATAACCATCGGTAATTATTGTTATTAACAACGGAAAAAAAACCGAAAAGATAGATAAAATAAGCCACTTTTGCATTTGATCGTTATATAATTCTCTTTGATCACCTTCAAAAGTATATTTTTCTTCGTATTTTTTGTAAAAATTTAATAATCCCATATAGTCACCATTAATAAATATTTTTTATAAAATGTTTATAATTTTTTCATTATTATATCATTTTATTTATTTATTATACAGATAAAAATTATTTTTGTCAATAGACTGATGTCAACTTCTGTTATACAAATATGTTTTGAGGACTATAATTTACCCCCGCTTTGCAATCAAATGCAAGGCGGGGGTAGTATTATTTGTCGGTTTCAACTTCGGCGGGTGGGGGAGTGAGCAGATCGTTCAAGGTAAGTCCGAGAGCCTCGGCTATCTTTAAAGCATTGGAAACAAGACAGTCGCCCCGTTTTTCAAGTGCTTCTATGGTACGAACGGGAATTCCCGTTATTTCAGACATTTTCGGGACACTTATCTTTGCTTTTAAACGGTGGGCTTTGATATGCAGCATATTATCCTCCTAAGAAAAAGAAACTAAAAAGAAATACTATTGATATGGCCGACATAATAATACTTAGAGTATGCCACAATAATTTTAAGCTTTGTTTGAAATTATTTTTCATAAACACTTGAC
Organism: Oscillospiraceae bacterium; assembly: GCA_045606505.1. Taxonomy (GTDB): domain Bacteria; phylum Bacillota; class Clostridia; order Oscillospirales; family Ruminococcaceae; genus CAG-115. The sequence goes on from JAZUSC010000037.1 coordinate 65,142, forward strand.
CTCCTATAAAAATTGTGATATACTTTCATTAGGGAGGGTTGCCGCCCTCCCTATGAAAGCGGAACGCTTACAAGAACGTTCCTTTGAATACTGCCCAAATCGTTCCGACGGTTATCAGGACTTTAAGGATTTGGGTCAGAAGCTTATCGAACTGTTCCACCAGTTCGGTGAGCTTTTTTATTTTCTCTTTCACTTTATCACCTCCCCCTGTGATTATATTACACCACATTATAATGTGGTTGTCAATAGTTTTTTTGAAAAAATACTAAAATTTTACAAATTTGTTCCGTTCTTTTCTAAGGGCGGATTTTTTTGTCCTAAACATTGCACACTATTGCACAATTTTTGTGTTATTCTTACTATTGAGGGAGTATAGGAGGCGGATTATGAAAGCACATACACGGAAGCTGTTCAAGGGACTGTTAGAGTGCCTTAAACCGCCGCCCGATATGACTTTATCGCAATGGGCGGACCAGTTCCGCCGCCTGTCTTCTGAAAGTTCGGCACAGCCCGGACGTTGGAAAACGGACAAAGCACCATATCAACGTGAAATTATGGATGCAGTTACGGATATTACTGTTCCCAAGGTAGTAGTAAAATCAGCGGCACAGGTGGGAAAGACGGACGCACTGATATTAAATCCGATCGGATTTTATATGCATTACGATCCTTCTCCGATTATGGTATTACAGCCAACGCTTACAATGGCGGAAATGTTTTCAAAGGAACGTCTTAAACCTATGCTGCGTGATACACCTGTCTTGCAGGATATGGTCGACGAAAAGAGTCGTTCAAGCGGCAATACGATACTTCAAAAGATTTTCCCCGGCGGTCACGTTACTATGGTAGGTGCTAATAGTGCCGCCTCGCTTGCTTCTCGTCCTATTAGAATCCTTCTTGCTGACGAGGTAGACCGTTATCCGCTGTCTGTTGATAATGAGGGTGACCCACTGTGGCTAGCAGCAAAACGTTTGACAACGTTCTGGAATAAAAAGACTGTTGTTGTTTCTACCCCGACCGTCAGTGGTACTTCCCGTATTGATATCGAGTATGAAAACTCCACGCAGGAGGAATGGTGTATACCGTGTCCGCACTGTGGAAAGTATCAACCTCTTGTATGGGAACGGGTCAAATATGACGAAAATACCCTTGACGATATAAGCTATGTATGTTGTGAATGCGGCGTTATAGAGTCCGAGAGTGTGTGGAAGGAAAGCTCTGTCAACGGCAAGTTCATTGCATCGTATCCGCGGCGGAAAGTGAGAGGTTTTCACCTGAATTCTCTTGCATCGCTGTTTGTTGGGTGGCGTGAGATAGTAGAAAAGTATATCGAAGCCACAAAGGAAGCTGAAAAGGGCAACGATGAGCTTATAAAAGCGTTCTATAATACCGAGCTAGGTCTTTCGTTTGAGCGAAAGGGCGAACAGGTAAGCGATAATGTACTATATAAACGGCGAGAGAAATACAGTTGTGAAGTCCCCGAAGAAGTGCTGGTACTTACAGCAGGCATTGATACACAGGACGATCGCTTTGAAGTAGAGATCGTAGGCTGGGGTGTTGACAAAGAAAGCTGGGGCATCAGGTATTCTGTACTATATGGGGATATGAATCAGGCAAATGTGTGGAACGATCTTGATAATCTGCTTTCGCAGACATTTATTCGTTCGGACGGCGTCAGGTTAAACATTTTATCTGCTTGTATCGACTCAGGTGGACACCATACAAACGAGGTCTATCGTTTTTGTAAAACACGAATAGAGCGTAATATATGGGCAATAAAGGGTGTTGCGGGTGCTGCACCTTACATCGGTAAGCCTACGGTGTCTAACCGTTACAAGGTACCGCTGTTTAAAATAGGCGTTGATACAGGCAAAGCGATCCTGTATCAGCGACTGCAAAAAAACGACGAAGGTGCAGGATACTGTCATTTTCCCCGTGATAAAGGTACAGGCTACACCGAAGATTACTTTAAGGGACTAACCGCTGAAACCTATGTTATGGAATACAAGAACGGTAAAGCACGAGCTGTATGGAAGCTTAAAAAAGGCATAAAACGTAATGAGCCACTTGATATCAGAAACTATGCCACAGCGGCATTGGAGATAGCTAATCCTCCGTTGGTAGGCAAAACACAGACCGTCGACAAGAAAACGGCAAAACGCCGCAAACGTCAGACGCGTTCGGGCGGCATTGTATAAGGGGTGAATAATAATGCCTGCAATATCACTTGAAACAGCAAAAAAACACCTTGATATGTGGCTTGAAGCAGAAGAGGCAATAGCAACGGGACAAAGCTACACGATAGGAACACGCTCACTTACTCGTGCAAATCTTGCCGAGGTACGACAGCAAATCGAGTATTGGAACACAATGGTCACGAAGCTTGAAGCACTGAAAAAGGGTATCGGCGGACGGAATAGAGTGTTTCGGATAGTCCCAAAGGATATTTGATACCCATTAGGTTTATCGCCTCCTAAATATTTTAGCGGCAAGCACATTACTTGCCGCGGTATGGGCAAAAACAGTGCAGGAGCTGTGATTGCTCTCCTTTTTCTTTTGATCTAAGCGGCAACAGATATCTGTTGCCGCAATATCGGGGGACAGAGTGCGTGAGCTCTGCTCCCTGCGTCATTTGGTCTCCTTTATAGTAGTGCGGCACATCCACCGCACTATATCAGGCAGAGCGGGTGCTTTCCGTGGATTGATGGCACTACGGAACGGATAGTCGACTCTATTGCTGCCTGTCCTTTGGGAACGTAGCTCAACAGGTAGAGCAACTATAGCAAACGGTGTGTGCAGGTTCGAGTCCTGCCGTTCTCTTGCGGGTTTTTTGTTCCTTTCGGTTGTGCGGGCGTATGATACCGTCCGCATAATTTCGCAGCGATCAGCACAGGAGCTGAAAACTGCGTCTCCACAATATTTTCCCAATTCAGCGTGTGTGTGCTCCCCCATACACACGCAATATCGGTCTTTTAAGGTGCGGGAGCCTTAAAGGTCGAACCAAAACCTCTATTTCTGAATTTTGTGCGGACATTGTCCGCACATTATCGGGAGAACAAGTGCAGGAGCTTGTGATCCCGTTACTGTCCTTTCTGTCGTGCGGGTACAATGTACCCGCATAACAGCTATGAGGAGGAAAAATGAACTTATTTGAAAAAGCATTAGCAGTGATAGCCCCTCAGGCGGCACTGAAAAGGGAAGCGGCAAGGCAACGGTTATCCCTTATAAACAGTGGATACGGCAATTACGGTGCGAGTTACAGCAAGAATTCGCTGAAAGGTTGGAACTCATTCAGCGGATCGGCTGACGAGGATATCCACGATAATCTGTCTACACTTCGACAGCGTTCAAGAGATCTCTATTATGGTGTACCGTTGGCAACGGCGGCACTGAAAACAATGAGAACTAACGTTGTAGGGCAGGGACTTGTGCTTAAATCACAGATAGATTATGAGTATCTCGGACATAGTAAGGACGAGGCAAGGCAGATAGAAATAGCTATTGAACGAGAATTCAAGCTGTTTGCGGAAAGTCAGAACTGCGACAGTACAAGGCTCGATAATTTCTATGAGCTTCAACAACTGGCGTTTCTTAACTGGCTTATATCGGGTGATGTTGTCGTATTGCTGCCTATGAAAAAGCGTGCAGGCTCAATATACGAGCTTACGATACAACTAATTGAGGCGGACAGGATCTGTACTCCTGATGATAAGACTTATGACGAAAATATACACGACGGAGTTGAAACGGACTCTGACGGAGAAGTTATCGCTTATCACATCGCCAAAAATCACCCTTTTGCAATCGATTGCAAGAGTGTACAGGAATGGCGGCGTGTCAAAGCTTTTGGCCGCAAGACAGGAAGACGTAATGTGCTGCTTATATCCAACCGCGAACGTATAGGGCAGTATAGGGGGATTCCATTTGTTTCACCGATAATCGAAGCACTGAAACAGCTTGGAAGATACACAGACGCTGAACTGATGGCAGCAGTGATATCAGGATTTTTTACAGTTTTTATCGAAAAAGAGGGTGTAAGCGAAGAAGTTCCGCTCGGTGAGATAGACCCTGACGATGACGGAGGAAGTCTTGCACCAACACCAAACATAAGCCTTGGAAACGGTGCCATCGTTGACTTGCAGGAGGGTGAAAAGGCTAATGCTATCAATCCCGGACGTCCTAATGCAAATTTCGGTGGTTTTGTGCAGTCGATATGCTCTCAGATAGGAGCGGCACTTGAAATACCCTATGAGGTGCTGATGAAGCACTTTTCGTCAAGCTATTCGGCGTCAAGAGGTGCATTGCTTGAAGCGTGGAAGACCTTTAATATGTATCGCAGCTGGCTTGCTCGTGACTTTTGTCAGCCGATATTCGAGGAATGGCTTTCTGAGGCGGTTGCAAAGGGCAGAATAAACGCTCCGGGATTCTTTACTGATCCTCTTGTTCGAAAGGCATACTGCGGTGCAAAATGGAATGGTCCTACGCAAGGACAGCTTGATCCTGTCAAGGAAGTCAATGCTGCTGTTACAAGGATAGAGAATGGTCTGTCCACACACGACACGGAGGCCCAGGAGCTTACAGGCTCTAACTTCTACGCAAATGTACGGCAGCTTATTGATGAAAACAGGCTTTTGAGGGAGGCATTTAATGAAATACAAAATAACTAATGATATTATCGCAAAAGTGAAACAGGAAAACTCACATTTCTGGAAGTTCGTGGCGGCCGCAGATAAAAACGACGAGGCGGAGCTTGTATTGTACGGGGATATTGCACAGCATTCCTGGTGGAATGACTCAATAACCCCGCAGAAGTTTTCCGATGAACTTGCGGATCTCGGAGATATATCTGCTCTTACTATCCGTATAAACAGCGGTGGCGGTGATGTTTTTGCCGCAACAGCTATTTATAACAGAATGATAGATCTCCGTAACAAAGGCGTTAAGGTGACTGCTGTTATTGATGGTTGGGCTGCTTCGGCGGCAACACTTATCTGTATGGCGGCGGAAAGTATTGCTATATCTGATACGGGTGTGTTTATGATACATAATCCCAAGGTCGGTATTTGTGACTACTTCGAAGCGAAAGATCTTGAAAAGCTTATATCCGAGCTTAACACAGTAAAGACCGCTATGATAGCCGCCTATGTAGCTAAGACCGGCAAGACTGCGGAGGAGATATCCGCATACCTTGACGCCGAGACCTGGCTTGACGGTGCAAGTGCTGTCGAAGAAGGCTTCTGTACGGAACTTGTTAAGCTTAATGTAACAACGATTGAAAACAGCGGCAGACTGGTAGTTAACGCTGTCGATATGGGAGCTATAGACCATATACCTGTGAAGATAGCCGCAAAGCTTGGCTCAATGTCAGCAAGTGCTGAAAACAATACAGAAGCAGTTCCGCAGGCAGCACAGCCTGTGGATGCAATAAATAACAGTGAGGAGAATGAGAATATGACCCTTGATGAGTTAAAGGCAAAATATCCCGATCTTGTGGATAAGATCAAGTCGGAAGAGCGTAAGCGTATTCAGGATATTGAAGATGCCGCCGTTCCTGGCTTTGAAAAGATTGTGCAGGATGCGAAGTTTACAAATCCTGTAGCGGCAGGCGATCTTGCACTGCGTATATGTAATGAGCAGAAGAAGCTTGGTGCTGATTTTATCAGTAATGCAAGAGCAGATGCAGACAATTCGGGTGTAAACGGTATTGAGAATTCCGCTGCCTCCGATACCGATGTAAAGGCAGCTGAGGAAAAACAGTTCAAGGACGATCTTGACGCTGTTTACGGTGCTACGACGAAGTAAGGAGGTACTGAAATATGTACGAGGTACAGACACATACCCATTCGGGTAATAACTTTTTTGCGGGAAGCACATTTCCGCAGATGACTGCGGCAGCTCTTGTTGCTGAGTCCGTAGGTAAGTATGCCCCAGTTGTTATTACAGACGGCAAGATCTCTCCTGCTGTCAAGACTGTAACAGACGGAGAGGGCGAAGAGGCTGTTACCACAACAGCTGTCGCAACAGAGGGACTGTATGGAATTGCTCTTGAAGCAGGCGAAGCGGATGAGACTATCCCTGTGCTGCTTACAGGAGAGGTCCATACATCTGCTCTCGATATCCCTGAGGATACGGACATTACCGCACTGACGGTGGCGTTCCGTAATCTGTGTATATTCTTAAAGTAAAGGAGGGCTAATATATGCCTTTTGATATTTTTGAACCCCGTCATCTTGCGGCGGTACTCCAGAGAAACCCTGCTGCACCTACCTTTCTTCGTGATACTCTTTTCAGAGACAGGATAGAATACCCTACCAAGCACATTGATTTTGATATCGTCAAGGGTTCACGTAAGGTTGCTCCTTTCGTAAATCCTAAGGTCGGCGGCAAAGTGCTTGTGAACGAGGGCTACGAAACCAAGACCTATACCGCTCCTATGGTTGCACCCGCTAAGAACATCAACGTTGAGGATCTTGACGACAGACTTCCCGGCGAAAGTCTTACAAGCACACAAACACCCGCACAGAGAAGTATTCGTATCATCGGTAACGATCTCAGAGAGATGGATACATACATTACCCGTCGTGAGGAGGTTATGTGTGCGGAGGCTCTCTTTACAGGCAAGATCAATGTCAAGGGAGATAACATAAACGAGGTCATCAACTTCGGCACGACACAGAAAGAGGAGCTCACAAAGAAATGGGGTACAGAGGCAGCTGATCCGCTGGGCGACCTTGCACGCTGGAAGAAGACTATTCACGAGAAGGGTCTTGTTTCTCCCGATATCGTGATTATGGACAGTGTTGCGGTAGCAGCGTTCATAAACACACCCTCTGTAAAGGAACTGCTTGATATAAGAAACGTTGAGCTTGCGAAGATAAATCCCAGAGAGATCACCGCAGGCGTATCCTATATCGGTGTGATCCCTTCAATGAACCTGTCGATCTACTCCTATGATGAAACATATCTTGACGACTGGACCACTCCTAAGACACCTGTGACAAAGCCCTTTGTTCCCGTGGGTACTGTGTGTATGGCTTCCACCAATGCAAGATTCTCTATGCTGTACGGTGCGGTAAGCTATTTCGACGATAATCGCAAGGCACATACAGTGATTGGACGCAGAGTGCCTATCAGCGACATTACACCCAACAGACTGAACAGAACGACCACTCTGTACAGCCGTCCGCTTGCTGTTCCCCACGAGCTTAACAGCTGGTTTGTTGCTAAGGTAGTGTAATGGAAACCTTTAAGGCGATGGCGGCAAGGGATATCCTAAATGTGTTCCACAACAGCGACGAATTCTCCGAGGAAAAAGTAATAGTGTACGACGGACAGGAGTACACAGTGCCTGTTGTGGTATCTGATCATAATCCTGAGGAGTGGACTAAGAACAAGAGTGAATATTCGCAGGGTGTATACGGTATCCGTAAGACAGTGTATATCCCTGTGGAGGCTCTCGGTTTCATTCCAGAGGCTACACACAGGTTTGAAATGGGCGACACCGATTGGGATATCATCGCTGTATCGGTAGAAATGGGAGAGCTTGTACTCTCCCTTGAAAGGTATGATGAATAATGCTGGAAGTACGCTCGGAGCAGATGGAACGTGTACAGGCTATGCTTGGGGGACTGCCCGGTAACAAGACAAAAGCTGCACTATCAAACGCTGCGACCCGTGCTATGCAGACGGCACGCGGAAGAGTGTGGGATGCTGTCAAAACAGAATATACCGTCAAAAAGTCAGCTTTTCTGCGTGAAACAAAGATAAAGCTGTATCGAGCCAACAAGGAAGCGATAGGGGCGGGGCTTGAATTCAAGGGTTATCTCATACCGCTTATTGACTACAATGTCAAAGGATACCGTGCCCACGAGAAAAGAGCGGTACGTCTGGCGAAAGTTGAAGTGTTCCGTGGTGCAAAAGAAACACTCCGCCACGCTTATATAGCAAATCTCGGAACATACGGTGAGGCTGTATTCGAAAGGCTTTCACCAACAAGAAGAGATACAAGTTCTCAGCTATATGGTCCTTCTGCGGCACATATGGTAGACAATGCGGCGGTAATTGACGATGTGAGTAAGGCTGCACAGCAGACTTTTGATAACCGCCTTGAACACGAAATTGACCGAATACTGAGGGGGTATGGTGTATGACACCGATAGAGCTTGGCAATGCACTTACTGTGCTTTGTAAGGAAACAACATCAGATCTGCTGCTTCCGGTGAGGAAAAAGCCCAGCGAACCACCCGAAGAACGTTCACCCTCGGTATATCTGATGGACGTGCCTAAGAAAGATGACGATACCAACGCTATACCTTACATAATCGTACAGATACTTACGGGCAAACACGAGCAGAAGCCTGTAAACGAACCCGAGAACAGGGTCAGTATCCGTATCGTTGCGGCCGTTTACAGTGAGGATATGGGAGAGGGCAAGCTGAATGTCCTTAACATCATAACCCGTCTTTATTATAAGCTGCTAAAACGTGAGGTAATCGCAGATCACTTTGTGCTTGCGGAAAGCATAGAGTGGGTGGTGGATCCTCGACCTGTACCGCCGTACTATTTCGGCGAAATGCTGATGACGTTTGAGATACCGCCCGTATATTCCGAGTCGCTTTCGGCTCTATCATATCAGGACAAAGAGGAGGAGTTATCTTGGCTAAAAAGATAAATTACAACGAAACCACTTGTGATGCGGTTTCAGAGGATATTTCGGCTGAAAACGACACTGAAAATGTTGAAAACACTCTCGGAGAAGTTGAAAACGCCAACGAAAACACTGCTGAAATAAGTGATAGTGCGGTTTCACGGGAGATTTCCGAGAATAACACAGATAATACCGCCGAAAAAAGCGGCAATGTTGTTTCGCAGACCTGTATTCAGACTGTGGTATATATCGGACCTACAATATTCCGCACAGATTTTGTGTCAAGCAGGGTGTTCCGTACACACGATAAGCCTCTCAGTGAATATTATCCCGATGAATACAGCAAATACCCTGAACTTTCCAAGCTTATTGTACCTCTTACACAGCTTGGCAGAGCAAAATCAAAGCTGCTTTCGGGCGGCAACAGTATTTCGGCAGCTTATAAGTCGCTGCTGAAAAAGATAGGAGGATAAAACTATGGCTTTTTATCACGGCATAAAGACCAATGAAGCTGCAACGTCGGTATCGACACCCGTACAGGCACAGGTCGGTATCACATTCGCAGTAGGTACCGCTCCCGTATATATGGCGGCTGACGGTGAGATCAACAAGCCTGTACTTGCATACAGCTACAATGAGGCTGTTGCGGCTCTCGGATATTCGGACGACTTTGACAGCTTCACGCTTTGCGAGGTCATTAAGTGTCATTTCCAGCTTTACGGTACAGCACCCGTTGTTTTTGTCAACGTATTTGACCCCGAAAAGCACAAGACTGCTGTTGAGACTGCTGAGCACACCTTTGTTGATGATGTTATAAAACTTCCCGATACGGCTATTGCTACTACTGTTGTAGTCAAGAATGCAGCTGACAGCGAGGCTCTTGTAAAGGATAAAGACTATGCCCTGATGTATGACGGCGGTAATCTGATAGTTGAAAAGATTGCTGACAGCGGTATTACAGGTACAAGCGTATATATATCCTATGACAAGGCAGATGTCAGCAAGGTAACAGACGCTGATATTATCGGCGGCATTGATGTTGAAACCGGCATTAAAACAGGTCTTGAACTTCTTAACTCCGTGTTTCCCAAATTTGGTGTCGTACCTGAGTTCGTTATCGCACCCGGATTCTCCCATAATGCGGAGGTAGCTGCTGTAATGACAACTAAGGCAGGAGCGATAAACGGTCTTTTTGAGGGCAAAGCACTTATTGACGCAGATTGCACGGAAGTAAGAAAGTATACTGATGTATACGGATGGAAGTCAGAGAACAACATAGGTGATGCAAATGCTGACATCTACTGGCCTATGGTTTCGCTTGGCGGCGTTAAGTATCATATGAGTACACAGATGTCGGCACTGATGTCTGTGGTTGATTCGGCTAACGGGGACGTTCCCTCGGAATCTCCCTCCAACAAGGAGCTTAAAGCGGACAGCACAGTCCTTGCGGACGGTACAGAGGTAGTGCTTGAGCTGACAGAAGCAAACGTTCTTAACAGCAAGGGTATCTGCACCGCAATGAATATGAACGGACGTTTTGTAGCCTGGGGTAATTATACAGCCTGCTATCCTGCATCCGCAGATGTAAAGGACTATTTTATCCCTGTAAACAGAATGTTCGGTTATGTAGCTCGAACCGTTATCCTTACATTCTGGAACAAGCTTGACACAAAGATGACCCGCCGTCTGATCGATACCATTATGGACAATATCAATATATGGCTCAGCGGTCTTAAAGCGGCAGAGCATATTTACGGTGGCAGAGTTGAGTTTGACGCTGACGAGAATCCTACAACGGCACTTATGGCGGGCAAGCTGAAGTTCCGTATATATCTTACACCCGCATCTCCTGCCCAGGAGATAGAGTTTACGCTTGAATACGACGTAAGCTATGTAACATCGGCACTTGCCGCATAACAAGGAGGTATAGAATATGGCTTTTACCGAAACCATTACCGCATTTCAGCTGTACGAGAATGCGACCGACTATTACGGCATTGCGGATATCCAGCTCCCCGAGCTTAACCAGATCACAGAGGAGATCGACGGTGCAGGCGTAGCAGGAAAATACACATCGGTCATTATAGGACATCTTGAAGCTATGAAGATGACCCTTAATATGAGAAATCCCACTGCAATCGCATATCAGCTGTTCACACCTGAGGAACACCAGCTGGATCTTCGTGCTAATATGCAGGAACGCGACCACGTAAAGGGTGTGCATAATGTAGCTGTAAAGCACGTCATTAAGGCACGTCCCCTTAATTTGAAACCCGGTAAGGTGGGTATGTACACAACAGGCGACGCTTCTGTAGAGTATGCGGTGGACTACTTCGCTACATACATCGATGGCAAGGAAGTACTTGTAGCAGACCCGTTCAACTACATCTACCGTGTAAACGGCAAGGACTATCTTGAGGACGTAAGAAAGAACCTCGGCAAGGCATAAGAAGTATATATTTCGGCTATATCGGGTGCACACATTGCACCCGAAACGCCGATGTTTGAAGAAAGGAAAATATTATGACTAACAATATTACGATCACAACAGAAGTGGCGGAAAACAAAGAAGAATGCACTACTGATAACATACAGAACGTACATACAGGCGTATATGTACATAAACTGAAAAAGCCTTTCGAATACGAAGGTGAGAAGTATGAGGAGCTTACCTTTGATTTCAACAAGCTTACGGGTAGAGATCTTGAAGATATCGAAACGGAGCTTTCCGCACAGGGACATTTCGTAACATCACCCGAATTCAGTTCACGCTATGCATACAAACTCGCAGCGAAAGCGGCAGGAATACACAGCAATGTCATTGAAAGCCTGCCGTTATTTGAAGCAAACGCTATACGCAGAGCGGCAAAAAATTTTTTACTGTACGGGGACTAAAAGACCCCGCAGAATGGTTCAGGAGGGAGAGTATCAAGCTGGCACGGAACACAAACACCGACGCCGGCTTTTTCTTTAATATGACCATACAAGGTCTTACCAAGTGGATAAAGAGCTGTAACGCACTTATCAAGGAGGAGAGAAATGAGCAGAAGAGAATATGAAATGACGTTCCGCCTGAACGGTGAGATGTCGGGAACATTCCGTACAAGCTTCCGCAACGCCTCCACAGAGGCAAGGGCTTTACAGTCGGCTATGCGGGATGTTAATTCGCAGATGTCTGATATAAGAGGTCTACAGCGTATGCAAAACAGCTTGGCTCAGCAGCAAAGCAGAGTTGAGCAGACTGAGGCAAGACTGGAACGATTACAGGAAGCTCATCGGGATCTTGCGGCGGCTATGGAAGGAACCGAGAACCCTTCACAGCGTCTTCGTGACCAAATGGAGCGAAATGAACAGCAGATACAGCGTGTATGTGATGTACTGGGCAGCCAACAGCGGGAATTACAAGAAACACAAAGAGCCCTTGAAGACGCAGGAGTAGAGACGAGAGATCTTACTGCCGAAGCAGAGGAATTACAACGTGCATACGCTCGGCTTGACGGCACAAACCGTTTTATTCAGGACATCAGTACGGCCCTCGATGAAAATAAACGTAAGCTTCAAGAGGCAACTGGCGAGCTTGCCGCAATGGCGGGAGGTTATGCCGCCGTGATCGGCGGTACATACGCACTTACGGGCAAACAGGCTAAGGACTATGAAAGTGCTTTTGTGGGTGTGGAAAAGGCTGTAACCGGCACTGGGGAGGAACTTGCCGTAATCGGTGAGGGTATCCTTGATATGTCGCAGACCGATGTCATTGCAACAGCCAATGAAATTGCGGCTGTTGCCGAAGCAGCAGGTCAGCTCGGTATACAGACAGACAAAATATTGGACTTCTCCAAGGTCATTACAGATCTCGATGAGAGTACAAACCTTGACGCTGAGAATGGTGCGGCGGATCTTGCAAAATTTGCGAACATCACAAAAATGGCACAGGACGATTTCGACCGTCTGGGTTCTACGATCGTTGATCTCGGAAACAACTATGCTACCACTGAGGCGGATATCGTATCAATGGGTACTCGTCTTGCTTCCACAGGTGAGCTTACTGGACTGACGGAAGCTGAAATAATGGCTATGGCAACTGCACTGTCATCGCTTGGTATCGAAGCAGAGGCAGGCGGTTCGGCTGCATCGAAGTTTCTTAAAAGTTTTGCAGTAGCGGAAGCAACAGGAAAGATGGAAGAATATGCTGATGTTGCAGGAATGACAGAGGAAGCATTTGTCAGACTTTATAATGAGAGCAATCTTGCTGCTGTTGCGGCGTTTACAAAAGGGCTTAACGATGAGGAAAGAAACGGTAAGAGTGCAATACAGATCCTTGAAGAAATGGGAGTCAAGGAAGTACGTTTGTCCAATGCTATTCTTGCACTGGCAGCATCAGATGATATCCTTACAAAGACAGTAGAAACGGCAAACACCGCCTGGGAGGAGAATACTGCTCTTACAATAGAGGCTGAAAAGCGTTATGCGACCACCGAAAGCCGTATGACTATGGCTAAGAACTCTGTGGAGAATCTCGGTATAGTGCTGGGCGATATGATGTTGCCGTATCTGAAAGAGGGTGCTGACGATGTTACAGAACTGGCTATGCGTGCCCAACGGTGGGTGTCCGAAAATAAGGAGGCTATCGAAAGCGGTGCAAAGCTTGCACTGGAAGTAGGCGGCCTTATTATAGCATTCAAGGGAATGCAAGTCGGGTATCTTGGTTTAAAAACAGCTGGTCTTGCCGCAACAAGGGGTATCGCTAAGGTAGTGGGGGCGATACAAGCGACAAGTGTAGCGGCAAAAGGTGCTAAGCTTGGCACATTTATGAACTCGCTGACGGGTAGTACCTCTAATGCGGCGGGTTTTATATCTGTCGGTGCAGGAACAATAGCTGTGCTTGCGGCAATAGCTGCGGCCGTATGGGCAAATAACGAGGCTATGAAAACCGCTCGAAAGGAATACGCAGACGGACTTCTTTTTGAAAATGGATTGCCCAAGCTTGAGGAATATACTGAGGCATTAAAGAGCGGCACGGCAAATACCCTTAAATTCGCTGAAGAAATAAACAGTAATTCAACGGAATTGCAGGAAATTTCTCTTGATATGGAAAAGGCTAGTGCTGAGGTAAAGCTGTATGGACAGGCACTCAGAACCGAGGGTACACTTTCACAGGCGGAGGCAGAGGCACTTAAAGAGCCGTTTGGTGATCTTGTGAGCTATCTTGAACAGGATTTCTCAATCAGATACACGGCTGTATTTGACGCATTTACATTAGCGGCGAGCGAAGCGGCATCAAATCTCGGTGTGGATATTGCAGAAATATCCAGTACTCTTGACAGTTTTAAGAGTAAATATACAGGCTCACTTTCTGAAAGTGAGCAGGTAGTCAGTGAACTTCTGACAAGACGGTCTGATGGTGGCACACTAACGGCAGATGAACTTGAAACGCTGCGAAGTGAAATGGCTTATGTAGCGGCAATGCAGGATTCTAAGTCTGAAAATCTGTATAACTATGAGCAGAAAGCGGCTTCCTTGGTTGGAATGGATTTTGGAGGCAATCAGGAGCTTGCTGTACGTAATATACAGGAGTTGTCACAGTATGCATCGGAATATCTTGCCGAAATAGACGCTGCACAACAGGAGCTGGGACGTTATTACGATACGCTTCGTGAAGATGCGGCTACAATGCTTGAATACGGCAAGATGACACAAGCCGAGTATGATACAGAGATTGAAAATCTAAATCTTGCACAGGGCGTGACTTACGAATCGTATCTTGCAAATAGAGAGCAGTTTACAACAGAGGTCGGCAAGACCGCCCGTATGATAGCTGAACAGATAGACAGAGCCGTAATTGATGCTGTTGACGCAAATGGACTAAGCTTGTGGGATTACTGGATAGGTGATCTTGCTTCTGCACAATCAGGCCACAATATGGCTGATTACGAGGCTAAGGCTCAGGCAACGTATGACAAAGCCCGAGCAAATGCTATAAATGAAACAAGAAAGTTGTATAGCGATGTAGCGGCAGAGGCTAATAACCTTGCAAATACGGTAAGGATAGATCCGATGTATCTGCCCGTAGCAGTGTCAACTGTAATAAATGACTCTAAGTCTGCTTATGCAGAATCAATAAAATTTAACCCTGCAAATCCTTATGGACTTGCCCAGTATGCGGTTGGTACGACAAGTGCGGCGGCAGGTCTTGCACTGGTAGGAGAAAAAGGCCCTGAGCTTGTTGCTTTCGGCGGAGGCGAACGAGTCTACACCGCCGATCAGACAAGGGATATATTAAGCGGCTATCAGTCTATGATGATAATGCCCGAGGTGTTTGCGACAGCGACAGCTGTACGTTCCTCTTCGTTTGGTGGCGGTATAAGTATCACTGTAAATTCCAATCCCGTATTCTACGGTGCGAATGGAGATATTGACAGTCAGATAGACGACTACAATGACAAACTTGCTCAGAAGATACGGAGCGTTATTGATGAATACGCTGAGGACACACACCGCAACGCTTACAGCTAGGGCTAGGAGGGGTTATGGCAAATACATATACAACTATCCTCGGCGATACCTGGGACGTTATCGCACTGAAAACGCTTGGCGATGAGAAATACACAGGCAGGCTCATTGAAAAAAACATTGAGCTTGCCGATACTGTCATCTTTTCTGCGGGAACGTCAATCAAAATACCCGATATTTCTGTCGAGGAGGCGGCTACGCTGCCACCGTGGAAGAGGGGCGGATAATGGAAAACACAACACAGTCACGTAGAACTGACGTCCTTATTTCGGTAAACGGAGTGGATATATCGGCTGATATAAAGAAATATCTTATGTCGGTGTCATATACCGATGAAGAAGAGGACAGATCCGACGATATCAGTATACAGCTTGATGACAGGGACGGTGAATGGCTCTATTACTGGCTGAACAGTAATGTGAAGAGTGTATCGACTGTTTCAGGCGGCTTTGAGAGAGGTCTAAAAATCGGTGATAAAGTCAAGGTAAAGAGTGGAGCTGTCGACTATAACGGAACAAAGCTTCAATCTTGGGTGTATGACTATGACGGTTTTACCGTTATTGAGATAGGAAAAAAAGACCCGAACCGCATTGTAATAGGCATTAACGGAGTTGTTACAGCGGCAATGCGGCTTGGTGACCTTATATTTGACAGCAATTCGGCGGCAAACTCCGTGAGCTTTTCCGTGGGTCAGAACGTGCGTGTAAAGCAAGGATCTACCGATTACAACGGTACAAAGCTTCAATCCTGGGTATACGATTACGACCGATTTACCGTCATTGAGGTTGGTAAGGCAAACCCGAAACGTATTGTTATTGGCATTGACGGAGTAATTACTTCTGCAATGCGTATGGAGGATCTGTATGCAGGAGATGAAAGTTCAGCTGTATCGGTAAAAACAGCCAATGGTCTTAGCGGTGCGACGATATCGGTCGGTATAGTACAGATAGAAAGCGGCAGACGAAATCTGCTTGACTGTGGTACTTTTGAGATAGATACCATAAGATCAAGCGGTCCGCCGGCGAAGATAACGCTTAAAGGAACATCCCTTCCTGTGGCTTCGGTCATAAGGACTACAAAAAGGAATAAAGCCTGGGAGAATATAAGGCTGTCTGCAATCGGTTCTCAGATTGCTTCACGCAGCGGAATGAAGTGCAGCTTTTACTCGGATTACGATCCTGTATACAAAAGACAGGAGCAGTCGGACGAGTCGGATATCGTCTTTTTACAGCGGCTATGCAAGGCAGCTGGACTTGCTCTGAAATGCACAGCTAACACTATCGTTATGTTCGACGAGGCGGAATATGAGAAAAAGAAGCCTGTGCTGACAATCGAAAAGGGAAAGGCAGATGTGCTGAACTGGTCGCTGTCGGACGGAACATCAGATACCGCTTACAGCTCCTGTCACGTAAGCTACACCAATGAAAGCGGTATTACTATTGAATATACGTATACTCCCCGTGTGGACAATCCTGGTACAGGGCAGGTGCTTGAAGTAAATGAAAAGGTTACTAGTCGTGAGGAAGCAAGGCAACTTGCTATGAAAAGACTGCGTCAGAAAAACAAGAACCGTTTTTCGGCAAGCTTTACACTTGTCGGGAGCTGTTCGGCGGTTGCAGGTGTAACCGTTAATGTGATCGGGTGGGGAAGTTTTGACGGGAAATATCTCGTAGAACGTGCCACTCACTCCGTTTCGGGAAGCGGAGGCTATACTACGTCAATAGAATTGCACAAGGTACTGGAGGAATACTGATGAATTGTATCGAAGTAGGAACAGTTTCAAGTGTTGATACAGAAAGCAGAACAGCTCGTGTAGTGTTATACGATAGAGCAAATATGGTATCCGCTCCCTTAAAAGTGCTGTCTAACTCTCCTCTTATCACAGTTGATATCACAACAGGCGGAATAGAGTGGGATACAACCGAACGATACGCAAGTGTAAACCGTGATCTTGGCAGGGGAGAGAGTTACACAAAAAAGCCGCCCGACAACATAACTTGTCAGGACAGCGACCGATTGCACCGCACGGATATAACCGTACAGGGCTGGCTTCCTTACATTGGTCAGACAGTTTTGTGTATTCTGCTACCAAATGGCAGCGGTGACGGATTTATTGTGGGAGGTGTCTAAGTTGATCGGTACACTTGGAGATATCGTATTTGAAATATCTGACAGGCAGATATTAACGTTCTCGGGGTTTAGCCACAATGTCGGAGCGAAATATCAGACCCATAACAGAGTCGGGCAAAGCCCTATACTGGAATTTGCGGGAGCGGACGTTGAAACAATAAGTTTTAATATAAAACTGTCTACTTTTCTTGGGAACGACCCCGTAAAAACAGCTGAGCAGATAAATTCAGCGTGCCGCAGTGGTACAGCTATGAGGCTTATTCTTGGAAAAAAACAAATCGGAGCGGCAATGTGGGTGATTACGAAAGTTGCAAATAAGTATAAACAGATAGACAGTAATGGCAATGTCCTGTCACTGGATATGAGTCTTTCGCTGTCAGCCTATAACAACAGGTAGGAGGGACTATGAGATATACGGTGACAAGCAAGGAAACGTCCCCATTTTCGGTTTCTCCCTCATCAATAGATGAAGAAGTGCTTCAGAATGTGCGAGTGATACTGTCAAGCAGGAAATATGAAAATCCCCTTGCACGGGATATCGGGCTTGAATCCGATTATCACGGTAAGCCGCTACCTGTTGCGGAAGCACTGCTTTACAAGGATATTACAGAGGTAATCGAAATGTATGAGCCGAGGGCAGAAATTGTCGGTATATCTTTTGCCCACGACACCGAAAAGGGTGTACTAATACCGACAGTGGAGGTGGAAGTAAAGAATGGATAACAGAAGCTTTCCTGATATTACCTTTGTAGAGTCTGATACAGAGAGCATTGCCGCATCAATGATAAACGGCTATGAGCAAAAAACGGGGAGAACTCTTTACCCGGCAGACCCTACAAGACTTCTTTTATTATTTGTGGCACAGGTGATATCACAGGAACGAGCTATTATGAATGATATCGCAAAACAGAATGTGCCAAGATATGCAAGAGGCGAAAAGCTTGATTCTCTAAGTGAGATATTTAAAGATGTTCAGAGGTTGGATGCTGTCAGTGCAAGGACTACACTTAAATTTGAAATATCGGAATTGCAATCGATTGCAACGATAATCCCCACAGGAACTAGGGCTACTGTTGACGGACAGATAATGTTTTCTACCGAGGAAGACACAGAGATACCAGCAGGGGAGATGTCAGTCACCGTTTCGGCGGTGTGCAATATTCCTGGGACGGTCGGAAACGGTTTTCTCCCAGGACAGGTTGCAAACTGTGTGGACCTATTTCCGTTTTTTAAGGCGGTTTCAAACATTACCGAAACAGGCGGCGGCTCGGATCCCGAAACGGACGAGGAGTTTTATGAGCGTATGAGACAGAGCGTTGAAAGCTACTCCACGGCTGGACCTTCAGGAAGCTACATATATCACGCAAAATCGGCATCTCCTCTTGTGGCAGATGTTACAGCGTACTCCCCAGAAGCCGGAAAGGTTGATGTGCGTGTGCTGTGCGAGTGGGGAGCTCTTCCAGACGAAGAGCTATTAAACATCATATCCGATACACTCAACGACAGCAAAATAAGACCTATGACGGACTATGTTACGGTGCAAGCCCCCGAAGTTGTCCCTTTTGATATAGACATCACATACTATGTCGATAACGGAATGAGCCTTGAGTACGCTGCGACCGAGGTAAGTAAAGCAGTTGAACAATATATCAAATGGCAGACCGCAAGGATAGGTCGGGACATAAATCCCTCTTACCTTATACAGCTGATTATGCAGACGGGTGTTAAGCGTGTGAACGTTGCAGCTCCTGTATATGCTCCAATATCAAGCACGGAAGTGGCTCTGCTTGGCACTAAAACAGTAAACAGCGGAGGTTATGAAGATGAGTGAGCAGATATCGGCAGAAAGCCTTTACTCTCTGTGTCCAGCTGTACTCAAAGCTGATGTAAATTTTGCTGTTATAGGTAAGATAATTGCCGAAGAGCTTGCAAAAAGCCGTGAGTTGTGTGATAAACTCACTATCTATGCGGCAATAGACAAGCTGTCTGAATCAGTGCTTGATGTACTTGCAGGGGATTTTAACGTAGAATGGTACGATTATGAGGGTACGCTTGAAGAAAAGCGTAAGACCATACAGGAATGTATCTCTATACACCGCTATAAAGGCACCAAATACGCTGTTGAAACAGCTCTGAAAAGTGTGTACAGCTCGGCTAGGGTCAAAGAATGGTTCGAATATGGCGGTGAGCCGTATCATTTCGTTGTAGTGATCTATGACAGCTCAAACGATACAGTTAAACGGAACAGGATCCTCGCCAAGGTAAAATATTACAAAAATCTGAGGTCAACGCTGGAAGAAACGGTGTTTATGATAGGACTGTCAGCAGATATCGGCGTTAAAGCGTGTATCAAAGCAGGAAGCATATACAAACGTTTACGCACGGAGGTGAAGAACTATGGCTTGGAATGATGCAGTTATAACTAACAGCGGTCTTGGACTACTGTCTGAGGTGCTTGCAGGTAAGTCACTGACTATTTCAGCGGCAGGAGCAGGCGGCGGAACTGTTGAAGCTGCCGCACTTATGGTTCAAACGGGTGTGACACAGGCTCTTGCAGGTGTGTCGGTGATGATTGCGGCAACATCTGATCTTAAACAGCGAACGGGTAAGGAGATAAAGCTTCAGATTCGAAACACGGGGCTTACAGAAGCGGCAAGAATGAAGCAGATCGGACTTTTCGCCTACACGGACAGTGAGCCTGTGCTTTTTGCAATAATGCAGGATGAAACAGGCGAGAATATCCCTACGGAAAGCGAATATCCTGATTTTATGATAGAATTCACAGCGGCTGTGGCTTTATCTCAGACGGACGGAATAACGGTGGAGATAAGTGGCTCAGCGGTAATTACAGCGGGAATGCTCGGTGATACACTTGGAGATTACTCAACGACAGAGGAAGTGAACAAAGCTCTGGAAAGCAAGGCAGACGCTGAAACCCTCACTGCCCACACCGACAACAAGAACAATCCCCACAACGTCACCAAGATGCAGCTAGGGCTTGGTAATGTGGAAAACAAGTCCTCTAAGGATATCCGCAGCGAGATAACGAAAGAAGATATCAATGCGGCACTGGGTTATACACCAACGGAGTACACTCACCCCACATATACCGCCCGAACAGGTGTCCCGACTGCAAATCAGACTCCTGCATTCGGTGCAACTTTCAGCGTCACACAGCCTGTATCTGACGACACGGGACATATCACGGGAATGACTACCCGTACTGTCAAGATTCCGAATACAGCTGCCTCTGCAAATGCGGCGGGGCTTATGAACACGGGGGCTCAGACGTTTGCGGGGGCAAAGACTTTTAATGCCTCTGTTTATCCCAACGGTGCAACAGCCTACGGCACTCCTCAGGCTAGAAAACTTGCGAGCGGTACAGCAGCTGCTACGACCACTAATTGCCCCGAGGGTGCTTGGTATGGGCAGCATAGTTAAGGGGTGATTATATGGCTATTACAGTTAATGAGGGCGGAGTTCTTAAAGAACTGGATACTATCCCTGTTAATGAGGGAAGTGTTCTCTACGAGCTGGATACGGTGCATTCAAATGAGGGCGGTGCTTTGTATGAAATTTTTTCGGGAAAGGGATATCCCGAGGAATTAGTATGGTATTCTAACCCAAATAAAACCGGTGTAATTGCATCATCTGATAATGGTATGACATTCTATAAAGATGGTACATCTGCCGGTGCACAGGGGTGGTGCTGGTTTACATTAACGAAAAAATGCACTGTAAATCTGACATTGAAGATGCACTCCGAATCTATCGGATCCGGAGTTAGTATCAGAAACCCTAGTTCAAATATCTATATTGATGAAGATGTAGGGTCAGTAACAAATAAAGTGTTATCAACAACTACTACCGATAGTACCAAATCAACATCTACTACGCTGGATGCCGGAAATTATATAATTTCAGTTTTTTCCGGATATGATGTATACAATAATTCGACAGGCAGTACGGTCGGCAATGGTGCGTGTCCCGTTACCGTAACAGTCGAATTTGTACAATAAAGACATTCTACATAAGGGAGGATATTTTATTATGATAACTTTTAACAACGGCAAAACGCTGGAAACAGTAGGTATCTACGGCGGTAATATGCAATATCAGAGTGCTAATCGCTCTACACTTGAAATCAGATGTGCGGCAGACAGCGTCACATTTGAGGAACTTAAAGCCCTCTACACAGACGCTAATGCTCTCTCTGAGCTTACTATCTCGGAGGAAAAGACTTATCAGCTGACAACTGTTGGCGGCGAACCTTATTACATTGATGCGGCAATAGATGAACTTACCTTGACAGCAGAGGGCAACGAGCCGAAAATGGTAACGGAAAGCGTCGTGCAATCTGTACACCTCAACTACACGCTGCCTGTTGAACTTAAACTCACAACTATTGACAGTGTAGATATGTACTGTATGAAACTTGCACAGATGTCAGCACTTGAAATCGCACAGGCTAAACAGGCTGATGATATTGCTGTCAACGAGGCGGCTCTCATCGAACTCGCGGAAATGATTGCAGGAGGTACGGAATAATGGCTAAGTTATATGTGAAATGGATACTCGACCCCACAAAGAACTTTACTATCGATGATGTTCCGCAGAGGTGGAGGGCACAGGTAGAGGCTCTGCTTGGGCAGGCATAACGGGAAAGGAGTATTAAAATGGATTCAGCTATCATCGTAGCAATAGTTTCATCTGTCGGCTCATTTGTCACAGCGGTTTTTACTGTGTTTATGGGTATTTATGGTAAGAAACACGCTAAACTCCGCAAGGAGGAGATTGAAAAATACGAGAAGTGGGACGAACTCAGGCAGAATGTTGCAGCAGGAATGCGTTGCACACTTCGAAATTCAATATTAGAGAAGTGCAAGAAGTACATCAAGCTTGGATATTGCCCGATACATATCAAGCAGCAGGTTGAGGAGGAGTACGGCATATATCACAACCTCGGCGGCAACGGCACTGTAACCCAGACGTACAAAAAGTTTTTCGATCTGCCTACGGAGGGAGGTGAAGAAGATGAATAAGATTGACTGGAAAAGAAAGCTCACATCACGCAAGTTCTGGCTCTCTGTCGTAACACTGGTGACGGGTCTTATACTCGCATTCGGCGGCGACGAGAACGTTGCAGACACCGTCGGCGGCTGTATTATGGCGGCGGCATCTGTTGTAGCCTACACTATCGGCGAGGGACTTGCAGACAGCACTATTACCACAAACAAGGAGGACAACAAAAATGTATAAGGTAACTATCGACCCCGGACATAACCACATAAGCAACGTTTCTCCCACGGACAAGCGTTACATAGAGGGCGTTCAGATGTACAAGCTCGGCACTTTCCTTGCGGA
>JAZUSC010000038.1:0-42311 GCA_045606505.1 Oscillospiraceae bacterium
GCCTACCTTGGTTTCTTTCGCAGTAGGCGTAATTGATGGCAATAAAGCTGTTTCCGCAGAATTCAAAGAAGCTGGCAATGAAGTTGTATTCCTGTCCTGCCCGCGCGATAATGCAGAAGTTCTTGACTTCGCAGCTCTGCGTAAAAACCTTACCGCTGTTCACGCTGCAATGGAAGCCGGCAAGATTAATGCTGCTGCAGCGGTTAAAGATGGCGGTATCGCTGCCCTCGTAACTACTATGTGCCTCGGCAATGAACTTGGCTTTGAATTCATTAAACCCTTCAACGATACTGACAGCCTCTTCACCCTGCAACCGGGCGGCTTAGTGCTCGAACTTGCGAAAGGCGTTGAACCGGAAGAAATCTTCGAAGGCTTGGATTACATGCTCCTTGGTCACACCACTGCTAATGCTGGTGTTGCTATCAACGATGCTGTAATCAGTGAAGCTGAAGCAAAACATGCTTACATGGAAACTCTCCAAGGCATCTTCCCCTATAAACTTGCTGACGTAGAAGCTCCTGCTGATATCGCACAACCGCTCTACAAAGCAGAACTGCCTTTGACCGCACCCATCACTATTGCTAAACCTCGCGTATTCATCCCTGTATTCCCGGGCATCAACTGCGAATACGATAGTGCTCGTGCTTTCGAAGCGGCTGGCGCAATCGCTGAAACATTTGTTGTACGCAACCTTACTGCTCAAGCAATCGAAGAATCCGTTGAAAAAATGGTTCAATACATCAACAATGCTAACATCGTAATGATTCCTGGTGGCTTCTCCGCAGGCGACGAACCGGACGGTAGCGGCAAATTCATTGCAACCATGCTCCGCAACCCGCGCATCAAAGAAGCAGTTAGCAACTTGCTCAACAACCGCGACGGTTTGATGCTTGGTATCTGCAACGGCTTCCAAGCTTTGATTAAACTTGGTCTTGTTCCTTATGGTGAAATCCGTGATATGGAAGAAGCTAGCCCCACCTTGACCTTCAACAACATTGGTCGCCATATTTCTCAAATTGTAACTACCAAAGTTGTTTCCAATAAATCTCCTTGGTTGGCAATGTGCGAACCCGGCGATGAACACGCAATTGCAGTTTCTCACGGTGAAGGTCGCTTCTACGCACCGGAAAGCACCATCAAAGAACTCTTTGCTAATGGTCAAGTTGCAACCCAATATGTGGATGCAGCAGGTAACCCGACAATGAATATGCCTTACAACCCCAATGGCAGCTTGTATGCTATCGAAGGCATCACTAGTCCGGACGGTCGTGTGCTTGGTAAAATGGGTCATACCGAACGTCTTACACCCAACTGCTGCAAGAATGTTGACGGCAACATGGGACAGCTCCTGTTCAAGGGCGGCGTAGACTATTTCAGAGGATAACAATTATAAAACAGGCGAGGCTAAGCTTCGTCTGTTTTTATTTTAATTGTTACAATACGGTTACAGTTTAGTTACAACTTTGTAATAAAACTTGACTTTATTGAAATAAAATGTTATTATATGCACAACAAAGTATTTTCTTTGTTTTTCACGTCGATGAAGAAAGGAGCAATTATGGATACTCCCAACACTGAACAATATACAACCACAACAACTCAAACCGCAACTCCTCAGCCAAGGTTTGATCCTATGACAGGTAAGCCCTTACAACCGCAACCGAAGTTTGACCCAATGACCGGTAAACCTATACAACCACCACCAAGATTTGACCCTATGACGGGCAAACCCATACAGCCGCCACCACGGTTCGATCCAATGACAGGTAAGCCTATTCAGCCTCCGAGGTTTGACCCTATGACAGGACTTCCGTTGCAGCAGGATTCTCACCAACCTGCAACTCCGCTGCCTCAGACAACATCAACACCGGCCCCTCAGAACAAAAACGAGTTTTTTGTCGGTATAAATCTACTTAGTAAGATAGGCGTTATCTTTATTATAATAGGTGTAATTGCATTTGCCGCTGTTTCTGAGGATTTCCTCAGTCCGTTTATGCGTACAGCTATAAACTTTGCTTTGGGTCTGCTTATGGTAGGCTTAGGCGAGGTATTCTACCGCTTTAAGTCGGTCATCTTCGCACGAGCTCTTACGATAGGTGGAATAGGTGTACTTGCAGTTTCAATACTAATAGGATATCACGCATTTGAAACTATCAACGAACTTGCTGCTCTGCTGGTCGGTACGATTGTAACCGCAGGCGGTCTTGCTTTGGGCATTAGGTATCGTTCGCAGACAATTACCGCTGTCGCTGTTCTAAGCAGTTCATTGCCGATCTATGCGACAAACACTGAGATACTATATATAATAGGATCAATAATTTATCTGTTGCTGTTACAGGCCGCAGTTATGATAATATGTGCGAAGAAAGATTGGCACGTTCCTCCGTTCTTTTCGCTGTTCATTAACCCTATTATGTCGGGATTTCTATTCCTGTCAACAGTGATTATAGACAACACAGCAATAGAAACCGCTCAGCTTCTGTGTGTCATCTATTCTATGGTATCACTTGCGATATATATTATTACTGTATCAGTTGAGGCTTTCCGTAATAGCGGCTGGATAGGTGGACGCAATATCGCAGTTTTTATTATCGCAACTGTATTCACCGTATTATCGTGTCTGTTCTACTACTTCTTTAATGAGTCTTTGATGATATTCGGCTTTATCTCTCTGTTTATCGCAGTTGCATATATTGCTTTGGCAGCTGCTACAAAGGCTGCCGTAGGCTCCTGCACGTTTATAAAGCTGCTTCTCCATACAGCAATAGCTTTGATATGTGTATCTATCTTTACGATATTCAGCGGTGATCTTGTATATATCATCTTCCATATATGTGCAGCCGCATTGCTCATCGTGGGATATGTAACAGAGGTTCGTTTTGTCAAGACCTGGGGTATAATAACCTGTGCATTTGCTGAGTTCTACTTTGCGGTATTCTGCATTGCAAACATAACAGAAGTGATCTATATATACCAGTTTGCTATTAACACTCTGTTGTGGCTCATCATTATGGTAGCACTTGCCCTCCGTGGAATCAGAGGTGCAGGGTTCACTACATACTCTATCTGCTCTGTTGTCAATATGGGACTTATGGGCGGATATATGATGATAAGGCTCTTCAAACACCTTCAAGATACAGAAGTTATTAAATCGGGATCAGTGATACTTGTTCTTATCCTGATGTCGATCACTGTAATATGGTTCATTACTGCATTTATCATAGGAAAGCTGAAATATCTCGGAAAAAGTTCCTATGTAACATCTATCGTTATATATGGAATAAATTTATTGATGCTTTTCGGTGCAAACCAAACTGTATTCTTCCTACAAAATTCAAACGAGATCAGTCAGACTGCCATTGTAATAACAAATGCAATATCCGTTCTCGCAGTGCTTGATCTTTCTTTGCACATAAAGGCACTTGCACCAAGATTCAGTCGTGCAATCGTGCTTATCGTTACCACATACGCAATGATAGATCTTACTATCGTACTTAGCGTAAATCAGATAGTATCCTTCACAAACTGCTTGATCAGTATTATGTATCTTGCGGTTGCTGTCATTTGGATAGTCTGGGGCTTTGTACGCCGTTTCCCGCTTATGAGAAGATTTGGTCTTGCTCTTACACTGCTGTCATCAGCAAAGCTGTTCCTTATAGATTTCGCAGGAACCGACGCCGTAGGAAGAACCATAATGTTCATACTATTTGGTATAGTTCTGCTTGTTGTATCGTTTATTTATGCAATATTCGAAAAGAAAATGATAGATCAGGCAAAACAACAGGAACAAACACCACACAACACATAAAATAAAAGAGGGCTTCAAAAGCCCTCTTTTAAATTTTTGACATTGACAGAAAATTGCGAACCTTATTGACGATAAGCTTATCATTGTCATAGGCAAGATGCGTAGCAGCCTGTCCTATCTCCACCCAACGTATTTCGGAGATCTCTTCCTCCTGAGGGACAGCGTCAAAGCTCAATGCCCTTGCTACGAAATAAACTACCTCCTTGCGTGTATCACGCCTTGGATTGAATACCACCGTTTCTCTGAAAGAAGAATCATCAATAGATATATCTATATTAGTTTCCTCTTTTATCTCACGAACAGCAGTGTCCGTTTCGGACTCTCCCTCCTCCATATGGCCCTTAGGGAAAGACCAGTAGCCTGACTTAATATGCTTTATCAATAGGATCTCTGTGTTTCCGTAATGCTTACGGTAGACAATAGCACCGCATGACTTTTCATAATTCACGCCAGTTTTCCTTTCATAATGATATATTATTTATATTATAGCACATAAAACTTTGTTAAGCAAGTATACGTTATAAAAAATATGTTTTTTATATTCAAATCGTTGCCGTATTTTAAACTTAAAGTGCATCTAATGTCATTCTCTATTAAACTGACGGATTTTTCTCAAAAATCAATTTTAGTTAATTTTACAAAAAGAATAGCTGTAATTTACATATTTTGACACCTAAAACCTTGTTTTATGAAAGGTTACAAAATGGTTACAAAGATTATTTGTGCAATCAGCACAAATTGGTGAACAGTTTTTTGTTTGACTTTTTCTTTAAAACCAAGTATAATAGATTTACAATTAGTTGACGGGTAAAAGTGTGCATAAAAACGGGGAACCGCATATATAAATTATAAACATAGACACACAGCCCATATTTGATACAAACGGTATCATTGTGTAGAACATCAGGAGGATATATGAAACCACAAATAGCAAATGCTAAGGTGAACAGCCTTTTGAAAAAAGGGAAGTTCATCAAGATCGCACTGCTTATTGCGTCTGTAATGACCGTTTCACTTTTGAGCGGTTCTCTTTATTTCAGAGATCGTGTTTATATCACCGATAACGGAATAACAAAGGAACTTATGATCTCAGAATCCGATATAAATGAGATCCTGGATTTCGGCGGATATACGATTGGAGAACACGACCGCATATCATTTGAAACAGACGAAAACAGCATCGCACACATCACTATCCACCGTGCGTTTGATGTTATAATCAAGGCAGACGGCGACGAAATCATCGTTCCCGTGATCAGCGGAACAGTAGAAGAGATAATCGAAACCGCAAACATCACGCTTGGTGAGTTCGACCTTGTAGATCTTGATATGACTCAGGAATTAACAGAGGAAACCACCATTACCATTACACGTGTTGCTTACAAGCTCCGTGAAAACACCTCTGAAATTCCATATGAGGTTCAGTATATCGAGAATTCCAATATGGTAATAGGTGAAGAGAGAGTAGCCGTTGAGGGCGAAAACGGTATCAGATCTTATTTTGTTGAAGAAAAGTATGTTGATGGAGTTCTTGTTTCTCAGGAGCTTACAGAAGAAAGCATTACCAAGCAGCCCGTTACAAAGATCGTTGAGCGTGGCACTGCTCTTGCAGAGCCTTACGCAAAAATGTCTGACCCCGAAGCTCTTTCCCTTATAAACGGAATTCCAGCAGAATACACAAGAGTTATTTCAGGTAAGTCCACTGCTTATACAGCAGGCTATAATTCACTTACCGCTAGCGGCCGCAAAGCTGAGATCGGTACAGTAGCTGTAAACCCTAATGTTATTCCTTACGGAAGCGAACTTTATATCGTTTCTCAGGACGGCAAAAAGGTCTATGGATACGCAATCGCCGCTGATACAGGTCTTGGACTTATGGACGGAACAGTAGCTGTTGACCTCTATTTCGGAAACAGATATGACTACTACGATGACAGTTGCCGCTGGGGTGCTGTTCAGGTAGATATCTACGTTCTGACAGAAGGCGAAGGTTATTAAAATATTATGATCCCGCAGTTTTCTGCGGGATTTTTTATAGATATGATTTGTTTAGGTCACCCAAAAAGAAACGATCCCCAAAATCAATGGGGATCGTATTTTTAATCATCAAAGTGAGGATTTTGCACTGGCACTAGCCTTTTTAGCAGCAGATATATCTGAATCGATATAATTGATAAAGGTTGATTTTTTACCGTCATACTGTGATGTCTGCATCATCAGAGAAACGGAAGAAACGCTGTTTGCTGCTGTTTTAAAACTCTTATATGCACTAGCATATCCCTGATATTCAGAAGGCTCAGTAGAAAGAATTCTTACATAAGTCAATGCAACCTGTGTATATCCAGCCGCCTTCATATATGTGGAGATATTGTTCGTAAGAACATCGCTGTATTCAGATCTGAATGTACTATCTGTCAATGCATTAAACTTGTTACGCATTGTTGTAAAAGATGATACAGCATTGTTTACGGCAACTATTGCATCACCGAATACATCTTCAAAATACTGCTTTTTATTAGCGGTACTCTGCACAGAGGTAGCAAACTTAGTTATATTACAGTTCTTTGTTGCATAATTGTTATAGGAATTCAAGTAGGAATCACAATCAGCCTTATAGCTGCCAAAGCTTGAACGGAACACAACATAATTAAAATAATCATTATATATTTTTTCAAGCTCACAAAGTGCATTATATACTGTTTTCAGTTCAGCTGTTTTTGGCTTTGATCCCTTCACTGCATTAGCTACCGCTGATTTTCCGCTTAACAGCTGATTCTTCATTGCTTTTCCTAAATCGCTGTTATAAAAAGCTGTACCTAATGTGTCAGCATTTCCGGAACCGTTACTTATTGCATAATAGGCGGTTTTTGCCATCATATCAAGTTTTCCAACCTCTGCAGACATTGTCTGAATAGCACTTATTATAGCGTCACGTTCCTTATCCTGTGACTTAACAGTAGCTGCATTTGCCTGTGCTGCATTGGTAGTTGTTGTCGCAGGCTTAGTTGTAGTCTTAGTAGTTGCCTTCGTTGTTGTCTTTGTGGTTGTTTTAGTAGTTACTTTGGTCGTAGTAGTAGGCTTAGTTGTTGTAGAAGGCTTTGTTGTGTTGCTTGTAGATTGTGTAGTCTGCTCCTCGGGTTTTGATGTTACATCTTCCTCGGGAGTGGAGGATTCCTCAGGAACGGAAGATGTATCCTCCTCGGCAGGTGTAGAAACAGTAGTATCCACAGGCTCGGTTACATTAGGCTCCGTTTCTGGTGGGGTTGTATCATCGGGTTCAGTAACATCAGGTTCATCAGTAGATATTGATGTCGTTGTGGTATTGTTAGCATTAAGCTGCTCATTACCCGTAATATGGCTATTATTATTCACCATATCCTGTTTCTGAGCACTTATAGATGTAAGCACAAGTACCGCTATACCGATAACAACTACTGCCGCACCCACAAGAGTTGGTATGCTGAAAATACCAAACAGCTTGAATGGTTCTTTCTTATCCTTATGCTTCTTAGGTTTATACTCTTCTCTCTTGGGAGCACCACAATTCTTGCAGACAAGCTCCTTTTCGTACATATCCTGACCGCAATTTCTACAATAAAGCAGACGACCAAGATCCACCTCAGGCTCAGTCGATTCAGACTGTGGCTCAGATCTCTCAGGCATAGGCGGTACAGGCATAGCTGCAAAATCATCAATAGAGGAAGGTGCTTCGCTTTCTGCACTTACGTCGGTATCCATTGCAGAAACCGCTGTTGCTGCACCTATCGTAGCAGTGGCAGCATAACCATAGGAGTTGTTTTCTTCGACAGTTGTATCGTCGGATACGGAGCTATCATCAACGGAAACTTCTTCATTAACGCTATCTTCCATTGCAGATTGAGCTTCTGTTTCAGGGTCAGAGTAAACAGGAATATCTGCGGAATAAGACTCTTCTTCCGTCTGGCTATATACAGTCTCATTAACAGTATTATCCGCCTCATCGTCATTATAAACGGGGATATAACTATCAAAACTATTTGCGTTTTCAGTAGGCTCGTTGTATGTAACTGCTTCTGCAACAGGCTCTTCGTATGTGGGTACTTCCTCGTATGCAGGAGTTTCTTCCGCAACAGGCTCTTCGTATGTGGGAACTTCTTCATATACAGGAGTTTCTTCTGTAACAGATTCTTCATATGTAGGAACGTCCTCAATTACAGGAGCTTCCTCTGCAACAGGCTCTTCGTATGTGGGAACCTCTTCATATACAGGAGTTTCTTCTGTAACAGATTCTTCATATGTAGGAACGTCCTCAATTACAGGAGTTTCTTCCGCAGCAGGTTCTTCGTATGTAGGCACTTCCTCATATGCAGGAGTTTCTTCTGCAGCAGGTTCTTCGTATGTAGGCACTTCCTCATATGCAGGAGTTTCTTCCGCAACAGGTTCTTCGTATGTAGGCACTTCCTCGTATGCAGGAGTTTCTTCCGCAACAGGTTCTCCGTATGTAGGCACTTCCTCATATGCAGGAGTATCCTCTACAACAGGCTCTTCTGTCTTAGGAGCAACATATCCGGGAGTAATATCCTCGATAGCCTCAGGAGTCATAACGAATGCATTGGGATCCTCAGGCTCTGGCTCGTCAGGATCAAATTCCATAGACGCACCCTCGATCACAGGAAGATTACCCTGATCGATATATACATTGTCAACATAAGACGAGTCCATAGCAAAGTTATCCACCTTGCGTATTTCGTCGTGAATAATATTATCCTTAGAATTACCTATTGCAGGCATTTCGTTTGAAGATTTGCACAGATTAGCAAACTGAGCTGTAAGTGCGTCTATCTCCGCAGCACTGCCGCCTATACCACCGCCGACAGCACCCATTCCGGCACCGCCAAACTGGCCAAGGCTATCTGCATCGTCCTCATACTCGGGAACAGAGATACCACCACCGTTCATAAAATTGTTTATCTGAGCGATGTCACCGTCTGACATATTCTCAAAGCCACTGTCAGCGTTTGTATTCCAAAGGGGAACTTCTCCATTCTTAGGAATGTTGTTTCCGCCTGCTTGTAGCTGCATACCGCACTTTTCACAGTGCGTTGTATTCTTCTGCATACGCATACCACAAGTCTGGCAGAACACAAGAACTCCGCCTTCTTCATTACTGATAGGCTCTACCGCAGGCATACCAAGAGGCTCATTTGTTTCCTCTGTCTGCTGAACAGGTGCTTCCTGCTCTTCCTCTGCGTTGTTTTCAGGTGGGACAGGCGTTCCACATTCAAGGCAGAACTGATATCCTCTGATCAGGCTTTTGCCACAGTTTTCGCAATACATTTATTATCCTCCTACCGTACATTTTTTGCTTGTACAGATATAATAATCCAGTTTTAGTATACTATATTATATATTAAAAGTCAATTATTTTAATACAATATTGTTGAAAAGAAATAACATCAAAGCAGACTTTTTGTGCATAATTCCGCTATATACAGGTGGCTAATGTCACAGTAAAATGATCCCTGTCCATCACTAAACAGGGATCTGGTAATTATTTCAACAAGCTGTTCCACTTGTGATACTCTGGGAAATACTTTTCCAAAAACGCATAGAATCTATCAGAATGATCGTGATGCCAATAGTGGGAATATTCGTGCCAAAGCACAGACAACACAGTTTCCCTCGGATAGGCCATTAGTCTGAAATTTATTGAAATACGCCCTCGTGTATAGGAGCAACTACCCCAGCGGCTCTTCATATCCTTTATTGTTATCATCGTTGGTGGAGGCGTTAATCCTGCCTCTGTAAGAGTTTTACGAACCTCGGTATTCAACTCCTTTATTAGATCCATAAAACGGTCAGACGCCCATTTTAAAAGCATATCCTCTGCCTCATCAGGGTGATTTGTGAATACTCTAAGCTCAGATTCTTCAAGCGTTACACACTCTCTTGAACTATATATTATACGTACCGGATACTCTGTCCCGAGCCACCTCATCTTTTCGGAGGATATTTCGCTACGTTGCTCACGCTCTTTTATATGCTCTGCCGCATTCAATATCTGATCAGCTTTTTCAATAAGTATTTCTTCAATACGCTTTACAGATATCCTAGTGTTTGCCGACACATATACTATTCCGTCCGCTTTTACACGCATATTTACGTTCTTTACTCGTTTACGAATAAGTTCGTATTTCATCTCCCGACCATCAGGGAGTTTTAGCGTCACCATTTTAATCCTCCTATCTCTATTATATTATCTCTTTTTACTAGATTGTTATCTCATTATACCAACTCATTACACAAATGTCAACAAATAAAAATCCCTCCGAAAACTCGGAGGGATTCTTTTAACTGAAATTAAACAAGCTCAATGATAGCCATCTCAGCTGCGTCACCGCGGCGAGGACCGATCTTGTAGATTCTTGTGTAACCGCCGTTCTTGTCTGCGTACTTAGGAGCGATCTCGTCGAATACCTTCTTTGCAACATCTTCCTTAGTAACGTAGGACAGAACCTGACGCTTTGTATGCAGGGTGTTAGCCTTGCCAAGAGTAATCATCTTCTCTGCCTCCGCACGAACTTCCTTCGCACGTGTAACGGTAGTTTCGATCTTGCCGTTTTCAAGCAGGAATGTTACCATGGCTCTGAGCATTGCTTTTCTGTGGTCGCTGGGTCTGCCCAGCTTTCTTGTACCTGGCATTTTTATTCTCCTTTCAATAGGAATTCGGTTTACTTTGCCAACCGTATATCTTAGTTATTGTCTTCAGATGGTGTTAAGTCAAATCCAAGGGAGTTGAGCTTAGCCTTGACCTCGTCGAAGGACTTCTTACCGAGGTTTCTGACCTTCATCATATCCTCAGGGGACTTGTTGATAAGATCGCCAACGGTGTTGATACCAGCTCTCTTAAGGCAGTTGAAAGAACGAACGGAAAGTTCAAGTTCTTCAATGGTCATTTCAAGCAACTTGTCCTTGCGGTTCTCTTCCTTCTCTACCAGCAACTCAGGCTGCTCCGAATCATCGGACAGTTCAGCAAAGAGCTTAAGTCTTTCAATAAGGATCTTAGCAGCGTAAGAAACTGCTTCCTTTGCGGAAATCGTACCGTCAGTCCAGATCTCGATAATGAGCTTCTCATAGTCGGTCTTCTGACGAACACGAGTATTTTCCACTGTGTAATTGCACTTTAACACGGGAGTATAGATACTGTCGATCGGAATTACACCGATAACAGGCTGGAGGTCTTCCTTGTTCTGCTCAGCAGAAACATAGCCTCTGCCTCTATTAAGTGTAATATCCATATACAGCTTTGCACCTGCACTGAGTGTAGCGATGTGCATACCGGGATCAAGAATCTCGACTTCACTGTCGGTCTTGATATCGCCGGCAGTAACTTCACCTTCGCCCTCAGCCTCGATGTAGAGTGTCTTGGGAGCTTCGCCGTACATCTTTGCTCTAAGTCCCTTGATGTTGAGGATCAGTTCTGTAACATCTTCTTTAACTCCGGGAACAGTCGAAAATTCGTGCTGAACGCCGTCGATCTTTACGGATGTAGCTGCGACACCCGGTAATGAGGAGAGTAGCACCCTTCTCAGGCTGTTGCCTAAGGTGTTTCCATATCCACTCTGGAGCGGATCCAGAACAAACATTCCATAAGTTCCGTCAGACTTTAATTTTGAGGTCTCAATATTGAGCTGCTTTACGAGTTTTTCATGCATTTGGTAACCCTCCACAAGTTCTCGTCTGTTAATTATCCTGTGCTTACTGTTGTATTCGCTGTTAATTTTAAATCACACTCTGCCTGTGCCTATACTGGTAAGTATTGGCACAGTCCGTCGAAATTAAACAGCGGTCGCAGATTATGAATTAAAAATAACTGCACTAAATATCTGTATGCTAAAAAGCTATTATTTAGAATACAACTCGATAATTAAGTGCTCAGCGATCTCGTAATCGAGTTCTTCACGCTGGAATGCACGGAGTACCTTTGCTGTGCAAGCTTCCTTGTTAACTTCCAGCCACAGGGGAGTAATTCTACCGCCTGCAACTTCATTGATCTGCTCAAACTTCTTGCTCTTCTTGCTTGTTTCTTTGAGGGAAACAACATCGCCAACCTTAACTCTGTAAGAGGGGATATTTACTCTCTTGCCGTTCACACAGAAATGACCGTGAGTAACAAGCTGACGAGCCTCACGTCTTGTACAAGCAAGACCCATTCTGAATACAACGTTGTCCAGACGGGACTCGAGAAGAGTGATAAGGTTCTCACCGGCAATACCTTCCATCTTTGTAGCGAGCTCGTAGTAGTGATAGAACTGCTTTTCGAGAACGCCGTAGATGAACTTCAGCTTCTGCTTTTCTTTGAGCTGAGAGCCGTACTCAGACTCCTTCTTTCTTCTGTTGCCGCCGGGGTTTCTGTTGGACTTCTTGTCATATCCGAGAACTGCGGGGCTGAGATCCAGTGCTCTGCATCTCTTTAAAATCGGATCGCGATTAACTGCCATTGTAATTTCCTCCGTTATTCAAATAGTAATATCGGCACTAAGCTGCCGACGCCGAGTAAACGAATAGCTCGGTTGTTGATCTTTTATACACGTCTTCTCTTGGGGGGACGGCATCCGTTGTGGGGGATAGGTGTAACGTCCTTGATGAGCTTAACCTCAAGACCTGCTGCCTGAAGTGCTCTGATAGCTGCCTCACGACCTGCACCGGGGCCCTTTACGAATACTTCAACAGTCTTAAGACCGTGTTCCATAGCTGCCTTAGCTGCAACGTCTGCTGCTGTCTGTGCAGCGAAGGGTGTGGACTTTCTGGAGCCTCTGAAGCCCAGTCCGCCTGCACTTGCCCAAGAGAGTGCGTTGCCCTGAAGGTCGGTGATGGTAACGATTGTATTATTAAATGTAGACTGGATATGAGCAGCACCGTTTTCGATGTTCTTACGCTCACGACGTCTGCGAACTACCTGCTTTCCGCCTTTAGTTGCCATTAAAATACCACCTTTCTCTTGTGATTACTTCTTCTTGTTAGCAATAGTCTTCTTAGGACCCTTGCGAGTTCTTGCATTTGTCTTTGTACGCTGACCACGGCAGGGAAGACCCTTACGATGACGTGTGCCACGGTAGCAGTTGATCTCAACCAGACGCTTGATGTTAAGAGCAACTGTTCTTCTCAGGTCGCCCTCTACGAGATAGCCGTGGTCGATAACCTCACGAATTCTAGCCTCTTCGTCGTCTGTCAGATCCTTAACACGTGTGTCAGGATTTACACCAGCCTTAGCCAGAATATCATTTGCAGACTTTCTGCCAATGCCGTATACATAGGTCAGGCCTATCTCTACGCGCTTTTCCTTAGGCAGGTCTACACCAGCAATTCTTGCCATACTTTTTCCTCCTCTAAATTGGGATTAAGGCTATATTAGCCCTGTCTCTGCTTGTGTTTAGGTTCAACACAAATAACCATTACCTTGCCCTTGCGCTTGATAACCTTGCACTTGTCGCAAATGGGCTTAACTGAAGGTCTTACTTTCATTTAAATAACCCTCCTTATAGGTTTTGTTTACTTTGCCACAATCACTTGGCGCGCCAGGTGATTCTGCCTTTCGTCAGGTCGTAAGGCGACATTTCAACAGTCACTTTGTCACCGGGCAGGATTCGAATGAAGTTCATTCTGAGCTTGCCGCTTATGTGAGCCAAAATCTTATGACCGTTTGAAAGCTCTACCTTGAACTGTGCGTTCGGAAGAGCCTCAAGAATTACGCCTTCAACTTCCAATACATCTTCTTTAGACAAGCTTTTCACTCTCCTCGGCGATGCTTTGCTTGCTCAGCACGTTTAAAATGCGTCGAAGCTTTCTATCCGTTATGTCGGTGATGTCCACCGTCACAGCGGTCTTACGGATGTGTTTATAGTTTTTGCGTTTCGGAGCAGCGAGCTTTCGCTCTTTACCATCAGCGATATATACATACCGCTCATCAGCTCCCGTAACAACGAACCACTGCCCGCTGTCGTGCCCCGCAGAGCTTATAACAACCATACCTGAAACAAATTCCATATCAATGCTCCGGCAGTGTCAGAATGAGTGCCTCTGCGTTTGTTATCGCAACAGTATGCTCAAAATGACAGCTAAGACTTCCGTCTGTTGTTACTACCGTCCACTTATCTCCGAGAATATTTACCTCCGGGAAATTAGTGTTTACCATCGGCTCGATCGCTATCGTCATACCGGGTGTAAGTCTTGGACCTCTTCCCGGTCTACCGAAATTCGGAACCTCAGGTTCCTCGTGCATATCTCTGCCCACGCCGTGACCGATAAACTTTCGTACTATCGCATAGCCATTGGACTCAATGTGCGTCTGGATTGCATTGGAGATATCGCCTACCCTGTTTCCCGCTACCGCCTGTGCGATGCCCTTATACAGAGCCTCTTCGGTTGCCTTCATAAGCTTTTCAGCCTCGTCGGATACCTTGCCGATGCGGAAAGTCTTTGTGTTATCGCCCATAAAACCGTTAAGCTCTGCAACGATATCACAGGAAATGATATCGCCCTCTTTAAGAATTTTCTTCTTTGAGGGGATACCGTGGATAAGCTCCTCATTTACGGAAAAGCAGTTGTGACCGGGGAAGCCGCCATATCCCTTACAGGGACAGCTTCCGCCCTTGGACTTGATGTAATCTGCAACGATCCTGTCAAGCTCCCAAGTGGAAATGCCCGCCACGGCGTTCTTGCCCGCAAGCTCTAAGGCCTGTGCAGCAAGTTCGCCCGCTTTAAGCATCATTTTCAGTTCGGTTGGATTTTTAATCTGGATCATCTTACCACGCCTTTTGGGAATTAGCCCTTTACTGCTGCCAGTGTGAGCTTAGAGGTTTCAGCAATCTCTTCCTGACCCTCTACTGTAACAAGCTTACCCTTGGACGCATAGAAGTCCTTGAGGGGAGCTGTCTTTTCGTGATAAGTTGCAAGACGGCTGAGAACTGTTTCAGGCTTGTCGTCAACTCTCTGAACGACCTTTGCTCCGCAAGCGTCGCAAATGCCCTCTACCTTTGTAGGCTTGTACTCAATGTGATAAGAGTTACCACAGCCTTCGCAAACACGTCTGCCAGACATTCTGGAAGTGATCTTCTCATCAGCAACGTGGATCTCAACTACCTTGTCGATCTGAACGCCCATCTTTTCAAGTGCCTCAGCCTGAGAAACAGTTCTGGGGAAACCGTCAAGAATAAAGCCGTTCTTTGCGTCGTCCTGAGCAATTCTGTCCTTGAGGATACCGATTACAATTTCATCGGGAACAAGGTCACCCTTATCCATACACTCCTTAGCTGCAAGACCAGCAGGTGTGCCGTTCTTTACTGCCTCACGGAGCATATTGCCTGTGGAGATAGCGGGAATATTCAGCTCGTTGCAAACAACCTCTGCCTGAGTACCTTTACCCGCACCAGGAGCACCTAAAAAAATCAGATTCATAATATTCTCCTATTCAAAATAGTCTTTCAGGATTATTCAAGGAAACCCTTGTGATGACGCATCATCATCTGGCTCTCAAGAGAACGTACAGTTTCAAGTGCAACACCTACAACGATAAGGATTGTCGTACCGCCGAGGTTTATACCTGCAAGAGAAGGAACGCACATAGAGAGGATGATGGGGAATATTGCGATGATTCCGAGGAATATCGCACCTACCAGTGTGATCTTGTTGAGAGAATTGTAAATAAAATCGGAAGTGGGCTTACCGGGTCTGTAACCGGGGATAGCACCGTTGTTCTTCTTCAAGTTATTTGCGATCTCAACAGGATTGTACTGAATGGAAACATAGAAATAGTTAAATGCAATGATGAGTATGAAGTAGAGAATAGCATACACAGGACTCTGTGTGCTGAAAAATCTAACAAATCCATCCCAGAAAGAATCCTTTGTTCCATCAATACCAAAGAAATAGCAGATCGTCTGGGGAAGGCTCATCAGTGACATTGCAAAGATGATAGGCATAACGCCTGCCATCGCAACCTTTATCGGGATGTGAGTGGACTGACCGCCGTACATCTTTCTGCCGACAACACGCTTTGCATACTGGACAGGAATCCTACGCTCTGCGTTTGTCATAAAGATTACGAACCATACCATTGCGAGGAAGAGTATCACGGTGATAACAACAAGAATGATGTTAGCCATATCTGCAACGCAGAGACCGATGAAATACTCAACTGCACTAGGCAGATTCGAAATGATACCGGCAAACAGGATCATAGAGATACCGTTGCCGAGGCCGTTTTCATTGATACGGTCGCCAAGCCAGATGATCAGCGAAGCACCAGCAACGAAACAAGCCACGATAACTATTGCCGAAAGAACTATCGCAAAAGTATCTGTGGTGTTAGCCTTGCAATACTTTAAGATAGGATCGCCTGTTCCGTCACCGTTTGTATCGCTGTTTGCAAGTGTGAAATAGAATGCAACTGCTTGAAGCAGAGCGATAGCAAGTGATGTGAACTTAGTTATCATATTTATTTTTTTTCTGCCCTCGTCGCCCTCTTTGGAAAGCTTCTCCAAAGGAGGAATAGCAACTGTGAGCAGCTGGATGATGATCGACGCATTGATATAAGGCGTGATTGACATCGCCAGCAGTGTGCCCTTACCCAGCGAACCACCTGTCATTACATCGAGGTAGTTAAGCAGGGATACACCCTTTACCATTTCACCGACAGCCTCACTGTCGATGAAAGGTACGAAGATGCTTGAGCCTAAACGGAAAATGATTATGATGAACAGTGTGTACAAAATCTTTTTACGCAGCTGCGTGTCAACCCACGCGTTACGGAAGACCTGAAACATTAGATCACCTCTGCCTTTCCGCCTGCCTTTTCAATTTTTTCCTGAGCACCTGTTGTGAACTTAGCTGCCTTTACTGTAAGGCTCTTTGTGAGTTCACCGTTGCCGAGGATCTTAACACCGTCCTTGAGATCCTTGAGCAGACCACAAGCCTTGAGAGCTTCTGCGTCTACTGTTGCACCGTTGTCAAAACGTGCCTCGAGGTCGGATACGTTTACAGTAGCATACTCTGTTGCGAAGATGTTGTTAAAGCCTCTCTTAGGCATTCTTCTCTGCAGAGGCATCTGACCGCCTTCAAAACCGGGTCTGATAGAGCCGCCGGAACGAGCCTTCTGACCCTTGTGACCCTTACCTGCTGTCTTACCGTTACCGGAGCCGTGGCCACGACCGATACGCTTAACGTCCTTTACAGAACCTGCTGCGGGCTGTAATTCGTAAAGCTTCATTACTTTGCACGCCCTAGTAATTTGAATATAGTTGTTAATTCATTTAGTATTATCAAACTTCTTCAACCTTTACAAGGTGAGCGATAGTCTTGATCTTACCTTTTGTAGCCTCATTGTCAGGCTGTGTTGTTACAGAGTTTACCTTGCGCAGACCAAGGGAATACGCAGTGGCAATCTGATTCTTCTTGCAGCTGTTGAGAGAGCGTACAAGTGTAATTTTAAGAGCCATTGTAATACTTCCTTTCGTTCTGCTATTATAAGATTTCCTTAACAGTCTTGCCTCTGAGAGCAGCTACTTCCTCAGCTGTTCTGAGTGCTGTCAGACCTGCCATTGTTGCACGAACAACGTTGCAGGGGTTGTTGGAACGCAGGGACTTTGTACGGATGTTCTTGATACCAGCCATTTCGATGACTGCACGAACAGGACCGCCGGCGATAACACCGGTACCCTCGGGAGCGGGACGCATCAGAACTGCGCCTGCACCAAACTTACCTGTAATCTCGTGGGGGATTGTTGTACCCTTGAGAGCGATCTTGTGAAGATTTTTCTTAGCGTCCTCGATACCCTTGCGGATTGCGTCGGGAACTTCGTTTGATTTACCCATTCCAAAACCTACAACACCATTGCCGTCGCCGACAACTACCAGTGCGGAGAACTTCATAATACGTCCGCCCTTTACGGTCTTGGAAACACGGTTTATAGCAACTACCTTTTCGGCAAGCTCATAATTGTTTGCATCTAAAAGTGCCAAGTTTGTGTCCCTCCTTATTAGAAATTAAGTCCGCCTTCTCTAGCACCCTCGGCGAGAGCAGCAACTCTGCCGTGGTACACATAGCCGCCTCTGTCGAATACGACATCGGTAATGCCTGCTGCCTTTGCCTTCTCAGCAATCATCAGGCCAACCTTCTTGGCAGCCTCTACGTTACCGCCGAAGCCCTCAAAACCCTTTTCGGTAGAGGAAGCCGCAACGAGTGTAACACCCTTTACGTCGTCAATGATCTGAGCGTAAATGTGCTGTGAAGAACGGAAAACATTAAGTCTCGGGCACTCAGCAGTACCGTTGATCTTAGCGCGGACACGCTTATGACGGCGAAGTCTGCTCTTGTTTTTATCGATGATTTTAACCATTTATTTTCAGTCCTTTCATTCTCGGAATTACTTCTTACCCTTGCCGGCTTTACCTTCCTTGCGGCGGATAACTTCGTTGGCGTACTTAATGCCCTTGCCCTTGTAAGGCTCGGGAGGACGCTTTCCTCTGATCTCGGAAGCCATCTGGCCAACCTTCTGCTTATCGATACCTTTAACAATGATCTTGTTGGGAGAAGGTACTTCAAGTGTGATATCATCTGTATCACATACGATTACATCGTGAGAGAAGCCAAGGTTCATCTTAACTTCCTTGCCTGTCTTCTGAACTCTGTAACCTACACCGTTTACATCGAGTTCCTTAGCATAACCTTCTGTTACACCAACGATCATATTGTTGATGAGTGTTCTAGTAAGTCCGTGAAGAGACTTGTTTACATTCTCATCGTTGGGACGCTTTACAAGGACCTCAGCACCTTCAACTGTGATAGCCATACGGCTGTTGAATTCCTTTGTGAGTGTACCCTTGGGACCCTTTACTGTTACTACTGAACCGTCGATCTTTACATCTACACCAGCGGGGATAGCAACAGGCTTATTACCAATTCTAGACATGTTACTTTCCTCCTTACCAGATGAATGCAAGAACTTCGCCGCCGACATTGAGCTCACGAGCCTTCTTGTCAGTCATAACGCCCTTGGAAGTGGAAATGATAGCAATACCAAGACCCTTCATAACCTTAGGCATGTCCTTGCAGTTAGAATAGATTCTCAGACCGGGCTTAGATACACGGCGAAGACCTGTGATAACCTGTGCCTTGTTGTCTGTGTACTTAAGTG
Source organism: Oscillospiraceae bacterium (assembly GCA_045606505.1). Classification (GTDB taxonomy): domain Bacteria; phylum Bacillota; class Clostridia; order Oscillospirales; family Ruminococcaceae; genus CAG-115. The sequence goes on from JAZUSC010000038.1 coordinate 18,982, forward strand.
TTACTCTGATGACACCCTGCTTGTTATCATCAATTACCTTGAAGTTCTTGATGTAACCTTCGTCGAGCAGGATCTGAGCGATCTGCTTCTTCATATTGGAAGCGGGGATATCAACAGAAGCGTGCTTCGCAGAGTTAGCGTTACGGATTCTTGTAAGCATATCTGCGATAGTATCAGTGATCTGCATTCGTTTACCTCCTATTTGATAGCCGTTACGGATTCAAATTGTCCGTCGTACTGTCATAATTTACCCTTTCGGGCTGTATATTCGAAACCATTTTGCACCCGCAGCATCAGCGGACACATCACAGTCCCGTTAAGCCGAGCTTTATTCGTAGCCAAAAACCCGCCCGGCGAGGGAACAAATCAGTGGAACACCGTTCCAGTGCAGCTTACCAGCTAGCCTTCTTAACACCGGGGATCTGACCCTTATAAGCAAGCTCTCTGAAGCAGATTCTGCAGATACCGAACTTGCGAAGGTATGCATGGGGTCTGCCGCAAATCTTGCATCTGTTATAGGCACGGGTGGAGAACTTGGGAGCTCTCTGCTGCTTAGCAATCATTGACTTCTTAGCCATATTATTTCCCGTCCTTTCTTACTTCTCAAAGGGAGCGCCCATCAGTGTGAGCAGCTCTCTAGCCTCTTCATCAGTCTTTGCGGTTGTGATGAAGTTGATGTCCATACCTCTTACAGCATCGATCTTATCATATTCGATCTCAGGGAATATAAGCTGTTCCTTAAGACCCATAGAATAGTTACCTCTTCCATCGAAAGAGTTGGGGTTGATGCCTCTGAAGTCACGAACACGGGGAAGTGCAACGTTGAACAGTCTGTCGAGGAACTCGTACATTACCTCGCCGCGGAGAGTAACCTTAACACCGATTACCTGTCCTTCTCTGAGCTTAAAGTTAGCTACAGACTTCTTAGCACGGCAGGGAACAGGCTTCTGACCTGTGATGATGCCGAGCTCGTTCATAACGTTCTCTATGATCTTCTGATTTTCCTTTGCTTCGCCGCAGCCTACGTTCACAACGATCTTGTCGAGCTTGGGAGTCTGCATAACAGACTTGTAGCCGAACTTCTTGAACAGTGCGGGAGCAACGGTTTCCTTGTAGAATTCCTTCATTCTAGCCATTGTTATTACTCCTATCTGACAGCCGGATTTTAATGCTTTCTGCGGCCGGTATCGACCGCTTCTGCACTTCTTATACCCGACCTATCTCTCGGGCAATATCAGTATTTCAGCTCAGCACCGCAGTGCTTGCAAACTCTGATCTTCTTGCCATCCTCAATCTTATGAGCTACTCTTGTAGTCTTATCGCACTTGGGGCAAACAAGCATAACCTTGGAAGCATACATAGCACCCTCAGCCTGTACACGGCCGCCGAGCTGGCCAGCCTGTCTGGGCTTAACGTGCTTTGTAACCATATTTACGCCTTCAACGATAACCTTGCCTTCCTTTGCGGAAACGCTGACAATTTTACCGGACTTGCCCTTCTCGTGGCCGCTGATAACCTTTACGTTATCGCCGGTTTTAACATTTAAGTTATTCATACGGGGCTCCTCCTATTAAAGTACTTCGGGAGCGAGGGACAGGATCTTCATAAAGTCCTTGTCACGCAGCTCTCTAGCAACTGGGCCAAAAATACGAGTTCCCTTCGGATTTTTGTCCTCCTTGATAATAACCGCAGCATTTTCATCGAAGCGGATATATGTTCCGTCGTCACGTCTGAGACCCTTAGCGGAACGAACAACAACGCACTTAACTACGTCGCCCTTCTTAACAACGCCGCCGGGTGTAGCTTTTTTAACGGAAGCAACGATAACATCGCCGATATTCGCATACTTTCTGCGAGTACCGCCGAGTACTCTGATACACATAAGCTCCTTAGCGCCTGTGTTGTCGGCAACTTTGAGCAATGTCTGCATCTGGATCATGGCTTTACTACTCCTTTCGTAGATTACAAATTGTTGAGCTTAATTACTTAGCTCTCTCGATAACGTTAACAAGACGCCATCTCTTATCCTTGGAAAGGGGGCGAGTTTCCATGATTTCAACTCTGTCGCCTATTCCGCATGTGTTCTGTTCATCGTGTGCCTTCAGCTTGATTGTACGCTTAACGATCTTCTTATAAAGAGGATGACGAACATTGTCCTCGATGGCAACGACGATTGTCTTGTCCATCTTGTTGCTTACTACTCTACCAACTCTGGTCTTTCTTAAAGCTCTTTCCATTTTAGTTCTTATCCTCCTTCCTTAATTGTTTGCCGCGAGCTCACGCTGACGCTGGATTGTCTTGATGCGTGCGATATCCTTCTTGACAGCCTTGATTCTTGTGGGGTTGTCGAGCTGGTTAACGGCAAGCTGGAAGCGCAGGTTAAAGAGTTCCTGCTTGAGTTCGGCGAGCTTTGTATCAAGCTCTGTTTCCGAAAGATGTTTCATTTCTGAAGCCTTCATTAAAGCTCACCTCCGTCTTCTTTCTTAACAAACTTACACTTAATGGGGAGCTTGTGCATTGCAAGACGCATAGCCTCACGTGCAGTCTCCTCAGCAACGCCGGCGATCTCGAACATTACTCTGCCGGGCTTAACAACTGCTACCCAGTACTCGGGAGCACCCTTACCGGAACCCATACGAGTACCAAGGGGCTTAGATGTAACGGGCTTGTCGGGGAAAATCTTGATCCATACCTGACCGCCACGCTTGATGTAACGTGTCATAGCGATACGGGCAGCCTCGATCTGATTGGACTTGATCCAAGCAGCCTCAAGAGCCTGAAGACCATACTCACCGTTTGTTACCTTGTTACCTCTTGTAGCAACACCGGAGCGGCGGCCTCTCTGAACTCTTCTGTACTTAACTCTCTTTGGAAGCAGCATTATTCGTTACCTCCTTCTTTTCTAGGCTCTCTGGGTCTGCGGGGACGACGATCGTCGCGACCTCTGCCGTTGTTTCTGTCATCACGACGACGGCGGTCTGTTCTCTCAGTTCTCTGTGCGGGGATCTCGCCCTTCAGCACTTCGCCCTTGTAGATCCATACCTTAACGCCGATAACGCCGTATGTTGTATTTGCTCTTGCCACACCGTAGTCGATATCTGCACGGAGTGTCTGCAGCGGAATTGTACCCTCGTGGTAGCTTTCGGAACGTGCAATTTCAGCACCGCCAAGACGACCACTTACCATTGTCTTGATACCCTTAGCACCGCTCTTCATTGTTCTGCCGATAACAGACTTCATAGCACGTCTGAAAGATACACGACCTTCCAGCTGCTGTGCAATGTTCTCAGCAACGAGCTGAGCGTTCATATCGGGGTTCTTTACCTCGATGATCTTAACGTCAACCTTCTTGCCTGTGAACTTTTCAAGCTCAGCCTTGAGCTTGTCAACCTCAGCACCCTTAGCACCGATTACCATACCGGGCTTTGCACACTCGATGCCGATTGTAACCTTATCACCGCTTCTCTCGATCTGGATCGAGGGAACGCCGGCCTTATAAAGCTTCTTCTTCAGAAGCTCACGAATTTTATAGTCCTCAACAAGTGTATCACCAAAGGTTGCCTTGCCCGCAAACCAGCGAGAATCCCAATCCTTGATTACACCCACTCTGAGACCGTGTGGATTAACCTTCTGTCCCATTGTTATTCTCCTCCTTACTCTGCTTCTTTAACAACCAGTACGATGTTGGAAGTTCTCTTCAGTATTCTGTGAGCACGTCCGTGATCCTTGGCTCTGATACGCTTTAAGGTAACACCTGCACCTACGAAACACTCGGAAACGTAAAGGCGGCTTGCATCCATATTGTGATTGTTCTCTGCATTAGCTACTGCGGACTTGAGGAGCTTTGCGAGGGGCTCACATGCAGCCTTAGGTGTGTTATTGAGTATTGCCATTGCCATTTCAACAGGCTTGTTTCTGATAAGGTCGAGCACGATGCCAACCTTTCTCGGAGAAATACGAACCTGTCTGAGTTCTGCTCTAGCCTCCATAGTTCATTTCCTCCTTACTTCTTGCCTGTTGTCTTGCTGCCTGCGTGACCCTTGTAGGTTCTTGTAGGAGCAAACTCACCAAGCTTGTGGCCTACCATATCTTCTGTAACATATACAGGGACGTGCTTTCTGCCGTCGTGAACTGCAAATGTGTGACCAACGAAATCAGGGAAAATAGTGGAAGAACGGCTCCAAGTCTTGATAGCCTTCTTCTCGCCTGCTTCGTTCATCGCGAGAACTCTCTTCATGAGAGCTTCCTGGACATAAGGTCCCTTTTTGATGCTTCTTCCCATCTTAAATAATTCCTTTCAAGTTTAGCTGCAAGTTAATGAGCAGCGGTGTCGGCTAGCCGTTTTACGCACAACTTTAATAATGATGTGCAACGCTGTTCTTGTTAACAACAACTTTTGGGTAATTTTATTACTTAGCGTTTCTTCTCTTAACAATAAACTTGTTGGAAGCCTTCTTGGTAGAACGTGTCTTGTAACCGAGAGCGGGCTTACCCCAAGGAGTAACAGGTCCGGGGCGACCAACAGGGGATTTACCCTCACCACCACCGTGCGGGTGGTCGTTGGGGTTCATTACAGAACCACGAACTGTGGGTCTGATACCGAGGTGACGTGTTCTACCAGCCTTACCGAGGTTTACGTTCTCGTGGTCGAGGTTGGAAACTACGCCGATAGTAGCCATACACTCAGCAGGAACATATCTCATCTCGCCGGAGGGAAGTCTAACAAGAGCAAGCTTGCCTTCCTTACCCATCAGCTGAGCCATATTACCTGCGGAACGAACGAGCTGAGCACCCTTACCGGGGTGAAGCTCAATGTTGTGGATTACTGTACCTACGGGGATATCATTGAGTGCCAGTGCGTTACCGGGCTTGATATCTGCATCGCTGCCTGCACGAACTGTGTCGCCAACCTTGAGGCCATCGGGAGCGATGATGTATCTCTTCTCGCCATCCTCGTACTTAACGAGAGCGATGAATGCAGATCTGTTAGGATCGTACTCGAGAGTCATAACCTCAGCGTTCATACCGAGCTTGTTTCTCTTGAAGTCGATTACGCGGTACTTTCTTCTGTTACCGCCACCGTGATGTCTAACGGTGATACGACCGTAGCTGTTACGGCCGGCTGTCTTCTTAACGGGCTCTAAAAGGCTCTTTTCAGGAGCTACTTTAGATAAGCCGCTGTAATCAGTAACAGTCATACCACGACGGCTGTTATTGACAGGCTTGTAAGTCTTAATAGCCATTTCGTTTCACTCCTTACTTAAATCATTCCGTCGAAGAACTCTATTGTCTTAGAGCCTTCTGCGAGAGTAACGATTGCCTTCTTCCAAGAGGAAGTATAGCCTTCGTTTCTGCCCATTCTCTTCATCTTACCGCGAACGCTGATGGTGTTAACCTTAGCAACCTTAACGCCCTTGAAGAGAGTTTCAACTGCCTTAGCGATCTCGATCTTGTTAGCATTCTTAGCAACCTTGAAAGTGTACTTGCCGGCAGCCAGACACTCCATACTGTGCTCTGTGATGATGGGCTTGATGATAATATCCTGAGCTGTCTTTACCATTATGCGTACACCTCCTCAAGCTTCTCCACAGCACCCTTAACGATTACGAACTTGTCGCAGTTGAGGATATCGTAAACATTGAGTGTGTTAGCCTGTGTGGTCTTAACGCCCTCGATGTTTGCTGCGGACTTGATAACCTTGTTGTCTACGCTGTCAAGAACGATGAGAGTCTTCTTCTCAGCACCGATAGCCTTGAGCATAGCAACCATAGTCTTTGTCTTGAACTCGTCTGTCTTGATAGCGTCTACAACGATCATCTCATTCTCAGCAACCTTGCTGGAAAGAGCAGACAGCATAGCGAGTCTCTTAACCTTCTTATTCAGAGTAAATCTGTAGGAACGGGGCTTCGGGCCGAGAGCGATACCACCGTGTCTCCACTGGGGAGCTCTTGTGGAACCCTGTCTTGCGTGACCTGTACCCTTCTGTCTCCAGGGCTTTCTTCCGCCGCCGCTTACCTCTGTTCTGGTAAGAGTGGACTGAGTACCCTGACGCTGATTTGCGAGATAATTCACAACAGCGGAGTGCATTGCGGACTTGTTAGGCTCAATGCCGAAAATTGCATCGTTAAGCTCAATTTCGGAAACGACCTTACCCGCCATATCTAAAACGTTAATCTTTGACATGATAGTGTCCTCCCCTCTTAAGCCTTAACAGCGTCGCAAATTGTAACAACGCCGCCCTTAGGTCCGGGAACAGCACCCTTAACAGCGATAAGGTTGTTTTCTGCGTCAACCTTAACTACTACAAGGTTCTGAACCGTAACTCTTTCAGCACCCATATGACCTGCCATACCCTTACCCTTGAAGATTCTGGAGGGGCTGGAACAAGCACCCATAGAGCCTGCCTGTCTAACTACAGGACCGGAACCGTGGGACTCGTCAAGTCTGTGCTGGTTGTGACGCTTGATAGCGCCTGTGAAACCCTTACCCTTGCTGATACCAGCAACGTCGATAACGTCGCCCTCAGCAAAAACGTCAGCCTTGAGAACGTCACCAACATTCATATTGGAGATGTCATCAAAACGGAACTCTTTAAGAGTCTTCTTGAACGCAATGTCGTTCTTCTTGAAGTGACCAGCCTCGGGCTTGTTAACGTGCTTGGGAGATACATCTCCAAAACCAAGCTGAACAGCCTCGTAGCCGTCGTTTTCGGTTGTCTTCTTCTGTACTACAACGCAGGGACCCGCTTCGATAACTGTTACGGGAACAACCTTACCTGCCTCGTCGAAGATCTGTGTCATACCGATCTTCTTGCCGATGATAGCTTTTGTCATTTCGGCTTTTCCTCCTTTTGGTTATTGGTTGAGGACTTGCCCCAACGTGACCAGGTGCGTTTGCACCGTGGTTAGTGGTTGGCTTTCGCCAACATAACTCCAATGATCTATATTAGATATCCATTGAAATTTCTACGCCTGCGGGAAGCTCTAATGTCTGAAGAGCCTCAACAGTCTTTGCGGAAGGACGGATAACGTCGATAAGACGCTTGTGAGTTCTCAGCTCAAACTGCTCACGGGAGTCCTTGTACTTGTGAACCGCTCTAAGGATTGTAATAACTTCCTTATTAGTAGGGAGCGGAACGGGACCAGCTACTCTTGCACCTGTACGTGTTGCAGTTTCTACGATCTTCTTAGCTGCTGCATCAACGATGCTGTGCTCGTAACCCTTGATCTTGATTCTTACCTTCTCGTTTGCTGCCATTGATTTTTCAACTCCTTCTTAGTGTGATGATGGCAAAAGCCTGATTTGAAAAATCCACTGTACCGTGTGTTTCATATTAACATCATCAACTTGTTAGTTATCCGAAACCTTTCGGACACTTTAACAGCAGAATCAGCAGTAAACATCACGTTTTCTGTAAATCTTCTCCGCCCGACTTATAGTCGGACATACTCCGTCGAAATTACCGTAGCAAGCTACGCAACCTTCAACATCTACGCCTATGCCGTTTGTATTATGGTGCATAGCGATATCTACGCACCCGCAAAAATAATTTTATCATATCTCAGACTTAAATGCAAGAACTAATTTCTAAATTACCAGAGAATTTTGCAGTAATATTCAGACTTGTTTTATGCAATTTGCACAATAGGCCATTTTTTCCTTGAACATCTTGAAATATCGTGCAAATAATATTCATTTTGTATAATAAAAAGCCGTTTTTCAAGGGATATACTATTATAATATATTAAATATAGATCATATTCACTGCACCTGCAATAACCTCTGCCCAGATCCTAGTCCGAAGATCCTCATCAGGGGGTGCAACAAGATATCCCTTATGCTGTGGATATCCTGTTATCACAGAAAGCTCGCTCACTGACGGCACTCCCATAGCAATAACAGGGACACCCACATATTCCTCTGTTATTGGCGGTTGAGCTATATCAACGCCTGACCCCGGACAAATACCTGTATTTGTTATCTGTACAGTTTTTCCTATTTTAAGAGGATCACCACAAGCCAAAGCGTCTATCACCAGCACACACGTTGCAGCAACTTCTTTTGCGACCGCCTTGACCATACGGGCTGTATCTATACCGGTCTTTGCCGCTATATCCGTTTCCATAACATACAACGCTTTTCTTTTTCCGTCAAAAGCCGTCATTCTGCTTACACTCTCTGCACCCAGACTGTCCCTCGCTATATCCGGGTTGCCAAGCCCCGCCACAAGCACTGTCCCTCTGCGTGGTAAAAAAAGCTCTATCGCCTTTTGAAGCACCACTTTCAACGCTCTGTCACAAGGTTCACCCTCGATAGTAATATATCTACCCGCAGATCTTCCCAGCACTTCCGCTTCCTCAGCATTGACCCGTATATCTGTTATATAAGCACCGCCAAACCTCCGTCTTGTTACTCTGTTCCCTTGTACGCCTGACAACGCCTTCGCTGACTCCAACAGCAGTTCCATTCTGTACATATACTATACCCTCCGTCAATCATTGCCGTTAAACGAAAAATTTTCAAAAAACTATTGCAATTTATTTTAAGATGTGCTATAATTAAGTGTATTATGAGAAAAAATAAACCGAGCTTATAAAAATTCAATGTTTACGGCGATTTTTTTGGTGAATATAGATAGATTTCCCTAAATTATCGTAAAAATACAAAGAAACTTTTGCTCGCAAATAAAATACGGAGGTGAAAATATAATGCCAAACATTAAGTCCGCTAAGAAGAGAGTTCTCGTTGCTAAGGAGAGAACAGAAGCAAACAAGGCTGCTAAGACAAGACTCAAAACTGTCCTGAAAAAGGCTCGTGCTGAGGGTGCTGACGCTGATGCTGTTAAGACCGCTGTAATAAGCGTAGACAAGGCTGCTGGCAAGGGTCTTATTCACAAGAACAAGGCTGCCCGCCTCAAGTCCCAGCTCGCTAAGAAGGCTAACGCAAGTGCATAATTTCCGATAGGAATTTCACCCGCTCGCACAACGCAGGCGGGTGCTTGTTTTTTGCAGGGAAGAGGGAGATATCCCCGCCATACACAGAAACAAACAAAAAACATAATATAAACAGTGTAGAACATAATTATGAGAGGAGAAAATGTATGAGAAGAGCAGAAAGAGAAGTCACCGACATCAATGAGATAGAGCGTATATTAAAAGAAGCTCAGGTGTGTCGCATCGCCTTGATCGACGGAGATTTCCCGTATATTATTCCTATGTGCTTCGGCTATACGCTTGAAGGCGGTGAGTTGGAACTGTATTTCCACAGTGCTTTGAAGGGCAAGAAAATGGAGCTTATCAAAGCAAACAACAATGCCGGTTTCGAGATAGACAAGCTCGGAGAGATAATACCCGGAGATATCGCCTGTGATTTCACTGCCTCATTTGAGGGTATAACAGGCAAAGGTACGATAGACGTCCTGAACGGTATTGAAAAGATTACAGGTCTTAATACCATAATGGCAAAGTACGACACAGGAAGCAAGGATCATAAGTACAGCGAACAGATGTTAAATAACGTTGCAATATTGAAACTTACTGTTGACGAATTCTGCTGCAAAGCACATAAAGCTGAATAAAAAAACAGGCGGTGTTTTACCGCCTGTTATATTTTTGCCGATTTATACAAATTACTTATCAGAAACAACCACGTCAGCGTCTGCTGCATTCTTACGAACGCTCTCAATACCGTTCTCACAAGCAGCCTTTGTCTTGTATCCCTCACTTGCGGAGATCACCTGACCGTTCTTAGCTTTGAGTCTGAAACGGAACTCGCCCTTCTTATCCTTGTAGATCTCAAACTTAGGGTTCTTTGCAGTTGCATAATCCGCCACTGTCTGATCTTCAAGGTTTGCGATAGGAGCATTTGTCTTAACACTTGCACAACCGTTCTTGCAACTTGCAAGGGACTTGTATACCTCTCCGCCGATAGCAATATTTTCGCCGTTTCCTGCTTTGAGAGCAAATGTATAGCCTGTCTTTGTTTCGTTTATAACGAACTTGCCCATAGTAATGTACCGTCCTTTCGTATGTCTGAGGCTTCGCCTCAATTCCCGTCTTTTATACAATAATTATATCAATATTTCCGAGCATTGTCAACCCGTATAGTAAAATTGCAAAAAAATACGTTCATTTTGTAACGCAATATGTTTAAAGTGTTGCTTTTTTTCTGAAAATGAAGTATAATAATAAAAGGTATATTTATATCTCCAATCTCTGTATATCGGGAGGATCAAATATGAAGCTTATTTATGCTATTGTAAATAATGATGACAGCCACTCCGTTTCCGCCTCTCTCACAAGGCACGGATTTCAAGCTACAAAGCTCGCCTCAACAGGAGGATTCCTTATGGCAGGCAACACCACATTTATGATTTGTGCCGAGGACGATAAAGTAGATGAAGTCATCGAGAGGATAAAAAAACATAGTCACCGTCGCAAACAGTTCGTACCAAACTCAGCCAACTTCGGCACAAACAGCTTTGCAAGTTTCCCTGTCGAAGTATCGGTTGGCGGTGCAACGATCTTCGTTACCAATATAGAAAGATTTGAGAAGGTATAATGCACCTATACGGAAAAACAATACTCAAAGAGCGTCTGGATAACATAGCAAAGCAAGACAGACTCCCTCACGCAATATTGCTCTACGGTGACTACGGCATAGGCAAACGAACTATGGCAAACTACATCGCAAAGCTGTTCGTATGCTCTGCACCTCCTTGCGATAACTGTAATAACTGCTCCCGTATAGACAATTTTTCCCACCCAGATGTTATCTATGTTAAGCGGGAATGCGGCGGTAAATATACCCTCAGCGAGGACGCAAAGAACAGCCTTGTATCCTTGCGAAAGATAACAGAAAGCACGGTGATCAAACCTAACGACGGAGATGTTAAGGTATATATCTTTGAAGATTGCGACGATATGACGCCCAATATACAAAATACGTTGTTAAAGCTTATAGAAGAGCCCGCACCCTTTCTGCGTTTCGTATTTACCTGCGAGAATACCGATTCGATACTAGAAACGATACGTTCAAGAGTAACAGAGTTTGAAGTTCCGACAGCAACAGTGGAAGAATGTGCTAAGTGCCTTATCGACAAAGGCTATCCCCCCGATAGCTCACGTGACCTTGCCGATACATTGTCAGGAAATATAGGCAAATGCCTCGACGTACTTTCAGGAGAGGGCGACACGCCCTATATGGACACCGCAAAAAGAGTTGCCGCTGCCCTTGCAAACAAAGACTCTTTTTCCTGTGCCACTGCACTGACAGAGCAAACAGGAAGAACTGAATTTTCCTCTGTGCTTAACTACCTTATCGGTATTCTACGCGACGCCCTGACAATACGATGCGGCGGCTCTGCACTGACCTCCTGTGGAAAAGCAGAGGCACAGGCGATCGCAAAGGTATTTTCAGAGGAAAAACTTCTCTCAATGCTGGATAGTATATTCAATGTTTCGCAAGATGCATCACTTAATCTTAATATGGCACTCACCGTGTCATATCTTACATCAAAATTACTATGAGCAAGGCTCATTAAAGGAGTATAATGGATAACTACTTTACCGAAAAAATAGCACCCAAAAAGAATAACGATTCTGAAACCCCAAATAAAAAGCAGGAAAAACAGGATAAGCCCCAACGCACCAACCCTGAATGGCAGGAAAAACGTGCAAAGCATTCCGACAACAAGGAGCATAACCGCCCCGAGAAAAAGGAAAAAAAGCCCGCTCCTGGCGATAACGGAGTGCAAGTCGAAATAATCGGCATTCGTTTCAAAGATGTTGGCAAGGTATACTATTTCTCCCCGAACCAGGTGCAGTTCAAAATAGGAGAAAAAGCGATAGTTGAAACAGCACGGGGTATTGAATGCGGCGAGATAGTTCTTTCAAACCGAATGGTTTCTGAAAGCACTATCGTTTCTCCGCTTAAAAGCATTATCCGTAAGGCTACTCAGGCCGACGAAAAACAGCTTGAAGAGAACCTCAAAAAAGAACGCGAGATAATGCAGACCTTTGCAGAAAAGATACAGCTGCATAAGCTCGATATGAAACCCATTGACATAGATTGCACCTTTGACGGCAGCAAAATATTGTTCTACTTTACATCAGACGGAAGAGTTGATTTCCGTGACCTTGTAAAGGACTTGGCAGCTATCTACCGCACAAGAATAGAGCTTAGGCAGATAGGCGTCCGTGACGAGGCAAAAATGCTTGGCGGTCTTGGTATCTGCGGCAGACCCTTCTGCTGTTCCAGTTTTCTTGGGGAATTCCAACCTGTATCCATAAAAATGGCAAAGGAACAATCATTGTCCCTTAACCCCACAAAGATTTCAGGTACCTGTGGCAGACTTATGTGCTGCCTTAAATATGAGCAGAATTGCTATGAGGATTTCCTCCGCACAACTCCCAAGGTGGGTGCTTATGTTGAAACAGAAGAGGGCCGAGGTCATGTTGAGGAAGTCAACCTGCTGACAGGTATCCTCAAAGTAAAGCTTGATAAAAAGCCCGATGTTCCTCTCACCGTGAACAAGGACGATGTAAAGCTCATCAAGGACGGACAAATGAGGATAAGCAAGGACGAATTCAAAGCACTTAAAAGCCTTGAAGACAACTGATAATAGTATCCCCACAGTTTTTGACTGCGGGGATATTTTTCTGTTTGATCTTAAATTTTTTATATATCTGAGTCAAGCCGTACAACAAGTAAGTTTTGACTTACTTCTCTCTGAAATAGCAAGTTAGTTATAACTTTGTCTGTATTTCACATAATTTCGTTTTTATTTTGTAAAAATAGTCACTTGATTTTTTTGAAAAATGTGATACAATATATAAAAGGGGCTAGACCCCCGCAATACACAAGGAGGTATATTGATATGGCATATGTAATCAACGACGAGTGCATCGCTTGTGGTGCTTGTGCAGACAGCTGCCCCGTAAACGCTATTTCCGAGGGCGACGGCAAGTACGTTATTGATGCTGATACTTGCATCGATTGTGGTGCTTGTGCAGGTTCTTGTCCTGTAGGTGCTCCCGTAGAGGGCTAATACTTAGCTTAGGCTACATTAAGCGGTAGGTTTTCCTGCCGCTTTTTTGTTTTTAGAAAAAGATGATCCCCTTCTCAACAAAGGGGATCAAATCATTATCTGAGATTATCAGGCTTTCTTGGTCTTGCGTTCTTTCCACCATATCCAGATAGGACCTGCAAGGCATATAGATGAATAGAAACCTACCAACATACCAATAGCGAGCGGTATCGCAAAGGACAGGATAGATGTTACACCCATCATAACACATACCACAGCAATAGCTAACATCGCTGTAACAGTTGTTGCTGTTGTGATAACAGAACGTGTCATAGTCTGATTGATACTGAGGTTTACAAGCTCTCTGTCTGAATACTTTGTGCCATACTTTGCACGGTTTTCACGCAAACGGTCATAAATGATGATAGTGTTGTTGATAGAGTAGCCGAGAAGTGTCAGAATAACCGCCATAAAGTTGGAATCAAGAGCCATTCCGCCGAACACATACACAGCGTATGTCAACACAACGTCGTGCAGCAGACAGCAGATAGCAATAACACCCGCAGACCAGCCGCCAATCTTCTGGAATCTGAATGCGATATACAATACCAGCAGAACAAACGCTATAACTACCGCAATAAGACAGCTTACAAAGAATGCAGAACCCGAAGAAGCACTTACGTTTGTAGTGTCGACATTTATAAGCTCATTTTCAGTATATGTCGCAACCAGCTTATCTGTAACACTTGCAAGCATCTCATCGTCCATCTTTTCATCAGCCGCAAATGAAACGACCAGTGTGTTAAGATCTCCTGTAAAGCTTGTACCTGTTGTTACCTTTGCATTAGGTGTACCAAGGTCCTCAACAGTCTTTTCAACATCGGCTGTGGATATCTCACCTGTGTAGCTGTAAGTTACCATTGTACCGCCCTTGAAACGGATATCCACATCAGGAACAAGAATAAAGCTGAATATAGCTGTTACAGCGATAAGTGCAACAGATATGATAACGTAGATCTTTGTCTTGCCAACAAAGTCAACATTGAACTTTGTTTTTACTTCGATGGGAAGAACGGTATCCTTGCCCTTTTCTGCCGTTTCAGCAGCCGCAGCACCCTTTGCACCGCCGTACAGCCAAGGCTTTCTGAACACCTTGAACTTAGACAGAGATGTTGTCATAAGTCTTGTTGCCCAACAAGCCATAATGAAGTTCATTACAACACCTGCAAGAAGTGTAAATCCGAAAGAGTAGATAGTACCCTCTGTGGAAGCACCGAACCAAGTACCAAATACAGCCATAAGAATAACAGCCACGATAATAACTGTTAGGTTACTGTCAAGGATAGCTGTAAATCCACGCTGGAAGCCATTTTTTATAGCACCGTCAATAGTTCTGCCCGCTTTAAGCTCTTCTTTGATTCTCTCAGCAGAAATAACGTTTGCGTCAACGCCCATACCGATAGAAAGGATAATACCTGCAATACCGGGCAGTGTAAGAGAGGACGCATCGTTGAAAGAAAAGAAACCTGTGATAGCTGCAAACATACCTGCAACCTGACCTGCCAGTGCGATTACCGCAACAAAACCAGGCAGACGGTAATATGCTATCATAAAGATAGAAATAAGTGCAAATGCAATGATACCTGCAAGTGCCATAGCATCACGGGCACCCATACCAAGAATGGGAGAGATAGTAGAAAGATTCTCAACTTCCAGTTTAAAGGGGAGAGAACCACCGTTTATCTTGTTTGCAAGATCCTGTGCGGGAGCGGGATCGCTATACTCATTGGAGGTAATGCTTACCGTACCTTCCGCGATCTGACTCTGTACAGTAGGTGCAGAAATGCATATTTCGTCCATCCAAATGGATATTCTGTCGCCTACAAGTCGTCCTGTTGCCTCAGCAAAAGCCGAAGAACCTGTGGAGTTAAGTTCCAGTGCAACCTCATACTGAGATGTTTTGCCATTGTAAACAACGTATGCTCTGTCAACCTCAGTACCCTGAATAATGATCTTCTCTGTCTGACCCGTGGGAAGACCTTCATCATCGACCTCATAACCCTCACGGAAAGTGAGGAGCGCTGTTTCACCGATCTCCTTTACAGCCTGTTCGGGATCGAAGCTTGTGTCGTCAGCCTGCCACGGGAACTGTACGATTACCAACTTTGAGGCACTGTCAACATACACCTCATAGTCATTGATATTTTTGTCAACCAGACGAGTTTCAATAATGGATTTTGCCGCATTGAGATCGTCATCTGTGATACCGTTTGCAGCTTCGTAGTCCTCGGGTACACCGAAGGTAACGTTTACGCCGCCTCTGATGTCAATTCCCCATCTGATATCATCAATACCCCATACATAGTGAGTTTCGGTATCACCGTAACGGGTGCTTAGACCCATTGTGGAAAGGAAACCGAAAGCAACGATAAGGATAAGGACGATAAAGAAAACGGGTCTTGTAATTCTGCTTTTCAAGTTTTTTCACTCCGTTTCAAAAATACAGGCGGAGATACTACCGCCATTTTAGTCTATACCAATTATTCATTATAATATATTTTAACAAATTAGTCAATACCAAATCAATCTAAAAAGATGAAAAATAGTAGAAATCGCCCTTTTCAGGACGATCTCTCACCAATTATCTGATCTCGACTATACCGCCTATTGCTTCAAGCCGTGCTTTGATCTGTTCAGCTTCCGCAAGGCTCACCCCTTTTTTCACCCACTGCGGTACATTTTCTGCAATGTCCTTTGCCAATGCCAATCCGTAACCTGTTATCTCACGCACCTCTTTTATTGCCTGGACCTTGCTCTCATAAGGATAAGACACCAGTACCACTTCACAGCCTTTGACTCCTTCCAATTCCGGACTTACATAACGAACCTGCACCCATTTACCGCTCTGATCTTTCGCAGTAGTAAATCCATCTACGACATTGCCGTTGTTATATAATCCACGAAAAACTGTACCGACGGCATTATACATCGTTCCCATTCCGTTTGGCCTGTCGTTTATCCAGTTTCCCTCGTAGCGGCTTCCGTCGGAATAGGTTAAAGTCCCATTGCCTTCCCTCTTTCCGTTTAAAAAATGACCGTCGTATACCTTGCCGTCCGTATAGATAAACCTACCCTGTCCGCCAAAATATCCGTTGATAAATCCTCCGACGTAATTTTCACCCGACTTGAATGTATATTCACCAAAGCCGTGCATCAGACCGTTGTGCCACTCACCCTTGTAAATATCTCCGCTTTTAAAATACATAGTGCCCTTGCCCTCTCTCACCTTGTTGACAAGATCACCCTCATAACGATCGGAAAACGCTTCTTTCTTATCGCTACTTTTATTAAACAATGAAAAGATCTTCTTAAACATAATCGTTTTTACTCCATAATTGTTTTTTCTATATTTTATCACATAACATTATCAAGTGTCAATAAAGGGATATTTCGTGTGATATTTACACTAAAATACTGTCATTATACCATTTAATACGGTTTTCACTTGACTTTTATATTAAATAGTAGTACAATAAAGATTAACCGCAATGCGGTCTGTATAGATAAGCAAAAGCTGTCCCAAGTAATGCAACGGCACACCCGTAAGTGAGTCGGGCATTTTCTTGGAGGTTTTCTGCAAATCTATGCAACTATCCCTCGGCGAAAGCCGGAAAAATATTGAACGGCGGGGCGTTTGTACAGCCCTGTTAGGAAAGGATGTTCACAATGATAAAAGTAACACTGGCAAACGGCGAAGTAAAGGAATTTGAGGCTGGACTCTTAGCCTTTGACGTAGCAAGAGAGATCGGCGAAGCAAAAACAGCTTGTCTTGCTGAGATCGACGGAAACGTATGCGACCTGCGTACAGTTATCAACAACGATTGTACCGTAAAATTCCTCACCTTTGAGGACGAGCAGGGCAAACGTGCATTCAACCACACCGCATCGCACATTCTGGCTCAGGCGGTTAAGCGTCTGTACCCGAACACAAAACTTGCTATCGGTCCTGCTATCGATAACGGTTTTTACTACGATTTTGATTTTGAAGAGCCTGTCACCGCTGACGCTCTCCCTAAGATCGAAGCTGAAATGAAGAAGATCGTTAAGGAAGCTATCAGATTGGAGCAGTTTACAATGACTCCTGACGAGGCTGTTAAATATCTTGAAGAACAGGGTGAGATCTACAAAGTAGAACTTTGCAAGGAGCATGCTGACAAGGGTGAACCTATCTCCTTCTTCAAACAGGGCGATTTCACAGACCTTTGTGCAGGTCCTCACCTTATGTCCACATCTCCCGTAAAGGCCTATAAGCTCACCTCCGCAACAGGTGCATATTGGAGAGGCAGCGAAAAGAACAAGATGCTGACCAGAATTTATGGTACAGCATTCCCCACAAAGGACGAGCTTAACGCATACCTCACAGCAGTTGAGGAGGCTAAAAAGCGTGACCACAATAAGATAGGCAGAGAGCTTGAATACTTCACAACAGTTGATTGTATCGGTCAGGGTCTGCCCATTCTTCTCCCCAAGGGTGCAAAAGTCATTCAGACACTTCAACGTTGGGTTGAGGATACAGAGTATAAGAGAGGATATGTCCTCACAAAGACTCCATATATGGCAAAGCGTGAGCTTTACAAAATAAGCGGACACTGGGATCACTACCGTGACGGTATGTTTATCCTCGGTGACCCCGACGATGAAACAAAGGAGTGCTTTGCTCTCCGTCCTATGACCTGTCCGTTCCAGTATCAGGTATTCCTTAACAGACAGCGTTCTTACCGTGACCTGCCTATGCGTCTGGGCGAAACATCAACACTGTTCAGAAACGAGGACAGCGGCGAGATGCACGGCCTTATCCGTGTAAGACAGTTCACGATCTCCGAGGGACACCTCATTCTTCGCCCCGAACAGCTTGAAGAGGAATTCAAGGGCTGTCTGGAACTTGCAAAATACGTTCTCGATACAGTAGGTATGCTTGAAGACTGTACTTTCCGCTTCTCCCAGTGGGATCCCGCAAACCCCAAGAACAAGTACGAGGGTACAGCAGAGCAGTGGGAAACAGCTCAGGCTACAATGAAAAAGATCCTCGATAACCTCGGTGTAAACTATACAATAGGTATCGACGAGGCTGCATTCTACGGACCCAAGCTGGATATCCAGTATAAGAACGTTTTCGGCAAGGAAGACACTATCGTTACAATTCAGATAGATATGCTGCTGGCTGAAAAGTTCGGTATGGAGTATGTTGATGTAGACGGCACAAAGAAGAACCCCTACATTATCCACCGTACATCTCTCGGCTGCTATGAGAGAACTCTTGCATATCTGCTTGAAAAATATGCAGGAGCTCTTCCTCTGTGGATGGCTCCCGAGCAGGTTCGTATCCTCCCCATCACTGACAGAGCAAAGGAATATGCAGAGGGCATCTCCGAAAAGCTTGAAAATATGGGTATCCGCACCTCTGTTGACAACAGAAACGAGAAGATCGGCTGGAAGATACGTCAGGCTCAGATCGAAAAGATCCCATATTTCTTCATTGTCGGCGATAATGAGGTTGAGGCTAACAGTGTAGCACTCCGCTCCCGTAAGGAAGGCGATATGGGTGTATCTCCCCTTGATGATGTTATTGCAAAGATAATCAAGGAAAATGCAGAAAAAACAAGATAATTAAGATCACACTAATGCGGTCGTCTGCTCAACAACGGAGCAGACACCGCAATTATTTCAGAAAGGCAGAACTAATATGGCTAACAAACAGCTGACTCCCGAAGAAGTAAAAAACATAAACAAAGAGCTTGAAGAAAAGATCATTGCCGCTAACGAAGATAAATCCAAGTGGAAAGAGCTTCTTCCCGAACTTATGGGATCTGATATCTTTGTAATAGCACAGATGGCAGAACAGCCTGATGGAAGTGGCAATAAAATGCTGAATATCCTTACAATGTCCAACAAAGATGGACAGCAGTGCATTCCTTTCTTTACATCGCCGAATAGAATGGCTGTTCTTGCCGGCCCTGACAGAAGATCTTTTAACTGTATGAAGATGAAAACAATTAGACTTTTTACTGCTGTAAAGGGAAAACCCTGTGCTCTCAACCCCGGCGGTGGAAATTGCAGCAAGTTCTTCACACCTTTTGAAATGAACCTTTTGGTAATGGAAAATATGGATAAAATGCCCGCAGCTCCCACAGAAGCTAAATCAGAATAATAAAAGACAAAAGAAGGTAAGACACAATGAGAAATACACTTCTGCTCTCTCTATTACTTTGTTCTACAATAGCTATGACAGGCTGCGGCGGAAATACATCTAGCTCACAGAACGATGTTTCCTCTGCAAACAGTAATTCAAGCACACCTGAGAGCAACATTATGAACGATATTGCCAGCGGCGTATCCCAGTTTTTAGAGGCAGACGGAAGAGAATACGGCAAGACCTACACTGCAAAGATAGGCGAAAAGCTCAGCAACGAGTTTTTCAGTATGAAAGTAAATGAAGCCTATAAGATGACCTCTGTAAGCGGATATACTCCGGATAATGAGGGCTTTGAGTTTCTATGCGTAAACGTGACCTCCACAAACATCTCAGATGAAACGATAAACGTTGGTGCTTATGACTTTACCGTTCGCTGGGGCGACGGAGAAGAAGATTTCGACTATGCCTTAGAGGGCGAAGACGATTTTGGTTATGAACTGTACACCTACGGTCGTGACCTCCCGAAGCACGGCACGGAAACAGGAAATGTATATTTTATCGTTCCCTCTGATGCAACAGATCTTAAATTTGAATACATCGAGATCTATGACGACGATTTCAATGGTAATACCTATCAGGTTGAGCTTAGCTCTCTGGAATACAAGGACGACCCATACAAATTTGAAGAACCCGACGGAAACTGGGGCAATATCGGTGACACGCTGTCCACGAGATATTTTGATATGACCGTAAACGATATTATATATTCCGACTCTCTTCTGGATTTCACCGTTGACGAGGGATATAAATTCCTTTCCGTAAACGTAACACTGACAAACACATCAATAAAGCCTATCAAGACAGGCGGATACTATTTCTGCACATACTGGGGCAACGGCGATGAAGACTATATGTTCCCGCTGACAGAACAGGACCTCGGAATAGAGGATTTCCCCTATACCACCACACTGGAGAGGGGCAATTCTATAACGGGCGATATGTTCTATGTGGTCCCTGATACCGCAGAAAAGATAATCTTTGAATTTGTGGAAACCATTGATGGTGAAGATGTTTTTTACAGCATTGACCTCGGCGGAGTAACCACTTCGGTATAATTTTTACATAACAAAACGTCCCTTTCTCAGCGGAAAGGGACGCATTTTTTTATCCTAATTTGTCAATTATGATATCGGCTATCCTGTAGAGAGGAGCCTGCACCGTAACTGCACCGATTTTGTACGCCTCCATAGGCATACCATATACAACACAAGTTTCCTTGTCCTGGCCTACGGTAAATGCACCTGCATTCTTCATTTTCAGTAATCCGTCAGCTCCGTCACGACCCATACCAGTAAGTATCGCTCCGATAGCATTGTCCTTTGCAACCTCTGCAACACTGGTAAACAAAACATCTACCGACGGACAATGACCCGAAACCTTTTCACCGTTTCTGGAAGTCACATAGTATCCCTTGCCGTCCTTACAGAGTTTAAGGTGATGCTCTCCCGCACCGATTATGACAAGGCCCTTACGCAGTCTATCGCCGTCCTCTGCCTCCTTGACCTCGACTTTACAAGAGCGATTAAGACGCTCTGAATACATCTTTGTAAAACCCGCAGGCATATGCTGAACGACCACCACAGGTGGCATATCTTCGGGGAATCTGCGTATGACCTGCTCCAAGGCCTCTGTACCACCCGTTGATGCACCAAGAGCCACAACCATATCTGTACGTCGTATACTTCCGCTGCGGACAGCCGAAACATTCTGTACAGGCTGCTGAGTAATAGTCCTCTGCTCAGTATTGCGTTGCCCTAAGGTTTTTATTGCACTACCTTCCCTGATCTCTGGAACTTCCGGCTTTGTGCCTGCCTGACCCTTAGAGATACGGTTTATATTGCCTTTTGAATATGCTCTTTTTATCGACGTGCAAAGTGCATCGGCAAATTTTTGCATATCGCTGCTGGTTCGTGCAAGGGGTTTTGTAAAAAACTCCGCCGCACCCGCAGCCATAGCACTTGTTTTCATATCCTCACGAGAGGAAATTATAATGGTCGGAATATAATAATGAGGCATCAGCTTTTTTAGAAAAGCTATACCGTCCATACGGGGCATTTCTATGTCCAACGTCATAACGTCAGGCTCATACTTTGCTATCATATCCCGTGCAATATAAGCATCGCCCGCAGTTCCGACGATCTCTATCTGTTCATCAGAGCGAATATACCTCGCAAGTACCTCTCTGAAAAGTATCGAGTCGTCAACAACAAGCAGCTTTATTCTCTTCATAAAAAGCTCCTGTTACTTATAATGGTCTGCGGTAAATCGCAGGTTTTATGTAATCGAATTTCGTTTCTCCTCTGGGAATACTTTCTGCGTGGCCAATATAGAAATATCCGCCTGGCTTTACCACATCATAGAAACGATTTACCAGTGCATTTTTTGTCGGCTGGTCAAAATAGATCATTACATTACGGCAGAAGATAAGGTCAAAAGGACGTGCCTTGAACTTCTGCGGCATCGGATCCATAAGATTAAAAGGTTTGAAAATGATCTCGTCCTTTATCTGCTGACATATCTCAAACTTGTCATCGCCAACCTGTTTGAAATATTTGCTCTTCCACTCAGGAGAAAGGCCCTTCATACCGTCTGCATTGTAAACGCCGAGCTTTGCCTTGTCCATTACACTATGGGAGATATCCGTTGCAAGGATCCTTGTATCCCACTTGGATTTTTCTCTGCCAAAGTATTCGTTTATAAGCATTGCCGTTGTATAGCATTCTTCTCCCGATGAGCAACCCGCACTCCAAATACGAAGCTCATTGTTTTTTGCATTTGCCACCATATAGGGAAGTATCACTTCCTTTAAATAGGTGTAATGCTCAGGCTCTCTCATAAAGAAAGTATGATTGGTAGTCAGCTTATTAAGGATTGTTGTTACCTCAGCTCCTGATGTATCCTTCATCACAGCGTCAAGGTAATCATCATAATTCTTAAAACCACGATCTCTCAGCATATTTCCAAGACGGCCTTGAATCAGCACTCTTTTCGCCGAAAGATTTATTCCGTAGTTCTTGTGCATAAACGAAACAAGCCGTTCAAACTCACGGTCTGTTATTTCCATTGCTTACACCTCGTCGCCAAGAAGTTTTTCTACATCAAGGATCAGCTTGACTGTTTCGCCCGATCTGATCATATACTGGATAAATTCATTTGTGTTTACAGAACGTGCCTCAGGTGTTGCTGAAATATCACCCGAATGGATATCCTCTACATCTGCAACACTGTCAACGATAATACCAACAGACACATCGTCCATTGTAAGGATAATGATACAAGTTCTGCTTGTGTATGGTATCTCATCCTTGCCAAAACGTGTTCTGATATCGATTATCGGAACTACCTTGGAACGCACGTTGATTATACCCTTTATATAAGGAGGAACGTGAGGGATCTTTGTAATGTGCTGCATCTCAATGATCTCAACAACGTTCTGTATCTCGATACCGTAGATCTGATCTCCGATAAAGAATGTCATTACCTTGCCCAGTACACTATTTTCAGTAGAGAGCTTTTTATCACTGGACTGCTGCTTTGCAACAGCCTCCTTAATTACATCATAAGTCATATGTATTTCCTCCCTTTAACCGATAAGTGTATTGGTATCAATGATAAGCGAAATGCTACCATCACCCATAATAGTACAACCAGAAAGACCCTCGCCCTTGATATTGTATCTTGCAAGATACTTCGGGAACGGCTTAACAACTACCTGCTGCTCGCCCAAGAGCTTATCAACAAAGAGGCACGCGCCCTTGTTTCCGCTGGTAACCAGAATGAAGATACCGTTTTCCAGATCGGTAACAGCGTTTTCTATCTGGTAGTTTCTGTGCAGGCGGATGATAGGATAGCAAACGCCGCGCAGCATAACCATTTCGGAACCGTTGGTATCGGTGAGAAGATGAGTTTCCTCATCAAGCTTAAAGGTCTGGTTGATGGAGGTTATCGGTATCATGTAGATATTTCCGCCGACGGAAACTTCCATACCGTCAACAATAGCAAGGGTGAGCGGGATCTTGATGGTGAAGGTGGTGCCTTCGCCCTTCTTGG
>JAZUSC010000039.1:0-61693 GCA_045606505.1 Oscillospiraceae bacterium
CGCCGTGCCACAGCATATCCACGGGACGGATATACATACAAAGAAACAGAACACCGATAAGCACTGCACCCGAAATACGCTCACGTGCCGAAAATTTCCGTGACATAAAGTATATCACAGCAAATACCAGTGCAAGAGTGCCAGCATAAAGGGCGGGCATTCCCTCCATACGCACCGTATCATAGGTGGTAGGAAATAGCTTTATAAATGTGTCTGCAAAATCGAAGTTTTCTATGAATATCTCTGAAAATTCATACTCGCCAACCGTGTTGGAAAATTCCAGTTTTCCGTTTGAAAGAGCCTTGTATACGGGAAGCAGCATAAAGCAGGACATCAGTATCGCACTGACGGAGGCACAGCCGTACATCAGCACCGCTCCGCAGTATTCTCCGAAACGCTTGTTCGTACTTATGCCCGAAGCAAGGTAGTAAAAGAAATACAGTGCGGAAAAGATGCCTACCATATAGCCGATATAGAAATTTGCGACAAAGATATATACAAGCGAAAGAACGTATAGCTTGAAACGGCGTTTGTCACATATACGCTCAATACCCATTACCACAAGCGGAAGTGCGATAAGTCCGTCAAGCCACATCTGGTCCATTGTCTGCACGACAAAATATCCGCAAAGTGCGTACATCACCGAAAAGGATATAGTTGTGGTATCAGTACAGCCCCTATGCTTTTTAAGGAGAAATGCAGTGGTAAGTCCACACGCTCCCGCCTTTACAAGCATCATAGTCAGCAGACCCTCTGTTATCCAAGCTCTGTTCCACAGCCACACAAGGATATTGAAGGGACTTGCAAGATAGTAGCCGATTATTCCCACAAACTCACCGGAAAGGTTTCTGCTCCAACTGTAAAACAGGCTTTCATCACCTGCAAGTACATCGTAGATATAGTCGAAGTAGTAAACATACTGTGCGTTTAGGTCAAGGGAAAGCACGGAACGTTCGCCAAAGGGCCACACCCTGAATATGATATATGCTACGAACAGTATCACAACAGGCAGAAAGAATGCAAGAAGATAAGCACGGTTTCTTACAAGAAATCTGCCAATAACGTCCATTATTTTTATCAGTTTCCCCTTAAAAGCGGAAACGCTGCGGACTTCCGCAGCAGAATTATTATCCATTATCTGAATTACCCTTTCCGCAGGTCTTTTCAAGACCCACACGCTCTGAAACGATATATCTCGGACGCTGTTTTATCTCCTCGTATATCTTGGACAGATAAAAACCGATTATGCCTATTCCCACAAGCACACACGCACCTACGATAAGTATCAACAGTATTACCGTGGAAAAACCCTCCGCAGCCGTGCCGCAGAAATAATTCACCAGCGTCTGTATGCCCAGCACAAGGGCAAATATTCCGAAAATAACACCAACCGCCGTTATAAGATGTATAGGCAAATTAGTAAATGAGGTTATGGAGTTTACCGCAAATCTGAAAAGCTTTGTAAAGCTCCACTTTGTCTTTCCTGCCGCACGGGGCTGTACATCAAACTCTATCTTCTCTGTGCGGAAACCTACCCAGCTTGATAACGCACGGAAAAAGGTCAGCCTTTCAGGCAGCTCGTTAAGAGCGTTTACCACCTTGCGGTCAAGGAGCTTGAAATCACTTGCCCCGTCCAGATTTATCCCTGAGGAGGACTTCATCATCTTGTAAAAACTCTTTGCAAACATCTTATAAAAGATGCCCTCACGTCCACGGGAGGCTTTTACCGCCTCAACCACCTCTGCCCCGCTCTCCCACATAGAGTACATCTTCGGGATAAGCTCAGGGGGGTGTTGAAGGTCGCAGTCGATAAGCACGGCACAATCGCCGCTTACCACACGGAGTCCTGCAAAGATAGCACCCTCCTTGCCGAAATTACGGGAAAATCTCACTCCACGGACATTCTTATTATCGGCATTGGCTGAACAAATCTGCTCCCACGTGTCGTCCTTTGAGCCGTCGTCCACAAATACTATCTCGTATTCTATATCCGCCGCAGACAGAATGCCCGACACCACCGAGGCGGTATTTTTTATATTTTCGTGTTCATTGTATGCGGGAATGATAACTGATAGCATTAAGACCTTATTCTCCTATTATTTTTACAATTACTGTCTTTTCACGGCAGCCGTCAAACTCACCGTACATTATGTACTGTCTTGGACCAAGCTCCAGCTTTCCGTCGGATATGGGGACGGTAACAGACGCACCAAGCAGCATAGTCTTTATATGAGCACCGCCCGCCGAGGAATAGTCCACCTTGTACTCGCTCTCCTCAGGAGCAGCCCTGTTGAGCATTCTGCTCCAATCCTTGTAAAGCTCCTCATTGTCGTGTTCAAGAAAAACCGCAGAGGTGCTGTGCTGTGAGATTACTACGCATATTCCGTCGTTTACCATACTGCGTCTTACACACTCTTCGATCTCGTATGAAAGGTTAAGATACTGCTCAGGCTCATCGGTAGTTATTGTCAGAACTTGTCTGTAATTCTTCATCATATCCTCCTAGCTTTTTCTTTCATTTACTGTGAGCGTACCGCTCTCTATATCCGCACTTATCAGATTTTCTCCGCCGCTGAAACTGTACATATAGCTTCCCTCAATGCTGCCTTTGAGAATATCCGAATTGAAAGTGCCTGTTTCCGTTTCGTAGGCAAGGGCGACAGAGCTGCCCTTAGGAAATGTTATCTCTGCATTGCCCTTTCTCGACTCGATACTGCTGCCTGCAATAACGTGCTCAAAATCCAGAAGAATATCTCCCGAGCCTGTTACAAGGCTCACAAGGGAACGTGTTTCGGTCGCTGATATGCTGCCGCTTTTGGTTATTACCGTAACAGCCTCAGAGTCTATACGGCCTATCTCGGCTTTTCCCGATGTGGTACTCACCGCTATGTCCTTGTATATTCCCTTCGGAAGATACAGCCACAATCCGAATTGCTCTGGATCTCCCGTAAGGAAAGACAACACAAATTCGTCACTCTCCGTTATCACAAGCCTGTTATCTCCAAGCATAACAGAAATCGGAACGATGCTCTTGTATTCTATCTTTATCTTTTCACCCTGATAGGGTAAGATATGGACATTTGTTTTCAGCATATCTATCTCGATATACTCGCACAGCTTTACTGTATTGCTGCCCTCATAATAACTTGCGTTTCCCTTGCTGTCCCTGAAATACCATAACGCTGCCCCGAATATAACGGCAAGTACGCCCATAACAACAAGCCAGCGGTTTATTATCCTGTTCAGTATGTCCACCCCCTGAGCCTGTCACAGCGGCGGCGTAAAAACAAGAACAGCCTTGACACAAGAAATCCAAGCTTTACGGCAACAAAACCGAAAAATGCCGAAGCAAAGGTCACGAACGCCCCTCCAAGCAGCATAAGCAGTGGAGAAAGCTCTGTCACAACAAAGGGAAGATCAAAAGCAACAAGAAGTGCTCCCATTATTGCTGAAAATATCCCCAGAGGTATAAGCACCAGTGCCGCTGTAAGTATGCATAGCATAACCGCAAACACAGGCAAAAAGATCAGAGCATACGCAAAATATATCGCCCATACTTTCAGTCTGTTCACAGCAACACCTCCGACTTTTCGGCAAAGGAAAAGCGGAATTCAGAGATATCAGTAGTTTTCCTTTACTCTTGTATTTACGATTACCTTGCCGATACTGTCACGGTACTCGTCCATAGCCTTGACGATATCCTTAACAGCGGCTTGGTTTTCAATGGAGCTGCTCTTCATTTCCGATACTCTTTCATTGAGCTGGTCAAAAATGATATCCACAGCCTGTACGCTCCTTGTCTGTTCGCCTATATTGTCATAAAGTGTTTCAAACTGTTTTGTAAGTTCTGTAAAGCTCTGCTGGAACTCGGTCATCGCTCCCTCAGAACGCTTGATAGCTGCGGCACTGCCACCAAACTGCTCGGATATACGCTCTACCTGTTTCAGCAGATGAGCAACCACCTCCGATACACGGTCGGAGAAGCGTTCACTGTTTTCGGAAAGTTCCTTCATTTCGGACGCTACCACCGCAAAGCCCGCACCCGCATCGCCTGCGTGAGAAGCCTCAACAGAGGCATTGAGCGAAAGCAATGTTGTTTTGAAAGCGATCTCACCAAGCTGCTCAGCAATCGCAGCGACCTCGTTCATCTGATTCTTCATATCATTGACAGCAGTGTTGGTACGCTGGATAATATCGTGTACGGAGTTGAGCTGGTCTTTCATTGCCTCCATATTCTCAGTGTTCTCATTGAGAGATTCCTCAAAGTTCTTTACGTGCTTGTTAAGAGTCTGTATCTGTGTTCCTGTATCACGTATCTTTGAGTGAACGTCAGAACAGCTACTTGCAACATCGCCCGCACCGTTATAGATATAGGAGGACTGGTCTTTAAGCTGCTTGGTGCTTTCGTCGATACGCTCGGAGGATTCGTTAAAGTCCTTTTCAAGCTTTTCGCCCATCTCCTGCATAGTCCACAGAAGATCGTTCGCCTCGGAGGTCTGCTTTTCGGAAATATCAAGGAACGCACGGCCTCTCTTGATAGCAAGGAAGAAAAGGCATCCTGCAAGAGTAAAAATAGCAAGACACAGTATGTACTGACCAAGAACTCCACCCTTTGCAGGACTGATAACATACATCAGTATAAGCAGAAGGTCAGCAACCACTATCTGTACCTTTGTAAACTTCGGCTCCATATAGATACCTGCCATACCTATCGTAGCAAGGAACATAGGGAAGTCGTCGCTGTAAGACTCACCACTGAACAGTGAGATCGCAAAAATGATAAATTCAAGACAGATAGACAGAACAAATTCCTTTGTGTGCATCTTTATATGGAAATACCTCATAAGAGCAAGTATTCCCACAAGCAGCAGCATACTTCCGCCTATCGCAATGATTCCGGGGACATTAAGCTTAAAGATATTGATCGCCAGGAAAGCACCTGCCACAAGGAATGTGACCCACATCATTATTTTATAGATCTTTTCGTGGGTAATGGGCTTTCGCTTTTCTTCGTTATGCTTTTTAATTGTTGGAAACAGTGCCATTTTGACATACCTCCTGAAAATATATACCGTTTTTCAGACTTTTTAAAGTCTGTAATAAACACCCTCAGAAATTTTTAATTCTGTTTTTTAAGCAAAACCACACATTCTGCGTGGGTCGTTCTCGGGAACAGGTCGAATGCCCTGAGTTTTTCCGCTTTATAACCGTTTTCGCAAAGCATCTTGCAGTCCCTTGCGGCTGTTGACGCATTACAGGATATCATTACGATACGCTCTGGCGACATCCTGACGCAGGCTGAAAGTGTAGCCTCATCACAGCCCTTTCGGGGCGGGTCGAGAATAATAACATCAGGCTTTATGCCCTTTTCCGCAAGTCTTTCGGCTGCCTGTCCCGCATCGGCACAGATAAACTCCGCATTGTCCACCATATTCTTCAATGCGTTTGCCTTTGCGTTTTCAACAGCCTCGGGGACTATCTCCGCACCTATTATCCTGTCAGCTTCTTTTGCCATAGAAAGACCTATCGTACCTGCACCGCAGTATAAGTCAAGAATCAGCTTGTCCTTCGGCTCGGCAAACTCCGCTGCCTGTCGGTAAAGTGCCTCCGCCGCAGGTGTATTCACCTGATAGAATGACTTCGGAGATATTGATATCTCATTTCCGCACATCGTATCATTTATAACAGGCTCACCAAACAGCGTTATCTCCTCGCTGCCAAGGATAACATTCGTCTTTTCCTTGTTTATGTTAAGCACAACGCCCTTTATCTCAGGGAATTTCCTCATAGCAGCCTTTGCAAGTTTTACAAGCTCGGGAGTTTTTCTCCGCACCACAAGGCAAAGACACACCTCGCCGCTGTAATGACCCTTTCTGAGGAATATATGCCTTAATACGCCCTCGTGCTTATGCTCGTTGTAGACCGATATTTTCAGCTTTCTGACCTGATACATAATATAAGAAGTCATCTCCGCAAAGATATCGGGCTGCAAAAGGCACTTCTCCACGGGAGTTACACGGTGACTGCGTTCGGAATAAAAGCCGCAGAACACCTCGCCTGTGTCAGCTTTGGCAACAGGCATTTGCAACTTGTTTCGGTAGCCCGATACATTCTCACTGCCGCATATCGGGAGTATCTCCGGGGAAAGACCGCCTATCCGCTCAAATGCGTCACGCACAAAGCCCTCTTTTGCTTTAAGCTCCGCCTCGTAGCTGATATGACGGAACAAACAGCCACCGCATTTATTAAACACAGGACAATCGTTCTTCACCCTGTCTACGGAGGGTGTGAGCATCTCCTCTACCCTGCCGTATGCATAGCTTTTAAGCACCTTTACTATCTTACAAAGTATAACATCACCAACAGCAGTCTGAGGTACGAACACCGCCATACCCTCGTGTCTGCCGACGCCGCTGCCCTCGTTTGTAAGTCCTGTTATTTCAAGACGGATAACGTCGTTCTTTTCCATTAGAATTCTCCGAGGTTTCTGCCTTTGAGATATGCGTTGATAAAGCCGTCAAGATCGCCGTCCATAACAGCCTGAACGTTACCTGTTTCGAAGTTGCTTCTGTTGTCCTTTACCAGAGTATAGGGCATAAATACATAAGAACGGATCTGGCTGCCCCACTCGATTTTAAGCTGCTCACCCTTGATATCGCTTATCTTGTCAAGATGCTCACGCTCTTTAATCTCAATGAGCTTTGCGGCAAGCATCTTCATACAGAATTCTCTGTTCTGCACCTGACTTCTCTGGGTCTGACAGGATACAACTATACCTGTGGGCTTGTGGATAAGTCTTACGGCAGAGGAGGTCTTGTTTACCTTCTGACCGCCCGCACCACTGGCTCTGTAAACTTCCATTTCGATATCGTCTGCACGGATATCTACTGAAACGTCCTTTTCTATCTCAGGCATAACCTCAACACTGGCAAAGCTTGTCTGACGTCTGCCTGCGGCGTCAAAGGGGGAAACACGCACAAGTCTGTGAACGCCATGCTCACTCTTCAAAAAGCCGTATGCATTATAGCCCTGAATGTGGATAGACGCACTCTTGATACCAGCCTCGTCGCCGTCAAGAATATCAAGTATCTCGGTCTTAAAACCGTGGCGGTCTGCCCATTTTGTGTACATTCTGATAAGCATAGAAACCCAGTCCTGTGCCTCTGTACCGCCTGCACCTGCGTGGAAGGAAACGATAGCGTTGCTGCTGTCGTACTCGCCTGTAAGAAGAGTAGCAAGTTTCTGCTCTTCAAGCTGGGTCTTTACAACCTCGGCAAGTTCCTTTACCTCGTCAACCATAGAGTCGTCCTCGGACTCCTCCGCAAGTTCTATCATAGTAAGAACGTCCTCGTGGTTCGTTCTGAGCTTTTCATAGCCCTCAATAGTACCCTTGTACTGTCCTATCTGTTGCTGTACCGCCTGAGCCGCCTCGGTATCATTCCAGAAATTCGGCTCGGTGGACTTCATTTCAAGCTCATCAAGTTTTATCTTGATATGCTCTAAGTTAAGTGCACTCTTCAACTCCTCTATCTCGGGAGTGAGTGCTTCCATTGCAAGTCTTACTTCATCGTACTGTATCATATTATCTCCTATTTTGGGGTTACTGTCTGAAAATGAACAGAATTTCCCATATTATTTTATAATATCATTACTAGTATATCACAAAAGGATATTTTTTGCAATACCCGAATAATATTTTATAAAATGCGGAGTCGATGCTTAAAATATATGTATGACCGCCAAACGCTGTTTGGTAATAATAAACATATTCGCTCTGATTTTATAAAAATTACTTGACATTTTGCCTAAACGGGTGTATAATAAATAATATCATTTTAGATACAATTTACAGAAGGAGGTACACTCTTTATGAGCATACTTGACCCAAGGGCAGAATCCAAGACCTTTACACTTGATAACGGCACAGCATTTACTTTAAGCGTAGGAGATATCCTCCGCCACGCAGACTGGGATAAGCAGACAGAGGACGACCGTTACTTCAACAGACAGCTTTTCAGAGTGACGGGTTTCAGCATTCTCCCCAAGGACGGCAGTCCTGCGGTGCTTCTCCGTCAGATAGCTCACCCTATGCGTGAATATATGTACACATCAGCTATGCTTACAACAAAGCTTGACCCTGCAAAGTACCCCGCCGCAAAGCAGGAGTATATGTTCATTATGCACGATGTACAGTTTGAGAGCCTTGACGAGGTGCAGACATTACAGGATATCCCCAACGATATGATAGAGTACATAAAGTTTCAGGAAGACCCAAAGAGGTCGGCGAAATTCAAGAGCTACTACAAAAAATAATAGACAAAAAGACGGACGCTGTGTTCGTCTTTTTTATTTGTAACAGAGATTGATTTTTTATAAGACTTATGCTATAATATGAAATTGATAGTGACAATCAAAATCAAATTCGGAGGTGAGCTGTACGGACCGCAATTCCTACAACACAAAACAGCGTGACGAGATAGTGGACTTCTTCTCCCGTCACAGGGGCGGCTGCTACACCGCAAAGGAGCTTATCCGAAGCGGAGAGATAACCGTTGGAGAGGCTACCGTTTACCGCACACTCTCAAAACTTGCGGGACAGGGCGTACTTAAACGCTACACAGGCGACGGGACAGGTGCTTCCTATCAGCTCAACGAGAGCGAAAAGTGCGACTCACACTTTCACCTTAAATGTGAACAGTGTGGACGGCTTATCCATATGGACTGCGACTTTATGTCCGATATGAAAAAGCATATAGAGAGCAGCCACAGTTTTACCGTAGATATAGGCAAGACAGTTATTTACGGTCTATGCAGTGAATGTGACAACAAAACAGAACAAAACGAGGATACAAAATGATAAAGAAGATAATAGCCGTAACAATGGCAATAACAATGACAGCCTCACTCTGCGGCTGCGGTGCTGCTGAAAAAGAGGACAGTGACAAGCTGTCGGTAATCACAACGATATATCCCGCCTACGACTTTGCTACACAGGTCTTCGGTGATACAGCAGAAGTAACTCTGCTGCTTAAACCAGGTACAGAGAGCCACACCTACGACCCCTCCGCAAAGGACGTAGTAAAGATAAGCAGCTGCGACCTTTTCATCTACAACGGCGGGGAGTCCGACCAGTGGGTGGACAGCATACTCGAAAGCTCAGGAGATATAAAGACAGTCCGTATGATGGACGTTGTGGAGCTTCACGCAGAGGAGATTACCGAAGGTATGCAGCACGACCACGAGGAAGATGACCACGACAACGCTCACGAAGAGGAAGAGTACGACGAGCATATCTGGACTTCACCCAAAAACGCAGTGAAGATTGTACAGGCAATAGAGGACGCCGCCTGCGAGATAGACCCCGTTGGTACTGATATGTATTTCCACAGGGCTGCGGAATACATTACTAAAATAAACGACCTTGACAGCCGCTTTACCGAGCTTCTTTCAGACGAGCAGCGTTACTTCGTATTCGGCGACCGCTTCCCGCTGCTGTATTTCTTCAAGGAATACGGACTTAACTACTACGGAGCATTCCTCGGCTGCGGAAGTGAAGTCGAGCCGTCAGCACAGACTATCACATTCCTCACTGAAAAGCTTAACAGCGATGATGTTGTAAAGACAGTTTTCTATATCGAGCTTTCAAACCACAAGATTGCCGATACTCTTGCAGAGGACACGGGACTCCCCACAGCGGAATTCCACGCCTGCCACAACATCTCCGCTGATGATTTCGCAGCGGGAGAAACCTATATTTCACTTATGGAAAAGAACTATACAATGCTGAAAGAGGCTCTGGACAGATAAATGGCACTGATAAAAACAGACAACATAACACTTTCATACGAAAATGTAACAGTAATAGAAAAAATGAGCTTTGAGGTTAATCAAGGCGACTATCTCTGTATAGTCGGCGAAAACGGCAGTGGTAAAAGCACCTTGATGAAGTCTCTGCTGTCACTCAAAAAGCCCGTGAGCGGCTCTATCAATTTCGGCGACGGACTTAAACGCAACGAGATAGGCTATCTTCCGCAGCAGACGGGTGCTCAGAAGGATTTTCCTGCAAACGTAGGCGAAGTGGTCATTTCGGGTTGCTTAAATTCCCGTGGTCTGCGTCCGTTTTACTCCGCAAGGGAGCGTGCCGCTGCTATGGAAAATATGATGAAGCTTGGTATTTGGGACTTCCGCAAACGCTCCTATCGTGAGCTTTCGGGCGGTCAGCAGCAAAGAGTACTTCTTGCAAGAGCCCTTTGTGCCACAAAAAAGCTGCTGCTCCTTGACGAGCCTGTTTCGGGTCTTGACCCTATGGTGACAACGGAGCTTTACAATATGATATCGGGAATAAACAAAAGCGGCGTTACCGTTATAATGGTAACGCACGATATCTCTGCGGCTATGGAGTACGCAAGTCATATACTCTGTCTGCGGTCGGGAAGCTGGTTTTTCGGCACAAAACAGGAATTTATCGAAAGCGACGCCTCCGCTTTCTTAAAGGGAGGTGCGGACAATGCTTGAAATGTTTGCTGAAATGCTTTCCGCCCCTATACTTGTACGCTCACTCATTGTGGGAATACTGGTTTCGCTGTGTGCGGCTCTGCTGGGCGTAACACTGGTGCTTAAACGCTACTCTATGATAGGCGACGGACTGTCCCACGTCGGCTTTGGTGCATTGGCGGTCGCAACCGTTATGAATATCACGCCTATGGCGGTGGCTATGCCTGTTGTTATCCTGTCGGCATTTGCACTGTTAAGACTTTCAGGCAGTGGAAAGATAAAGGGTGACTCTGCTATCGCACTTATCTCGACAAGTGCTCTTGCCATAGGCGTTATGGCAGTTTCTATGTCCTCGGGAATGAACGTGGATATCAACAGCTACCTTTTCGGAAGTATAGTTTCCGTCAGCAGCGGTGACGTTGCAGTGACTGTGATACTTGCGGCGGTGGTTATCGCAGTGTTTATCTTCTTCTACACGAAAATATTCGCCATAACTTTCGACGAGAGCTTTGCAAAGGCAACAGGTACAAATGCAGATATCTACAATATGCTTATTGCTCTTCTTACTGCGGTGACTATCGTTATCGGTATGCGGCTTATGGGAAGTATGCTGATATCCAGTCTTATCATCTTCCCCGCCCTCTGCTCAATGAGGGTGTTCAAGAGCTTCCGCTCGGTGACGATATGCTCGGCGGTGATCTCTGTGGTGACATTTGTGGCAGGTATGACTATATCCTATGCCTGTGGTACTCCCTGTGGTGCAAGTATCGTCTGCGTTAATATCGTGGTGTTTGCGGTGTTCTTCACTGTGGGAATGGTACTGCAAAGGAACAGAAAATAAAAACAGACGGGAACTACTTTCTGCGTTTCGTTTCCCGTCTTTCTCAAAATGAATAAATAAAGGACGCTCTTTAAGAACGTCCTTTTTGTTATGTAATTACTTAGCTGTGTTGAGGTAAAGAGCCTCGGAGATCTTGTTCTTAGGCATTGTCTGTAAGAATACCTTACCGGGGCCGGAAACAACTGTATTGAACAGACCCTCGCCGCCGAGAAGTGCATTACCGATACCCTTAACAGTCTGGATATCCATTGTACAGGTTGCGGACATACCTGCAAGATAACCTGTATCAACGATCATCTGCTGACCTGCTTGGAGATTGTACTCTACAACATAACCGTCAATCTCAACGAAAGCCATACCCTTACCGCTGAGTTTCTGCATAATAAAGCCCTCGCCGCCAAAGAAACCTGCACCGAGCTTCTTCTGGAAAGCGATAGAAAGCTCTACGCCTGCCTCGGAAGCAAGATAGCCTGTCTTCTGAACGATAAAGTCGCCCTGAGAAACATCGATAGCCATAATGGAACCGGGGAAGCTTGATGCAAATGCGATCATACCCTGGCCACCCTCTGCGGTGTACTTGTTCTGGAAAATGGATTCACCGGAGAACATTCTGCCCAGTGCCTTACCAACACCACCTGCACCTGTCTGCATCTTCATATTGGGAGTCATCCAGGACATTGCACCCTTTTCACAGGTAACAGTTTCGCCTGCTTCAAGGTAGCAGAGCAGGACGGGAAGCGGCTCGGCTTTAATTTCGTATCTCATATAATTTCCTCCTGTTTGTTGTGTCTGCATTGATATGCAGAACTTATTTATATTATAAGAGTTTTTTCTCTGTTTGTCAATAATGACTAAAATTTTTGTATATTTCTATGATTTTCACTTTCTTTTTTCTACAATTCTATTTATAAACGTCTGCACATAAGTATCAGAAGATAAACAACTGTCAGGAAAAAAGTAACGCTTAACTCACGCCCCCATAAAAAAATTGCCGCTGAGCATATTACAAGCGATATCACTTCAAAAGAAAATGTTATTCTATCTGCTTTTTCGACAGGTGCAAAACAATAAACTAACTCCCTCAAAAGCTGTGCTCCGTCAAATTCGCCTATGGGAAGAAGATTGAATGCTCCTGTTATAAGATTTACAGCAGAGAAAGCATACTCGCCCAAAGCGTAAAATAAAGTCGATAGTAACAGATTAGCGGCCACCCCTGCCCCCAGTACACATACCCGTACACATCGTTTTTCTCGACATAGCTGTGCGGATATCCGTATCCCTGCTCCGTAAAATGTAATGCTTTCAACAGGTACTTTGCATACTGCCATAACGACCAGATGTGACAGCTCGTGAACAATACAGGCGGAAACCGCCACTAGTCCTCCCCCGCTATCAAGGAAGAAAAAGATAAACATAACTGCAAAAAAGGAAAAATCAAGCCTTAATGCGGTCTTTCGCAACATAAATTCTATCATATAAGATTATATGTGTTTTTATACAAAAAAGAACAGCGAGGAATACCTCGCTGCCGCTAATACATCAATCAAATATATTCCTGTATTGAATAATTTCATAATCTTCTAAAAGCTTTTCGTTTTTGACGAAATCTAGTGATAAATAGTTTCCTTTGGAATCTACTATATAATTTGATGTTAACACTGGATATTTTTCTGCAACCTCTAATCTGAAAATATCCCAAGCACTAAGAGGAAGCCCTGCATTTTCTTTCAGCACCGCAGACAAATAATTTATACTTAGATCTCCTCTGTCTTTCCAATCGACATCATAATTAGCCCACATAATATATGGAACTGTATACTTATCTGCTATCGTTCCATAATAGTTTCCTTCTGAATAAGAAGTTATTACATTTGTTATTTTAGGCAATGCCGGCTGGTGATCCCCAAACATTAGTACAATAGTTTTTTCTGGATAACTCTGGAGTGTATCTATAAATTCCTTGAATGCAATATCACTGTAATAAATACTCGTCAGATATTCATTTTCGGGAGCATAATCACCTTCAAGGAAATTGATAGTATCAAATTTTTCTGTTTCATATCCACCGTGATTTTGAATCGTTATGTTAAAAACAAAGGAACTCTTTCCTTCGCTGTTATCCTTTGTCAAAGTATCGATAACCCTATTATAACACTCTCTGTCACTAACAAAACCTCTGATGTATTCAAGATCGCTGCCAAAATTTGCTTTTACAATGTTAGCTATATCACTATACCATACATCAACTTCAATATCAGAAAAATCTTCGCCAGAAACATAGTCGTCAAAACCAAAATATGAATATACATAGGGTCTCCGATATTCCTGTGCAAAATACGGATGTATTACACTGCTGACATACCCTAATGAATTCATATCGGTTGTTAAATTACCCATATAATCATTTATGTATTGGATATAAGGTACAGATGATTGAGGAAGAAAAGCCGTAGAATAGCCTGTAAGAAACTCAAACTCAGAGTTAGAAGTATATCCTCCGTAAACGTTAACACCAAGTCGCCCTTTGATACAGTTTTCATTCATACTGTGTATGTTTCCCAACGGGTCACGGGATAATCCTATATCTCCGATAAGAGAATAATCAGTAAGAGCTTCATTCATTATAACGACAATATTAACATTACCATCTGATTGTACAGAGTTTGTGATGTACTCTTTCAAAAGACTGTCTGCATACTCAGAGGAATAATTATTAGGAATATCCACAAAACTCTCAGTAAATTCAGTATACCACGAATAAAACAAGCCGTTTTCATCTGTATAATTGTTCAATCCAAAATGCATTTGATCTTTCGGCAATTGTGCAAACAACAACTCAAATAACGATAACAATATGACCGCAACACCTGTTAAGAAGTTATAGAAAAAAGGAGAGGAGTCGACACTTTTAAAAAGCCGTCTCAACAAAACAACATATCCCACACATATCAATACAACCAAAGCAATATGCAAAAATATTTCTGCGTTAAACACCAAGGGATAACCGGAAGCCATATTCATAGCATCACCAATACAATACACATCGTTAAATTGTATCTGTACCAGTCTCGAATGGAAAACATATTGATTTAAATAGTAAAAGAAAACCATTACCGCATTAACAAAAGTAAATGCTATGGAATATCTGTGAAATATCATCAACGAAAAGCCAAAAAGAATCAAAACAATAAGAAAATTACAAAAAAACTTTACAAAATCTGTTTTTGGTGCAATAAGCAAAAAAGTAACGAAGCCTAGAAGTATGATAGATATCAGCACAACTGCTACAAAAGACAATAGCCTTTTGTCAGACTCTATTACTTTTTTGCCGGAATTAAGAGAAAAAAGCTTTTTCATTAAAATACCTCTATACCTATATGTTAGAAACTTTTTTCCGACATTAAAAAATCAATCCTCAAACACTGCACCTGTACTTGCGGAAGTAACAAGCTTTGCGTATCTTTTGAGATAACCAGAAAGCTCCTTGGGAGGATTTATGCCCTTTGCCTTTCTCGCTTCGATAACAGCGTCGTCAACAAGGAGCTGCACACTTCTGTTGGGGATATCTATATGTATCTTGTCGCCGTCCTCAACAAATGCGATAAGACCTCCCTCTGCCGCCTCGGGAGAAACGTGACCTATTGCCGCACCTCTTGACGCACCGCTGAAACGTCCGTCCGTAATAAGTGCAACACTGCCGTCAAGACCCTTGCCTACGATTGCCGCTGTGGGAGCAAGCATCTCAGGCATACCGGGTCCGCCCTTAGGACCTTCATAGCGGATAACTACAACGTCGCCCGCATTTATCTCGCCGCCGAGGATAGCGTCACAAGCGGCCTGCTCACCGTCGAATACTCTCGCTGTACCTGTGAAATCCATCATCTCAGGCTTAACTGCACCCTGCTTTACAACAGAGCCGTTTAATGCAAGGTTGCCGCTGAGGATAGCAATACCGCCGTCCTTACGTACAGGAGCTTCAACCGTGTGGATAACTTCACCGTCTGCGTCCTTTGCATTTACAATTCTGTCAGCCTGTGTACCCGATACTGTAAGCACATCAGTATTGATATGACCACCCTTTGAAAGCTCACGGATAACGGTCTGGATACCGCCACAGGCATTCATATCTGTGATGAAGATGCTACTTGCAGGATTGAGCTTTGCAAGTTGAGGAGTTTTTCTGCTCATTGTGTCGATGTCATCAAGTGTGATATCAACATTTGCCTCGTGAGCGATAGCAAGGAGGTGAAGTACAGTATTCGAGGACGCACCGATAGCCATATCTGTTGCAAGTGCGTTGAGCATATTCTTCTTTGTGAGGATATCAGAGGGGCGGATATTCTCTCGTACAAGCTCTACAACACGCTCGCCGGACTCCTTTGCAAGTCTGCGACGTGCGGAGTTTACAGCAGGCTCTGTACCCGCCGAGGGAAGTGCAAGACCCAGTGCCTCTGTCAGGCAGTTCATAGAGTTTGCGGTGTACATACCCGAACAGCTTCCGCAGGTGGGACAAGCATTGTTCTCGAAGTCCTTTATAACATCATCGCCTATCTCGCCGCTCTTGTATTGACCGATAGCTTCGTAGATCTCGCTGTACCCTACTCTCTTGCCCTGTACACAGCCGGGATTCATAGGGCCGCCGCTTACAAAGATAGAGGGCAGATTCATACGGGATGCCGCCATAACCATACCGGGAACGATCTTGTCGC
The DNA here is from genome assembly GCA_045606505.1 of Oscillospiraceae bacterium. Taxonomy (GTDB): domain Bacteria; phylum Bacillota; class Clostridia; order Oscillospirales; family Ruminococcaceae; genus CAG-115. The sequence continues at coordinate 16,045 of JAZUSC010000039.1, forward strand.
AGTTGGGAATGAATACAACGCCGTCAAGGGGGTGAGCTGTCAGCATAACCTCGATACTGTCTGCAATAAGCTCACGGGAAGCAAGGGAGTATCTCATACCCTTGTGGTTCATTGCAACACCATCGCACACGCCGATAGTAAAGAATTCAAAGGGAACGCCGCCTGCGTTTCTGATACCGTCTTTTACATACTTTGATATCTCGTGCAGATGCTGGTGTCCGGGAACATAGTCACTTGCCGCACACACCACTGCGATAAAGGGTCTGTTCATCTCGCTGTCGGTAACACCGAGGGATTTTAATATCGCTCTGTGGGGAGTTTTCTCTACTCCTGCTTTAATTAAGTCGCTTCTCATTTTTATGTATCCTTTCTTGATAGATATCTATATAGTTGACCTTTTGCGGTCAGCTGTATTACTGTTTGCAAAGCAGTGCCGCACCGATTATTCCTGCATCATTCCCAAGGGAGCATACAACTATCTCGGTGTTCTTTGCACTGTTTTTTGTGTAGACCTGCTCAGCAACTGCTTTTCTGAGCGGTACAAGCAGAGTGTCACCCTCATTGCAGACACCGCCGCCTACACACAATATATCGGGCTGGAATGTGTTTATCGTGTTTGCGATACCTGCCGCAAGATACTTTACATATTGCTCAGTAACAACTTTTCCTGCCTCGTCGCCCTGTTTCATTGCCTTGTAAGCAGTACGTGCGGAAACTTTGCCGTCCTCGGCGATAAATTTGTTCATTACGGAGTCGGGATTCTGCTCTGCGGCTTCTCTTGTCATATTAACAAGACCTGTTGCGGAGGAGTAGGCCTCAAAACAGCCCTTTCTGCCGCAGGTACAGGGACGTCCGTCCACAACTATTACAGTGTGTCCAATCTCGCCGCCTGCACAGTTACTGCCGCTGTATATCTTTCCGTCAATGATTATTCCCGCACCGACACCTGTGCCGAGGGTTATCGCCACAGCATTCTTAGCTCCCTTTGCTGAGCCAGCGATAAACTCGCCGAATGCCGCCGCATTTGCGTCGTTATCAAGGTAGGTCTTTACGCCGAATGCCGCCTCAATATCGGGACGGAGCGGCACATTTACAAAACCGAGATTGTTGCTGTACTCAACGATACCGTCGCTGTTGCAGGTACCCGGACAGCCTATGCCTATGCTCTCTGCGTCTTTTGAGGATATCTTTGCCTCCTCACAGGCAAGGACTACCGCCTTTTTGATGTCCTCCAAAATCTCTGCATAAGGTCTTGGTGCGTTGGTCTTTACCTTTGAACGTGCTATTATCTCGTAGCTGTCATTCACAACACCACAAGCAATATTTGTACCGCCGATGTCAATGCCGATGTAGTATGCCATAGTATGACCTCCTTTTTCCTGTTTATCAGATGATGTCTGTAAGGATTACTTCACCCTTGCCTGTAACAGTGTATTCTCCTGTGCCTGCGTCAATGAACACGCTGTCGCCCTTCTTTGCTGTAACGCTCTCGTCACCGCAGGAGATAGTGCATTCTCCGTCCAGAATAAGCAGGGAGTTAAAGGACTTCTCACCTGCTGTAAACTTAGCTGTGCCATCAAGCTCTACCTTGTTTACGTTGAAATACTCGCAGGAGCGGAGCAGGGTCTTTGTGCCGCCGCTGATAGCCTCGGGTCTACCTTCAGCTGTTGTGGGATATTTCGGGGGGACAAGCTCTGTAACGTCCACTGCCTTGTCCACGTGGAGAGGTCTGGGCTTTCCGTCTGCACCAACTCTGCCGTAATCGTAGATACGGTATGTTGTGTTGGAATTCTGCTGTATCTCTGCGATAAGTATGCCCTTGCCGATAGCGTGGAGAGTTCCCGCCTCGATAAAGAACACATCTCCCTTATGCACGGGGACGTTGTTTGTTACTTCCAGAAGTGTGTTATTCCGGATACGCTCGGCAAACTCCTCCTTGCTTATCTCGTGCTTGAAGCCGTAGAGAAGCTCTGCACCCTCCTCGCAGTCAACGATATACCACATCTCTGTCTTGCCGTACTCACCCTCGACACGCATAGCGTAGTCGTTTTCGGGGTGTACCTGAACAGAGAGATTATCCTTTGCGTCGATAAGCTTTATAAGAATGGGGAAATACTCAAATCTGTCGCAGTTTGTACCAAGGACGCTCTTGCCCTTAGCCTCGATATACTCGGAAAGAGTCTTGCCCTCGTACTCGCCCATAGCAACGATGCTCTGTCCGTCCTTGTGGCAGGAAAGCTCCCAGCTTTCCGCTATCTTATCGGAGTCAAGAGCCTTGCCGTATTCCTCACGAAGTCTGTTGCCGCCCCAAATGTAGTCCTTGCAGGGTGCTGTAAGCTTGATTATGCTCATAATATGTATGTCCTTTCGGTTAATATCCTAAATTTTCGTTTACGATGATGACCTTTATTCTGTCGGGGACTCTCTGCTGTCCCAGTCTTACATAGGAACAGCATATCCTTGCGTCGCTGTGACAGTGACCGCACTCACCTGTCTTTGCACAGGGAGTTTCACAGCTAAGACGGACGGTGTTCTTTGGTGCGGCTATAAGCTCCACACGGCGAACAGCCTCGTCCATATCCTTTACTATCTTGTTTACACCAACCACAAGCACCACCTGTTTCGGGCCGAATATCATAGCCGACACACGGTTGCCGTTGCCGTCAACATTGTAAAGCTCTCCGTCCTCGGTAATAGCATTGGTACTTGCAAAAAAGGTATCGGAAACAAAAGCCTTGCGGTATATCTCACCTATCTCCTCGGGAGTTGTTCCTTTTGAACGGTCAAGATAGACATCTGCATACTCTGTCATAAGCAGTTCCTTAACGCCGCTTTCAGTAAGGGACATAGAGCCGCCTGCTGTAATCAGCTTGTCGTCCTTTATAAGCTCTCTTACGATATCGTGGAGCTGTTCCCTGTTTTCTGCGTAGTAGGGTTTCATCTTGTTTCTTTTAAGTGCCTCAAAGAGGCTTTCAATATTCTTTTCCATTGTTATTCCTTTCCGCATTTCTGCCTTATAGTAGTAACTGAATTCTCCGCAATGGTAAATGAGCCGTCAGGCCCGAAATCTCCGTAGGGAATATAATACTCTGCGGGTTCTGAGCCGTACATTGCGGTATTCAGCATAGCCGCCTTTTTGGAGTTATACAGCTTATCACTGAAATTGTTTTCCGTACCGTTTGAAAGCAGATAATAGCAGGTATCAAGCAGTGTACTGTCAACATATTTTATATTCTGGTTGAAAAGCTCGGATATGATATCTCCCACCATATTGAAGCGGTATGACTCGTCCTCTTCGAAATCCGCAAGGTAGATATAACGGAATATCGACTCGGAACTGAATATCTGCTCACCCGCATTGAATGTGTCGATCTCCACACCGTCATTTACTATAATGGTCTTTGGAACGTTGTATTCAACATTTCCGAATGCAGAGGCAAAGTCTGTAAACTCTTTTCTATCAAGGCAGAGATATGCGTCTGCGGTTATTCCCGTTGCTTTGCTTACTGCGGAGATAACACCCTCGCCGCCCTTTGCGGCATAAACATTGGGAAGCGTCCTTTCCTCTGTCGCAACGCTTATTCCATTGTGTAGGGGGATAAATATTATCCTGTTTTCCACCGCATTGAATGCAGTAAGCATAAACAACTCCGCACTGTCGTGCTCACCGTCCTTTAACATAGTAATAACAGTGAAGTTATGACTCTCGTCAGGCTTGAAATTCGCGTCAAGCTCTCCCGATGAAGTTAGTCCGGACGCTTCCTTTACCTCAGGGAAAAGGTACCAGCTGAAAGTAAAAATAACGCCGATAGCAAAAGCCAACGCCAATCCGAATGCAATAAAATAAATATACCAGTTACTTTTTCTGCGTACTGCCATAAAAAATCAGCCTTTCTTGATAACAGATATCAAAAATGCCCCGAAATTTAAAAAAGCTATTGAAATTTTGGGGATTTAGTAATATAATATATTAGTGTGTTCTGTATGCACTATTCCACACTGTAAACACATATATATTTAGTATATCACATTTCTTCGGAAATTTCAATATAATATTGAGGTAATATAATGAACAATTTTTATTGGAGAACGTGGGCAGAGATAGACCTCGACGCCCTTAAAAACAACGTTAGAGAGATACAAAAACTTGCAAAGGACAAAGAGATGATAGCTATCGTCAAGGCTAATGCCTACGGCCACGGTGATATCCACTGTGCCGCTGCACTGAACAAATGCGGGATAAAGCATTTTGCGGTATCCAACCTCTGGGAGGCTCAGGGTCTTTCCGCAGGAGGAATAAAGGGCGATATCCTTATTTTCGGCTACTGCGATATACCGCTTATCTTCGATAACCTTGACAAGAATTATATATTCACCGTCGGCACGACAGAGTATGCAAAAAAACTCTCCGACGAGGCTATAAACAGAGGTGTGTCCGTCCCTGTGCATATCAAATTCGACACAGGTATGAGCAGAGTTGGCATCACCACAGAGGAAGAGGCTGACTTTATCCTCTCGCAAAAGGGACTTTCCTGTCTTGCGGGATATACACATTTTGCTGTTGCAGACAGCCTTGATGAGGACAATATGCAGTTCACCCTCGGGCAGCAGAAGAAACTTGCTGAGATATGCCGCAAACGGGGTCTTAAAATGCACTCGCAGAACAGCGGCGGTATCCTCTATCACCCCGAATGCGAGGGAGATTTCGTAAGAGCAGGTATCGTTATGTACGGACACAAGCCAGACGCCGCTTTCCCCTTTCCTCAGGAGATAAAGCCTGTATTTCAGCTCAAAACGATAGTAAGTCAGCTTAAAACCATAAAGACGGGAACTACCGTAAGCTACGGCAGAACCTTCACCGCCCAACGTGATACCACTCTTGCCCTTATCGCCTGCGGATATGCCGACGGCTTTAACAGAAGGCTGTCGGGTCAATGGAGCTGTATGCTTAACGGCAGTTATGCACCCGTATGCGGCAGGATATGTATGGACCAGACGCTTATAGATGTAACTGATATCCCAGATGTCAAAATAGGTGATGTTGTAACTGTATACTCAAATGAACTTTCGGGAGGCTGTTCCCTTGAAAAGGCGGCAGAGCTTATCGGCACGATAAACTATGAACTGCTCTGTGCGATAGGCACAAGAGTTCCCCGTATCTACATAGAGGACGGTCAGGAGACAGAAATGCAGAGATATGTTTAAGATGAAAAAAATTCCTGTATCAAAACAGGGATTTTTTTATTTTTCACTTGACATAGATATGTTTTAGTTGTAAAATAGAAATAGTGATGTTTTAAGATAAAAAATAAGGAGAACGAAAAAATGGCAGAACAGAAAAGATTACTTTTGATATACCCCGACTTCCTTGAAGAGGATAAATATAACAAAAACAAACTGGGAAATTACAGCGAGGGTCTTGCATCTATTTCCGCTGTGCTTAAACAGGGCGGTCACGATGTAAAGCTCTATCATCAGCTTTATATGCCCGACAAGGACGAGTTTATCAAAAAAATTAAGGAGTTCGCTCCCGACCTTATCGGTTTTTCCGCAAGAACTACCGCTATCCCCTTTATCACAGAAATGGCTGGCTGGCTCGATGATGAGCTGCCCGATATCCCTGTATCTATCGGCGGATATCACGCTATCCTTGTCCCTGATGAGTGTATCAAGATCCGTGGTATAGATATCGTTACCGTAGGCGAGGGCGAATACCCCCTCTTAGAGCTTATGGACTGTATGCGTGACGGCATCGAAAGAACAGACATAGAGAGCCTTTATTTCAAGAAGCCTGACGGTGAGATAATCAAAAACCCCGTTCGTCCTCTGATAGAGGATCTTGACTCTCTCCCCTTCCCTGACTTCGACCTGTTCGATTACGAAAATCTTGACCGTTCCAAGAACTTTACAGCAATGGTTATGCTGTCGAGAGGTTGTATATTCAGCTGTACTTACTGCGGCAACTCTCAGTTCAGAAATATCTACCCCAACAAAGGTAAGTACTGCCGTTTCAGAAGTCCCGAAAAGGCTATCGAACTTTTGGAACTGCTGCTGAAAAAGTTCCCCTTTATCAAATATATCGAGTTCCGTGACGCTATCTTCAATATGTACAAGGATTGGTTCTACAAGTTTATGCCTATGTACATCGAAAAGATACATCTTCCCTTTAACTGCAACCTTAGATTTGACCTGCTTGACGAGGATATGATACGTATGCTCAAAGAGGGCGGCTGCTATATGATAGACATCGGTCTTGAAAACGGCAACGAGGAATTCAGAAAGAAGTACCTGCACCGCAATATGAACAACGAGCATATGATACAGGTGTCGAAGTGGTTCAGAAAGTACAAGATAACCACTCTTACCTACAACATCGTGGGTCTTCCCTACGAAACACTGGAACTTTCCCTTGAAACTGTAAAGCTCAACGCAAAGCTTGATGTTGATAAGGTTATCCCCAACATCTTCTATCCCTATCCTATGACGATACTGGAACAGACAGCAAGAGAGGGCGGCTTTATGGACGACAGCGTTGACCCCAACGATCCTGTACAGCTCCGTATGCCCCAGTATCCTAAGTATGATATCCTGTATATGGCATTCAACTTCAACAAGCTTGTAAAAAAGTACAGAGCTATCTACGCTATGCCCGAAGATAAGGCAAAGATCGCAGAGGCTAAGCTGGATAAGAAGATAACAGGAAAGCATTACCCAAGAAAATTCCTGTATAAGACAGCAAAATTCAAAGAGGACTCTTTCATCTGGGCTAAGAAAACTCTGAAAAAGGTTTCTCCTAAGATGTTTATATGGCTCAAAAACAAGACGATGAAGGAAGTAAAACAGTAATATATCAGAAAAAGCCGTGCTGAAACACGGTTTTTTCTTTTTTTTAAGCAAAAATAAAAGTGGTAGCGTTTATCGTTACCACTTTTTAATATGTCTTTTTGAATTATCCTCTGTTCTGAGAAGCTACCAAGCTCTCGCCGCAGTATATCTCACGAAGCTTTGGCTTTTCTATCTTGCCTGTGGGATTTCTCGGAACATCCGCAAATATTATCTTATGGGGACGCTTGTATCTAGGAAGCTTGTTGCAGAACTTATTGATGTCCTCCTCAGTGCAGGTCATACCCTCCTTAACGGAAATTATCGCCGTAGCTATCTCGCCAAGACGCTTGTCGGGAAGTCCTATAACAGCCACGTCCTTTACGGCAGGGTGTGCTCTCAGGAAGTCCTCTATCTGTACGGGGTAGAGGTTCTCACCGCCACTGATGATAACGTCCTTCTTACGGTCTACAAGGAAGATGAAGCCGTCCTCGTCCTCCTGTGCCATATCGCCTGTAAACAACCAGCCGTCGTGGATAGTTTCACTGGTTGCCTTTTCATCACGGTAATAGCAGGTCATTACACCGGGGCCATATACCGCAAGTTCACCAACACCGCCTTTTTCAACGGTGTTGCCGTTTTCGTCAACGATCTTTGTCTGCCAACCGTAACCAGCCTTGCCGATAGCACCAACCTTGTGGATATTCTCAACACCGAGATGTACACAGCCCGGACCGATAGACTCGGAAAGACCGTAGTTTGTATCGTACTGGTGATGTGGGAATTTCTCCTTCCAGCGGGCAATAAGGCTAGGAGGAACAGGCTGTGCACCGATATGCATAAGACGCCACTGTGAAAGCTCATAATCGGAGATATTGATATCTCCCCTGTCGATAGCGTCAAGTATATCCTGTGCCCACGGAACAAGAAGCCATACGATAGTACACTTCTCACGGGAAACGGTATCAAGTATGTATTCGGGCTTTACGCCTTTAAGAAGTACCGCCTTGCCGCCAACCAAAAAGCTACCAAACCAGTGCATCTTCGCACCTGTATGATACAGCGGAGGGATACAGAGGAACACATCGTCCTTTGTCTGACCGTGGTGATTCTGCTCGGTCTTGCAGGAGTGCATAAGGCTCTCGTGGTTGTGGAGGATAGCCTTGGGAAATCCAGTAGTACCCGAAGAAAAATAGATCGCCGCATCGTCCTCATCGGTAAGCTTTATATCAGGAGATGTACTGGGGCAGTCTGCTGTAAGTCTGTCATAATGCTCCGCAAAGGTAGGACAATTCTCTCCGACATAGAAAAGAAGTCTGTTCTTGCTTATCTCATCTGCAATCTCCTCAACACGGCCGATAAACTCCGGACCAAACATCAGAACATCTACCTCTGCAAGGTCAAGGCAATATTTTATCTCATCGGAAGCATAGCGGAAATTGAGCGGCACCGCAAGAGCACCTGTTTTAAGTATACCGAAGTAGATAGGAAGCCATTCAAGACAGTTCATAAGAAGTATAGCTACCTTGTCACCCTTTTTAATTCCACGGGAGATAAGCATATTTGCAAAGCGGTTTGCCTTTTCGTCAAATACGCTCCAAGATATCTCACGGCGGTAATGACATACGGGATTCGGCTCGATAAGCTCATATTCTTTCCAGGTCACACGACGTGTTTCCTTTATATCGGGGTTTACCTCCACAAGAGCAATATCGTTTCCGAATTGCTTTGCGTTTTGTTGCAATATTTCGGTAATAGGCATTTCATTGATTCCTTTCAATTTTGTGTTATAACAAAACACAGATAATATTATTTATATTTTACCACAAAAAAGTGCAAAAGTAAACAGTTTTTTTGATTTTTTTACAAAACCTGTCCAAAACCGCAATAATTACTTCAAATACTCATCAAGTCTTACTATTTTTTTATAAAGCAGGGTCATTTTATTTCCAAGATCCCTGTCGTCGTGGTAATGTCCGAAAAACCAAGCCTTGAAGTTACAGCTTGTGCATACCTCCTCGTGGAAGTCCGTAAGCCTGTCTGCATTGTATTCGGGCTTTAATCCGATGTGTACAGATGTCGGAGCACAATGGGTAAGTATCACATCTACGCAGTTGTTATTTGCTGCAAGGACTTCTCTGCCCTGTATAAGCTCCTCTTCTGAGGGCAGCTCCTCCCTCCACCAGTTTACACGGTTAATACGAAATCTTGCACCACGTTTTGTCAGCATACGTTTTCTCGCTTGAAAACCAGATGCATCTTTATCCAGTATACCGTCCTTTATATCGTGGCTCGCCGCCCCGCCCATAGTAAAGAAACTATGACCCTCAATAGTATAGACCTGTCCTCGCATAAGATGTATCAGCTTGTCCGTTATCTTATGCACACTGCCGCCATTCCACTCGGAAACAGGATAGGAATTGAGCAAGTCGTAGTTTTCGTGATTCCCGTCAATAAAAAGAACTGTATATTTCTTTTCGGAAAGCCAGTTTATCCAGTACCTGTCATTCTTCGAGCCGTCCCATATCCCGCCGAAATCACCGCATATTATTAGAAAGTCGCCATTCTCCGCGTCAAAGCACTTTTTTGAAAACCGCCCAAACGATCCGTGGGTGTCCCCTGTCAGATATATCATATTAGTCCTTTCCTACAATTCTTTCTGTGTACGCTTTCCCTTTCTGAAAGCACCGGGAGTCATTCCAGTGTATCTCTGAAACATTTTACAAAAATACGACGCAGAAGCAAAGCCACACTCAAAGCTTACCGCCTCAATACTCATCGTACTGTTTTGCAGAAGATGTGCGGCCGTTTCAATACGATGCCGCAGCAGATAGCTTACGGGAGATGTGTGCAAACAGCTCTGAAAACAGCGTGCCGCCTCACTTTTGCTGATATTTGCGGAATAGGCTATGTCCGCAAGGGATATCTGCGAACGGTAATTCTCACGGATAAAGTCCACCATAAGCTGTGTTCTTTTTCTTGCAACATATTCGCTGCCCGCTATCGCAGCTTTCTCCTCATTTCCAAGATTGCTACAAATGACACTCCATATCTCGCACATACGGTTATGTACGTCAAGCTCGTAGCAAAGACTCTCCTCGCCGATAAGCTGTGACAGTCCCACAGGGTTATGAGCCGCAGCACCTGCATATCTGTACAGCAATGATATCACCTTTTTTGCGGTATCCAGTATCCTACGCTGCCACATTACAGAGGGGTCAAGTATCAGAAAGGGCTGCTCTGTATTTACAGTATACGGCTTCACATATTTCAGACTGATATCGCTGCCCTCAGGGGCAATGAAGTCCTCTGAAAACATTATGTAGGGACAAAGTGCCTCGCTGCCCTCAACGTTAAGACGGTGCAGCACTCCCGAATTTATAAGAATTCCCTGTCCTTGTACAAGCTCTACTATTCCCGCAGAAGTACGCACCCTTGCTATTCCTCCGTACACCACCAAAAGTTCCAGCTCATGATGTCTGTGCAGTGGTGAGTCATAGGTGTAGACCTCGCTGTCATCTATGTACAGCCTTATAGGAAAGCCGTTCTCATTTCTGACGCCTAATTCCTTTTTTTCATTTATCTTTTTCATAAAGTAAAAAACCTGCCTAATTACTTAAATCGGGAAGATAATCATATAACAAAAACTCTTAATAAAATGGCAATTTTACACCATACACGGGAAAATATTCTTATCAAACCGAGTTGCAAAATGCCGCAAACCCTTTCTATCAAACAAAAGATAACGTTTTCTTCAAAAATAAAGTAAACCTTTACAAAGAGAGAAAATTATACAATTATTTTTCCGGTCGATGTTAAAAAAAGACCTTTACAAATTAAACATCGCCCCTCCGTTTGAGAATATTATACAATAAATCGGGAATATTGTCAATTGCCTATATGGTATTTCAAGTGTATAATATTTTTGAGTAGTGTAATATGTATGAATTTTACATATCACTTTCGCATTTGCCTATTTTTTAAGGAGGAACAAAATGAACAGATTAAAAAGACTGCTCGGCTGTGGTCTTGCGGCTACTATGCTTCTCAGCATAACCGCTTGTGACGAGTCCGAGGGTACAGTCAATGCAAGCGGTGTTGGCGGTACATCTGCCCCCGCACTTACAACAGCAGGCACAACAACAGGTGCAAACACAACAACAGACCCCGACGCTAACGCAAAGACCGACAAGGAGATCGACGAGCTTGATACAGGCAGCTTCACTCCCAGCGGTAACGCAAGTGTAGTAAACTTCCTCGGTTACTACGATATCACTGTTGACCAGAAGGGTGCCGAGCAGGTAGCTATCTTCGAGTCTGAGCAGTACGGCGGTGACATCAACTGGATCTCCGCTCCCTCCGGTGCAGCTTACTTTGAAACTCTCGGTATCAAGATCGCAGCGGACGACTCCCCCGACCTTATGACCTTTGAGCCTCTCGCTTTCCCCTATGGCGTAAGCAAGAATATGTTCGAGTCGCTTGACGGCAAACTTAATCCTGATGATGCTGTCTGGTCTGATATGAGAGATCTTATCGACTCCTACGTTTATAACAACAAGCACTACTACTTCCCCCACAGAATAGTAACAAGCTTTGCTCTTAACTATAACAAGAAGACAATCGAGGACGCCGGTCTTAAAGATCCTTATGAGATGTATATGAACGGAGAATGGACCTGGGACGCTTGGCGTCAGATGATGATCGACTTCTGTAACCAGGACGACAAGAACATCGGTTTCTATGCTACAGATACTATCATCAATGGTTTCATCAACACAACAGGTAAGGTAATTATCGACGCCCTCCCTGACGGTACTGTTGTAAACAATCTTCAAGACGCTGATGTTACAAGAGCTATCGAATATATGGCTGATCTTGGCAGAAACGGTCTGCTTTACCCTACTGAACATCCCCACGGCGACTGGGTATCTCCTCAGATATGGGCACCTATATCCAACGAGCTCCTGTTCTTAGGTATGGAGCCTGAGTGGACATACATCGCCGCAACAGAAGAGATCCAGAACCAGAAGGGTGTTGATAACGACATCTTTGATACTGTATCTGACTTTGCATTTGTTCCTTTCCCCAGAGATCCTGAGGCTGACACTTACTATCAGGGTTCCGGTTCCTTTGGTTATATGATCCCCAAGGGTGCTAAGAATATGGACGGTGCTATTGAGTTCATTATGTGCAACCGTCTGTACGAAATGGACCAGAACATTATCAATCAGGTTAGAAACGACCATATCGCTCCCGAAAAGATCACATTCCTTGAAGGTAAATACGCAGGCAGCCAGAAGTGGGTTATCACTTGGGACGCAGATGTATATGACCTTTGGAGAGAAATGTGCGACGATGAAAAGTTCACATTTGTTATCGAAGATATGTACGGCTTCTCCGCTGAGATGCAGACAACTATCTGTAAACCTCTGTACGACTCCACATTCGGTGTAGAATCCTGGACACAGAAGGTTGGCGAGATCGCTCCCGTTGTAGATGGTATCCTCGCTGAGTTCACATAATTATTCATAGTAATAAAAGATGCTGCACTGAAAGGTGCAGCATTTTTTTGCATAAAAATAGGAGCAGATACGACCTGCTCCCTAATTTTATTTTTCAAGCCACTGACTCATTCCCGCACCAAGCAGCTCATTCGGTCGGTCACGAAAGCCGAACTGACGATAAAACGGTTCTTTTCCTGTTGCCGACATAAGATAAAGAGCTATCTTCTCCCCAGGTTCAAGGGTCGAATGCATATAGTCCATAGTGCGGTGCATAAGCTCTGTACCTATGCCCTTATGCTGATACTCGGGAATAACTATAACATCAGTGATAAAGTTCGCATAGCTGCCGTCTGACAGCACTCTTATCATTCCCACTGCCCTGCCGTTATCACGTACACAGGTGATGTGAAAAGCGTTGTTCAATGCATTACTTGCTATCCTGTCCGAAAGCACCATAAAATTCACCAAACGACGCATTTCTTTGTATTCTTCAAGCGTTGGTGCTTTGTCTATGTATTCAAGTGCCATTAAATGATCCTCCAAACCATTGTTCTACTTATGTAAAAGATCCGCCCTCCGCTTTTGCGGCAGACGGATCTTACTTTTTATTTATTAGTTATCGCTGTTTTCATCTGCGGAAGTTATATCTTCTGCCTCGGAAGATCCCTCTGCGGAAACCTCCTCAGTACGGATCACTTCCTCGTCGGGCTGCTTTTCTTCATTGAGAACAACATCAGATTCCTTGCCTATCTCGTTACCCTCAACATCTATCTCGCCGTCCATAAGCCTGTAAAAGTCCTTGCCGTCGATCTTTTCGTGACGCATAAGATACTGTGCCACACGCTCTAACAGGTCGCCGTGTACAGTGAGTATCTCCTTAGCCTTTTCGTAGCCTGTTTCGATAAGCTCACGTATCTCGCTGTCTATCTCAGCAGCAACATTTTCAGAGTAGTTTCTTCCCTGAGAGTAATCTCTGCCAAGGAACACCTCCTGATTGCTGTCATAAAGCACTGTGCCAAGCTTTTCAGAGAAACCATAGCGTGTTACCATATTTCTTGCAACGCTTGTAGCACGTTCTATATCGTTGGAAGCACCTGTGGAGATATCGTCAAGCACCAACTTTTCAGCCACACGACCACCAAGCAGCACTACGATGTTTTCTTCCATATAAGTCTTGCTTACAAAGCTCTTATCCTTTTCGGGGAGATGCATTGTAAAGCCGCCTGCCATTCCTCTGGGGATAATAGATACCTGATGCACCTTATCCTGTGTGGGACAGAAGTAAGTCGTAACAGCGTGACCCGCCTCGTGGTAAGCTGTAAGCTTCTTCTCCTCGGGACTTACCACCTTGGACTTCTTCTCAGGACCTGCAACTACCTTGATAGTAGCCTCCTCGATGTCCTTTTTGGTGATAGCCTTGCGGTTTTCTCTTGCCGCAAGGAGAGCCGCCTCGTTTACAAGGTTTTCAAGGTCTGCACCTGTAAATCCTGCTGTTGTTGCCGCAATGGTTTTAAGGTCAACATCAGGGCCTACATTTTTATTTCTTGTGTGTACCTTTAAGATCTCTTCTCTGCCCTTGATGTCGGGATAGTTTACGACGATCTGTCTGTCGAAACGCCCGGGACGGAGCAGTGCGGGATCAAGTATATCACGGCGGTTAGTTGCCGCCATAACGATAATGTTTTCATTTTCGGTAAAACCGTCCATCTCAACAAGGAGCTGGTTAAGGGTCTGCTCACGTTCATCGTGACCGCCGCCAAGACCTGCACCTCTCTGACGACCTACTGCGTCGATCTCGTCAATGAAGATAATGGAGGGAGTGTGCTTCTTCGCCTGATCGAACAGGTCACGAACTCTCGACGCACCTACACCAACGAACATCTCCACGAAGTCAGAACCGGAAATAGAGAAGAACGGTGCTCCCGCCTCACCCGCAACAGCCTTTGCGAGTAAGGTCTTACCTGTACCGGGAGGGCCTTCAAGCAGAACGCCCTTAGGAACTCTTGCACCTATCTCACGGTACTTACCGGGATGTTTAAGGAAATCAACGATCTCTTCAAGCTCCTGCTTTTCCTCGTCTGCACCGGCAACGTCGTCAAAGGTGACCTTTTTGCCTGTCTGCTGACGAACGTTTGCTTTTGAAAAGGTATTCATCTTTCCGCCACCGCCCGCCGAACGCATAACCAGTACGGAGAATACTATCATAATACCCACAAGAAGCAGATACGGAAGTATGCTTGTAAAGAACGTATTATCAGCTATCGGAACATAATCCTCGATAAGCGGTGCGGAGGGGTTTGCCTCGTTGTAGCGTGTACGGTAGGTCGCCATCTGCCCCGCCTGATTGTATCCCGAATTGATATCGTTGATAAAAATATTTACATTAGGTACAGAGTATCTATGATACTCAGCACCGCCCTTTAACTGATACGTCAGCTCTCCGCTGCCAAGATCAAGCTGAAAAGCCTGTACATTAAGGTTGTCAAACTCTGAAATGACCTGTGAGTACGGCGTCACCTTCTGAGTTGAACCACCCGCCATATTCAGCACAAACACAAGCCCCAGTATCAGCAGAAGAATGACAAGGATATAAACTATTGCACCTTTTGACTTATTTGAGTTCATTTAGACCGCCTTTCCAAATGGAAAAATTCCTATTTAGTTTTTGCTGGATTTATCAAAAATATGTATTTACGAGTATACAGAAGGCTTTAATATTCCCACAAAGGGGAGATTTCTGTACTTCTCGGAATAATCAAGTCCATAACCCACAACAAAGTGGTCATCAATGGAAAAGCCTGTGTAATCGCCTGTAAATCCCTTTACCACACGGCGGGAGGGTTTATCAAGAAGTGTAACGATCTTTACAGACTTCGGATTTCTTGTAAGAAGGTCATTTTTGAGTGCATAAAGAGTCCTTGCGGTATCAAGGATATCCTCTACAATAACGACATCTCTTCCCTCAAAATCTATTCCTGCCCCCACATCAAGACGGACATTTCCGCTTGAAACAGAGCTCTGACCGTAGCTGGACGCTTTCAGGAAATTTATTTCAAGCTCACAGTCCATTTCACGCATAAGGTCTGCAAAAAATACAACAGAGCCTTTCAGTACGCATATAAAAAGCGGATTCTTGTCCTTGTATTCCTCTGTAAGGACACGACCCAGCTCCTTTACCTTTTCCTTTATTTCTTCCTCTGTAAAAAGAATCTTTTCAATATCATTAGGGCAGTACATTGCTTTGCTCCTTTTTGTTTACGCATATAACTATTTGTGCAATTATTTACACGCATTACATTATATCATATCTTTACCAAAAATGCAAATGTTTTAAGTGAATTTTATCTGAAATTTTACATTCAAAAATATCGATACGACCAAAAGCGGGCAGATTGCCCGCTGTGACAGTACATTTACTTATTTTTCAAGTGCTTTTTATATATCTGCTCCTGCTCAAAAACCGTAATTATACCCCTTTTTACAGTAACAAATTTGCCCTTACAGGGGTTTATCTTGCCCTTGCCGCTGTTGATTATCTCCTCGGTCATAGAAATACGAAGTGTGCTAGGCTCTATACCGCCGCCCATAAGGATACTGCGTATCACCCTGCCTTTTATCGGTTTGTCGAGCGTCCTTATCATCTCTGCGGAGTAACCGCCCTCTGTCCTTGCGTTTTCCAGTGCTTTTGCGAAAAGCTCCTCCAAATAATCGCTGTCAGCCTTTATATTTTGCTGCATACGGCTCATAGTTTCAAGCAACGAGCTGTTTATCTTCATCATTTCGGGAAGAATAATATGACGCACCTTGTTTCGGGTGTAATCCGTTGAGAGATTTGTCTTGTCTGTAACGTATGACATACCCTTTTGCAGACAATACTCCTCAACCTCAGCACGGGAGCAGTATATCAACGGACGCACTATATTGTCACGCTTTGGCGGAATACCGCAAAGACCTTTAAGCCCTGTACCCCTCATCATATTCAGCAGTACAGTTTCCGCACTATCGTTTGAATTATGTGCGGTTGCAAGTTTTTTCCCTGCTGATACTTTTGCAAAGAAATCATAACGCACACGGCGGGCAGTTTCCTCTATACTCTCGTGCTTTTGCTGAAATTCCTTTACATCGGTATCAAGCACTGAAAGAGCCACTCCCAGCTCATCGCAGAGCTTCTGACAGAAACACATATCACCGTCGGACTCCTCGCCTCTAAGACCGTGATTTACGTGACAGGCGGAGATATTTATCGACAACTCCTGTGAAAGCTCTTTAAGTACACACAACAGCGAAACGCTGTCTGCTCCGCCCGAAAGTGCCACAACGACCTCATCGCCCTTTTGCAGCATATTATAGTCAACTATGGCTTTTCTTACTTTTTCAACAAACATTTCAATTACCCACAAAAAGGCGAGGTGTGGTCACCCCGCCCTGTTACTTATACTATTAGTGTTGCTCCGCGTGAACTATCTCTGCATTAGTAAATCTCGTATACTCGCCGTCCCAGCCTAAGGGCACGGTTCCTGTTTCGCCGTGACGGTTTTTTGCGAGAATACACTCACAGGCGTTGACGTTCGGATCTGTCTTATCATAATAAGCATTTCTGTACAGAAACATTACTATATCTGCGTCCTGCTCGATAGAACCCGATTCACGAAGGTCTGACAAAAGCGGACGCTTGTCAGGTCGCTGCTCCGGACCACGGGCAAGCTGCGACAGACAGATAACAGGAACGTTAAGTTCCTTTGCCATAAGCTTCAAGCTTCGTGTGATATCAGAGATCTCAACTACACGGTTTCCGCCGTAATTCTTCACAGAGGTCATAAGCTGTAAGTAGTCGATGATAACAAGACCCAGATTTTTCATTCTTCTGAGCTTTGATTTAAGTCCCGCAACATTTACACCTGCGGAGTCGTCGATATAGATATTGAGCCTTGACAGGATATCTGCCGCTCTGCCGATATCCGCCCACTTCTCCTGTGAGATACGTCCTGTTTTCATCTGATCGGAGCTTAGCGAAGCCTCTGAGCTTAACATACGGCCTACGATCTGCTCCTTTGACATTTCCAGACTGAATACGGCTACCGCCTTGTCGGGCTGCTTTTTAGCTACATTCGTAGCGATATTCATAGCAAATGACGTCTTACCCATACCGGGACGTGCAGCAAGTATGATAAGGTCAGATTTATTAAGACCGTGGATACGCTTGTCAAGTTCTTTGTACAAGGTAGACAGACCAGTCATAGCAGCGTGACCTGTTTCATTCACTGTACGTGTAAGCTCATTAAGCTCATTCATACGGTCAAGCACGATACCGCTGATATGCGTAAGCCCCTTAACATCTGAACCGCTTCGGATATCGAATATCTTCTGCTCGGCAAAGTCAACAAGAGTATTTGCGTCCTGTCCGCCCGCATTAGCTGTGTCGATTATCTCTTTTGCGGCAAATATGAGGCTGCGTACCATATACCTTTCAGTTATGATATTTGCATACTTTGTCAGATTTTGCAGACTGGGCATTGCATTCATCAGCTTACCAACAAGGTATTCCTTAGCCTGCTCGCTGGTTTCAAACACACCTTGCTGCATCGTCTGATCAAGTAATGTTACGATATCGATACGGTCGCCCCTCATAAACATTTCCATCATTACAGCATAGATCGCACGATGCAGTGTAACGTGGAAATGGTCGGGATACAGTGAGGTCACGATCTCCGCCATACCCTCACCGTTGAGTATTATACAGCCAAGAACAGATTGCTCAGCTTCAAGACTGTATGGGATATTTATATCCGAAATATCGTATTCAGTCATATCAACCCTCTACAACGCAAACGGTAAACTTTGCAGAAACTCCTGCATAAAGCTTAGCCTCTGCTGCAAATTCTCCAAATCCCTCTATCTTTGTGGCAATATTTATCTTCTTTTTATCAACATCACAGCCTAAATTCTGCTTAATGGAAGCGGATACTTCCTTAGAGGTAACAGTGCCGAAAAGTCTGCCGTTCGCACCTGCCTTTGCCTTGACCTCGATCTTCTGATCTCTGAGCTTATCCGCAATAGCCTTTGCGTTGGCTGTATCAACATCTATCTTGTGCTGAGCACTGTCCTTCTGTCCCTGCAAAAGGTTGAGATTCTTTGCGTTTGCCTCCTGTGCAAGACCCTTCTTTATAAGGCAGTTGATAGCGTAGCCGTCCTTTACCTCGTGGATTTCACCCTTCTTGCCTGTGCCTTTAACGTCCTGTAAAAGTATTACCTTCATCTTTATTTCCTCCTATGTTTATTCCTCACAGTTTTCGCCTGCGAAATTAAAATCGTCCTCCAAGCGTCTTTTACAACGCCAGATATTGATATCGCACCAAGGACCTGTATAAATGACCTTGTCATCCTTTATCAGCCACTGTATGCCGTCCTCTTCCTCCCACTTGCAGCTGCCCTCAAGATTTATTCCAATCTGCGACATATCCTCGGGAAGGTTTACGATAAGCCCCTCAATACTCATATGCTTCATAATGTCAGAAGGCTTCTTTATAAGGTCGAGCCTTATCTTGCGTTTCAGATGCTTCCATTCGTCCAGATTCCAACGACAATATTTGATTGAAAAATTAAAAAGCTGCTCCATTGTTTCTTCGGAAATTTCATTCAGCTTTTCAGCTGTTTTTTCCACGTATTCCATCGGAATTTCCTTTTTGAATCTAAGGTCTATGTAATCCCCGATATATCCAAAATAGACCTTGCCTTCGATCTTCCCGAACTTGTTTTCCCTGAGGTCTTTTATAAGCTCCATTTTATCCTCCATACAGATATATCAGCCTTGTTATATTCCTCCTGACTTGATCATAGATAATCTTCGCCTGCATAATTGCATAAGCCATCTTCAAAGGCTTTACTGTACCAGATATCTATGTCAGCCCACGGACCTACATATACAACGGTATCGTCTCTTATCAGCCACTGGATACCGTCCTCTTCTTCCCAGTCACAGCTGCCCTCAAGATTAATGGCTACCTGTGACATATCCTCAGGAAGATTAACGATAAGACCATCGATTTCCATATACTTCAAAATATCAGATGGCTTCTCCAATTTATTTAGCCTGATTTTCCTTTTGAGATATCCATATGATTCCACCTTTGAGCGACAATATATGATGGAACGCTCAAAAAGTGTGTTCATAATCTCCTCGGTGACCGTATTCAACTTTTCTGCTGTTTTTATCACATAGTCCATCGGAATATCCTTATCGAACCGCAGGTCTATATAGTCACCTAAATACCCGAAATACACGCTGCCTGCCATTTGCGTATCATCAAATTCGTATTCCCTAATATCCTTTATCAATTCCATAAACGACTCCTTATTGCTTACGCCTGTGATAAGCTATCATAATATGCGTCTATTGCTTCGTACAGCTTTGCGACAGCCTCGTCCTTTGTTATCTCATAAAGCTGTGCACCTGCCATCGTCTGATGTCCGCCGCCGTCGTCCTTTTTGTTGCCAAGGCTCTCCATAATAAGCTGAACATTTATCTTTCCGAGCGATCTTGCACTGAACGACCAACTTTCCTCGCCTATCGGATACATCGTAAAGGAAGCGTCAACACCGCTGATATAAAGCATCTCATCTGCCGCCTGCGAGCAAACAACACGGATATCGGGGAAGTTTTCCTCCGTAACAGATACCGCACAGCTTCTGTATATCTCTGCAGCGGATATGATCTCCGACTTCTTTGCCTTGCTCTGCATAGACGTTGAGAACAATGCCTTTACAGATACCGTATCCGCACCCATTTTTCTCAGGAATGCAGCCGCCTCAAACGTGGAAACGCCCGAACGCATTACGAAATCCTTTGTATCAAGGGTAATGCCCGCAAGTAGTGCCTCCGCTTCAAGAGGGAACAATATCTGATTCACACCGAAATACTGGATAAGCTCTGTTACAAGCTCTGCCGCTGAGGAAGCATTCGGATCCTGCCACATAATTGCGGCGTCCTGTATAGCACCTGTACTAAGCCTGTGATGATCTATCACCACAACACGGCTGAGGTCTGCCATTTCAAAAAGCTCCTTGTCGTCAAGCTTTTTGATGATATGAGTATCCACCACTATCAGCAGCGAAGTATCTCTGAACCCTGCCTTTGCGACCTCGGGAGTTATTACGATAGGTATCTCGTAGTCCTCAAACCGCTCTATAAGTTCCTTACTTGCGTTAAGTTCCTTATTTACAACAGCGTAAGCAGGGACTCCCAGCTTTCTTATCGCTGCCGCAAGACCTATTGCAGAGCCTACACTGTCAAAGTCGCCGTAACCGTGACCCATTATGTAAACGGTATCCGCATTTCTTACCATCATCTTGATATCGTCTGCCATAATACGGGTCTTTACCTTGCTGTATCTGCCTGTACCCTGTGTTACCGCTCCGTAGAAGTGGAAGCCCGACTCAGTCTTGATAGCAGCCTGATCGCCGCCTCTGCCGAGAGCCATTGACAATGCCTGTCGTGCATAGTTCTCGCTCTCCGCAAGTGTTGCCGCTGTTCTTCCTATACCGATAGAAAGTGTAACGCACACTCTGTCCGTAACCTTTATCTCTCTTGCCATATCAAGGAGCTTTACCTTGTCGAATATCATCTCACGGACGTAACGCTCTTCAATTACTACAAGGAAACGGTCTGCACTTATTTTTTGAAGCACAGCGTCCTTTCCAGTGAAATATTCTTCAAGAAGTCTGTCTATCTGTATGGTAACGTATGCCTTTTCGCTCTCCTTATTGTCGTTCAGAAGTTCCTCGTAGTTATCGACCATAACGATCATAACCATAGGCTTTGACATACGGTGTTCCTCTTGCAGCTGCTTATGGTCGGTTATATCGCTGAAAAAGAGCATAGTTATCTGATCCACAGTCTGTAACTGTGCGGGAATGCCCTTATCATTCTCCTTTTCATCGGGAGTGAACTGCGGCACTCGTGCATATACACGGTATATCCTGCCCTCATATTCTATCTCTCTGCCCTCGCCTATGAACATCTCCATAGGCTCATCAGTAACGAAATCGAGTGAACTTTCGTCCTCGGTCGGCTTAAAAAAGCATTCATTGAAACGCTCGTTGCTCCATACTATCAGACGATTTTCGTTTACCAGTGCAACAGGCAGCGGAAAGCTGCACAGTGCGACACGGTTTGAGCTGTCGATAGTATCATTGAGCTGCTCGAAATAGCAATACTCGTTCTTGCGTATCTGTATAAGCTTACCCACGGCAAGTCCCGAAACAAGCAGCAACACAGGCATTGAAAGCCAGAATGCCAGCGGCTCATTACGGAATAGAAATCCGTCCAGCACAAGCAGACAGATAACTAACGTTCCTACCGCAATAAGAAGTATATTGCTTTTGTAAAAGTTTCTCAAAAGGTTGCCCTCCAAATTGTATTAAGCATATTGAAAAGCGGTTAGCCTTATACCTCCATAATAATAGGAAGTATCATAGGACTGCGTTTTGTCTTTGAGTAGATATAATCGCTGAGTGCGTCACGCATTGCGGATTTAATGTTGCCCCACTCTCTGATATTACGTTCAACACAGTTGTTCATAACGTTTTTCATAAGGGTCTTTGCCTCATCCATAAGTTCCTCGCTCTCACGGACGTACACAAAGCCTCTCGATACGATATCGGGGCCTGCAAGGACTCTTCCACTCTCACGCTCGATAGTGGCTACGATTATCATCATACCGTCCTCGGCAAGGTGCTTTCTGTCACGGAGCACAACAGAGCCTACATCACCCACACCGTAGCCGTCAACCATTACCCTGCCACAGGGTACAGTGCCTGTAAACTTCATCTCAACGCCGTCTGTTTCAAGCATCTGTCCATTGTCGCTGATAAAACAGTTTTCCTCGGGAATTCCCATCTGCATTGCAAGTTTAATATGCTTTTTGAGGTGCTTATACTCGCCGTGGATAGGGATAAAGAATTTCGGCTTTGTGAGAGATATCATAAGCTTCAACTCGTCCTGACAAGCGTGTCCCGAAACGTGTACGTCATACATAGACTCGTACACTACCTCCGCACCCTGTTTCATAAGCTCGTTTACTACCTTTGTTACAAGCTTTTCATTACCGGGGATAGGAGTTGCAGAAATAATAATAAAGTCATTCGGGGTGATAGTCACCTGTCTGTGGTCGCCGCTGGACATTCTTGAAAGAGCAGACATCGGCTCACCCTGAGAGCCTGTGGTACAGATAACAAGACGCTCGGGCGGGTACTTGTTTACGTCCTCGATATCAATGAGAGTACCCTCAGGCACTTTGATATAATTAAGCTCTGCCGCCTTTGCGATAACATTGACCATACTTCTGCCCGAAACCGCAACCTTACGGTCGTGCTGTACAGCCTGATCGATTATCTGCTGTATTCTGTGGATATTACTGGAAAAAGTCGCAATAATGACACGCTTTCCCTCTGCTGTATTGAACAGTCCCTTGAAACTCTCGCCCACGTGTCGCTCAGACTTTGTATAGCCTGGACGCTCCGCATTTGTACTCTCCGAAAGAAGGGCAAGAACTCCCCTGTTACCAAGCTCACCGAAACGTGCAAGATCGATAATGCCACCCTCAATAGGAGTGTAATCCACCTTGAAGTCGCCCGTGTGTATGATAATTCCCGCAGGTGTATGCACCGCTAATGCACAAGCGTCGGGGATAGAGTGGTTGACACGGATAAACTCAACCGACATACAGCCCATTTTTACATTCTGTCTTGGCTCTACAACGTTGAGAGAGGCCTGTGAAAGCAGATTGTGTTCCTTTAACTTACCCTCCACAAGACCGAGAGTAAGACGTGTGCCGTAAATGGGGACATTCACCTTTTTAAGAAGGTATGCAAGTGCACCGATATGGTCCTCGTGTCCGTGTGTGATAACAATACCTCTGAACTTATCCTTGTTCTTTTCAAGGTATGTGAAATCAGGCACAACAAGGTCAACACCCGGCATATCATCGTCAGGGAAAGCAAGTCCGCAGTCAATGATGAACATATCGTTTGCACACTCATAAACGTACAGGTTCTTTCCTATCTCGTTAAGACCGCCCAGTGCAACAAAGCGTACAGGTGTGCGACGCATCTCACGGACAGGCTTTTGGGCATTCTGGCTATGCTGTTTGGCATCAGCCTTTTTGCTGTCCTTTGCAGCGTCAGACCTCAGCACCTTTCCGCCCTTTCCCATAGGAGAGAACTTCGACGCCTTGAACTTCTTTACAGGTACAGCGTTTTTGCCGCTTTTCTGTACAGGTGCAGCCTTTCCCACACTTGCGTTCTTTTTGTTATCGTTATTTTTCTTGTTTTTAGCTATTTTTTCTGTTTCTGTTAAAAGATTGTTGTTATTCAGTAGACCCATTTTTTATCCTTTCTTAAATAGACACAGCATAAAAAGGTGTGCAAATAAGTCCCGCAGGGTATAATAACCCCACAGGTATCTATGTATGATATATTTTCCGAAAAAGCTGACACACGATGCCACAGCTTTCTCCTATGTTGCATACCGGATATGCCGATAATTTCCATACAAAATTTATGTTTTGTATATAGTAATATTTATAAATATCCCTTATATGCCAGATAAGATCAATCAAGGGACAATGTTTTCAAAGAGTAAGGGGCAATACTCCATAGTAGTATCATTATACTATCTTAAAACCGAAATGTCAAGCAGATATACATAGTTACGAGATCTCCCGTTTCTTTAAAAAACGATCAAAAAACGAAAAAAAACGCAGATTTTCTTGTTTTTATCGTCGAATTACTCGTTTTTATCATAAAAAAACGCTGTTTCGCTTGATATTTCCTTTTATATTTTTTTTCTTTCTGCAAATAGTAAATTCGTCAGAGAACATTTATCGGAAAGGCGAACATTATATATTATGGAGAAAACAGCGAAAATTATTTCAAGAACAGTCTGCGTTCTTATCTCCGCCGCTGCCGTTATGATATCCTGTTTCGGAGCTATGCTGCCTAACGAGATATGCGTTGAGGCAGGTGCTGTAAGCGGCGGATTTTACGTGGCTGAATTAAAAATACAGGACAATGGACAGATAAGCTATTGCATCGGAGGAATACCGATAAAAAATGTCTCCGCCACTGCTGTCGAACGGCCTATGCTGATACCCTGCGGAACTCCCTTCGGGATAAAGCTTAAAACGGACGGAGTTATGGCTGTCGCAATAAAGGAGGATTCCCCTGCTGCCGACGCAGGCATACGTGAGGGGGATATGATAAGATCGGTGAACGGACAGATCGTAACTTCCAACAGCGGATTGAGTTCCGCTGTGCAGCTTTCTCCACAGCAATGCGAGATCATCATAAAACGTGGCGACAGCGAAAAAAGGGTAATGCTTACACCGTACCTGGACTGCGGATTATATAAAATAGGTGTATGGGTTCGTGACAGTGCGGCAGGACTTGGAACAATGTCCTACTACGACCCTGAAACTGGCTGCTACGGAGGTCTTGGTCACCCCGTAAGCGATGTGACGACAGGTGAACTTATGCCCCTAAAAAGCGGCGAGATAACCAACGCAAGTATAACAGATGTCATAATAGGCGAAGCAGGTACTCCCGGAGAGCTTTGCGGTACGCTGATATCGGGAGAAACGATAGGAACTCTTGAAAAAAATACCGAGTGTGGTATTTTCGGCACTGCTGAAAGCTGTCCTGCTACGGGTACGCCTATCCCTATGGCATTCAGACAGGAAGTAAGGACGGGCAACGCCTATATCCTCACGACTATTGACGGACAGACTCCTCAGAAATATGATATAGAGATAGAACATATCAACCTCATTGATATGGAAAGCTCGAAAAGTATGGTCATACGGATAACCGACAAGGAACTGCTGGAAAAAACAGGCGGTATAGTCTGCGGAATGAGTGGATCTCCTATCATTCAGGACGGACGGCTTGTGGGAGCTATCACCCACGTATTCCTGAATGACCCCGAAAAAGGATATGCGATATTCTGTGAAACGATGTTAAACGAGGCAGCATAAAAACAAAAGGGCGAGAATCTCGCCCTTTCAGCCTGTCAAAAAACTAAGTTTTTGCCCGTAAAGCGGGCTTTTTTGATAACTTTTTTGGTGTGGCTTTGCCGCACCAAAAAACACTTCTATCCGCACAACTGTGCGAGTTGGCGGCATCGCCGCCAGCGAGTGCGGGTAGTGCGGATGTTTCGGCGGAAAAGTCCCAACGGGACTTTTTCGACGGTCTCAAAGGGCGAGAATCTCGCCCTTTCAATATTATAATATAATATCATTAAGGCATTACAAGAACTCGTCCTGTGCCTCTGTACACATTAACAAGACCCTCGCCTGTTGCCGCAGAGCCGATAAGCGATTTTGTAGTCTTTTCAACGGTAAATTGCAGATTGCTCGACCACGCAATAGCCATATTGCCGTCTATCTTTACTGTGTCGTTTTCAAGCTCTATCATAATAAGCTCATCACGGGGAAGTGCACATTCAAGAGCCACAACACCTCTGCCTACAAGAGCAGTATTGAACAGACCCTCACCGCCTGCAACAGCAGAGGAGAATGTATTTCTTGCAACTGTCTTTACTTCAACTGTATTCTCACACGCAAGGAATAAGCCGTCATCAACAGTTATGCTTCCGCCCCATTCAGCAAGGTCCTCAAAAATAACGTGCTTCCAGGTAGGTTCAAGCACAACAAAGCCCGAGCCTTTATATACAGGCTTTACAGCAGATTCACCGGTCGCTCTGCCTGCAAAGGCTTTCATAATAGCGTCGCCAACACCCTTTATTCCTGTTTCAGCCTCGATATCGCCAAGCATCATCTGCATAGCACCTGCTTGAAGGATAACACCGCTGTTATCAAGAGTACATATTACCTGCTTTTTCTTGATACCCATTTTCGAGTAATAATATGCTCTGTCAGGGTCAAGTGCAGCAAAGCCTGTGGTCTTGTTGTACTGTAACAGTGAAAAGCTGCCCTTCTGCTCTGTAATCTGACGGGCAAAAGTGCCGCCTGCAAAAGTATCCATTGAAATCATTGCTTTGTCCTCCGTATGTATTTTGTATTTTCAGCCGAATGCTGTCAAAATCAGTATATCACATTTCTTACCATTTGTAAATATAATAAGACGGACAAAAATTGCCCGTCCGAAACAGTCGAAAAAGTCATACTATTAGGCGAACGAGAAAGTACCAGATGCTAGAAACCCGTACTGCGACTAGGCTTTATGCCTGTCGCAGTACGGAGTGACAACGCAGATGGTGCTTTATCGACAGCCTGAAACGGGCAAAAAATGCCCGTCCCCCTTATTATTCTTGTGCAAATAACAGTTTTTCAAAATCATCGGCAGGTATAGGTCTTGAATACAAAAATCCCTGTGCCGCATCACAGCCACAATCAGACAAGAAAGTCGCCTGCTCTGTTGTTTCAACGCCCTCTGCGATAATATCAAGACCGATATCCTGCGACATTGAAATAGTATGCGAGATTATCTTTCTGCCCCTGTCGGACTCCATAAACTCTGAGAAAAAGCCTCTGTCAATTTTCAACACATCAAACTGTGTTGTTTTAAGCATATTAAGCGAAGAGTATCCCGAGCCAAAATCGTCCATAAGCATAGTAAAGCCTCTCTCCTTGAAATTCTTTACTATATCACGAACATTGTCGGTTTCAATGGATTCGGTTATTTCAAGCTCCAACAATTCTTTCGGGATATCGTACTTTTTCACAAGACCTGATATGATGTCAACGATATCATAGCTTGAAAGGTATTCTCTTGATATATTAACAGAGATAGGCACAACCCTCTTGCCGCTGTCAATCCAGTGACGAAGTCTTCGACAGGCCGCCTCCCAAATAATACGGTCCAGCTTGATGATAAAACCATTCTTTTCAAATACAGGTATAAACTCTGCTGGTGATACCATTCCTCTTTCGGGGTGTATCCACCTTGCAAGGGCCTCCGCACCTATTATCTTGTTAGTGGAAATACAGTATTTCGGTTGGAGGAACATTACAAACTCACCATTTACGACGGCCTTGTGCATATCTTCTTCCACGGTCTGGGTCTTGTGGAGCTTTGCCATCATAGTTTCATCGAAGAATGCAATATTCTCCATAGCCTTGCCCTTTATAGACTGACGTGCCATTGTAGCATTATCACCGTAAGAACGGGTAGAGCGTGACTTGTCATTCACTATGCTGACGCCAAATATCAGACGATAATCAAGACCCTTATAGTAACAAAGTCTGCTTTCCAGCATACGGATAAATCTGAAAATATCCTCCCTGTCCTCAAACTCGGTAACTATCATAAAAACATCTGCGGTAAGACGACAGTGCGGCTGTTTCTCGCCGCACAGAACATTAAGTGTATCCGTGATAAAAGCTAGAACATCATCGCCTACTTTTGAGCCGTAGGTGTCGTTTATAAGCTTAAAACGCTCAACATCGAACTGGATAAAGGCAACCTTTCCCTCTTCCCCGTTTTCCACCACATCAGCCGCCTTGCGGGAAAATATAGCAGGATTCTTATCGGAAGTAAAGAACGAAAGCACCTCACGGTCAAACTTCTCTTTTTCAGAAAAAGGTCTGATATTTACGTGGATATCGGTAGCCTTGCCGTCCTCGTTTTTAAGAAGATTTACATATATATGACAAAGTCTGCGTTTTCCTTCAAGGGCAAGTCGCATACACACATCGGCACAAAGATCATTCTCCTCAACGCCGAGCCATATTGCGTCATCTACCTTTGAACAGAATATACTGTAAAAGGAATCATAATGCGGATCGATCAGACCCATTCTATGCATATAGATAAAGGGATTATCAATATCCTGTGGAAACTCAAAATCGCCGCCAAGAGTATCAGTCACTCCCGCAGCACAATCCCAAAGAAAATGTATCGTATCATTGTCTGCACTATAAATCTTTTCGAGCTTTTCGGATATCCTGTCCGATATCTTTATGTCTTTCATAATCAACACCGCCTATCCTTAAACATAGTGCCAGTTATTATTACAAGTAATTATACCACACATTCCAAAACAATGCAATAGAAAAGACAATTTTGTTGATTTTTTTTGTTGAATATCACCATAGTTTTTGGGCATAATTATTAAATCCCCAAGAAAATATTACCTAAAAAAAGAAAAGAATACCATTACAGTATAAAAATAAGATATTATTTTGGAGTGGCTGATCGAAATTTTTATATTTTTTTTTGCAAAATCTATTGACAAAATCTATTATTTCTGATATAATATTAGCGTTGTGTCCTACTAGCTCAGGCGGTAGAGCACCTGACTTTTAATCAGGGTGTCCCGGGTTCGATTCCCGGGTGGGTCACCAAAATCGCACCGTTAAGCCATTTGTTTGGTGGGCGGTGCGTTTTTTTATGCCCATTTTTACGTTTTTAAAAAATCAGGGTGTCTATTTGTGATATCTGGCGAGTCAGTTTATACCTGATATTCACGATACAAAACCATTGATACCACGCTCTGCTAATGTTATTATGCAAAACTTTTTACATAAAGATTTAATAATCATATTGACTTTTAAAATATACCGTATTATAATAAGTATATGGGGAATTTTGGCGGTATTTGAAAAAATATATACAATGTCGCTTTTAGAAAATGAAAAGCTCTTTTTATAGGGAGAGTTGTATCTAAACATATCTTGTATGCCCCACCTTTATGGGGCATATTTCATTATAGAGGGAGAGTAAGCTATGATCTTTGCTGATCTGTTTTTTCTGTACATATTTATTCCGGCGGTGGCAATATGCTATGCACTTGCACGCTGCGGAGATCTTGCACTTGCTTCGGGCGGAAAGCAAAAGGGTAGTCATTTTGCCACCTCGGTAAACAATCACCCATTTGCGAATATCGTGCTGGTGATATTCTCTCTTATCTTCTATGCCTGGGGAGAGCCGATATATGTGCTGCTTATGGTCATAAGCGTACTGATAAATTATATCATCGGACTTCTGATATGCAAAGGAAAGAAAAAATCAAAAACGGCACTTGTTATCGGTCTTATAGTAAATATCGGCATTATTGCGGTGTTCAAGTACACAGATTTTCTGATAGAAACCATAAATCTTACAGGACTTGATATCCCGCTTCCGAATATCGCACTGCCTATCGGTATCAGCTTTTTTACATTCCAGTCTATTTCCTACCTGATCGACGTTTACAGGGGCAATTCAGAGGTACAGCATAACTACATAAATCTTCTGCTGTATATCTCTATGTTCCCGCAGCTGATAGCAGGTCCTATCGTTCGATATGAAACTATTGCCAGGGAAATAAACTGCCGCACGATAACCTTTGATGATATTGCAGAGGGCAGCTTCCGTTTCCTTGTCGGATTAGGTAAGAAGGTAATTCTTGCAAACCAGCTTTCTGAGATATCATCACAATTCCTTGACGGAGATCTTACCTCTCTTTCGGCAGGAAGTGCTTGGATAGGTATTCTCGCATATACATTCCAGATCTATTTTGACTTTTCGGGCTATTCCGATATGGCAATAGGTATGGGACGCTGCTTCGGATTTCACTTTGATGAGAACTTCAACTATCCCTATATCTCCTCTACAATAACCGAATTCTGGAGAAGATGGCACATATCCCTGGGTTCATTCTTGCGTGACTACGTTTATATCCCTATGGGAGGAAACCGCCGTCATCAGCCGCTCAACATTATGGTGGTGTGGTTTCTGACAGGTCTGTGGCACGGTGCAAGTTGGAATTTCGTTTTGTGGGGAGTATATTTCGGCATTATCATTATGTTAGAGAAATACACTATTCTTAAAATACGTGACAAGATACCGTCCTTTATACTGCATATATACAGCTTGTTCCTTATCGTTATGGGCTGGGTGCTGTTCTATTTTACGGATTTCGGAAAGATAGGTCAGTTCCTCTCGGTGCTGTTCGGCGGCGGTTCGGCAGGCGGCTGGGATCTTATGGCTCAGAATGCACTGACAGGCAATCTCTGGCTGCTTATCGTATGTGTGATATGCTGCATTCCCTTCGGACGTTTTATCCGCAGCTACTGGACAGAGGCAGCCGGATATCGTCGCTCAGCGGGACTTGCTGCGTTCCTCACAGCCGCAAAGATGATCGCTGCTGCTGCACTGCTTATAGTCAGCACACTGCTTTTGATAGGCGATACCAGTAACCCGTTCCTGTATCTTAGATTTTGAGGTATAACAGATGAAACCAAAAAATGAAAAAAAATACGAAGATATAAAGGTCACCAAGCGAAAAAAGATAATGAATATAGTATATCTTGTCTTTATCCTGCTTGTTTTTGAATGCATAGGTCTGATGTTTTTAGTATTTCCACGCAGCACTGTATCTGAAACTGAAAAAAGAAAACTTGCCGAATTCCCCGAGCTTACTGCTGACAGTTATTTCAGTGGCGAGTTCACAGAGGGTGTAAGTGATTGGTTCAGCGATACTGTACCGTTCAGAGATGAACTTATGGATATGTCAGCGTCAATACAGGAGCTTAACGGCTTCCGTCAGAATGATATCAAGATACACGGCGTAGGAACTGTAATTACTCCCGAGCAAAAGCCGCAGACCACACCAAAGCCGCAACAGACAACCGCTCCCGATGATATCAAAGTACCCGAGGACGAAACTAACGAGCCACAGTCTAAGCCTCTGCCTGAGGAAACTGTCGAGCAAGGCAACAGCCTTATTGAAGCACCTGAAACAGACGAAGCACCCGACAACAACGACGCAGTAAACATCAAGAACAACGGTGTTGCAGTCGTTGGCAGCGGTAAGGATACAAGAGCTCTTATGCTGTACGGCGGCAGCTATACAGGCGGCGAAATGTATGCCAAGGTTATAAACAAGTACAAGGATACCTTTGGTGACAACGTAAATGTTTACAGTATGATGATCCCCACAGCGGCTGAATTTTACAGTCCCGCAGAAGTCAAGCCGTATACCGCAAGTCAGCTTGACAACATCAACTGGGTTATAGAAAACCTCTCTGATGATGTAAAGGCAGTAGATGTATATACACCCCTGTCGCAACATACAGGCGAGGATATCTATATGAGGACAGACCACCACTGGGCATCGCTTGGTGCATATTATGCAGCACAGAAGTTTGCCGAGGTTGCAGGTGTTCCCTTTATGGATATTTCGGAATATGAGCAGAAAGTGGTTCGTGACTATGTGGGAACGATGTACACATACAGCGACTATGACCCTAACGTAAAGAATAATCCCGAGAATTTCTATTACTATGTACCGCAGAGAGTGGATTTCACCACCACCTACTATGAGTATTTGCTTGATGAAAACGGAGCGATATCAGGAGAGCGTGACCCGTATGACGGAGCTTTCTTTATCAAATACTCTGACGGTAACAGTATGGCATACTGCACATTTATGGGCGGCGACGCAAAATTAACAAGGGTAAAGACCTCCACCAAGAACGGACGTAAACTCGCAATACTGAAAGACAGCTTCGGTAATGCGCTTCCCGGTTTCCTGTTCGGTTCGTTTGAGGAGATATATGTAGTAGATATGCGATACTTCACAAAGAATATCGTGGAGTATTTCACCGAAACAGGCGTGACGGATATCCTGTTTGCAAACAATGCATTCCACGCTGTTACAGGCTCTACGGTAAAGTATTACGAGAAGTTCCTTACACAGAATGTAACAGCAGCACCACCCAAAGAAGAAACCTCTTCTGCACCTGTTGAAACCACTTCTGTAACGGAAACGACCTCCTCAGTACCGGAAGAAACATCTTCTGCACCGGAAGAGAGCACCGCTGAAACGGAAGAAACTTCCTCTGAAACCACGGCAGAATAAACAAAACAAAGAGCAGTCCAAAATAAGGGCTGCTCTTTTTAATATTATATGGTATAAGGTATTATGATAATATAAACTTCACAACAGCATCTCTTATCTCAGGATAAGGAATATATCGTTCAATATCCTCCTGAGTTTTCAGCTCGTAGTTATACTCTTCATTCTTATCAATATAAAGATGATAGCAACAACTCAAAAGCTTACCGTCTTTATACACGATATTGACGCTTTTCGCAGGCTTTAAAGGTGACATCTTGATAGTTATCTCGTGAGTATCATCTTCCTCTTCATACCAGTAATCGACACGCCCAGCGGGGATCAATATGTCTTTATCACCGATAGTCATAGTAGCATTGTAGTATAAATATTCCCCGATAGACAGTGCCAATCTATGCATATCATTTTCAGGATTATTTATCTTTTCGGTATAGTCCCTCTTGCAGTATTCATATATGGTATTTGCAGTATTCTCTCTTTCCGCTTTTAGCAGAGCATTAAAAGAATCTATGACAAGATCCTTATCGCTGATACCATATCTGCTTCTCATTTGTTTAGTAGCGTCGATAAGTTCTTTGAGCTCAGGAACAGTTATAACATCGCCTAAATCACGTCGATTGCCGACAATAGCATTAGCGTCGTCACGGAAGCGTATAAGTGTAGCTCCCGACAGAACTTCTAATTCCTTAAAACTGATCTGCTCTGTTATTTTTGCCGGATACTGTGAAGGATCAAGCAGAGTAGGACGGATACGACCGCTGAAACCTCCTGTCAGAAGTGTGAAATATCTTATATATTCATCTTTACTGTCAAAGAGCGTTATCACTTTATAATTATCTGTACGCCAACTGTTTGGCATTGCAACAGTAAGTGTAGTGTACTGTACAAAATCCAGTGCATTACGCCATTCGTCCATAAACGTACTGTATTCCTTATACTCAACTGTCAGTTTGTATTCCTCTTCGCTAAGACTGTTATTCATCAAAGCATAGAGATATTCTGTGGTAGACGTCTTACGATTGATCTCATCATAAGCGTCCAACAGCTGATTTAATGTACGCTTATCATTCGGACCGCCGCAGGATTTTTCAGGCACCTCTCCCATAGGAATTTGACACACTGCCTTGTAGTTTTCGCTTACGGAGTCTGCATATTTCGGATATGTGGAAGATGTGAACAGTCTACCCAAACTTTGTGCTGCCTCCCTCTCCCCTACGCCGATAGCGATAGGAAACGGATAATGTGCGGAATGTTCCTCATCTATAAAAAGCTGTAACGTCAGCTTTGACAAAACAAAATCTTCACCGGTGCTTTCACGTCTGAATTCCAGTTCTGCACCTACTGTTTTTATCTCCTTGTCATTATAAAACAGTGCTGAGTTCTCATAGCGTGAAATGTTGTTGGTATTTGCGTTGATGAACTGCATTACTGCCACCTTTATACGGTCATCAATTATAATATCACCGCTGAATTTCGTGGTGCTGTATCCTCTTTCAGAGAGCTTACTTTGTGCATATACTCTTTCGATCATTGAAATCAGCTTTGCAGAACCGTTGAAATACTCGCCTTCAATATAATGCTTTTTGACAAAATCCGCAAGAGAAAGGGTTTGCAGATCGTTGATCATACCGATCAGAGCATTACCCTCATCATAGGCATTATAATTTCCGTCAAGCGGACAACCAATTTGCCCCAGAATATTCGTCCGTTTAGCGGTCTGATAATTGCAGAATACAATGTCATCAACCACAAGCACAGGGTAATTCGGATCAGGGCTGATATTTTTGATATCGTGCTCACCGCCGTTCATAATATCCTCAACTGCCATATCCTCAATAGATCGGATCATTACAGAGTTTATCATTTTTTCCGCTGTATCAAGAGAAGTATTGCTGTGGCAGCAACCGGATAAGTAAGCTTTCTGCTGATTATACAATGCAGAAAAAGTCTTTTTCAGATCTGTGCTGTGATATTTAGCCATAATAGGACCGCCTTTCTTTTTTTATAAGATTATATCATATTTCTTTAAATATGTAAATAGAAAACGATACTCCGCTGATGTAACTTAAAGTGTCACTTATAATGTCGGCATTATTGATTTTTATTTGCTCTCACTTTATCCCGAATAATTCGTACCGTGAATTTTACGTTTTCAAAAACAACAGGTGTATAATCAAATCACAACAAAACGAAAGACAGGAAGGAGGCAAATACTATGGGTCAAACTACTATCCAAACTGAAAGGAGGAAATCAAACCAAATACTTCTACGTCCAACACAAATCCAAAGGAGGAATCCAGTATGAATACATCTAATACCAACAAAAAATTAAAGGTGGAAATCAATATGAACGAAAACACTGAAACACAGAACTATATAGAAAATTTTGAAAATATAGTACGTTGTAAAGAAAGCACACCTATGACAGAAGACGGTAAATCAACGATTATTACTGACAGGATATATAGTAACGGTCACCTGTGCAGTGTTAAGCACTTTGAAGAAGGAGAGCTTGTCAGCGAAGAAATTTATGCATTTGAAGGGCACTTAGCCAGTGTGCTCAAATACAACAAGGGCAAACTCATCAGTGATACCATTTATTATCCTGATGGCAGTATCTCTCAGAAAAATAAATACTGACCATAAGCAGAAATTTGACAGCTTAAAACAGGCTGTCAGCTACCAGATGTAATATAAAAGCTCTTCTGTGATACCACACAGAGGAGCTTCTTTTATCTGTGTTTTGGAACAGTAACAATATTATCTAAAATGTTTAATTTGCGACAAAAAATTGTTTGTAAACATTTTTTCTTTTGTACTTGCTTTTTTTTTGAAAATGTAATATACTAAATATGTATGATGTTTTGAAACCGAAAGGATTAAAAAAATGAACAAAAGGATAGGATTTGACAACGACAAATATCTTAAAACGCAGTCAGAGCATATTAGACAGCGTATCTCACAATTTGGCGACAAGCTTTATCTTGAATTCGGCGGCAAACTGTTTGATGATTTCCACGCATCACGTGTACTTCCGGGATTTAAGCCTGACAGTAAGCTGCAAATGCTGCTGCAACTGAAAGATGACGCTGAGATCGTTATTGTAATAAATTCAGGCGATATCGAAAAAAATAAGGTAAGAGGCGACCTCGGTATTACCTATGATGTTGATGTTATCCGCCTATACAATATCTTTTCAAAGATAGGTCTGTATGTAAGCAGTGTTGTGCTGACCCAGTATGAAGGACAAGCCTCAGCTGACGCATTTCAGAGAAGGCTGGAAGCTCTCGGCATAAAGGTATACCACCACTATCACATAAAGGGCTACCCCTCCAATATTCCATACATTATGAGTGACGAAGGCTATGGCAAGAACGACTATATCGAAACCAGCCGCCGCCTTGTTGTAATCACTGCACCGGGACCCGGCAGCGGAAAGATGGCTACCTGCCTGTCACAGCTCTACCACGACCAGAAGCGTGGACTTAACGCAGGATACGCTAAGTTTGAAACATTCCCGATATGGAATATCCCCCTAAGACACCCCGTAAACATCGCCTATGAGGCTGCAACATCTGACCTCAACGATGTAAATATGATAGACCCATTCCACCTTGAAGCTTACGGTGAAACGACCGTAAACTACAACCGTGATGTAGAGATATTCCCTGTACTTAACGCAATGTTTGAGAAAATTATGGGAGAATCCCCCTATAAATCCCCGACAGATATGGGCGTTAATATGGCAGGAAACTGCATAATCGATGAGGATATCGTATGCGAGGCATCACGTCAGGAGATAATCCGCCGCTATTACGCCGCACTCTGCGGTAAGCGTCAGGGTACTGTCAGCGATGAGGAAATATACAAGCTTGAACTTATGATGAAGCAGGTGGGTGTTACCACTGATGACAGGAAGGTAGTCGCTGCCGCAAACGAAAAGGAGAGTATTTCGGGTGCCCCCGCCGCTGCTATGGAGCTGCCCGACGGTACTATCCTTACAGGAAAAACATCTAATCTGCTTGGTGCGTCCTCCGCACTGCTGCTTAATGCACTTAAATACCTCGGCGGTATATCTGACGATGTGCTGCTTATGTCACCCGATGTTATTGAGCCGATACAGAGCTTAAAGGTAGACCACCTCGGAAGTATGAATCCACGACTGCACACAGATGAAACTCTGATTGCACTGTCTATCTGTGCGACCACCAGCGAAAAAGCAAAGCTCGCTGTGGAGCAGATTGCAAATCTGCGTGGCAGTGAGGTCCATTCCTCTGTCATTCTTTCCTCTGTAGATGAGCTTACATTCAAAAGGCTCGGCATAAACGTTACCTGTGAGCCTAAATATCAATAATAATCTAAGGAGCGGAGTTTTCTGCTCCTTTTTCTTTTAAAACATCTTGACATTCTTTTACAGATAGCTTATACTTATTTTAATAAATTTAAGAGAGGTATCTTCTATGAGAAAGCTTTTCAATAACAGTTGGAAATTTGCTATGACCCCTGCGAGCAGCTCTATATCCGACATTGATAAACTCGACTTCAAGCCTGTGGATATCCCCCACGACTGGCTTATAGCCGACTCAAACGACCTGTACAAGACCTCCTTCGGTTTTTATAGGAAAAGCTACACATACAGTGGTGCAGGCAGTGTGCGACTCTATTTTGAGGGAGTATATCAGGACTGCACAGTTTATATAAACGGAAAAGAGGCAGGCGAAAACAAATACGGCTACTCCTCTTTTGAGGTGGATATTACTCCCCTGCTTAATGACGGCTGTAACGATATCGTGGTGCTTGTCCGCCACGAAGCTCCAAACAGCCGCTGGTATTCAGGTGCGGGAATTTACAGAAACATACACATTATTAAAACAGGTGCAGACTATCTTGCAACAGACGGAATATATTTCACTACAAAGAAAGACGGCGATGTCTGGAAATGTACCGTTTCCGCAGAGGTCGTTGGCAGCGGAGAGCTGCTGTATTCACTTAAAGACAGAAGTGGAAATATACTCTATCTCGGAGAAAACAGCGAATTTACCGTAAAGGACGCTCCCGTCTGGGATATCGACAGCCCTAATCTTCTGAAACTTACAGTATCTCTTAAAAAGGACGGCGAGATAATCGACAAGATATCTCAGAAAGTGGGTCTGCGTACAATAGAATTTAAGCCTGAGAGCGGTTTCTTCCTCAACGGCAGACACGTTAAGTTGCACGGTGTATGTCTGCACCACGACCTCGGCCCACTTGGGGCGGCATTCAACAAAGAAGTTGCTCGACGTCAGCTTCTTTCTATGAAGGAAATGGGAGCAAATGCTGTGCGTACCTCCCACAATATGCCTGCGATAGGCTTTATGGAGCTTTGCGACGAGCTTGGAATACTCGTTGACAGCGAAGCCTTCGATATGTGGGAAAGACCCAAAACAGAATTCGACTATGCACGTTTCTTCCACGAATGGTTTGAAAAAGATGTTGCAAGTTGGGTACGCCGTGACAGAAACCACCCCTCCGTCATTATGTGGAGCGTGGGCAACGAGATATACGATACCCATCACTCAGACAGGGGCAGACAGGTAGCAGCTATGCTCCATAGTGCTGTAAGAAAGCACGACCCAATGTGTAACGCTTTTACTACGATAGGCTCAAACTATATGCCGTGGGAGGGTGCTCAGAATTGTGCTAAGGAAGTAGACCTTGCAGGCTACAACTACGGTGAAAAACTTTACAAGCTCCACCGTGAGCAGCACCCCGAATGGAAGATATACGGAAGCGAAACAACAGCAGGTGTAAAGAGCCGTGGAGTATATCATTTCCCGCTTGGAACACCTTTCCTTACCCACGAGGACCTGCAATGCTCCTCCCTTGGAAACTGCCGTGGGGGAATTAGTGCTCCCACCCCTCAACAAACGATTGCCGCAGACCGTGACACCGATTTCTGTGCAGGTATGTTTATATGGACAGGCTCTGACTATATCGGAGAGCCGTCGCCTTATTCCACCAAAAACAGCTACTATGGTCCTATTGATACTGCGGGGCTTAAAAAGGACAGCTTTTATCTGTATAAGTCTGCGTGGACTGACGAGCCTGTGCTTCACCTACTCCCCTACTGGGATTTTAACGAGGGTCAGTGTGTAGATGTTGTCGCATATACAAATCAGCCCGAGGTAGAGCTTTTTGTAAACGGCATCTCCGTCGGAAAGAAAACTCCCACTGAATACACAGTAAGCTGGCAGATTCCCTACACAAAGGGCGAGATAAAGGCTGTTGCGGGTGAGCTTTGCGATGTGAGAAAAAGCTTCGGCGATGCGGTCAGCCTTGTCCTTTCCCCCTCGCACCACGGCAAAAAAGAACTTTATGCTAACGGCGAGGACGTAATTGCCGTTAAAATAACCGCCCTTGACAAGGACGGAAATTCCGTTTCAAACGCAAGAAACCGTGTAAAGCTTTCTGTTGAGGGTGCAAGGCTGATAGGCTTTGATAACGGCGACAGCACCGACTATGACAGCTACAAAGCAAATGAAAGAAAGCTATTCAGTGGTGCGGCGGTCGTAATGATAGCCGCCTCCGACAAAGTCGGAAAGGCTGTGATAAAGGCAGAGAGCGAGGGACTTTCCCCCGCAGTGCTTGAAATAAACGTACTCCCCGCCGATGTAAAAGAGGGCGTAGCTTTCAGCGAAAATATCACCTCCGCTCCCGAAAACCACGAGATACCTGTCAGAAAGATTGCACTTACAAGGACGGGCGGAATGCTCCTCACACCCGAAAGCAGCTCCATAGATATCACCGCTGAAATATTACCGCATAACGCCACATACAGTGACCTTAAATGGAGCGTTGTCACCAATAGCGGTATCGTAACTAACCTTGCAGAGGTATCCGCAAACGGAAATTCAGCAAGACTTACAGCATTAGGCGACGGAGAATTCCGTCTACGCTGCACCTGTGCAAACGGAAAGCCACAGGCAGAAGTCATCTCTGATTTTGAGTTTACAGCCGAGGGCTTCGGTCAGCCGTTTACAGACCCATACAGCTTTGTAACAGGCTGTTTCTACAACGTCAGCAAGGGTGTTATGAGCGAGGTCTCCGAGGGCGGTATCTCTATGACAAAGGAGCAGGATACAGTAGGCTACACAAAGGTAAACTTCGGAAAATACGGCACAAACGAGCTTACAGTACGTTTTCTGCACTGGTTTACAAACGACCCTGTTTCTTTCTCTCTCTTTAACGGCGACCCCGACAACGGCGGAAAGCTTATCGGAGAATTCACCTATCAGGCGGATTTCCTGTGGCAGACATACAAGGAGAATACATTTACCCTCCCCGAAAGGCTATGCGGAGAGCAGGATATTTTCTTAAAATTCGGCGACCACGTTCAAAGACTTGATTTAGGCGGTTTCAGGTTTACTCCTAATGAAAAGGCATATCAGAGGATTGCCGCTGCCGACTGTGACCTTGTTCACGGTGATACATTTGAGGAAAACAACGGCAGGATAGAAAGAATAGGAAACAACGTGTTCTTCGATTTTGAGGATATGGATTTCACCCGTGGCGTTGCTGCGGTAAGGCTCACAGGACGCACCCGTCACGACAACGACACGATACACGTTGTTGCCGCCGGTGACTTCGGAGAGGTAAAGGAGATCGTTGAATTTCCGTACAGCGAGGACTATATCACCGTTGAAAAGGAATTCCCCGATATAAGCGGAATGTCAGTAGTAAAACTGCAATTCCTCCCGGGCTGCGACTTTGACCTTGACAGTATTGAATTTGTTCCCAAAAACTAAAAAACAGCGGCACTTCATCTCAAAGTGCCGCTTTTATCTGCATATAAAAACCGCCGTGCATTTGCACGGCGGAAATCTGTTTTAGGGTGCTTTATAGGTAAATGTGATAGAGATACTGGATATCTTATCCTTGTTACCAAGCTGGATTATCTGTGCGGAGCAGCCGTCAAGATCTCCGTCTGCTGATCTTGCCTCAGAGGGAACAGAGGATACCCAACCATTGTAGAGGTTTACTCTTGTACACTTATCATCATCGGAGGAAGTGTATTCCTTGCCCTGCAACTCATACGGAGCGTTATTGATAAGCACCTTTTCGATATCTATGGTGTAGCCGGGGAACATCGTTTCGCCATTGCTGATACCAAGTGCGGAGAATGCAATTCCCTTTGCAGGGCCTACATCACCGAAATCAAGGCTTACTGTGTATGTACCCTCGCCTGTTATCTCTGCATTCTTCGCAAGAACGCCCATTGTCTTGTTGGTAGGATCGTAATTATCTCCCACGCTGTATGCAATGCTGTAATCACTGCTCTGGAACATTATCCAAGCAACAGCCATATCGTCGGAAGCAGGAAGATCAA
This sequence comes from Oscillospiraceae bacterium, assembly GCA_045606505.1. GTDB lineage: Bacteria > Bacillota > Clostridia > Oscillospirales > Ruminococcaceae > CAG-115. The sequence continues at coordinate 56,591 of JAZUSC010000039.1, forward strand.
CATCTGCCATAAATGCGTTATTTGCCTCTTCCATAGCCTCTTCAAGGGCTTCCTCAGCGTTTTCCTTTATCTCCTCTTCGGAGAGGTCACTTTCTGCGTCAACATCACGGGAGGCAAACAGAGCAGCCACGTCCTCGTCTGTCGTTTGGAGAGAACGACGCTTGAAGAAATTGCTGCAATCCCACAGCATAGGAACAAAATTGTAAAGATCGCAGTTGTTGAGAAGATTTTCGTAGAACTTTGCTGTATCAGGCTTGATACCTCCGTTGCTCATCATAACGGCATACTCGCCTATTACGATACCGTAGCCCTGCTCGGTATACTTGCTCATCATCTTGAACAGGCGGTTCTGCTCCTCGTAGTCATCGGGAGAGCCCCACTGATTTACACCGTCTGTACCACAGTAATCCCAGGGAGTGTAATAATGTACGGAAAGCAGCAGCTTATCCTCTGCGGTGTCCTCGGGCATCTTGAAACGCTCGTCACAGGTCATTGTGATATCTGTATTATATCCCGCAAGGAGTAGGAAACGATCCTCGTTATTGCCGCCTGTGGAACGGATAAGCTTTACAAACTCGTCGTTTATCTCATAGGCCTTTTCGTAGCACTCGTCCTGTGTGAGCGTACCCTTAGAACCTGTGATATCCTTATCGTTAAGACGGTCGCCAAGTTCCTCGTTGGCCGCCTCAAATATCAGCTTGTAAGAGTAGTCCTTGAAATGCTCGGCTATCTGCGTCCACATAGCCTTGTACATCTCCATAGCCTTTTCACGGGTAGCCTCGTCAGCCGCACCGAACATTCCCCACCAGCCGCCGTCCCAGTGGTCATTGATGATAACGTACATATCAGCGTCAAGTGCATAGTCAACGATCTGCTGTACACGATCCATAAGACGGGAATCTATGGTGTAGTCGCCGCTCTCGAAGTTCATACCGTTTGTCCAGGCAACAGGAACACGCAGAGAATCAAATCCGGCGTCCTTCATACCCTGTATCATTTCAGGAGTAGTAATGGGCTGTCCCCAGGTGGTTTCAAAATATGTAGGATCTCCGCCCGATACATAGCTCTGATGTGCATAAGCCTCCATTGTATTTCCGAGGTTTATGCCGTTACCCATAAGCCTTGATACTTCCAAAGCGGTCATTGTGTTGCCCTCAGATGCGTTATTTTCAGTAGTACCTGAAACAACGCTCTCTGTCTGAGAGGTGCTTACATCTCCCACAGCAGATGACCCTGTTGAGCTGTTACCAGCACAGCCGCTCAGCATAAGCGACATTGCTATACCGAATGCGGCTGCCTTTGCCGCAAAGCTTCTGTTCTTCATTTCTGCCTCCTGTAAAAAATCGTCAAGTAATCGTTTTCACGATGCTATAATTGTATCATATTTTTTCCAACAAGTCAATAGATTTTTGTTCAATTTACAGACATTTTATAGAACTTTTTTGCCAAAACAAAAGCTGTCAGCCGACCAAAAGCCGACTGACAGCCATTTCTATTTTACTTTTCAGTTTTGTCACAGTATACGATACCAAGACCTACTGTACTCATATAGCATCTTCCGTAAACGTTCATATCACCCGAAATAAAGCCGCCGTTTCCTGTTCCGCCGAATTGATGAGCGTCGTCATTCACCTGTGTCCAGGTAGCACCGCCGTCCTCCGACATAAATATGCCGTTCTCCTCAGCGTCGCCAACTGTACCGTAGATGTAGATAACAAGGGGATCTCCCTCATTCTTAGCCTTGCCAAGACCTACTGTCTGACAATATTTTACGCCGTTTATCTTTTCAAATGTATCGCCACGGTCGTTTGTAACATAAAGGCCTGCACCGGCGGGGAGATAGAATGTACCCTCGTTTTCGGGGTCAACGCAAAGTCTACGCTGGGAGATGAAAAGCTCTGTTCCTATCTTTTCAAAGGATTTGCCACCGTCAGCACTTCTGTACAACTTGTCGCTGCCATAAGCGTAAACATAATTCGGATCGTGGAGGTCGCCGATAATGTAAAGGTTCTGTCCCATTATACCGTCTACCTTTGTCCAGCTATTGCCGCAGTCCTCTGTGTAGAATGCAAAGTGGCTGTTGGAGGGACTCCATATAAGACGTGAGCCGTCTGCATTAAAACCAACTGAACCGCTGTGATAGGTCTTGCCGCTTTCGGGGGACTTTGCCTTTGTCCAGCTCTTTCCCTCATCAGTGGAAATGCTGAGAGCCATTCCACTGTCGCTGCCGCCTGTCTTTGCCCAGTAGGATCTGTTTTGTGCCGCAACGGTAATGCTTGTGGTTGAGCCTATCTTGTCCGAATGACGTTCAGCGGATACCTTGATATCCTCGTGGGTAAAGCCGTCATAGTCAAGTGCAGCAGAAACAAGGGGATAATCCTTCATAGTGATGATATCCATAGGAACAGTTTCCTCAATGCCCTGTGCGTTGAAATAAAACTCAGGAGCATCATCAAAGATATTATCACAAGCGAAGATACCGTTACCCGATGTTACCATAATCTCATCTGTGTTGTAGGGATTCATAGACAGCGAGCAGCACCAGTGTATCGCACAATCCTCTACCCAGGGAGATTCATTTACGGACATCTTCATAGTGCTGAGAGTATTCGTCCAGCTTTCGCCTCCGTCTGTCGTTGTGTAGAATACATCACCGTGAGAGCCGTTAGGCTGCTGCATCCAGGTCTGTGTAGTTACAAGCACCATACGGTCATTGTCATCGGGGTCGATAACGATATCGCCAAAGGGTGTTGTGGAAGGAGCAATATTTGTTGCTGACTTGTCATCAGCATCATACTTATATACCGCACCCTTTGTCTGATTCCACGGGCCTTCCTTGTCGCCGTATACAACGTACATATCGCCCTCATCGTCAAGCTTGATACGCTGAGGCATAAGGTTGGAAACTGCATTTTCAACCACATTCCAACTGTCGCCGCCGTCCTCAGATACAAACAGGTTTTCGCCTGTCTGAGATGCAGCCGCATATATCCTCTGAGTCTTGCCGTCCTTTACGCTTTCCTCATCGAATACGATTATGTTTATTCCATTAGCATTGCTTGTGTGGTTTACAGGGAAGCTTGTTACATACTCCCAGTTTATACCGCCGTCAACACTTTTTATCATACCGCCTGTATTACCGCCGGCAAAGATGATATCGGGGTTATTCGGGTCGATTGCAAGTCTTTCGCCATTGCCTCTGCCCATACAGTTACCGTGTACTTTTATATATCCGGTAATATCAATAACAGTAAAGGTTTCGCCGTAATCAGTGGACTTTAAAAAGCAGGTCTTACCGCCGCTGAAATAATCAGTACCGGCAAGTATACATACATTTGCGGCATTTGTGGGGTCTACCGCAATAGCACTTATACCCATAAGACCAACGTCACTCTCAGATACCCAGTAGCTGAGAGACTTCCACTGTCCACTCTTCTCGTCCCAGCGATATGCACCGCCTACGTCTGTCCTAGCATAGTAAACGTTTTCTTCGCAGGTCGAAAAAACACCTGTAACGAAACCGCCGCCGCCAACTGCTACCTGTCCGTATGTCCAGCCTGTATCTGCGACCTCGGGAGCGGAAACATCAGAAGTACCGCTTGTCGTTATGTCAGAGGTATTTGAGGACGTGCCACCGTTACAGCCTGTTGCGAGTGATAAGCACATAACCGCTGACGTAACAGCCGCAGCTGCTCTTTTTGAAGATATACGCATCGATATTACTCCTTTTAATGTCAAACTAATTTGCTTTATGACTTAACAGCCATTTTTAGTTTAGTATATCATATTTTTGTACGTTTGTCTACACTTTTTTAGGCAAACAGGAATTTTTCCCCACTTGACGAAAGCCTCAAAATGCTATACAATATTATCGGTGATGATATGAATATCTATGGAATAACTCAAAATGAACTGGAAATCTATTTCAAAAATAATGGTGAAAACCCCTCCAAAGCTTCTATCGTCTTTGACGGGATATACAGAAAGAATATAGGTCTGAATGAGCTTGGATTTTCCGAAAGAGTAACAGAAATGCTGCTGCGGGATTTTACCGTTTCCCTGCCCGAAATAGCCGAAAAGCTTGACAGCACAGATACTGCAAAGCTGTTATTACGACTCTCCGACGGAGAATATGCGGAAACCGTACTTATGCGGCAGAGCTTTGGAAACTGTGTGTGCGTTTCCACACAAGTAGGCTGTGCTATGGGCTGTGCCTTTTGTCAAAGCGGCAGGCTTAAACGCAGACGCAATCTCTCCCCCGAGGAGATAGTAGGTCAGATAATTGCGATACAGAATGAATTCGGCATTAAAGTGAGCGGTGTTTCGGTTATGGGTATCGGAGAGCCTTTTGACAACTTCGACAGCACAGTTAAATTCCTTGAAATAATCACTGAGGGAAAGGGTCTTGCTATCGGCGAGAGCCACATAACCGTTTCAACCTGTGGTCTTGCTAACGAAATACGGAAATTTGCAGAGCTTCCTCACCCGTGCAATCTTGCGATAAGTCTGCACGCTCCGAATGATATTCTTCGGTCAGAGCTTATGCCGATAAACAGACGCTATCCCCTTTCAGAGCTTACAGAGGCTGCGGAGTATTTCTCCAAAAAGGCAAACCGCCGTGTGACCCTTGAATATGTTATGCTGTCAGGTGTAAACGACTCCCCCGAAAACGCAAGAGAGCTTTCAGACCTTATTGCGGACAGGAATTTCTATGTGAACATCATTCCCTACAATCCCACTGACAACGACCGCTTTCAGAAAAGCGACCGTGAGCGTATTATGAAATTCTACGATGTACTGAAAAAACACGGTGTACACGTCACGATGCGGCGTGAATTCGGCTCAGAGCTTAAAGCCGCCTGCGGTCAGCTAAGCTCTGACTATCAGAAATAAAGATTGCCCCGTTTTGAACGGGGCAAGTGAGACCGTCGAAAAAGTCCCGTTGGGACTTTCCCGCCGAAACATCCGCACTGCCCGCACTCGCCGGCGGCGATGCCGCCAACTCGCACAGTTGTGCGGATAGAAGTGTTTTTTGGTGCGGCAAAGCCACACCAAAAAAGTTATCAAAAAAGCCCGCTTTGCGGGCAAAAACTTAGTTTTTCG
>JAZUSC010000040.1:0-48097 GCA_045606505.1 Oscillospiraceae bacterium
GCCCGCATAAGGAATAAGGCGATAGCCGTTTCCAGTACAGTTGTGCGGATAGAAGTGTTTTTTGGTGGGGCAAAGCCACACCAAAAAAGTTATCAAAAAAGCCCGCTTTGCGGGCAAAAACTTAGTTATTCGACAGACTGGATTGCCCCGTTTAAAACGGGGCAAGTTTTTTTAATCCTTTGATGTAAAAAGTGATATCAGCACCAAAGCACAGGGTGCCATAATAAGTATATCTCCTATTGTAAATGTACCGCTGAATATCGAAATAATCAGCGAGAGAATGCACAACGCACACATTCCACCCGACCAGTACAGGGTCATCTTGTCACTGCTTTTGCTAAATCCGAAATAACCCGTAGCACCAAAGCCTACAAAGGTAAGCAGTACACCGAAAATATTTCCGATAAAACCCATAAACGTGCCGTCCTGCATCGTCCTGAAAAACGCAAGACCGATAAACCAGCCGCCCCTGGAACCACTTGCAAAAAATGCAAAAATAACACTTGCTATCGCCACAACAAAGCATAACAATGAGCCTATCTTTCTCATATATTAACCTCCCAAATAGTCATTTAACGTGTTTAGTGTAACACATTTGTCGCTTTTTGTCAACTATAAAAAAACCGCTGAACTTTTCGTCCAGCGGCTATGGTGCCGGTAGTGGGGGTCGAACCCACACGGTATCGCTACCAACGGATTTTGAGTCCGCCTCGTCTGCCAATTCCAACATACCGGCTAATATCAACTTAGATATTATATCACAAAAAGATTTTAATGTCAAGAACCAATCAGAAAAAGCTGTCTGTTGTTACAGGTCTATCTATGTGATACACTTCTGCTTTAAGTCTTATCACCGGCAGACAGCCGTTTAAACTACTCCTTTTTAAATCTCTCGGGCAGCAACACCAAGATTACCGCACCTGTTATCGCCATAAGCAGAGCTAACGCTCTCCATATATCTGTGGAATAGAACTCCCATATTTCGGCAAAGCGTTCTGTATCCCACAAAAGTGCTATACCCACTACGACAGCGGCTATCGCTGAAAGCAAGACCGCTCCTGCACTGCAATCCTTACAGCGGCGGATAAGCTCGTCCCTTTCTCTTGATACTCGATTTGCAAGATGCTCTACTGCGGTGTTAATAGCCTCCATAGCCATAACAAAGCCGATAGTAATTATCAGTGCCGCCCATTCCACACGGGAAAGCTCGTAAAAACTGCCCACAAAAAACACCACAAAAGCCGCCGCACACAGATGAAAACGGAAATTCCTCTCCAACAGGCACAGACCTATTCCCCGTGCGGCATAAACAAAGCCTTTAAGAAACTTTTTCATCAGCTTTCACGGGTTATGCCAAGCTTTTGAAGGACCTTGTCCTGTTTGCCGAACATCAGTTTTTCGTCCTCCTCAGAGTCTACGTGGTCATAGCCAAGCAGATGAAACAGGCTGTGGGTGATAAGAAAAGCCACCTCTCTGTAAAAGGAGTGTCCGTACTCCTTAGCCTGTTCCTCGGCACGTTCCAGAGAAATAACTATATCTCCAAGCAGGATAGCACCTGTTTCAGGATCTGTATCAAAGCTGTCCTCATCTCCCAAAGGGAAAGAAAGCACGTCCGTTGCACGGTCAATACCCCTATTCTCGTTGTTTATCTCACGGATAGCTTCGTTGTCAACAAGGGTAACGGACACCTGTGCGTCCTCCTCTATGCCCTCTTCTTCAAGGGCAGCAACAGTGCATCTCTCGATAAGCTTTTCAATATCCTCGGGTGGGGTGAGCTTGTCCTGTTCATCGCTGAAAAAAATCTCTATCTTCATTTCTTGTCATTCCTTTTTGCGGCATTCTGTCCGTTATAGTTTTCATAAGCCTTTACGATATCCTGTACCAATCTGTGACGTACAACGTCCTTATCACTGAAACGATTCTGTGCTATATCGTCGACATTTTTAAGCACACGCAGAGCCTCGATAAGACCCGATTTTCTCTCCTCAGGCAGGTCAATCTGTGTGATATCGCCCGTGATGACCATTTTACTGTTAAAGCCAAGACGTGTAAGGAACATCTTCATCTGTTCACGGGTGGTATTCTGAGCCTCGTCAAGGATAATAAAGCTGTCGTCAAGGGTACGGCCTCTCATATAAGCAAGAGGTGCTACCTCGATAGAGCCACGCTCCAAATGACGGTTGAAAGCCTCCTGTCCGAACATCTCAAACAGTGCGTCGTAAAGCGGACGGAGATAAGGGTCTACCTTATTTTGCAGATCACCCGGAAGAAATCCCAGCTTTTCGCCCGCTTCCACAGCGGGACGGGTAAGGATTATACGCTGTATCTCGTGAGCCTTGAATGCACTGACAGCAAGTGCCACCGCAAGGTAGGTCTTACCTGTACCCGCAGGGCCTACGCCAAAGGTAATGGTATTTTTGCGTATCATATCGCAGTATTTTTTCTGACCCAATGTCTTTGGTTTTATCGGTTTTCCCGAATAGCTTACGCAAACGCAGTCTGAAGACATATTCTCGACCTCGTTTTCAGTGCCGTCATTTACCATTGAGATAACGTAACGCACCGACTGCTCGTTTATAGCCTCGCCCTTGAAATAAAGCTTTGAGAGGGACTGCACAGCCTTTTCCGCACGACTGACAGCAGACTCGTCGCCTGTTATCTTAACATCTGCACCCCTGCTGAAAACAGTCACCCCGAAAGCCTTCTGTATCAGATTAACATTGCTGTCAAAATCTCCGAAAACAGCGTGGAGCTGCTCCATACTGTCCATATTTAACGTTGCCTCTGCCATTTGGTATCCTTTCATTTATCGTAGAATTTGAATATTTATCCACATACATTATATCACCGCAGGGCAATGTTGTCAACAAATAATCACCCTGTTAATACTTCGTTATCTGCGATAATGCCCGTAAAAGCCGTAATATATCTCCCGAAGATGTAAATACCGACGGTGAAAAACGCACTGTACCCCTATCAAGTGTGCCAAGCTTTTTATGTGCAAGGGGAGCACAGTGAAGTCCCCCACGGAGAGAATGACCCATTGCACCAAGCCGTGAGGACGCTTCCGCACCGCTCATATCACCGATGTTAAAGGACACGACGGGAACATATTTTTCGCTATTGACCGAAGTAATATCCGTATACAGTGTGATGTTTTTAAGTCCTTTCACGCCCTCGCAAAACTGTGTACACAATTCAAGCTCGTGTTTTAATATCCTTTCCGGGGTCTTTGCTTTTACAAATTTTACTCCCTCTCCCAACGCCACCACACCGGCAGTATTTATCGTGCCGCTCTCAAATCGGTCAGGAGTAAATTCAGGCTGTACGGGGCTTTCGGAAGAACTTCCTGTGCCGCCCTCAATGAGTGTTTTAAGCGGATATCTGCCGTCCGTAACAAGCAGGCCCGTACCCATTGGGCCATACAACCCCTTATGTCCCGCCGCACAAAGAATATTTATCCCCTTATCAAGGCTAAGCGGCAGCACTCCCGCCCCCTGTGCCCCGTCCACAATAAAGCATATCCCCTTGCGGCGACAAAGCTCTGCAAGTGCCACAACAGGCAGACGTCTGCCCGTAACATTACTTGCCGCTGTGCATATCATAGCGGCGGTATCGGGACGGATAGCCTTTTCCGCCCTTGCAAGGGTAACATCATCATTGTCGTCTGTTGTGAAAATACTGTAACTTCCTCCATTTGCCGCTGCACAGGAATGAACAGGTCTTAGCACTGCGTTGTGTTCAAGGTCGCTTATAACGAAATGGACCTTTCGCCGTGCAAGTCCCTTTATAGCATAATTTAAAGAGTGCGTACAGTTAAGCGTAAACACGGTATTTTCAGGCTCTGCACCAAAAAACTCCGCACACTCTGCTCTGCTGCCGAATACCGCCTCGGAAGTCTGTGACGAAAAGTCATAACCGCCCCGTCCGGGGTTTGCTCCGTAGGTACGCATAGCTTCCGTCCAGGCACGATAGACCTGAGGAGGCTTCGGATAGGTGGTAGCCGCATTGTCAAGATATATCACAGGGGATACCCGATTTGGAAAGCAGGGTGCAAACCTCTCCCCGTCTTCCCGTAAACACACGCAGTCTGAACATACAGCCGTTTCTGCCGTGAGTACGCTCTATCATAGAGCGGATACCCGCCCTTGCAAGTACCGACCTTGCCTTGAAAGCCTGCGTCTGATTTCTCATATTTATAGTAAAGCTGTTCATTGTAACGCTCCTTATCAAGTTTCAGAGAGGATATTCCTCCCTGATATATTTTATGCGTTACTCCGTTTTAGGTGAAAAGATAAGCGGGCTGCAAAAATACAGCCCGCAAGGGGTATGTCAAACAACTGCTTTACGCCTCCGGCTATTCACGGACGGAATGCCTGTGCAGGCTCCGCCGCCGTTGTGACCAAGCTGCAAAAAAGCATTTCCGTCACCCTCGGCACAGCTGTGTATCTTACCCTGCCATATTCTATGCCGAAAGGTTTGTTTTGGTACACGGAAAATCATAAAAGCGAAAGCTGCTCACACTCGGGAAATTCGTGGAGATATCCGAATAGCCTGTTATTGTCGTAAATAAGCCCAGCCTTTTCACAGGCAGAGGTAAACACCTGCCACAGCCTTCCCCCATTCGGAGAGGCTATCTCGTAGCTGTCGCCGTAACGGGAGATATACCGCTCTTTTAGTCCTTTAAAATGCCTGTCAAGTGCCTTATAATAATACTGTCTGTCACCGTCACGAAGCGTCATACCCATACCGAAATTTATGATACCGTAGCACCCTGCACGACTTGCATAATCAACGATAGCAAGGATATTTTCCTCTGTATCGTTTATAAAGGGGAGTATCGGGCAAAGCCACACAACAGTGGGAATACCCGCTTTTTTCATCTCACACAGCACCTCAAAACGGCGGCTGGTCGTACATACATTAGGCTCAACTACGCGGCAAAGCTCGTCGTCTGCTGTGGTGAGGGTCATCTGCACCACTGCCTTTGTGCTGTTGTTTATGCTTTGCAGCAGGTCGATATCCCTCATCACAAGGTCGGATTTTGTCTGTACCGCCGCACCGAAATCATATTTCCTTATTATTTCAAGACAGCGGCGGGTGAGCATAAGCTCTTTCTCCTCGTGAAGATACGGGTCGCACATTGCTCCTGTACCTATCATACAGCGTTTACGCTTTGAGCGGAGAGCATTTTCAAGCAGCTCGGGAGCATTTTCCTTTACCTCGATATCGGTAAATTCGTGGTCGATATTGTAGCATACGCTACGGGAATCGCAGTATATACAGCCGTGTGTACAGCCCCTGTAAACATTTATCCCGTTGCTTTGGGAGAGTATCGACTTTGCCTGTACCTTGTGCATTACTCGTCCTCCGTCTGCATTTCAGCAGGTGCTACCGTATTACCGAATACAGTTATCTCACTGTCCTTGATGTCATACAGTATCCCCTTATAGCTGCCGTCAAGCTGACGCTGTGCGACAACAGGCTCTTTCCCGTCAGCAAGTGAAAAATAATCCACCATAACCGTACCAAACCATACCGCAAACACCGTAGACAGTGCGAAAACGATACCCACGACCGCTTTTTTCAACTTAGGAGATACAGTGACCGCCCTTCCCTCGCCGCCGAAAAGTCTGCCCGAAGCGTGGGTAAGTCCGGCAAGACAGCACAGCACGACTGCAACAAGTATCGCAAGAATGCCCCACTCCTCAACCGAAATAGGAACGATATAAAACAGCGAGGGCATAATAGTCGCCGCTCCCACAAACGCTGATACAAGCACACCAAACATAACCGCACGGAGCTTGTTAAAGGGTCTGCACACATTGAACAGCACACCAAATACCGCAGAGGCGGTAAGGAATGTCGACATTGTGGAGGCCTGCTCCTGTGGAATATCAAAAACACTTTGAGCGGTAAGCAGCAGAATTATTCCTATCACCACCGACAGACCGCCCGGTGCGGCACGTTTCAGCACATTTGAAAGAAAGCTGCCCCTAACAAGATTGTGGTTAGGCTCTAATGCAAGTAAAAACGACGGAGCACCGATAGCAAGGGCACTGATAAGCGTCATCTGTATCGGCTGAAAAGGATATGCGGAGGGGACAAACAGGAATATCACCGCAAGTAAAAACGAGAAGATAGTCTTTACTAGGAACAATGCGGCAGAACGCTGTATATTGTTGATAGAGCGTCTGCCCTCCTGAACGACCAGCGGCATTGACGCAAAATCAGAATTCATCAGCACCAGCTGAGATACGTTTCTTGCAGCATCACTGCCCGACTGCATAGCAACGGAGCAATCCGCCTCCTTTAAAGCAAGAACATCATTCACTCCGTCGCCTGTCATCGCAACCTTGTGACCCTTTGATTTCAGTGCCTTTACAAGCTCCAACTTCTGATACGGCGTTACCCTGCCGAATACGGTGAATTTCTCCGCCGCTTCGGGGAGAGTATCCTCTGTAAGCGTTGCCGCATCAACATAGTTTTCCGCCCCGATAAGTCCTGCCTTTTTTGCTACATTTGAAACTGTAACAGGATCGTCGCCCGAAATTACCTTTATCGTCACACCCTGCTGTCTGAAATATTCAAGCGTTGCGGGGGCAGTTTCACGTATCTTATCCGACAGCACGACAAGTGCCTTTGCGGAGATATCGGCAGGAAGCTCGTTGTCAACAGGCTCAGACTTGCTGTGTGCAAGTACCAGCACCCTCATTCCACGGGAGGAATATTCCTCCGCAAACGGCTTTATCTTTGCATATTCGCTTTCAGCAAGGACAAAGCTCGGAGCACCTATCGCATAAACGCCCTGTACCTCAAACACCGCAGCACTCCACTTTTTCGCAGAGGAAAACGGAATAACACGGCTGCACTTCATATCAGTACCTTTATTATACTTAACCTGTATTGCCGCAAGGGTTGGGTTTGCGTCTGTCATTGCCGCTGAAAAAGCGTTTAACGCCCCCTCGCTGTCAAAGCTATCATCAACAGGGATAAGCTCTGTTACCTCCATACAGCCCTCTGTTATAGTGCCTGTCTTATCAAGGCACAGCACATCTACACGGGCAAGATGCTCAACACTGTAAAGATCCTGACAGAGTGTCTGCTTTGCCGCAAGACGTATAGAGCTTACCGCAAGGGCAACGCTTGTAAGCAGCACAAGGCCCTCGGGTATCATTCCGATAAGTGCCGCAACTGTGCTGACAATTCCCCTGTCAAAGCTCTGATGCGTAACGAATATCGCCTTGAAAAACAGCACCAATGCAAACGGCACTATACACACAGAAACCGTGCTGATTATCTTATTTATAGAGCTCATCATCTCGGAGCTTTGCTTTTTTACGTACTTTGCTCCACTTGCTATCTTGTTAGCATAAGCCTCTGCACCCACACGAATGACCTGAGCCTTTGAAGTGCCGCTTATAACAAAGCTGCCCGATAAAAGTTCGTCGCCCTCGTGCTTTATTATAGGGTCGCTCTCGCCTGTGATAAGGCTCTCGTCGACCTCACACTCGCCCTCACGTAGTATTCCGTCCGCACATATCTGACGTCCCGACGCAAGGCACATTATATCGTCCATAACTATATCCGATACAGGAAGAGTGACCTCCTCACCGTCACGCATAAGGTGAGCCTTAGGAGCGGATATCAGCGACAGCTTGTCTATGATACGCTTTGAGCGTATCTCCTGAAATATTCCTATCGCAATATTGCACAGGATAACTCCCATAAACAGCATATTTCGGTAGCTGCCTGTTAGTGCCACAAACACCGCCAGTATCACGTTTATAAGATTGAACAGTGTAAAGATATTATCGCTGAATATCTGTCCTATGCTTTTTGTCTTTACCGAAAAGCTGCCGTTACTCCTGCCGCTTTTTACACGCTCTTGTGCCTCGGCAGAGGTAAGTCCTTTTTTTATATCTGTATTTATGCCCATATCATTATCCTTCCAAGAAAACAAGCCAAATAGTCCATAAATTAAGTATAATCAAACTTTAAACGTTTGTCAACATATTCATAGAGTTATAATAAATCCGACCTAAAAAAGTGAAATAATTTATCACAAAATTACTATTGCATTTTTTTCCAAAATTTATTATAATGTTATACAGATAAAAACAAAGAAAGAGATGACAAATAATGAGCCACACCCAAAACAACCTGTTAAAACTATGCATTGCAGCTATGTTTGCTGCACTTATCTGCGTAGCCACCTTAGTGATACAGATTCCGATACCGATGGGATATATAAATTTCGGTGATTGCTTTATCCTTGTCGGGGCGTGGATACTTGGTCCTGTATACGGAGGGGCAGCGGCGGCAATAGGCTCTGCTATGGCTGATATTTTGACAGGATACTTGATCTATGCACCCGCAACATTTGTAATAAAAGGACTTATTGCTGTAATTGCGGCAATTCTTACAAAAACATTGATATCCCACATTAAAAAGTACAGTAACATCAGTTATATAATTGCTGCGGCTGTCGGAGAATGTGCAATGATAGTCGGCTATTACCTGTATGACGCATTTATAATGGGCTATGGAATAACAGGTGCTTTTGCCGGTGTTATAGGTAACTCCGTACAGGGTGCAGCTGGTATAGTTTCAGGTTGTCTGATGATACTTCTCATCACCAAAACAGGAGTACTTAAAAAACTTAGTTTTTATAAAACATAAAGAAATCCCGATACAAGGCTTTGACCCTGTATCGGGAATTTTTCTTAATAATATAAAGTTTAGCTGTCGATACTCCGCTGTCTTTTGACAAGATACTTATCAGTAAACTGTGCGATCTTCTCGCTCAGATCCTCGTTGTCGCTCAGGTGTATCACATCTGACATATACTGCCCCGAAGAAAGCTCTATCTTCTCTGCCCATTCATCGGTCTTTGCAGAGCTTACCCAGTAATTCCAACAGTGTTCAACAACATCTATAAAATCCTCGGTATTGCCTCTGTTTCTGCATCTCTCGATATATTCGTCCAAAAGTTCCTGCTTTGGATAGATTATCGTATATTTTACTCCTGCATATTTCAGCATATCAAGTACTCTCTTTACAGGCGGGATCACTATACAAAGCTCGTGACAAGCCTCCTCCATTTCCTTTATCGCCTCGGCGTATTCCAATTCCCAACCGAATTTAAGGATAAGGTCGTAAGCTCCCTTTATAGATTCTCCCTCTTCAATACCACCTGACAAATCAAAAAAATTCTCATATTTAAACGGCATACAAATAAAGTCTATTGCCTGACTTTTGTATTTCTTACAAAAATAACTCTTACCCGCTGCCGCAAATGCTGCAATTACCATTAACACACCTCACTGTACGGTTCAACAGGCCAGACTCCGTTCTCGGAAACGCTGTAATATTTATCTGTTTCAGTGTCCACCATAAGGACGCACACAGCACCGCTGAGATACGCTGAGCCGTCTATATAATAGTGACTCTCTCCGTCAAAATATATCTCATTAAAACCCCTGTCACCCGATATCTCGGAGGTTGCCACGTGACCCGCCACTATGGTCATACCACCGTCAAATCTGCCTGTAATTGCAGGGTGCTGCCATACATATGTATTTTCGTCGGTTTCCCACTCCCACATATCGCCTGCGTCCTCGTCGATACCGGCGTGTACAAAGATAGTATTTCCCTCAACGTAATACCTAGGAAGATCCATCATCCACGAGATATACTCGTCCTCTTCTTCCTCGTGCTCATAAGCCCTGTTATAATCCCTGCCGCTTATGGGCCAGTCGCCGTTACACACCATCTCCTCGTGGTTTCCCATCAAAGCCACTACCTTATCGCTGCCGTACTTTCTTTGCAGCGAGATTATCTTTTTCAGCACACCGTAGCTTTCATCATAGTCACTTCCATTAGGGTGATGAACATAATCTCCCAATAAAATAAGCATTGTATCGCTTTTTGACAGCTGTGGTTCTACAAACTCCAATGCTTCAAGAAATTCAGACAGGCATCCGTGTATATCACTCATTGCGTATATTCGCATAGCATTCTCTCCTTACATATAGTATTCTTTCATTGTTTCAAGGCAAAGACAAGCAAGTTTTCCGCCAAAAGCCACACCGCAGTCTATCAGAATATTGTTACAGCTTTTGTATATCTCGTCCTTGCCGCTGATAAGCCTTGTCGGAGTATGTCCCCAGATAAGATATATATTTTCGTTATCGAAATACTGCTTATCAGGGTCTTTTCTTCCGAAAATAAGCTCTTCATCTGTGTATTCGCTAAGCCTTTTGTCACTACGGAAATTTCCAAGACCTGCGTGGGTCATTATATAGCTTTTCTCACCGATATCGATAGTTTCGCAAACAGAAAATCCGCTAAGATAATCTATAACATCAAATCTCTGCTCTGTATCAAGCTTACGGAATTGTGCAAAGGTAGTATCCCCTCCCTCGGATATCCACTCCGCAAGCTCGCTCATAATGTCCTTTGTGAGATAGCTGTCGTAGTTATCCTCAGTTATCACGACAGACAGCTTTCTAAGTACATCAAGTGCCAGAAGATCGTGATTTCCCATAATGGGATAGATATTCGCTCGCATCATCATATCCTGAATTACTTTTATAGGCTCTGCACCACGGTCTACGACATCTCCAAGCACGAACAGTTCATCATCATCGCTGAATCCTATCAATTCCAACATCTGTATGTATTTTTCATACTCGCCGTGGATATCGCTCATAACGTAGGTCATAATTTCTCCTTGATCATACATTCTTTTATTTGATAAAAATATAAAGGTTCAATACAAGGCGGACTATCAGTCCGTTCAAATCCGATACTTTCAAGGAATTTCTGTGTCCCTGTTTCCTGTGGTTTTGTAACTGCTAATATTACAGGCACATCAGCCTTGTCTATTCCTCTTATACCGCCCTTGAACATAGTTTGCAGCAATGTAATAATTGCTTGTGTTCCATATCCTCTTCGTTGATACTCCGCCTTAATAATAACGTAGACTTCATATAACGATTCGCCGCTGATACCAACGCACCCTATTATGTGATGTTCCTTATCAAGGATAACAAAATGCTTGAAAATACAAAGTTCCTCGTCAAAGAGTGCTTTCTTGGAAGCTATTCCGGGACTAAGCGAATCCCTATCGGAATTGCGAACAGCAGCTGTAAGGTCAGTATCCGCAAATAAGCTGCCGTTGGTTTGTTCAACCATAATAAGATCTTTTGAGTAAAGCTTCACAGGACGCATATCTTCTCTTGTTATGTAAAAAAATGAAAGAGGGAGAAAGTAGCATTCGCTTTCATCATCGCTTTCGCTTATATCATTTGACAAGAATAACTGCAAACTGGATTTTGTCTTATCCTCTGTGAACCCCACTCTTTTCATCAGCTCAATAGACGAAGTATTATCTGCCCGAACGGAGGAAACGATCCTATCAACAGCTTCCATACCACATATATCGCCGTCAAAAGCAGCCCTTAAAGCTGCATTGATAGCAGCTTTTGCAAAACCCAAACGTCTGTACCGCTGTAAAACATAGATCTCAACCTCATAAGCAGAATCAACTTTATGAAATCCTATATACCCGACAAAGTGATCATAATAAAGAATATTATAAAACATCGGTTTGGCAATGGACACTTTGGATAAATTCTCCTCATTTTCGGGAACACCATAGAAAAGCTCAAAATCTCCTGCTTCGTGAATAGCGTCGACAAGAACTCTTGACTTATCGTTGCCCTCCAACCACGCAGGTTGGAGGACTACTTTTTGACAATATATACATTCCGCTCTTTCCATAATTCATCACCCGTTCTTCTTCCACTCAAAAATGGATATGAGAGATATACATAAACATACCGGCTTTCATTAACGATCAGTTTGTAAATAACCATTTCTTTCTTTGGCTATCTCTGTCATCTTACCGACCGCTTGTAAGAACTCCTCTCTATCAGTAAGGTCTGTAAGAAGTCTGCCATTAAAATGACCCTCCCAAAGCTCAATAGGTTCGTATCTTTCATCAACATAGGGCTGTAAATAATTGCTGTCAACAAAATCCTTCCAGTCCTTAAAATTACCTAACCACTGCTTACAATATCTGATTGAAAGATCAATGTTTTTATTATTGCCATATCTGTTCAGAAGAAGCTTTAAATGCTCATCGTTTTTATTATCAGTATACCAGTTGTAAACAGCAAACATTACCAGATCCCAGTGATCGCAATTTGCCCAAATACCGCTGCGTTCCACATTAAAGAACATCGGTATGGGAATAAGATTTCCCTTTGTACGGATCATCGCAGCAAGTTCCTTTATCCTGTTATCAACACGATATATCACTACATCGGGTGCATTAAGGAACTTGTTCACAACCTGAGATATAGATTTAACATTGTCTTCAAAAAGCTTGTCAATATTAACATATTGCTTTAATATACTTCCAAACGATACAATAGTATCTCCGATATATACATCGTCTTCACCCTTGCTAAGCTGGAACTTGTATTTAAAATTTACTTCCTTGCCACATATATTTCTGACCTGTTTTTCTTTTTCCGCATATTTCAGAAAACCGTATTTTTCAGAATACATATCAACTGCCCATTCCGAAACATCAATATCTATCTGATCGCCTATACTTGGACTTTTAGCATTGTAATTACGATATCTGCAAAATTTCAGTATCGCATCGTCACTTTCCTGTACCTCGCACAGCTTCTTAAACTGCTCTATGCCGTCATAATATTTATTATTCATTGTGCCCTCCCAGATGTTAAACATTGTATTTTCTCATCAGCTTTATGATCTTATCCTGTACCTCGTTCCTTATCTTTTCAGGGGCTACAACCTCAACCACATCATTATACTGCATAGCAAAACTGACAACTCCAAAAGCACTGCTTCGAACTTCGATTATATCTCCGTCGCCGTCGTGCCGCAGGAATTTATAATTATCACCGAAGCAATCGTGGATAAACGTATAGTTTATATCATCATTTATTTTTTTGGTTATCCTGAGAGTTACCGTATCAGGCTTATCATAACCCATATTGACGTGACGACTTCTGAACACACCGTTCTCCATATCCTGACTTAACGAATAAATTTTATGTACAGGGGTGACAGCCGCCCTTTTTACTACGATATCAGTCATAAGGTCTATACGGATATTAGTGAGCTTTTTTTCAGTGTCCTTCTTGTTTTCAAAGCAGCATACAAGATAATATCTTCCATTGTTTGCAATGATATAATAGGGGCTTACAGCCTTTCTTACCGACCTTACGGGAATAAGCAGCTTGTTGCTGTTATAATAGTTCATTATGTACCCTATCTGCTGACGATTGTTTATTGCATTCTGTAATATCCGCAGATTTTTCTGTAAAAGCTCTGTATCTGTTTGCTCTTTATGATCGATATGGTACTGTGGCTCTTTATAATACTTAGACGCAAGTTCCTGTTTCGCCTTGCCTATAAGTCTTTTTACATCTCTGCTTTCAAGCATTTTATTGCTGTGTATGGAATTTATGATATCTGTGACCTCGTCCTCTGTAAAGGGGTGATTATAATAGATGTTCCTTATAGTCCTCAGTTCGGATTTGATAGTGTCCTCGTCTGTTTCTCCGTTATGGGTTTCGTAATATTTTTTTAGTGCATTAAATCCTATCCGCCAATCCGATAAAGGCAGCAAGTCACCGCTTTCATCGGTATTAAGAGCAAGTGCAAGATCTCTTACCCTGCTGTTAAATGAACTTTTTGAGCCAAGATGCTCACTTATTTCAAAATCGCTGCGTAACTTTTCCTGCGAAACCGTATGATTTCTGTCGGTGTTATGTTTAAGATAGTCGAGAAGCTTTACACAACGCATTATCACTGTACGATTACTTTTCCTGTTGTTGTCAGGATCGCCGAATGCTCTCTTTTTGCCCATAGTTACACGCCTTTCTACCATTTCATAAAAATATTGTACCACAATGCTACTTTTGTGTCAACGACACCGCCCTTTTAAAGGGCGGCAGGTTGACGCAACAGCTATCTGATATATCTTCTCTCCCATTCCCACAGCGACTTGTCTTTTCCTACATAATCTATATCGTCAAAATACGGACTGCTATAATACGGAAGATCGTCCTTTCTGCTTTCACAGAACTCCTCTAACATATCAAGGCGTTCTTCCTTGTCGTAGTATCCCTTACTTCTCATCACATCCTTTTTAAGGTCTATATCCTTTGTTCGCATACGATTTGTTATGCAAAACAAACGCTTTTTAGCCTCCTCCTGTTGTTCTTCGTATGTAGCAAAGCCTTTTTCTTTCTCCCTCAATGCGGCCGGCCACAGCAATTCTTTTTTGTTATAATAGAACTCAATGGGTGTAAGATAGAAAACCAAGTCCTCTCCACGATAAAGAAATCTGTCTATCTCAGACAATGCTTTCTCTCGTGTAGGATAAATACCATTATTGATACTTATTTTTTCATAGCAGCCTCCTGTCCTGCTATTGTAAAGTTTCAACCTCCACTTCTTTGCATCACCCTCAGGATACATAGTATAATCATCATAAACACTGATCCTTTTCCTGTTTTTAATGATAAAGATCTCTGTCCCCCTTTTCACTTTATCGAACACGGGCAGCTTTTCAGACAGCTCTGTTCTTTCAATTACTTCTCTGTTGATGACTTTTCCGAATTTTATCATACACACCCTCCATAGATCCACTTTCAGCTTTTATACTTATTATAGCATTATTAAGGACAGGTTTTATGGGCGAAAAACACTTATAAAAATAAAATATCGGCTGTACTAAAAAAGTACAGCCGTAGATTGTTCAAAAACAGAATTTCTGCCCACATAATTTATAAAAACTAATATACCCTAGCTTTATGTCTAAGATATGATTGTTTAAAATTTATCTCCTTGAATTGATTATATTTAAGATATCCTCATCTGAGTCTTTGAAGGGATCAGCGGTGCCATTGGCAATATTCTCAAACGCTTCCTGATCTGCTGCATCAGCGGCGGCACGTTCTGCTTTCATATCTGCCAGATATTGATTATACTCTGCTTCGGTCTTGAAGTAATGTCCGGGGTAGTTATCCATTGTGTGGCCGCCATCGTATGCTACACTAGTTCCGACTAAGTTCTTCCATACTTTTCCGGCAACAATATCATAACTATCAGTAGGAAGAATCTCAATATAATCCGGCACATAACCTATAAAACCTAAATACGGAAAAGCTTCGGCGGCATTTTCAGCAGTAATCTCCGAATAAGGAATCTTTGAAGGATTAGATTTCTTCCCATCGTAGCGACCGCTATCGAATCTTTCGTTGTTACCAGACCAAGCTTCGCTAACCTCTGCTAAAAAACTTGGTGCAAATACCGTATCACAAGAGCCGAGAGCCTGAGTATATGTTCCGTCAGAATTTACTATATCTGTGTCAGCCATATTGTATTTACCGTCAGGGGTCTTTGTCTGCTCAGACATTTCAGGCTCTGCCTGTTCGTTCACTGCAATTTCTGTTTCAGCAGTCGTTGTTGAACTAGCTGTTGTAGTTGCAACAGTAGTTGTTACGACAGTTGTTTCAACAGGCTCGGATTTCTCCGTCACAGCCGTTGTCTGTGCAGATGTGGTTGCTGCCTGTGTCGTCGCAGCTGTGGTGGTCGTAGTTACAGCAGCTGTCGTTGTAGTAACAGCTGTGGTTACAGACGAAGTTTCATCAGTGTTTGCGGCACAGCCTGTAAACATAACTATCAGCGACAGCAGTAATATCTTTGATCTGTTCATATCTGCCCTCCTGTTGGCGGATTATAAATTGATTATATCATATTGGCAAACAGTTGTCAATCCAGCCTTAAACTAAAACAAAAGCCGTCTACGATATCGCAAACGGCTTTTTTATTGCCTCCCCACCTAATATACCAAAAGAACGGTTATTCGTTATGGGCGAACGCCTTTGTATACTTATATTAAGGAAATAGACATTATATATTGCACTTTTATCCTACACACTATGAACAAACCTTAAAAACGCATCCATTCCCTCTTTGTTTCTCTTAAACACACCTGCATCCTCCAGTACCTCAAGGAATACCGTTCCTATCTCCTGTTCCAGAATAGCTCGTACATTATCTTTATTGAGATCAGGGTACTTATAGAGGATATCTATTGCCCATACACTGTGCTGCGATAGCTCGGGAATAGACCAGAGTATCTCTCTGCTTAACATCGCTCTTTCAAGCATATCTATTTCCTTTGCAAGCCTTGCAGGCAACACCGCAAGTCCCATTACTTCAATCAGACCTATATTCTCTTTCTTGATATGATGAAGTGATGGATTCGGATGGAATACTCCGAGAGGTCGTTCCTCGGTTGTAATGTTATTTCTCAGCACAAGATCACATTCGTATACATTCCCGTTTTTCCTTGCAATTGGAGTGATCGTATTATGTGGTACACCGTCAGTTTCGGCAAAAATGAACACGCTTTCATCTGTATAGCCTCGCCACTTTGCCAGTATATCGGCACAGCATTGGGACAGCTGCTTTCTGTCCTCTGAAACAACACGGATAACAGACATCGGCCATTTTACGATACCCGCTTTCACAGCAGGATATTTTTCAATCCTGAACTCGGTTTCAACAGGAGCTTTTGCCATAGCAAAGTCGTAGTTGCCGCCCTGAAAATGCTCGTGACTTAAAATCGAGCCGCCGACTATCGGCAGGTCTGCATTCGAGCCCACAAAATAATGAGGCAGATAATCCACGATATCAAACAGCTTATCGAACACCGCATCGTCGATCTTCATCGGGATGTGCTTTTCATTGAACACGATGCAATGCTCATTGTAGTAGCCATAGGGAGAATATTGCAGCTGCCATCTTTCGCTGTTTACTGTAATAGGTACAGGGCGAAGATTCTGTCTTGCGGGATGCGTTGTGTGCCCTGCGAAGCCTGCATTCTCGGGGCAAAGCTGGCACTTGGGATAGGCAGTCGCTTTCTGCGTTTTTGCCGCAGCAATGTCACGGGGATCTTTTTCGGGCTTTGAGCAGTTTATAGTAATATCAAGCCTGCCATACTCGCAGTCATAGGTCCACTTCAAGTCCTTTTCGATCCGACCTGCACGGACATAGTTCAGCTTCCTGCTGAAATCATAATACCAGTCTGTTGCCGCTTTCGGAGCTTCTGCATAACGATCATTGAATTCTGCGATCACTTCTCTTGGCATCGGGGTCAGAATACCCATAAGCCTTGTATCGAACAGATCACGGGAATTTGCTGTGTCGCTTATTATTCCGTTTTCACAGGCATATCCGATCAGCGGAGCAAGGAGCTCATCGATAGTTTCTCCGCAGTATTCCGTGCCTGTTTCCTCCCAGTCTGTTAGCTTCAACGCCTCCATAAGCTGATTACGGACAACATAAATATCATCGTCCGATATAAGATCATTCCTGACGGCGTAGTCAATGAGCCTTTGCACTGCACTGTATATCATAGATTTCCCCTCTTACTTTTCGTTATATCCATTCGGATGGCTTTTGTGCCAGTTCCACGCACTTGCGATGATCTCATCAAGGCTGTCGTGAACAGGCTTCCAACCGAGTATTCTCTTTGCCTTTTCGCTGGACGCAACAAGCCTTGCAGGATCACCTGCTCTCCTCGGAGTTTCGGTCGCAGGGATAGGATGACCTGTGACCTTTCTTGCAGTCTCGATCACCTCACGGACGGAATAACCCACACCATTGCCGAGATTGAAAATATCGCTCTTGCCGCCATTGTTGAGATACTGCACAGCAAGAATATGAGCCTGTGCAAGGTCTGTAACGTGGATATAGTCACGGATACAGGTTCCGTCGGGAGTGTCGTAATCCGTTCCATAAATGGAGATCGTTTCACGCTTGCCATTCGGGACTTGCAGGATAAGCGGAATAAGGTGACTTTCGGGATTGTGAGCTTCACCGATATTACCGCTTTCGTCCGCACCGCAGGCGTTGAAGTAGCGCAGAGAAACATAACGCAGACCGTGTGCCTCGGCAGTCCACTTGAACATCTTCTCCATAGCAAGCTTTGTTTCGCCGTAGGGATTTGTGGGACAGGTGCGGTCGCTTTCGAGGATAGGAATGTTTTCAGGCTCGCCGTATGTAGCGGCAGTTGATGAAAAGACTATCTTATCCACCTTGTTCTTCACTATCGCCTCAAGCAGCACCTTTGTTCCGTAAAGGTTGTTATCGTAATATTTCAGCGGATCTGTTACGCTCTCACCAACTAGTGAGTACGCCGCAAAGTGAATCACAGCGTCTATCTTCTCCTGCTGAAAAAGATTGTCGAGAAAATCGAAATCACGGAGGTCGCCCTGATAGAATCTTGCCTTTTCGGGAACGGCACTTCTATATCCCGTAACAAGGCTGTCAGCGATAACGACATCGTTACCTGCCTTTACAAGCTCCAGTGCGGTGTGCGAGCCGATATAGCCCGCACCGCCTAAAACAAGAATGCTCATATCAATTCTCCTTTGTTATCTCAATGCCGCCGACAGGGCGTATCCTGAGCTTTCTGCAAGCGTCCTCTCCGAATACTATATTCATTTCGGCAATGTAGCGATCTGCAAGCTCAACAGGAACGAATGCCTGGATAGTTCCCGCAAAGCCGCCGCCGTGAACTCTCACCGCACCCTTGTCAAAAAGGAACTTTCTGCTCATCATAATTGCGAGCGGAATAGCCTGCTTTGTTTCGTCAGAGCAAGAGAACTGATTCTGCAGCAATGTAGCAGAGGAGTGTCCCGACTTTCTTACAAGCTTTAAGAAGTACTCGATATCGTTGTGCTTTAATGCATCTGCCTCATCCTTTGCACGGTTGTTCTCCTCGAAGAAATGTGCCGCACGGATTATCGCTCTGTCAGAGCAGGTCTCACGGAGCTTCGGAACAGCGTCGAAGAATGCCACCTCGCTCACCTGTCTTAAGCAGGGCTTGCCGAAATGTACCGCAACGCTCTCCATCTCCCTGCGGATAGCGGCGTAGTCCTCTGTAAGGTCTGCGTGGCTGCTTCTGGTGTCTGTAATGCACAGGCAATAGCCGTATTTCTCAAAATCAAAGGTGAAGCTGTCGATATCGGGATTTTCTGTATCATAGAAGTCGATGAACACCAAACCGCCAACAGAGGATACCATCTGATCCATCAGACCGCTGTTCTTGCCAAAGTAAACATTCTCGGCATACTGTCCGATCTTTGCAATCTCAACCGCACCTGCCTTGCCGTCGTTATAGCAGGTATCAATGATAGTGCCTATAAGCGTTTCAAATGCGGCTGAAGAAGAAATTCCGCTTCCGCACAGTACATCTGATGTGCAATACAGGTCAAAACCGCCGATTTTTACACTCATATCCATAAATCTTGCAGCAATGCCGCAGACGATTGCTGCCGTTCCTGTTTTGCCCGACTGTGTGGATACATCACTTAGCTTGATTGTAAAAGGCTCGTAGCCTTCGGATTTGATACGGATTACACCGTCCTGATGAAAGGATGCAACAGCGATAATATCAAGATTTACTGCTGCAGCAAGCACACAGCCGTGCTGATGATCTGTGTGATTTCCGCCGATCTCTGTTCTGCCGGGTGCGGAGAATATGCGGACATCCTCTCTTTCGGGATACAGTGCCGCAAACTGCTCAACAGCCCTGATGTAGCGCCTCTTCTGAAGATCAAGCTCAGCTGCACTGTTTCCGTAGATATTCATAAATATATTGAGATACTCATCATTTTCGATAGCGTTTAATAATTCCTGAATGTTCATAGCGTTTGCTCCTTTCATAATCAAAGAGAGTTTATTGTAAATTCAAGTGTGATTGCTTCCTCAGCGGATATCTTAAATTCCTGATGTACGGGTGCGCCCCAGCTGTCATCGCCGCCGACGCCCATCTGCTTTGCCGCAATGCGTACCCAGGTGTAGGACAGCTCGGGTAATTCCTCACGATGCATTGCGTTATCCAGCTCGTATGCGTTGTAGGGAAGAACGCTCATCTCAAAGGGGTTTTCATTTGCAGTAAAGCCAAGCCCTGCACCGTTTTCTTCGTAGACTTTAACATATCTCACGCCTGTTCTGTTGCCACACTCCTGCGGATTCAGATACTTTGTGAAGTTATCCTGTGCGGTGGATGTATACACGCCGAGTCTTGCACCGTTCGCTCTGTCGATGTAGTTCTCATCGGGACCCATTCCGTAGAATGTGAACTTATCGTACTGCTTCTTCAGCTTGAAGTCTATTGCGAATACAGGCACATCTGCAAGTCCCTTTACACCTGGATATTCAGCCTTAACACCGAGTCTGCCGTCAAAATATGCGGTGTATGTGACCTTGTATTCAAAGGACGGAACAGTAGGTGCAAGGAATCTGAATGTTACATCAAGGCTGTCGGAGCTTTCCTTTGTGTCGTAGCCAAGGAGCTTTGCACATTTTCCTGCGATCTGCCACTGTGCATTCTCGTAAGGGTAGCCCGCGCCTGTATCGTTATCGGTGTGTGCTCTGAAAAAGCTTACCTTAGGCGCTCTTGTGATGTACTCAACTCCGTTGTAGACCAGCGAGCTTACGCCGCCCTCACGCTTGTCGAACTGCATTGAGAAGCCCTCGCCGTTTACTCCGATACAGAAATCGCCGTACACTATCTCTGCCTTATGAGCAGTCATCGGGGCTGCGATCTCTGGAGTTTTCACGATTTCCTGTGCAAAGGATATCTCGTGTCCCTTTTCTGCCCAGATCGTGTCCTCTGCAAGAACTGCGTAGGCTGTCAGAACATATTCGCCGCCGTTTTCGGGAATATCCAGACCAAGCTTTACGCTGCCTGCTTCCCCTGCGGAGATGTTCAGGCGGTGCTCCTCTGCACTGAGGATGTCGCCCTCCTTTTCAAGAGTTACCTTGAAGATATATCCGCTTGTATCAGCGAAAAGATTTCTGTTCTCTATGGTCAGCACGCCGTTTTCTACGCTCATTCTGATGTTGGAGTAAAGCTGCTTTGCTTCGCTCACTTTGGGGGAATATGTGCGGTCTGCGTAAACTATACCATTTGTGCAGAAGCCGTAATCACTTGCCCTGTCGTCAAAATCACCGCCGTAAACAAGCACTCCGTCCTTGTAAAGCGACTGGTCTATGTAATCCCAGATAAAGCCGCCCTGATATGCTTCGTACTTATCCTCAAGGTCGGTGTAAAGCTTCATTCCGCCAAGGGAGCTGCCCATTGCGTGCATATTTTCACAGCTGATGTAGGGCTTGCCTGTGTTCTGTCTGAGATATTCCTCAACCTCGGCAGGCTTTGCGTACATTCTGCTTTCCATATCGGTGATGTGGTCGTATTTTCTGTTCCACACTACGCCCTCGTAGTGAACAAGTCTGGTGCTGTCTGCCTCGTGGAAGTATTCCGCCATTGCTGCGATATCATCACCGCAGTAGCTTTCGTTTCCGCAGCTCCATATCAGCACGCTTGCGTGGTTCTTATCACGCTCGTACATTGACCTTGCTCTGTCGAGGCAGGCTTCCTTCCACTCGGGAAGAGAAGCAGGGATATTTATAGACGGCTCACAAGCGCCCATCTTCTGCCAGGTGCCGTGTGATTCAAGGTTCGTTTCGTCAATAAGGTAGATACCGTACTCATCGCAAAGCTTATACCACAGCGAGTTGTTGGGATAGTGGCAGGTGCGGACAGCGTTTATGTTGTTACGCTTCATAAAGCGGATATCCCACAGCATATCCTCCTCTGTCACAGCTCTGCCGCCCTCTGCGTTCCATTCGTGACGGTTGATGCCCTTGAAGATGATACGCTTTCCGTTTAGACACATAATGCCGTTTTTTAGTTCAAAAGTACGGAAACCAACCTTTGTTTCGGCTGTTTCGATAATTTCACCGTCAGCGGTAATTTCAGCAGTAAGTGTATAGAGGTCAGGCTGTTCTGCACTCCAAGGCTGAACATTAGGAATTGAAGTCGATACATTTGCTGTATCTCCCTCATAAACCTTGTTGCCGTTTTTATCTGTAAGTGTAAGTCTTACACTATAATCGCTTTTACCTGTAACGTCAAGCTCTGTTGTAAGAATACCGTTGCCGTTTTCGTAATCATAATCAGCGATAATCTTCATATCACGGATGTGGATTTCGGGAACTGCGTAAAGATACACGTCACGGAATATACCCGAAAATCTCCAGAAATCCTGGTCTTCAAGCCAGCTTGCTGTGCTGTAACGGTAAACCTCGACTGCGAGCTTGTTGCCCTTTTCCTTGAGATAAGGGGTAATGTTGAACTCGGAGGGAGTGAAGCTGTCCTCGGAGTAGCCTACAAATTCGCCGTTGAGCCACACATAGAACGCAGTTTCCACGCCCTGAAAGCTGATGTAGGTCTCCTTGCCAAGCAGTGCCTCATCAACATTAAAGAATCTCACATAGCTTCCGACAGGGTTGCACTCCTGCGGTATCTGGGGAGGCAGGAGCTTTTCGTGTCCCTCCCAAGGATACTGTGTATTTACATACTGCGGTCTGTCATAGCCTTGCAGCTGAATGTGTCCGGGGACTTTGATCTCATCAAAGGCTGTTACATCGTAATCTGCTTTGTAAAAATCAGCAGGTCTGTCGTCGGGATGCTCGCAGTAATTGAACTTCCAGATACCGTTGAGGCTCTGGCGAAGATCGCCGTCCTTCGTCTTATAGCTGTGATCGGAATGCGCTCTTTCACGGTTTACTTCAAATATTTCAGGATCAGAAAGCCAGCTCAGTGTAGGATTCATAGATCATACCTCCTCGGTAGTTACAGCGTGTGTCTTGTCCCAGTCCTCATTTGCCTTTTCGACATTCAGTCTTGAAAGCAGCAGAGTTATCACAAGGTTAAGCAGCATAGGCAGCCACAGATACATAAAGTTCAGCATATTGATGCAGGATTCAGGCTGAACGGGAGCATTCGCAACATATCCGCCTGCTGCAAGCAGCCAGCCTGTCAATGCTGTTCCGATACCGCCGCCGATCTTTACGCCGAGCGATGAGCAGGAATACATTGTTCCATCGATACGCTTGCCTGTTGTGCGGTAGGTGTAATCGGAGCAAGCTGCGATAAGTGCGTTGAGGTCGCCCTGCATAGGACTCATTGCGATCGCTGCAACGCCTGTGAAGATAAGCATCATAGGAATATTCTGCATATAGCCGCCGACCATTACGAGCGCTCTTGCGATAGTGGAGATCAAGTAGCCTGTGAGGTTCAGCTTATACATACCCTTGCATTTCTTTACAAGGAAAGGAGTGATAAGCAGACCGCAGATCATCGGAACATTGATTGCAAGGGAGAATGTGCCAAGCATATCTGCATCGCCGAGAATGTAGGTCATATAGTAGATACCCATACTAAGTGTTGCAGAAAACAGCTGAGTAAGAATGTACACACCGCAAATCAGCACGTAGTATTTATTTGACAGCAGCAGCTTTGCAGCGTCTATGAGAGTGTACTTCTTGCTTTCGTCTTTTGTGCGGTTGTCTTTGTCAGCCAGCTCAAGATCAGGGAATGCTTCAGAGGAAAACTTTGCAGCTTCTTCGTCAGCGGGATTTTCCTTTTCAAGCTCCTTTTCAGGAAGCTCTTTTACAGAGAATACGGAGATCGTGTTTACAACCAGACCGATGATCGCATAGATGATAGCTACTGTTCTCCAGCCCTCTGCTCCGCCGCCGCACAGTTCAACAGCCTTAACAGTACCCCACTGGATAAGGAGGCTTGTGCTGAATGCGAAGATAAAGCGGATGGAGCCCATCTGTACTCTCTCGTTGCCATTGCGGGTGATAAGAGCGGTAAGCGCGGAGTAAGCGATATTGTTTGCGGTGTAGAATACAGCGTGCAGCAGTGTATAGCAGATAAAGAAATATGCATATTTTGCTACATCGCCCAACTCCATAGGAACAGCAAACAGTGCAACCAGCATAACGCTGTTTCCTATGTAGGGCCACAGCATCCAGGGTCTTGCTTTGCCCATCTTTGTTTTAGTCTTGTCTATCAGCGCACCGAAGATCACATCTGTAAATCCGTCGAAGAACTTAGATATCATCATAAGCGTACCTACGATGCCCGCGTTAAGCCCTGCTGTGTCCGTCAGATAGATCATAATGAATGTGGATATGAACGCATATATCACGTTTCCTGCGATATCTCCTGCGCCGTATCCGATCTTATTGTACCATTTAAGATACCTTCTGTCAGTCATAATAACATCTCCTTTGAATTGAAAAACCGTTGTTATAAGGGGTCGGCACAAGTCTCGAGTTTTGTACCGATAACAGCATTTTCGTCATACCCGAAGAACGCTGCTTTCAATTAAAGGCGCCTTTGCTTCTGTCTTTATTCTACCACTGTTTTCAGTCATAAACTATAAACACAATTGAATAAAACATACACAAAATGATACAATCCACTTGAAAAACTCTGAAAAATATGATAAAATCATATCAGACTATGATGAGAGGAGATATTTTTATGTTTACAAATGTTGCATATTTACATAACTCGCTGTCCGATATGGTAGATCATAGTAAATCGCTGGTCGTTACCAGCTGCGGCTATTATCGTGTACACAGCAGACCTGTCGTAAGCACCGAACGCCCGAAGGGCAGAAAGGACTACCAGCTCCTATATATCGCCAAAGGCAAGGGGTATTTCTACTTTGACGGGCTTGATGGTAAAGAAACAGTCATTACAGAAGGAAATATGATTTTATTTCGCCCGGGCGAAATACAGTATTATTACTATCACGCTCCCGACAAAACTGAAGTGTACTGGGTGCATTTCACAGGAAGAATGGTGGACGGTATTCTTGATAATTATGAGCTGCCACATTCAGAGAATGTGTTTTACACAGGAACCTCTCCCGATTATGCGTGGTTGTATCGTCAAATGATACAGGAGCTTCAGCTATGCCGCCCGAATTATGAAGAGCTTATGTCGCTTATGCTCCGCCATATCTTCATTATGATAAACCGCTATCTTAAAGAAGGAAAGAAGTCAGGCAGCGAGATCCAGAACGAGATCGAAAGAGCTACACATTATTTCAACGAGAATTACAACAAGCCTATCAACATAGATGAGTATGCGGAATCCCGTCACATAAGCACCTGCTGGTTTATACGCTGCTTTAAGCAGATATTAAAGGTCACTCCTATGCAGTATATCCTTTCTCTGCGTATGGCGAACGCTCAAAGCTTGCTTGAGGGAACTAAATATAACATCTCTGAAATAGCTGAATATGTCGGCTACGACAATCCTCTGTATTTCAGCAGGCTGTTTCATAAACACGTCGGTGTTTCGCCATCGGAATACAGAAAGAAAAGGAATAGCTAGCTGCTTTTTCTATACATAAAATACGGCACCGCCTATACAGACGGTGCAAAATTCTATTTACATCTACAAAATGGTTGATATATTATAGGATTTAACCACAACAAAAATAAAGTCAGCAAACAAAAAACGAAAGCTTACTGCTAAAGTTTCAGTAAGCTTTCGTGTTATATGTGTAAATTAAAAACTAAATTAAATAAATCTCCCAATCAATCATCGATTTCTTCATCTTCTTCATCATCAAAAGAACCTTCGCATCCACATTCTGGGCACTCCCAATCAAAACCGCCGTTAGGTAACATACCTACTGTGCCACATCTTGGACATTTTTTGTCTTCGAGCATTTCGTCATAAGCTGAATGTATACTCATAAATGTATTCCTCCTTTCATTAATCTTGATGTAACTCGTAAAAATCATTTATACTTAAGGTCATTGTGTACCGTGCTTGGGCAAACCCTAGATATCGCAATATCATCACATTAATAGGGCTGCCGCAATCACATTACAGATAAACGATAAATCCGAACACATTCTTAATAACGAAAGTGTTCGGATTATGCGTTATTGTCTATGTTGAGTGAAATAGATTTTCTAATTTGACCTTATAATAGCAAAAAGCATATTCGCTTTTACAACAACATTATGCGAAAGCTCATACAAACGATTACAATTATCACCTATTGTGTCGGTATAACCAAATCCCCATGCTTGCGAAGTAAAGTAATTTTGCAACCGAATTATCAAAGATTCTGTTAACTGAGATTCTGCAGACTCCAAATAGGTATATTGCACATTCGAAATATTACGGAAGAACTTTTCCAACTTGTCATTATCATTACAGCTTATAAGACACTTGGCTAACTCAACTATTGAATCATTATTTAAGACTCCAAGCTGTAAATTCAACAAGAGGTTATCTATAATATCGGTTTCGACCAATCCAAATAACCGCTGATATATGTTATCTATAGTGTCTTTTAATTCAACTACTGAATTAAATCTCCTGTTGGGATTTTCATCTGTACACTTGTTGATTACATATCTCATATCATCCATAGGAATATCATATTGACATCCACTAGTAACAATATCTTTTATAATCTTTCCCAATGAATATATATCTGCTTTTTCATTAACTACACATACGTCTCTAAGTTGTTCGGGAGCAGTATAATTTAAAGTTCCAAAGGCATCACCATATTGGGTAAGACGCGTTGAGTCAGAGTTGATTTGTCTGCTAAACCCACAATCGTTTATAACAATATCGCTGTCCGAATTGTAAAGTATATTTTCGGGTTTTAAATCTCTATGTAATACACCCTCCGAATGAAGATATGCAACACCACTCAATATTTCTGAAATAACCTTATATTGACGAGCGTAATTGCCGTATAAATAGGGAATAATCGCTCTGAGGCTAGAATTATAAATAGGCATTATATAGAATTTTCTATCGCCGTCAGTATTAGATGCGATTATTTTGATAATATTGGGATGCGATAACCTCGTAATTAAGCGAATTTCTTTTGCGAAACGATCGCTTGCAGCAGCGTCCATATTTTTTAACTGCTTTATGGCATATTTTTCCCCGTTTTCCGAGTAGCAAACTTGAACCGAACCGAATCCACCTGTATCTCCAATTCGTTCTCCAATTGTATATTTCATAAACATATTCCTTTCATAGTCGCCGTATTTATTAGTCTGTGCTAATTTCACTGGGCTGCTCGCCGGTAAGTATCATTGAAACCAAAATCACGAAAGTATCTCTTTCATTTTCATCTATAGCGGGAAGCAAGTCTAAGAAATTCCTTTTTGCTTCATCCAAATTGCAAGCAATGCTGAACTTATCCAAGTTCGGCTCAAGCACTTTGAGAGACTCCATAAAATAATCAAGTTCAAAGTTACTAAGCTGTCCCTTGTTATGACAATCACTCAAAAAGGCATAAGCTTTGTTTTTCATATTATTTTTCAAATATGCTTTGGACAATTTATCAATAACAAAAACTGATGGCTCAATTGCATAGTATTTTTCCAATACCTGAATCCGATATACAGGTGGAAGAGTGCTGAATACTGTCGGAATCCATGACCCTTGCATAAGATCTCCAAAGCCGTTTCGTACAAAATATGAGAAAAAAACTTCAAGCGAAAAGTTTTTAATGGTGTCTAAAGAATCATTAATATCTTGTTTGGTAAAATCTCCTTCTTCTCCATCATGCACACCCTTGTTTCCTATGCCTTTTGCTTCTAAAAGTTTATTTACAACTTCCGAATTCATAAATTCTTTGCATAATTCCAATTTGTTATGGAGCTTTAAATTTCCACACTTACGCTTTGTATCTGACGACACTAACTGAACAATTATTGAGTCACATATTTTTTCCAAACATATTCTTACATCTTCGGCACGATGATGAATTCTTTCCGAATCATCACATGCGTATTCATAATACTTGAGGGCTACAGGCGAAATTAACGGAATATTCAGATTATCCATATTTGTTCTCCTAATTCATAAAAATTCAAGGTTACCTTCAAAAAAGTTGGCATCAAGTATAGCGACGTTTACTTTTGTAACCTTTTATATTAAAAATAATGTTTAAAACACATACTCATAATACTAGAATAACAAACGCCACATACTATATTTAATTCAATTCTAGCAACAAACACAAGCTTTGTCAATGCATTAGTGAAGTATAGCAAAAATCTGTGAAGTTTGGTAGAAAAAGAGCACTTTTTGTCATATGTTAAAGAGCCTGCGTTATCTCCATACCACCAATAAACCGTATTATGATGGTCTGCTTATCCACAACCGTTATTCTCTCCACCATCTGCCGCACGACTACATCGTCATACTGTGCCAGCGTGAAGTCCTGTTGTTCAAAACGTTCCAGCACCGCATTCATCTGCTCCGTATCCTGTTCTGCCGTAGCAGCCTTGGATTTCTCGGTTTCTATGAATTCCCGAAGAGCTTTCATCTCCTCGCTGAATTTCTGTATATCATCCATCGCCGTCTTACTGCTCTCGGGGGTGGTTGCCAGCCGCAGCAGCTCATTCATATTGTTTGAAAGCTCGTCTAGCCTCTGCTGTGCGGCGAGTACGCTGCCGTTCTTGGTGGGATCAAGCACCTCCGTTATGCTCTCTCTGAGTATCTCCACTACATCATCCTTGACCTCGCAGAAGTTATTTATAGCGGTCACTATTGCTTTGTGGAGTACCGACTCGGATAAAGTGGGCGAGTTATGACACTTTTTCTTGCCATACAGCAGACGGTTTATGCACCGCCACTTTATCTCTTTGAAACCTTTTGCTGTCCATGTTACTCGGCGGTACGGGGTGCCGCATTCTCCGCAGACAAGAAGTTCTGTCAGAGCGTATTTTGCGCTGTACTTACCTTGCTCGGTCTTACAGTATTTCTCGGCTACCTTCCGCTTGCTCTTGCGGCGAGCCATTTCTTCCTGAACTCTGTTGAATTCTGTTCGGGAGATTATGGGTTCGTGGTGGTTTTTCACAAGATACATCGGAAGCTCGCCATTGTTCTTACGGCTTTTCTTTGAGATACAGTCAATTATATATGTTTTCTGAAGCAGGGCGTCGCCGGTGTATTTTTCGTTTTTGAGGATATTCTGTATTTTATTGCTTTTCCACAGTGATTTCCCACATTTTGTGGTTATCCCCCGAGCATTTAATGAGTCTGCAATCTGCTGCAGGCTCATTCCCGTGAGGTAGCTGTGGTATATCTCTTTGACGATCTCCGCTTCCTCGGGGATTATCTCGGGCTTGCCATCTGTGCCCTTACGGTAGCCGAGCATTGTGTTGTAGTGCATTGGCACATTGCCCTCTCGAAAGCTCTGACGGATTCCCCAAGCAACATTCTTGCTGATGGACTCGGATTCTGCCTGTGCGAAACAGCTCATAATCGTCAGTATCATCTCGGTTTCGATTTCGAGGGTGTTTATATTTTCCTTTTCAAAGATGATACCAATTCCAAGCACTTTCAGCTCTCTTACATATTTCAGCGTGTCTACTGTGTTTCGAGCGAATCGGGATATGGATTTTGTGAGTATTAGGTCAATCTTTCTTTTTCGGCATAAGCGTATCATCTCTATAAACTGGTCACGCTTTTTGTCCTGCGTTCCTGTAATTCCCTCGTCTGCAAAAATCTTCACCATTGTCCAGTCGGGATTTTTTCCTATTTTTTCGGTGTAGTAGCTTATCTGTGCCTCATAGCTGGATTCCTGTTCCTCTTGGTCGGTGGACACTCGGCAGTATGCCGCCACCTTCAGCTTTGCAGTAATTTGCAAGGATTCTTTAGTTTTAGCAGGGATTATTACTACCGACCTCTGCATTGCAGCTTCAAGCATTCGTATCACCTCCGTCGTATATCGGCTTTAATGCGGCATATTTCATTTCCGCACATCTGAATATCTGTTTTATTATGTCATCCTTATCTGCATCAGGCGTATCGAGTAGTCGAGAGATCTCATTGGTTTTCCTCTGAATCTCCTCGGTTGGCTCGTATATGGTGCGGATAGGTATTTGCTCTGTTCGGGGCGAGGATTCTTTTCTTTCGCCCTTTATGTATCGGGTAGCCTTTATCTGATTGGCTGTATCGAAGTCCTCTTGCGAGATTATGGCGGGATATCCGTTCGCACCGAGGTATCTGCGATTTTCCAGTACTCTGCTGACCATATTCTTATTCCAGACGGTCTTGCAGGTGTTGTAAGGTATGGTCATCTGTGCGGCTATGGTTTTCAGCGAGTCACCGCCTATGTATCGGGCGAATATCTGCCGTATTGCATCTGCTTCCTGCTCGTTCACAGTATATTCGCCGTTTGTTATGCAGTATCCGAAGGGTATGTTCCTGTTCTTCAGCATATTATCACCGTCCTTTCCTTTGTATCGACTCGTTAAAGGCTATGCCGCCGATTATCTCGAAGCGTATTTCCTTTTCAGAGAGGACGATTATTCTTTCTACTATATCGCTGAATTTCTCCTCATCGAATTCTGTTATCTGCTCGGAGCTTTCAAGCACAGATATGAGTTTCTTGATTTTACCTAGCCGTTCCTCGTCCTCATCGCTGTTCAGCATTGCGTGTAGCTGTTTATGAAGCTGCACAAGGTTTCGGTCAAGCTCCTGCGAGCGTGTTGTGAAGTACACCGAGTCCAGAGCACCTTGTGCGTTGAGTTGTGAGAGTAGGTGGCATTGAGCCTTTTGATCTGCGATCTCCTTGCGGATTTCCGCGACCTGCGTGTTAGCAAGCTCACCGATGTACGACAGCTTTTGCAGTTGGCGGTAAGCTGGGGTAATTATGTCCTGATAATGGGTGGCGAGTTTATTGAACATCGTTATAAAAGCTGTGTGAAACACCGTTTCCTCAATCTGCCGTATTGAGCAATTATCTGAAGATTGGTCGTGATTTCGGCATACCCAGCATACTCTGTCTTTACGTTCCTTACGTTTGAATAATGTTCCGCATTCTCCGCAGTATATCTTTTCCGCAAGGGACAGCTTACGGTCTTTTTTCCTCGGTGGTGTCTGCCCTTTTCCTTTTTCAGCTCCTGTACCATTTCGTATTCTTCTCTTGAAATGATTGCCTGATGGGTTTTAGGCACATAGTACATTTCCCTTTCGCCGTTATTTTTCACGCATTTGAAAGGGAGCGTATCCGTTGTGTACCACTTATGGAACAGTGAATCGCCCATATATTTCTCATTTCCAAGCATATATTTCACAGTCGCTATGTTTATCTCATACCGCTTGGCTATGGTGAATTCGCTGTCGCCGTTCAAGTAATCTCTGAATATCCGTCTGACAATCTCTGCTTTTTCCTCGTCTACCCTGACGCCGTTTTCATTCCTGGTATATCCGTAGGGTGTTGCGCTCGGAACATAAGTTCCGTCATTCATTCTTTTTCGGAAACCCATCCGCACATTTTTTGAGATGGATACAGATTCTTCCTGTGCAAACTGGCTGTGTAACGCCAGCAGCATTTCAGAGCTTAACTCGCCTGTGTCGATATTCTCTTTTTCAAAGTACACCGAGATACCCAGCGTTTTTAACTCCCGCACCGCTTCAAGGCATTCCTTTGTGTTTCGTGCGAAGCGGGATACGGATTTCGTCAGCACTCGGTCAATCCGTCCTCTGCGGCAGTCCTTCATAAGCCGCAGGAAGTCATCTCGCTTGTCAGCAGAGGTACCTGTAATTCCTTCGTCAGCATACATATCCACAAAAACCGTATTTATACTGCTACTCAGCATTTCGGTGTAGTATCGAATCTGTGCATTGTATGAGTTTATCTGATCCTCGCTGTCGCTGGATACTCTTGCATACGCCGCAGTTCGTATTATGTCCTCGCTGCGGTCACGAGCAGGTATGATTTTGATTTCTGCCATTCGACCACTCCTTTCAACACAATACAATACCACAAGGGCTTGGCGATATCTATCACCAAACCCAACGAAAATATCTACGGTTTTTATGCAAATTCCGACTAAAAGGGAACGGAGTTCAAACTGCCATTATTCGTCTTTTGACAACGGCTCGGAGCTTGCCCCGCTGTCGCTCGGTTATGAGATTTTCTGCGGCGAGTGTTTCGATAAAGCTGTTACAAAGGTGCAGCTTCAGGACAATTTTTGCGTCCTCGTTCATATATTTTCCCTCCATTTTTTTAGTTGTATTCTGATTTCAGTCCCACGCTTACACGGATTGCTCTGTCCACAAGCGTCATAAAGAACGGTGGAAGATGTCCAACCTTTTCCTTTAGCCTTTCCTTATCCATAACACGAATCTGCTCGAGCATAACGCTTGAGGTTTCCTGAAGCCCCGTCACACTTGGTGATACTATGACATGGACGGGAAGATAGCTTGATGTGAGCTTTCTTGTGATAGGAGCCACGATAGTTGTGCGGCTGTTGCGGTTTCCTGTGTTGTTCTGAACGATTAGGACAGGACGGTTGCCGCCCTCCTCGCTTCCAACGACAGGATTCAAGTCGGCAAGGAACACATCGCCCCGCCTGATTTTCTTTTTGCTCATAAAAATGTCCTTTCGTTTGTTTATGTTATGTATAACTGCCGCAGTTCCGACTTGCAGAGCTGCGGCATATATATTAGATGTTTTAAATCAACCTGTTCTGTGCCGTATTTGTCCCCGACTTCCCCGGCTAAAGCGGAGAGCATTTCTGCTCCCCGAGGGAATATTTCAGACCGTTGTTGGCACAACGTCATGGGAATCTCACCCCGATGTGGTTCTCACAAAGCCGCCCCCCATTGCGTCAAAGAAAATCCTTTGGAAACACATTCAAATCTCCGCCGTGCAAATCGTAAAGCGTGATTTGCACAGCGTTTCTTTGTGTGTTTCATCAAAGGATTATCTTCTGCTGTGGCTAGGCGGAAGTATCATTATCCCTCTGCATATATCATGGCGGATCGGCTGCCACACCGATTTTCGGAGCTACTCTTATTCGCTCGGATTGTGAATTCGTTTCTAAGATTATAAATTCAGCTCATAGGCTTCCGACTAAGCGTCGTGCTTGTCCTGTATGAATTCCGTGTTCTGTTATGGCGGAGTGCTCCTGTCGCTTTAACCTTGCGGCTATGCAGAGGAAAGTATCTGAAATACTGCTATTAAATTTTCAAGGAACTGCGAGGAAGAATTTTTACCCCCTCACTTAATTAGGAAATTAGAACGCCATTTTATAACCCCCTTTTACAAATTTTCTAAAAGTTCGTGCAATTTATCCAAAATTTTAGTTTTCTTTTTATGGATAAATGCCTGACTGACGCCCAGTTCTTTTGCAAGCTGAGTTTCCGTTTTCTGCTCGAAGTATAATTGAGTTATGATATATCTGTCCCGTATGGACAGCTTGTCAAGTGCTTCATACAGCCACGCATTTCTGATATACACCTCGTCAAAAGGCTCTGCTGCATCGGGAATCTGCGCTCCCTGCTCCAAGAGGCTGTCCAGCGACACCTCCTTGCTGCCCTCGAATGTCATTGTGTTGTTGTCGTTGTCAATGATGATTCTGCCGTTTTTGAGTTTAACATCCCTATACTGATTTCGCCATTCGGATCGCATATAGTATGTATAGAGTTCTTCGGTAACCTCTATGGGTTTGCCGTTTACATAAAGATAGTATTTTTCTGCTGACATATTATTTCCTCCAAAGTCTGATTTGTTTTGTGGGATAATCAGACTTTGGAGGAGAACGGCAATGTCGTGCCTTACAAAAAAGGATATAAAAATACCCGAGACTGCCGATTATGGCAGCCTCGGGTTGCGAGGGGTATATTACTTCATCAAGAAGCTCGAACAGCGTCGGGTATGACAGGAATGCGGAGATAGTGTGCTTTTTGCACAACAGCATCCTGATGTAACAGGCTGTTACCGCTATGTTCATCAGCTCCTAGCTATTGTTTTCTGATAGTCTTTGTGCGATAATACCACTATCCGACAGGATTGTCAATGCTTTTGTGAAGTATGACAAATGACTGTGAAGTTTTGCTGTTTAAGCAAGAAAAATCCCGAGGTTGTTAGCCTCGGGAATAAGATTATTAATTGATAGCTTTGAAATTTTCCGTAAGATAAATAGCACTATTTGTTAATTAGCATATTGATATTCATCACAGATATACACAATGGTCAAAAGCAATTTATTATGCTTACAATATTTAGTATATCGATAAGTTCCTGTAATCGCCAAACTTTTTATCCAGTATTTCCAAAGCAGGTTTGTAATCTGGTTCGATCTTTATAATTTCACTTGCAACTTGCAATGCTTTTTCTAGTGGCAGCAAATGCTCGGGTATACCATAAAATGATAACAAGAATTTTTTGGATTCTATACTAGGGTTTAATCTATGCATTTCACAAGCATGAAACATTGCTACATTGTATGCGCCCTCTAGAAAACACATTTGAATATATGCTTCAGATGCTAACATATGATAAAAATAGCAATTGTTTTGAGAAATCAAAAAGTTTACAAAGCCGAGTATACTTATGTCATCGGTTAATGAAGCTTCCCGTATAACAATCTCTCTTTGCTGTTCTTTGCTTAATATCTCAAAATATTTTAATGCACCGTAAAAGTCTGTATTGCGAATTAAATTAATTACACTATTATTTTCAATATCCAAACCAATACTCACCCCCGTACAAAAGCATCTGATATTGCAATTCTTCCTTGCTCTAATTTGTTAAATCTCACTTCAATGGTATACCCCTTGTAGTTCATGACTCTCCTATAAACTTGGTTAAATGGTTCTTCTACGCCATTTTCCGTAGTTTCCTCTATTGGATTATTGAAATCGATTTGAAAAATAAAGCTATTTTATTTCGGGAATCTCAATACCACTTGCATTGAGATATGCTTCAAGCTCTTCGAAAAACAGGTCAAATGCTCTCTCTTCATTCTCGTTTGCTAAATTCAACAAACGTATATATATAGAATTTGAATCACTAATCCTATATTTTTCTTTTATATATAGATTAAGCGAATTTAAAAAGCAATATTCCGAACTCTTTTCTATACAATCAACACCAAAGCAAAATCCACTAATAAAATCGCCAAGTCCTACAATAGACTTCTTCCAGATAAACAATCCCGTTCTTTTTTTTAGGACAAATAACCAATAAATCAGTTTATTATCAATATTCATCATAATCCTCCTAATTATATATCTGAAAACTTAATATCTAAATCTTTTGTTTTATAAAATTCAAATAATGAGATATCAGGAAAATCAGAGCAATATAAATCTCTTAGCCAATCTTCACCAATATTTCCGCATTTATAAAGAATTGACGAATTGAATTCAGATACACTTTCAGGTGATATTGTATACGGGAAATATCTAATACCACTAATCAAATAAAACGGAATCCCATTTTTCGAAATACCAAATCTATTTGGCAGCAACTCTTTATTTGGAGCAATAAGATTTAGCTGTTTGCCACAACAAGGGCAAATTCGTTCATTCTTGCTTAACACATTATCACCCCTAATTCTCAGTCGCTTGTTACAGGAATAAACGATTTTTCATAATATTTTACCCATGAACAGTATTTTTGCATAATAACACCTTCTTACTCGATTATCCAACGTTCTTCGCCTAAGCGTTCGTTTTCGGCGATGGCAAAATCCTTTAATACAGAGTTTGATGTAATATGAATTTTAGCGGGTGTTTTATAAATCCTATTGTTATCACCATCAAATTCTGACAAACCATCTGGAAGATATACATCTGTTAATGACTGACAACGATAAAACGCTTTCTCGCCGATCTTTGTAACATTCGAAGGAATAGTTATTTCCGCAAGACTTGTACACCCAGAAAACAATTCTAGTGAAATTTCATTTATCCCTTCTGGCAGTTGTACAGAAAAAAGATTTTTACAATTTTGAAAAGCTCTATTCCCTATAACTTGTACACTGTTAGGAATCGTAATTTGTTTTAATCCTGAACTTTCAAAGCAGAACTCATCAATTACTATTACCGACTCAGGGATTTCGATATTCAAAAGTGAAGTACAGTTTGAAAAAGCATTTTCAGGCAATACCGAAATACTTGTAGGAATATTTACAGTTTTTAAATCGAATAGTCCTGTTAGGGCAGGAAATTCAATGAGACTTTCAGGTAATTCTATACTCTCGACAGATACAAAACCGTTTCTGAACGCTGATTCATAAATTGTTGAAACGGAAATATCATTATAATTATTCGGTACAACAACATTAACCGAATCGCCTAAATAACTTCGTATAGAATAAGTATTTGTATCTTCATTGTAATAGAACGAAAA
The DNA here is from genome assembly GCA_045606505.1 of Oscillospiraceae bacterium. GTDB lineage: Bacteria > Bacillota > Clostridia > Oscillospirales > Ruminococcaceae > CAG-115. The sequence goes on from JAZUSC010000040.1 coordinate 36,141, forward strand.
TCCATCATAGTCAACATATTTATCAATAATCTTTGACCCACTATCATTTATAATGCTTTTATCCAGATCGTCAAATGTAGATGGATGTCGTTCACAACCGGAAAGGAAAGTGATTATGAGCACAAAAACTAATAGATTCTTCTTCATGTTGCCCTCCAATTATTGTGTATACTTTTTTTCAAATGATGTTTAAAATGCCGATGAACTCCAGCATTCGCTTTTCCTTGTTGTCAAGGCAGTTATCAGACGCCATTTTGTCAAAGATATCAATAGGCGTAGTTGACTTGCCGCACTTATCGCAGACTATGCAGTTGTTATTTGCAAGCGGCTGCTTGCAGAGTGAACAGTATTTTTGCAATCAACAACCCCTCCATTGTTACTTTCTGTATTTGCCGCAGGATTTGCATTCTGATGCATTCCGTGAATTGATATAACCGCATTTATTACACCGCCAAGTTTGCGTTATCTTCAATTTAGGCACGTTAATATCCAGTGTTCTCTCATAATCGCTGCAATTGTACACTTTAAATACGTCAACATTTCCTGCACATTTCCCTTCAAAGTATAAACTCAGCTCAATTTTTTTTGTTTCTGATTGTTTTATTTTGTTGCTTAAAATCGACAAAACTGAGTTCTGCTTTTCTTTACCTCCACAGATGTACATATTTTCGGCATTTTCTCCTATTTCGGTCAAATACAAATTAAATGATATGCCTTCATACTCAGTGGAAAAAACATTGGTTTTATGACGGTATTTTCGTTCTATGCCTCTAACCGAAATCATTTTAGGTAAATTAACTATACAATCATATTCATCAATCGGAGCAAAATTGCTTTTTGTTTTTTCAAAATATCTTGTTACAAAAAATGTACAGCAAAAATACCCACCTAAAACAGCTGATACTGCTGCTAAATAGGCAATTAGGAAATCCAATGATAATGCCCCTATAAGAAACAGAAGGAAAAATACAACTCCGAAACAAACAATCAATGGTAAAATCCATGCCACAATCACAAAAGTTCTCCACGGATTACAATTTACAGCTAATATGTTATGGCAATTGTCACAACAAAAAGTTAAGTACTCTTTATATAAATGCAATCCACCTTTTCGTATTTGTGTGTCAGTATATTTTGTTGTTATACATCGAAAACGTGCGTTTCCCCTAGTGAATAGTGTGCCTTGGTATGCATCAATTTTGCTTTTTTCAAAGAAGTTTTTTTGGGATTCTATATAGTTTTTTTCTAATCTGTGAATTTTATGTGAATAACTGCAAAACCTAAATGCAGATTTAACGCAAAATTCCACACCGTTTGCTGATACCGCCATACGTAAAGGAAGTTCATTCTTTGTTGGGGAAACCAAATTAAGTTTTTCGCCACAATACGGACATATTTTATTGTTGAGATTCATAAAGCTGATTCGTCCTTTCGTCCCACCACTCCCAGTAGAACTTATAACCAGAAGTATTCATTTTTTGATAATAACAACCAACGATTCCCCATATGCGCTCATAATCATAATATTGCATATCAGATTCTCTGAAGAATAAAGTGTTTTTATAAAAATATTGTATTTCAGACCATTCTCTCATTTCGTATAGCACAACAGCAGTATTGGACAAATAAAAGTTATCCTCTGGCAATTCGTTTGCTTTATATACATTTAACGATGGTGCAGAATTAAGATCAATTTGCTTAGCACTATAAGAAAATGTTTTTTCTCCAGCATTACCTTTGATAGTTATTTCTACGCAATAATCTTTATATATTGCACCAGTTCTGTCATTGCTATCAGTAAAATTACTAACTGCAAGCTTATTTATATACGAACTTAGCATAAGTGAAGAACAAACAAAACCTTCTTTAAAGTGAATATCTACTACGGTGGGTATTATTGATTCAATGAAAACTGGTATAGAGAACTCTCGTTCGTCTATATATGAATAATATGCTTCTTTTATAAAAGCAAATGTAATGCCAGCAACTGAACAAATTAATTTACTAGCCAATGTAGTTGTTGGTATGCACAACAACAATATATCTCCTACAAAAAAAGTGGCAGTCATAATGTTGTTTATATGTCGGTTGTGGTAGGTTGTATCTAGCACATCAATAGTAATATAATAATCATTTTCATTATCAATAAATTTGTATAAAATAGGCGAATAATAATCACCCTTTTGATCAGAACAACTATATTGCTTACCTGTTAATGTTTTATAATATCTAATCTTATCAATAGAAGCATATATTGAGTCCGCCGATGAATAATCTTGAATCTGGATAAAATATCTATAAATAGACAATAAAACCTGCACGGTCATATAATCATCATCGGAAAGGTTTTCTCTGTCTTCAGTTTCAGGAGCAGCTAATGGAGCCATATCACAATTTGCACATATATAAGCGTTTCCCGTTCCATCGGATATAAGAATGTGGTTTTCAGCACCGTGGATATTATCATTGTATAGACAAGGTGTATCAATGTCAATTGCCAAAAGTTTATGAGGGTCATATTCATCGGCAATGCCGTCACCATCGCTGTCTGCATGAGTAGGATCAGAAGAAATGGGAAGTACCCGTATATCGCCTAACAAATTAGTGACATTGTATGCACCTAAGAATCTATTCAGACCTTCCTCAACATAAGAAAGCTCTGTATAGTCCATACACTGCTGAAGAGTAGGAAGATTAATATATCCATTATCTTCAATTGTAATCAAGCCTGCAGTTTCCCAACGCTCAACATCCACCTCATCCCAATCGGTAAGAGTATCCTTATCAGTATCGGAGTCCACACCTGTCGGGTTTTCACCATTGGGATAAAGTATGCTGTCAAGAGTTATGCGCTCATAACCTGTGAGCAGAATTGCATCAAAGGCACTCTGCGGCTCTTCGGGGAAAAATTTCTCCTCATATGTTTCGCCAAAAATGTGTTCATACACAGTTCCGCTAAAATCAGTAAAACTATTAATGATTATGCCGCTTGTATCATCAGTAACCTGCTTTTGATACCCTGTGAAATCATCAGAGCTTTCAGAGATGATGCTTATATTGATATTGTTGCCCTTGGCACTATTATATACATCATTAACGATATTCTGCTCAAAAATAGCATTTTCTTGGCTGTATACACTGAAAATATAATTTTTTTCAGATGCATCAACTTCAATTGCATCAGTATAAGATGATAAAGCATCGGTAACTACGCAATATCCGTCAAACAATCCAATTTTTTCAGATAATGATATATCTCCTAACGCTTCGTCAATCTCATCATACGACTTAAAAATACCAATTATTTCACTGCTGTTGCCGTCAAACTCAGAGACATCCTGTGTCATCAGACAAATTGTTATATCTTTTTCCTCAACATACACAGTTCTAGCGAACTCACGAACTTGATTTTTTATAAGCCTTAACTGTGTCGAGGTAAACTTGTCACTACGAATGTCAAGAATAAAAGTAATAAAATATGCATCTGAATCTATAGCGTTATTGGATTCAAGAGTATCTTCAGTTTCAGTATATGTTACAGAAACTTCAGATACCTCTGCGGCTGAATAGTATTCTTCCATTACTGTTTTCATCTGTGTGCCGTCGGGAGCAATGCCGAAATTCTCCAGCAGCACCTCCATATCCAGCACGCAGTATGTACCAAGTTCGTCTGTTTCAGCGTAGAGAGTGTTATTCTCCACATCGAACTCTGTCGCAACGGGGAGGAGCATATTCACATCTTCAAAGTATCTGAATATATTATACCTCTTTATACCCTGCAAGTCAACACAATTTGCCGCATATTCGCTGCCGTCGTTGGAGATGTAGTCATCGCCTACCTCATAGATCAGCTTGACTTTATCTACCTCGCCGCCGTAGTAGCTGAGACTCACAGCACCGCCAAGACGCGCGTCACTTTCGGTTATTGTAGAGTATATGCTGTTGCCTGCGATTAAATTAGTGCCAACATTTCCCGAAGCAGTAATCTCCAGCGAGAGCTCATAGGGAGCCTCATCGGTGTTTACTCGCTCCATTACCTCGCTGTCGGCGGAGATAGTCTGCTCAACCTTGTACTCTGCATCAGGCACACCGAAGGTCTCGGGATTGTTAGGATCAAGCCCGAGTGCAATATCGTCACTGTCGCTGAGCGTGTCGCCGTCTGTGTCAGTTTTTAGAGGGTCGGTGTCAGTTTCGTAAAGCTCCGCATAATCGGACAGAGTATCTCCGTCTGTGTCCGCAGAGGACGGGGAAGTGCCAAGCTCCAGCTCCTGTGCGTTGGTAAGTCCATCGCTGTCAAGGTCGCTGTCTGCATCGTTTGTTCCATCCTCGTCGGTATCGTATTTCAGAGGACTTGTGCCTACTGTGTAAAGCTCGTCATAGTCGGACAGACCATCGCTGTCAGTATCGGGATTTTCGGGGTCTATTCCGTAGATCTTCTCAGCATAATCAGGGAGTCCATCCTCATCAGTATCAAGCCAAGTGCAGACATAGCCTTCCTCGGTGTATGTCACAATAAACGACTCGGATTCGATAGTGCCGCTTTCGGTTTCCTGCTTGACTTTTATGGCTCCCCACCTGACAGACGAAAAGAACAAGTATTTGTGTTGGGTGAGAGGTTGTGCTTTGTCACTCCAAAGGAGAAGAAATAATATTCATTTTCATAATTCGTGTTGACTTTGTATTACACAAGATCAAGCAAAAAGTTATTATGCTCAATGCTGCTTACCTCGGCATTTTCAAGTGCGTTGAGGTCGTAACGGGAGGCAAGCCACTCCTGCTGCTCAGTAGTGATTTCGTATGATGAGACACTACGGTTGTCCACATCAATCCCAAACCGTTCGAACATTGTCTTCTTGAAGCTGGAAATTACCCCTGCGTCTGCAATAAAGCCATCAGGTGTTGCAGACCAAAGGTGATATTCAGACCACCTTTCGGGAACATTTTCACCAATCTTCAAATCATCTGCGACAGTGGTAGCGATTGTGTCGCCGCCTGCGAAACAGAATCGCACAGTGCGTCTGAAAATGACGCTCCAACAGCATTAGCAGCATCTACATCACATTGACTCTGGTATTTTGCTTTCTTTTCGGTTATGGCGTGATTAAAATACGGATTGTGGCTGGTTATATCCATTGTTGTCATAACATTTCTCCTAAAAAGTATATTAGTATAACCCACCTATCCATATTTCTTCGATGCAAACAGTAGATATATAGGCAAAACATCCGTTTTCAGCATTTGCTATTAATCATATATTGTTATTCTACTGCTGTTGTAGAAACTGATATTTCGCCATAATTCTCTGGCGAAGTCGTAGTTACAACAATTTCCTGTTCCTCTACAACATTGTTTTCATAATATCGTTTATAATTAGTTGACTTATCAACAATAGCCTTTTGTGCTTCTTCAGTAAATGGTAAATCACTCATTTTTGCCATATATGCATTAACACTTTCTATCGGGAGCCCTTCCTTTGCATATTCTTCAATTGAATGATTATAAAACCACTCGGGAGTATAGATTTCTCCATTGTATAACAATGCGTATTCATTAACAAATGTCTGATTAATTAAATTCGCATCCTCGGAATAAATCACCTCGATGTCTGATAAATTAATTATCCAACCATCAGGATATTTGCTCTCGGAAACAGCTTTTGTGAGTTCCTCTTTTGTAATATCAAAATGCTCTATAAACTTTAGCACTGTCATTTCTGATGTGTCCGTACCAGATTTTTCACTGGAAATATGCTCGTCAAACCAGTCTTCAGCCTCTTTTTCACCAACAAGATTGATTAGGGTCGAATTTATATTTCCGAATTTAAAAACATATTTGCTATAATAATCATGAAGAGAATCACCGCCAGCATTGTTTGTTTGGTCAAACGGTTCTGGCATTTCAATGTGTTTGACCATATCAGATTTGAAAGCGGTTTTTATATCGGAAGTCGAACAAGATGAAAGAAGCATTATGATGCCAACAACGACCAAAATCACATAATATTTTCTCATAAGTATCCTCCTTTGGTACCATATGAAATTCGCTTCTGGGAAAAAATACTGTGGGGGGATTGTGTTGCTAGTTGTAAGATAATTCCCCTTAATTATTCCAATTAATTTCTTTTTTTAGTGGAACAGCATATGTATCAGCGGCAAAAGCATTGACTTCAAATCCAACGACAGAAATTACAACAACTATTATTAATGAGAAGATTGAAATCCAGTTCTTACATAATTTATTGCACATATCTACATTTCCTTTCTATTTAAAATCATATAAAAATAATTTAATAAGCATTATATAGGTTAATTACATTTTCATACATCGTTACAAATCTTTCGGAACCCTTATGAGTAAAAAACACAACATCTCCATCATCATTGGCAACGGTATTGATTATTTCTGAACTATCAATTTCAGTGAATTCGATGAAATTAAACTCCGAGTTCCAATCATCAAAAACACATATCATCGGATGTTCGGATACCAATTTTGAACCCGCTCTGAATATTATATACCTACCGTCTGCCATACCATCATTAAAACGCACACCGAGTTTATTATCTCCGCTGTCGGAGAAAATTTCGTTTGTTTTCCTGTTGATGAGGACGGTCTGAAAATAACCGAAGTCATCATCTGGAAAAAAACGTATCAGAAAGTTGTTTTCCATTACAGTAAATTCACCAAGTGATGTATCATAATGTTCAGGCAGAGATAAAAGCATTTCGTCACATATATTTCCGTCTGCATCAAGCTGTTTTATACAATAATCAATTTTGTTTTCGGCAGATCTATAAATAAAGTAAATATCACCATTACAGCAGCTTATTAATGGATTGCTGTTTTGAGATTCCACCTCCAGCTCTGCTGTGAATATAAGCTGTACCTGTTCCTCGCCAAAGGTATATCTATAGATGATGAATATCCCTCTGTTCTCTCCGCTGCACAGAAAAACTATTTCATCATCGGAAAGCTCGGACACACATACAGATATAGCACTGGTTGGCTGCTCTAAAACACATTTTTGCGGCTCACCGGATTTACCTACTAAAGCACGCAAAGTTACACATTTGTCACTCGGAGATCCTGAACACGGAAACGCAACATAATGACCACAGTATGTTCGTTTACTTGTGGATAAATCATATTCCACATCAAAATTGTATGTCAAAACATTCTGTTCAACAGAAAAATTATTCTTGTCAACACTTGATATTTGTGTTACAAAAGGACCGCTCTCTGCGGAAAAATAAAAACAATTGTTATCCATAGCTAAAAGATAAGACTTTTGAGCCTGTTTTAAATCATTCAACGGTATCCCTTCTGCATCAATAGAAAGGTTAGAGTATTTTATAGCTTTTTCGCAGTTAACTGAAACATCTGTATTATCGCTTGGAATTTCTGAATTTTCATCAAGCACATCTGTGTTTTCCGAGGTATCAATGGTTATTTCTGTTGTGTATTGGCTTTCCGAAACTCCACTCTGGCTGGAGTCCTGCTCTTCCTCTATTGAGCATCCGGATAAAGCGACGAAAGCAGATAGCATTATTGACATACTAATTAAAAGCTTTTTCATAGTGTTCGATCTCCTTAACAAAAAATTCTATAATTGGGAAAAGTATTACTGATTTTCAACACCCTCATTAACTTCTACATACACAGAGTTATCCACAACACCCTTGTCGTATTTTGGAGCATTGTTTTCTTCATCAACACACAAATTTGTCGGTCTTTCTATGCGTACTTCAAAACCTGTATATTCGCTAAGTTTTTTCTCAAAGGCGTCAGAACCTTTTTCACTGAGATATAATTCGGGATATTTGTCTGCCATTGAAATTATTTTGCTTGTGGGAATATTTGCATCGTTAAAATCTTTTTCTGAACAGTAATACAACCAATTTGGTGTATAGATTTTGTCATCTATACATATTGAGTACGGCGAAACGAACATTTGCGACATTGATTTGATATCACTATCACAAATAGTTCGTATTTCATCGTCTGTCAAAATTAGTTCAGTTTCTCCTATGGTGGTATAAAAATCATTGTTTATTTGCATAACCTCTGAAAACTGTTCATCAGAAATGTTGAAATACTCCTTAAATGTATATACATTTAAACATTTTTCAATTGATGTTTCACGATTATCGACAGAGAACTTTGCGTAGAATTCTTCTGCTTCTTCCTGAGGAACTAATCTTTGAAGTTCTGCGGGTATACTATCAAATTTTTCTACACACATTTGATAAAAATTAGATGTATCGCCGCCGCCATAAGTTATTTCAAACGGAGGTGGCATTATTTCTGTAGAACTGCTGGACTCAAGTGCAGTTTGTTCCAATACCTCATTCGTGCGTTGAGCACATGATACAAGGCATAAAGTTAATATGCATACAACAATTGATACTACTATCTTTTTCATGGTTGAACCTCCTTATATAAGTGTAAAAGAAATATGGGGAAAGAAATCAAGTGGCTGAACATAGCCATTATTGTAATTAACATCAAAATGCAAATGGTAGCCACATTTTTCACAATACCACGTTGCCTCACAATCTGAGCTATTGTCACAATAATTATTCTCATGTGGTTTTGGATAGCATGAACCTGTTCTTCCAACATATCCAATTAAAGTGTTATATGTAATCTCTTGCTGTGTGCTGACAGGTGATAGATCGTTTAAATGTAAATATCTCACATAATAACCACTATTCAAACGTATCTTGACATAATTACCTGCTGTCGTAGAACGCGCGTTAGTTATCACTGTTCCCGAACTTACGCCATAAACAGGTTTATTTGCAATATCGCCAAATTCCTCACCAATAATATCAACACCATCATGAGGCGTTCCGTCAGAATATGTCGGAAAGCCCTCTGTTATAGTTGATAAAGAAGTATTATGAAACATATAATGCCAACCGGTAAAATAAGTACCGTTCACTTTTACCGAAATATCGGAAGCATTGCTTATCCGTATCTTATGTATGCCGTCTTCAGTAATACTGAATGATGCCGAACAAGTACCAGATGAAAGCGAAACATACCTAAAAGTCCCCGATGGTGTTATTAAACCGAATTTTACATTTGAACCTGTGGTAGGCGTAAAAGTAACATTATATTTTAATATATCGCCTTCACATAAATAAAGCTGCTCAGTACCTGTTCGGGAAGTGTTAGCTGCTATAGTCCAACTAATATTATTTTCTATTGGAACAGCGTATGTATCATCGGCGAAAGCAGTAATATTAAGTCTCATTGTAGCAATTACAAAAGCTACCATTAGCGAGAGAGAAAAAATACATTTCTTAAATAATTTACAACTCATATTTATCATTCCTTTCTGTAAAAGTCTGTAGGTTGATTAAACAATTTACGGTTTAAGGAATTGTCTCTTCTTCACTATAAATAGTGATAGTTTCGGTTTCGCCGCTTGAGCTTGTCAGCGTAAAAACGGATTTCACACGATAAGTGCCGTTGTCAAGTCCTGATTTTCTGTTAGATAGAGATATGGCATTCGTATTGACAGTTTTTGACCAATTCGCACCGTCAACCTCATTCCATATCCATAATCCCCAGTGTTTTTCAAGCGTTTGCTCAACAGTTATTTGAGTAACACCTGTCATTCCCTCGCACAAACTTTTGCAATCAGCAGTTGAGGATGTAATTGTTAAATAGCTTTGAGTGCTGGTTGCGTATTCATAAGCTGGAGAAACCGAATCTGTTACAATTTGAGTTTCTTCAGCAGCAAAAGCAGGAACGCTTACAACTGGACACATCATAACAACTGATACAAATGCGGCAAGTATTTTTCTTAGTTTCATTAATATCCCCTCCCTTCCATTATAGTACTCGAAGTTTTTATCCTTCTATATATTTAGTTGCTTTTGAAAGTAAAAAAGGGACATATTTTTTAAAAGAAGTTTTAAAAACCTTGTTTTTCGTTATAAATTGCCAAATCAAGTATCTCGCATTTGTTAAAATCACCCGAAAGTTTAATGATGTAATCTTCATTATCCCAAATCACCATTGAACTAACACCCTGGTCGGTGATATATTCAATATAGACAGCGTTACATCCATCAACACTGGCTTCTTGTAAATCATATCCTTCAGTATTGATATGTGGATGAAATTGGCTTTTTACAGTTTGCTGGAGTATCAGCCTTTGATTTTCTCTGTTTCTATACAAAGAATACACATAAATATCATTAGCATCATACTCGCAAAGCTCAAATCCTTCGGGCACAAACGAAAGGCTATAGGCTTTCTCTATTGTATCCGGACTGTTTGCAGTATCAACTGCAAACAAATGGGTGTTATCCTGATATACAGTACCATTGAAACTTTGTGATATATACATTATTACAAATCCTGTCATCATAGCAAGGCACACAATAATCAATGACACTATAATCAACCTCTTTCGGAACGACAGTCGCTTGTGCCGCAATAAGTTTTTATAATCCTCGTTCGCACTGTCATCGAACATTTTCCTCTTATTGTGTGCAAATAGCTTAAAAATCCTTTTCATAACTCTCCTGTGATGAAATGAAAATTTCGGCTGAGGGACTTCATCGGTTGCTGCGAATTGTTTATCAAAATAGCCAACTATAATCTCATTCATTGTATAATTCTTAATCATTGGCATAGTCCTCCATATACTTTTTGATTTTGAGCATTGCACGCTCAACTCTTTTTTTTGCTGCTTCTTCTGATATGCCAAGAACTTTAGCAATATCCGAATATTTCATATCAAGGTGTATTCTGAAATATATAGCTGTCTTAGTGGTATCAGGGAATGTATCTATAAAATTATATATTTCCTCACAGGAACATTCACTTACAATAATTTCGTCAAGACATATACTATCATCAATAAGGTTATCGTCAAGTTCAGTTTCACATTCCTCTGTTAAATTTTTCTTGTTCCATATTTTACGGGAAGTATTCCGAATAATCGCATTGATATATGGTATCCTTTTATCATTCTGGATACTAAAAAAAGCATCAGGATTATTGGCAATAGCCATAAAAGCGTCTTGTATAGCATCTTCGGCATTATGTTTATTGTGAAGGTGTTGAAACGCAATTTTGTAAAAATTTAACACATTACGCTCGTAAATCTCTGATAATTCGTTACGTTGTTCATCTGTTTCAAGAATAGCCAAAGCTGCAGAAATCATATCTTTTCCTCGTTTCTTTATAGTTCCTCGCTATTAGTATAACATCTAAACACAAAAAACGCAATATATGAAAAGATTGATATTAGATTACTTCAGTTATATGTGTTTCTAATTATTACATCTGACATATAGCTGTAAAAGAACACAAAGCCAATGAATAACCATAATGTTTTTATCATAAAAAATCATACTCAATATCCGTAGTTCATACCCCGCAACGCCTTTGGCGGTGCGGTATCAGGTAGTGTTGTTCACAACACTATTCCTGCCTATTCATAATAACAGAACAAATGCCGCATATAGATGACAGCACATATCATCTAATGCGGCATTCTATATATCCCCTACCCTATATCCTCAGCACCTCATTGAAATAATCCTGTAAGATCTCAAGACACCTGAACTCCTCGTCATTCCTGCACCAAGTATTACGAGCAGAAAGGTACAACTCACGCTCCATCGGCAGATCAGCGACATTCTTGAAAACCAGCTCATCACCGAAATACTGTTGCCAGCTATTGTTCGGCAAGAAAGATACACCCATATTTCTTTTCATCAAATCAAGCAGAACGGATTTCGAGTCCACGCAGATAATATTATTAGGATGAAAATCCTCCCTGCGACAATAATACTGCACAATATCCTCGTAAGGAACATAATTGATGAAAGAAGAATCCATCAGATCTCTCTTGCGTATTTTCACTAGCTTAGCCAGCGGATTGTCGTTGTGAATAACCACTCCCATTGGCTCTGAAAACGACCAGTGCCGAA